>CAVEQO010000001.1:0-116314 GCA_963617965.1 Anaerovoracaceae bacterium
TCCGGGGAGCAATTCCACGGGACCCCCTTTTTCGTGCCATGGAGGAACGGGACTCTGCACCCGGACAAGCCAAAGCGCAGTTTGCAACCAGGTTGCACGTGCTTTTGTATACCTTTGCAGCGCAAAACACGAAACCATACGTTTTTGCAGACAATAACTATGAGAATCCCGAAACCAACGGCCGTGCCGACACTCCTGCTAACTGCGTTCTTTACCTTTACAGCCTGTTCGCATACGGACAAACACAACCATTCGGAAGAAAGAGAGACAGAAGAGCATTCCTCTGGCAACATTTTTCTTGATCCGGTGAAAGCCGAGGCCGCCGGTATCAAGACAACAATTCTGGAACCGGGCGTTTTTCACGACGTAATCACGACAAGTGGAAGCATCGTCGCTGCCTCGTGTGACGAGACTACCATCGTGGCTCCTGTCAACGGAATTGTCAGCCATTCACGCCATATCAGCGAGGGCATTGCCCTGCGGCAGGGCGAAATTCTTTATCATATAGCGTCAGACAAGCTCAAGGACGGTGACTACGCACAACGCGCACTCACCAACTACCTCGCCGCGAAGCGCGAGTATGACCGTACCAAGCCACTTGTGGAGGACAAAATCATCTCCGAAAGGGAGTTCAACGCTATACGTGCCGAATACGACAATGCCACCATAGCCTACAATGCCGTCAAGTCTGTTTCTTCGGCAAAGGGCATAACTATCACCTCGCCTGTCAGCGGCTATATGAAAGAGTGTCTTGTAAAGGACGGGGATTACGTGGAGACGGGTGCTCCTCTCATGGTGGTCACGAAGAATCTGCATCTGTATCTGCGTGCCGAAGTCCCCGTGCGCTATTTCAGGGAGCTGGGCAAAATTTCCACTGCCAAATTCCGAACCCAATACAGTGACCGTATCATAGACCTCAACGATGTCAACGGCAAACTGATGTCATCGGGCAAGTCGGCGGTAAGCACGTCTTCGTACATTCCCGTCACTTTCCAACTTGACAACAAAGGCGACATCGTGGCCGGGACTTACGCCGAAATTTTTCTGGTCACAGGCGAGCGTCAGGGGGTCCTAAGTGTGCCGACCACAGCACTGACCGAAGAACAGGGTATATTTTATGTATACATCCGAACAGACAACAGTCACTATCGTAAACAGGAGGTTTCCATAGGGGCCACCGACGGTGAGCGAACGGAGATAACACATGGTCTCAAGGGCGGTGAACGTATAGTGACCGCAGGAGCCGTCACCATAAAACTGGCAGCTGCCAGTAACGCCATTCCCGGGCACACCCACGAACACTAAAGCAATTACGATACAACCATGCTGAACCACATCATACGCTTTTCGCTCCGCAACAGGCTGCTCGTTGTCGTTGTGGCTGTCATCCTGACTGGGGCCGGCCTCTACTCAGCCGGCAATTCCGACATAGACGTGTTCCCGGATCTCAATGCCCCGACAGTGACCGTAATGACCGAAGCTAACGGGATGGCATCCGAAGAGGTGGAGCAGCTGGTCACCATTCCCATAGAGACTGCCGTCAACGGTGCGACGGGTGTCCGCCGCGTGCGCTCTTCCTCAACTACAGGTTTCTCGGTAGTGTGGGTGGAATTCGACTGGGGCACCGACATCTACATAGCCCGGCAAACTGTGGCCGAGAAACTGTCGGCGGTCAAGGAGAGGTTGCCCGACAATGCGGACACGCCTGCCATCGGGCCGCAGTCTTCCATCTTGGGCGAATTGCTCATTGTTGGTCTCACGTCCGACAAGATTTCGCAGATGGACCTGCGCACCATTGCCGACTGGACGGTTCGCCCCCGTCTGTTCTCCGTCAAGGGGGTCGCTCAGGTATCCGTGCTTGGTGGCGACGTGAAAGAATACCAGATTCTCTTTGACCCTGGCAAAATGAGACACTATGGTGTCAGTCTGCAGGAAATGCTGTCTGCCGTGCGCAACATGAACAGCAACGTCAACGGCGGCGTGGTCAACCAGTACGGCAATGAATACATCGTGCGCGGGATTGCGGCCACTGACAAAGTCGGTGAAATAGGGCGGTCTCTGGTGAAATCCGTCAACGGTTCGCCCGTATCCCTCGCTGACATAGCCGACATACGCATCGGGGCGCAGGAACCACGCCTTGGAAGCGCATCGGAAAGAGGCAAGCCGGCAGTGTTGCTCACCGTAACCAAACAGCCGGGGGCGAATACCCTCCAGCTCACCAGAGACCTTGAGAAAGTCCTGTCCGACATACGGCACAACCTGCCCGGCGATATACATTTCTCTACAGATTCGTTCCGGCAGTCACGTTTTATAGAGAGCAGTATAAGCAATGTGGGCAGTTCGCTGCTTGAAGGCTCCCTGTTCGTTGTCATAGTACTGGCCCTTTTTCTTGCCAATGCACGCACTACCGTCATCTCGCTCATAACCATACCGCTGTCACTGCTTGTCACGGTAATGACTCTTCGGTGGTTCGGCATCACGATCAACACCATGACTCTCGGCGGTCTGGCCATAGCCATAGGTTCGCTTGTCGACGATGCCATTGTCGATGTGGAAAACGTGTGGCGCAAGCTGCGCACGGCCACCGGTGCGGCGGACAAGATGAGGATTGTATGCGAAGCCTCGTGCGAAGTGCGCGTTCCCATACTCAATTCTACGCTCATCATTGTGGCGAGTTTCCTGCCCCTGTTCTTCCTCAGTGGCATGGAGGGCAGGATGCTAATTCCGCTGGGCATATCGTTTATCACCGCCCTCTTTGCCTCAACGGTGGTGGCTCTCACCCTCACCCCCGTGATGTGCAGTTATCTGCTCACGTCCGACAAACTGAAACTCAGCGAAAAGAAAGAAGCTCCGCTTGTAAGGTGGCTCAAAGACCGATATTCCAGACTGCTGCTGTTTGCGCTTGACCACAAAAGGGGTGTCATCGGTATCACCGCATGCTTGCTTGTGGCGGCTCTGGGAATGTTCTTTACTCTTGGGCGCACATTTCTTCCTCCGTTCAATGAGGGGTCGTTTACCATCAACGTAAGCACCCTGCCGGGTGTGTCGCTTGAAGAATCCGACAAGATAGGTCTTCAGGCAGAGAGGATTCTTCTGTCCATACCGGAAATAAAGACCGTGGTACGCAAGACCGGACGAGCCGAACTGGATGAACACGCATTGGGGGTCAACGTGTCTGAACTTGAAGCCCCATTTGAACTCGGAGACCGTACGCACGGGGAACTTCTGCACGACATCAGGGAGAAACTCTCTGTCATAGTAGGGGCTAATATTGAAATAGGACAGCCTATCAGCCATCGTATTGACGCAATGCTCAGCGGTACGCGGGCTAACATCGCCATCAAGCTTTTTGGTCCGAACCTCAACCGCCTGTTCACGTTCGGCAACAGGATAAAGGAGATCATCGAAGATGTTCCCGGAATAGCCGACCTCAACGTGGAGCAGCAGATAGAGCGGCCGGAACTCAAGATAACGCCAAACCGTGAGATGCTGCTCCGGCAGGGCATACCGCTGCCCGAATTCAACGATTTCGTTACCACCGCCCTGGCAGGGCAAACCGTGGCGCAGGTCAACGAGGGAGGCAAGGCTTTCAGCATTGTGGTGAAAAGCAACAGGAAAAGCCGCAGCACCATCGAGGAAATACGCAGTCTCCTGATAGACACCGATGACGGGCGCAAGATTCCTCTGGCAGACGTGGCAGATATAACTTCATCAATGGGCCCCAACACCATCGGCCGCGAGAATGTAAGCCGAAAAATTGTTGTCAGTGCCAATTGCAGCGGACGTGACCTTGGCAGTGTTGTCAGAGACATAAAGGAAGCCGTAGACAGACGGGTTTCCCTGCCCGAAGGCTACCACATAGAATATGGCGGTCAGTTTGAAAGCGAACAGGCGGCCAGTCGCACCCTGATGCTCGCATCCATTGTCAGCATTGTCGTCATTTTCCTTTTGCTCAACGCCCAGTTCCGCAATCCGCATGAGAGTGCGGTCATATTGCTCAACTTGCCGCTGGCGCTCATTGGCGGCATCTTCGCTCTGGTGCTGACATCGGGCACCCTGAGTATTCCCGCCGTCATCGGTTTCATCTCGCTTTTCGGCATAGCCACACGCAACGGAATGCTTCTCATCACGGAGTACAACCGCCTGTGTGCCGACCGGACTTTGTCGTTGCGCCAGTGCGTCATGACCGGTTCGCTTGACCGCATGAACCCCATCATCATGACGGCGCTCACATCGGCTCTTGCCCTTATTCCTCTTGCCGTGCGCGGCAGTTTGCCAGGCAACGAGATACAGAGTCCTATGGCAAAGGTCATACTCGGAGGGTTGCTCACATCCACTTTCCTCAACGCATTTGTCATTCCCGTAATATACGAATGGAAACACAACAGAAACAACACCGCGAAACAATGAAGAAACTCCTGCTTTCCATACTCCTCATGGGTATCGTCTGCACTTTTTCACAGGGGCAGTCCGTTAACATAAACGCCGTAATGCGCTCCGTGGCTGACAACAACAAGCATCTAAAGGCCTTGGCCCGGTCGAATTCCGCAACCATCATGGAGATGCGGGCGGAAAATGCGCCCGGTGCGACATCCGTGGAATACAGCCCGTTTTTCCGCAGCGGAGCAGGGGGTATAGCCAGTAGCGAACTTGTCGTGTCGCAGGAGTTCAAGCTGCCGTCGGTCTATGCCGCCCGGAGCAAGTCCATCTCGCTCCGACAGGATGTCCTCGGCAAGGAGTATGGTCTCGCCCTTAGCAATCTTATGCTTGAAGTGCAGAACCTGTGCTATGATCTGCATACGGCCATACAGACCGCCACTCTTGTCAACAGGCGCGTCAGTGCCGCAGATTCCTTGCTGTGTGTCTGCCGCAAACGGATACGGCAGGGTGACGCCACCGCCATGGAACTGAACAGGATAAGGATAGACAGTATGACCCTGCGGACAGAACTTATGAAAAACCGGGGCGATATCGCCCGGTTAAGAATTGCCTTGCAGGAACTGGGGGCATCCGAAGAATCCCTCGGCACAGGCGGTTTTCCGGCAAACGGGTGCGGTGAAGTTCCCACTGTTCCGCAGGCGGCGGAACTTGCCCGGGCAAACGCTGCGTTGCTGCAGGCGCGTCAGGAAACGGCTGCGGCAAAAAGCGAACTCCTGCCGACGGTTACCTTGGGCTATCGCCGCAATACCGAACTCCACGAGGTGTCAAACGGACCGCTCGTGGGATTGTCAATACCGCTGTTCTCAAACTCGCACAGAATAAAGGCTTCACGTCTCAGACAATCTGCCGCACAGCTTGAGGCAGAGTACGCCGAACACCGGCTCAATGCCCGGCGACAGACCCTGCAGGCCGAAGCCGAAACCCTGCAGCGGCAGCTTGCAGCCTACGACACAGTATTCATGCGCCAAAGTCTGCAAACCCTCATGCGTGCAGTCACCGCCGGCGAATTGGGCATTGCCGAATACTACATTGAGTCTGCAAGGATTTACTCTGTCCTGCAAGACAGGCTTGTCAGCGAGAACCGCTACAATAAGGTTTTGGCAGAACTGCGGACTTTATAGGAGTATCGGTCTTTGTTTTGAGAGTGGGATTGCGGTTATCCGACAATCCATTTTCCGCCGGGAATCAGAGAGACGGCTTTCACCGTCAGTGCGCTGCACAGGTAAGATATGACAGCAGTACAGGGAACGGCAAGCCAGACGGGGACGAGAGGCTCAGCCGCATTGCCGTTGATGAAAGCCGCCGAGATAACGCTGAGGAAAAACATATGTACGAGATACATTCCAAAGGTAAGCTTGGCTGTGCCGGTGACAATCCGCGGGGCTTTTTCCTGTCTGATACACGTGAACATGAGAAATGCGCCAATGGTGGTGATCATCACGTTGGGCGTGCAGTACTCCCATGCCCACTCCAGCATGGTGCTGTCGACAAGAACTCCTGGTTCTGCCTTTATCCACCACGACCATGCGGTGAACGCCCCACCAACGATGAAACACGACATTCCCACCAGCATGCGCTTGCGGACGCTCCATGCGAGATGAACCCGTATGTAGTGGGCGATGACCAGATAACCTATGTATCCGGAGCAGTAGTAGAGCATACCGAAATAGGGATTCCAGAAACACCATCCCCATAGATCCGCGCTGATGAAGCGCACTATCCATGGAATGGTGGTTGACAGGGCAAACAGCCCGATGAACACGCGCTCGTCGCGCGCTGTAGCTTTTTCAAGCCATGGCGACACCACAGGCATGATGAGATAGAGGGATATGAGCGGATACATGAACCACAGGTGTCCGGCCATGGTTGGAAACGTGAACGGCAGCATCTTCAGGTCGTGGAAAGCCTGCTCCCACGAGAGTTGTCCCCACAGCGGGGGCAGGAAGATGTAGAGCAGCATGAACGACACCATTGGCGGCAGGATGCGCTTGAGCCTGTGTTTGTAGAATCCGCCCATGGTGACGCCCGGCTTGAGCGGCACGAGCAGAAAAGCGCTGACGGTCATGAACAGTGGAACGCTGAACCTCCCGAAGAAGCCGTCGTAGAGCGACACCCAAAAGCGTACTTCGCTGGTGGGAGCCATTGAAACCGGACTTGCCAGCCCCGATACAGCGGCGGCGTAGAAGCCTTCGCACGAGTGAACCAGCATGACCAAAAAACAAGCCACTACACGAATGTAGTCGATAAAAGCGATTCTGTTGTTGTCCATATACATTGATTGGAGTTTTGAAGTTTGTTGCGGTTTCAGTCTGCCCGTTGCGGCAGAACCTCCGGGTGTTTTTCCGGTTTTTGCCCCCATCTTCCGCTAAGCCACGGTACTTTTTCGAAATAGGGAACGAGCCATGAGCATACGGCAAACACGAGGATTATGGTCAGGATTGCATCGTTGGCGTGTCCTATCATGGAATGGCGGTAGTACAGGTTGAGATGCCTTGCCAAGAACAAGACGGGAAAATGCAGCACGAAATACACCATGGAGTGTTCGCCGACAAAATTGACGAGCGGGACGCGCGGAATCCGCACGGATATGAACAGGCCTGACAGTCCGCACACGACGAGGGTCGTGTTGAAGACCGCACCCCAGGGGTTGCCGGTGAAGAGGTTGGAGTGCATGGTGTAGACTCCGTGCCAGCAGACATTGCCGACAGCGAACAGTGTCACGAGCGCAACAGACAGGATGAATGTCCGTCTGCGGCCGAGCCGGACAACAGCCAGATGCCAGCAGTGCCCCAGATAGAAGAAGAAAACGCCCATGAACACATTGCTTAGGTTGAGCCACAGCGGATTGCCCCAAGTATACAGTACATATCCAATCATCGGAAATGAAACGGCCGCCAGCCGTAGAAGCCTGTTTTTGCCGATGAAATGCACGACAAGATACATGACGTAGAACGACAACAGGAACCACATGGGCGAATTGCCGTAGAAGTCGCTTGTCTTCCACAAGTGTGACCACTGGAACTTGAGCGGCGAGGCGGAATATCTTCCGCTGAGCAGCAGCGCAAAGACCCAGAACAGTGTCGCGCCGATCATGCCGCAGGTCACGTAGGGAACGAAAAGTCTTTTGGTGCGATCCTTGATGTAAGGCAACGTGGGACCGCCGACGGAACGGTTGAAATATCCCGCCTTGAAGAAGAAGAAACACATGAGGAAAAAACTCCAGTCCATGACCGCCTTCCACCATGGCTCGTGATTGAACCCCGTGAACTGTAGAGTGTGGAGCGTCACCATGCGGATGATGCATAGTCCGCACAGGAAGTCAAAAGTATGGTTGCGCCGCTTCATAAGCCGGGCAAAGGTAGTGATAAAAGCCGGAAAACGACACTTTGTCATCCCGGAATTCCCTTTCCCCTCGTGCGTGTTCCGGCGTTCCGGCAGAATTAGGAAACACCCGTATATGCTTTTTCTGAAATGATTTCATAACTTTGCACCCGGTATGCCCATTGCCGCAGAACACAAGCCTGACAATGGCGGACGGAGCCGCAACCAATCACGAAAACAACATGGAACACCACTATACGGGTCTGACAAGCCACCAAGTGCTTGAGAGCCGCCGCAAACACGGCACAAACATTCTGACTCCACCGGAGAAAACCCCCTTGTGGAAACAGTTTCTGGAGAAGTTCCGCGATCCTCTCATCATCATACTGATGATAGCCGGTATGCTTTCGGTAGGCATCTCCTGCTATGAGTATATTTGTCTCGGACAGGATGCTGCGGTATTCTTCGAGCCGGGGGGGATATTCGTCGCCATTCTGCTTGCCACGGGACTCGCTTTCCATTTTGAGCTGCAGGCCGATAGGGAATTCGCCGTACTCAATCAGGTAAACGATGACGAAGCTGTAGAGGTGATTCGCGACGGCAATGTCACGCAGGTGGCCCGCCGGGACATTGTGGTCGGTGACACGGTCATCCTCAATACAGGTGAAGAGATTCCGGCCGACGGCGAACTGCTGGAGGCCGTGTCCCTGCATGTGGACGAGTCTACTCTGACGGGCGAACCGTTGTGTGTCAAGAGCACCGATGTGAAAGACTTTGACAAGACCGCCACGTATCCGTCCAACCACGTTATGAAAGGCACTAAAGTCATGGAGGGACACGGAGTCTGCCGTATCCTCGCCGTGGGGGACAATACGGAGCAGGGCAAGGTGTTTGAGGCCGTGCAGATTGACGACAGCGTGAAGACCCCGCTTGACGAACAGCTTGAGAGTCTTGGCGGTTGGGTTGCCAAAGTCAGCTATACTGTTGCGGCTCTGGTTGCGGCTGGCCGCATGATCATGTATTTTGCCGCTAACGGCACGGACTGTTTCGGCTCGATGGCACAGGCTGCACCGTTTGTGGCATACGCCCTCCAGACACTGATGATTGCCGTGACGCTGGTGGTTGTGTCCGTGCCGGAGGGTCTTCCGATGGCCGTCACCCTAAGCCTTGCCTACAGTATGCGCCGTATGCTCAAGACCAACAACCTTGTGCGCAAGATGCATGCCTGTGAAACCATGGGGGCAACATCCGTCATCTGCACCGACAAGACGGGAACGCTGACGCAGAACATGATGAGTGTGGCCGATCTGAAGCATTACGGCAACGTTGCGGAAGAAATCTTCGATGAGGGGATTGCCGTCAATTCCACGGCATCCATAGACTTCAGCGATGAAAACAGACCACGGGTTTTGGGTAATCCCACAGAGGGGGCGTTACTGCTTTGGCTGCACGCACACGGCACGGACTACCGCACCGTGCGCGGTGAGGCCAAGGTAGTGGCGGAAGTCCCGTTTTCCACCGAACGCAAGTATATGGCTACGGTTGTTGAATCTGCAGTGTTGAAAGGCAAGACGGTGCTTTATGTCAAGGGCGCTCCCGAGATAGTGTTTGCCCTTTGCAGGGACAAGTCTGTCAGCAAGGAAGAAGTGGACAGCCAGCTGGCGGAATATCAGAGCCGTGCAATGCGTACCCTCGGTTTCGCCTGTCAGGTTGTTGAAAACGGCGACAGGGTGGTCGAGGCCGATATGCTTGTTGCCGACAAGCTTGTGTTCATGGGTATAGTCGCCATTTCAGACCCGGTGAGACCCGACGTGCCGGCGGCCGTCAGGGAATGTACCGAAGCCGGCATCAGTATCAAGATCGTCACAGGCGACACGTCGGGGACAGCCAAGGAAATCGGCCGCCGGATCGGCCTCTGGACAGACAGTGACGGAGACCGCAACATCATCACCGGCCCCGAGTTTGCCGCACTTGCAGACAGAGAGTTGGATGATCGGATATCAGACTTGAAGATAATCTCCCGTGCCCGCCCGATGGACAAGAAACGGCTGGTTGAAGCTTTGCAGAAGAAGAACATGGTCGTTGCCGTCACCGGCGACGGCACCAATGACGCCCCTGCACTTAGATCGGCTCATGTAGGACTGTCGATGGGCGACGGGACGAGCGTGGCCAAGGAGGCTTCTGACATTACCATCATAGACAACTCGTTCAGTAGCATCGGAAAGGCTGTGATGTGGGGCCGCTCGCTGTACAGGAACATACAGCGTTTCCTGCTGTTCCAGCTGACGGTAAACGTGACGGCGTGCCTACTGGTTCTCTGCGGTGCATTCATGGGTACAGAGTCGCCGCTTACCGTGACCCAAATGCTGTGGATAAACCTCATCATGGACACTTTTGCAGCGACCGCACTTGCCTCGCTTCCGCCGTCGGACAGCGTAATGAAAGACAAGCCCCGTGACCGCAAGGCCTTTATACTCGACAAGCCTATGATTCGCGAGATTGTCGGAGTGGGCGTGTTCTTCTTTCTCATGCTGCTCGCGATGCTCCATGTGTTCCTGCATGCGGAAGTCAACGGGCTTGCGGACCTTGTCCACCTGCGACTGGGTGCCAAAGGTCATGTTTCCGACTATGAACTGACGCTACTGTTCACGACTTTTGTCATGACCCATTTTTTCTATCTCTTCAACGCCAGGGCTTTTGGAACAGGTCGCAGTGCACTGCATTTCAGAGGCTGCAAGGGTTTGCTGACCATTGCAGCCATTATCTTCATCGGCCAGATAGCTATGGTTGAGATACCCGGTCTGCAGAAATTCTTCAATGTCACGGGTCTGAAGCTTGCAGACTGGACAATCATCGTTGTCGGCTCTTCCCTTGTGCTTTGGGTGCGCGAACTGTGGAGTTTGGTGAAAAGACTACGGAGTTCCGGGAAGAGCGTATTTCGTATGTTCCGCGTTTGGGAAATGAAATGCTTTTAGTAATTTTGCACAAACAAGACATTTTTCACGTATCGTTTCAATGGACAAACAATTCAAAAGAACTACGGTGACTTCAGCGTTGCCCTACGCCAACGGTCCTGTGCATATCGGGCATCTGGCCGGAGTCTATGTCCCTGCCGACATCTACGTGCGCTATCTGCGCCTCAAAGGCCGCCCGGTACTCTTCATCGGGGGAAGCGACGAGCACGGCGTTCCCGTGACCATACGTGCGCGTAAGGAGGGCATAAGCGTGCAGCAGGTAGTAGACCGCTATCACAAGCTGATAAAGGAATCTTTTGAAGAGTTCGGCATATCCTTTGACATTTACGGTCGCACCACAAGTCCTGTACATCACAAGTTGGCAAGTGATTTTTTCAGGAAGCTGTATGATGAAGGCAAGTTTGTAGAAAAGGTTTCAGAGCAGTTCTATGACGACCGGACACACCGTTTCCTGACAGACCGGAACATCCGCGGAGAGTGCCCGCGCTGCCATGCCGCTGACGCTTACGGTGACCAGTGCGAGAAATGCGGTGCGACCCTTTCGCCCGAAGAGCTGATAAACCCCTACAACGCCGAAACAGGCAATCCGCTGGTGCGCAAGTCCACAAAACATTGGTATCTGCCGCTTGACCAGTATCAGGAGTGGCTGGAACAGTGGATACTGAAAGAACACAAGGAGTGGCGTCCCAACGTTTACGGACAGTGCAAGAGCTGGCTTGACAGTGGGCTGCGCCCACGCGCCGTTACCCGCGACCTTGACTGGGGCATCCCTGTGCCGGTAGAGGGGGCGGAGAACAAGGTTCTGTATGTGTGGTTTGACGCCCCGATTGGCTATATTTCGAACACCAAGGAACTGTGTGACGCCCATCCGGAGTTCGGGTCTTGGGAGACGTGGTGGAAAGATCCCGGGACACGGCTTGTGCATTTCATAGGCAAGGACAACATCGTGTTCCACTGCATTGTGTTTCCGTCCATGCTGAAAGCCCACGGAGGCTATATCTTGCCGGACAATGTGCCGAGCAACGAGTTTCTCAATCTTGAAGGCAACAAGATTTCGACATCGAAGAACTATGCCGTATGGCTGCATGAGTATCTGAGGGAAATACCCGGCCGTCAGGACGAGCTCCGCTATGTGCTGACAGCCAACGCACCCGAAACCAAGGACAATGATTTCACGTGGGCGGACTATCAGGCCCGCTGCAACAACGAACTGGTTGCGGTCTACGGCAATTTTGTGAACCGCGCCCTGCAGTTGAACCAGAAATACTATGACGGAGTGGTGCCGGAGTGCGGAGAACTGACGGCGTTTGACAAGGAGACCCTTGGCGAATTTGCCGGCATAAAGGAAAAGCTTGAGGATATGCTCGAGGATTTCAAGTTCCGCGATGCCCAGAAAGAGGCCATGAACCTTGCCCGTATCGGCAACAAGTATATCGCAGATAGCGAGCCGTGGAAAATTGTCAAGACCGACCCCGGACGCGTGAAGACGATAATATATATATCGCTGCAGCTTACGGCCAATTTGGCTATAGCCTTTGAGCCGTTTCTGCCCTTCAGCAGCAGAAAACTCCGCAGCATGATCGGTATGGACAGTTTCAGTTGGGAACAGCTGGGATCGCCGGAACTGCTGCCTGCGGGCAAGAGGTTGCCCAAGCCTTCGTTGCTGTTCAGCAAAGTTGAAGACGAAGTCATACAGGCGCAGACGGAGAAACTGCGGAACACTGTCGAGGCAAACCGAGAGGCGGAGTACCAGTGTGCGCCCGTGAAGGAACTTCTTGCGTTTGACGATTTCCAGAAAGTGGACATTCGCGTCGGTACAGTGCTGGCTTGCGAGCGTGTGCCCAAGATGAACAAACTGCTCAAGTTCACGATTGCCGACGGGCTGCGGAACCGCACCATCGTAAGTGGCATTGCCCGGTGGTATGCCCCCGAGGAGCTTGTGGGCAAACAAGTGCTGTTTGTGGCAAATCTGGCTTCCCGCGAATTCAAGAACGGTTTGGTCAGCGAGGGCATGATCCTGAGTGCGGAGAACTGGGACGGCAGCATAAGCCTGACCACTACGGTTTCGGAGACCAAGCCCGGCAGCAAGGTGTGCTGACGGAAAGCCGCACACGATTCTTACACCAGAAGATTTACGCATATCATGGATACTACAAGACAACTTAAGATTGCGCGCCTTATCCAAAAGGAATTGGGCGAGATGTTCCTGCTTCAGACAAAATCCATGCACGGGATTATGCTCACTGTCAGCGGTTGCCGTGTATCGCCCGACCTCAGCTACTGCAACGTATATCTCAGCGTGTTTCCGTCAGAGAGGGGGGAAGAGATTGTCGGCAACATAACATCCAACATCCGTACGGTGCGTTATGACCTCGGCCGTCGTCTGCGTTATCAGCTCAGGATTATTCCAGAACTACGTTTTTTTGTAGACAACACGATAGAATACATGAGCCGCATTGACGAGCTTCTCAAGAAGTAGCGTATACGGTTCTCCTGCAGGACGCGCTTAAATTCTTTGCCCGGATGCCGTTCCCGTTCTATATCGCCCGCAGATACCTGTTATCAAAAAAAAGTCATCATGCGATAAATGTCATTTCCGCCGTTTCGGTGTTGGGAGTGGCTGTGGCTACTATGGCCTTGATCTGCACGCTGTCGGTCTTCAACGGTTTCCACTCGCTGGTGGCATCATTGTTCACTGCCCTTGATCCGGAACTTAAAGTAGTTCCTGCGGCCGGCAAGACTTTTGCCGAAAAGGACATGCCACTGGATCGTATCAAGGCGTTGCCATGTGTGGAAGCCGTTTCTGCAACGCTGGAGGACAAGGCTCTGGCCAGATACAACGGGCAGCAGGCCATGATTACCCTCAAGGGCGTTGACGACAATTTCATAAAGACCACCAATATTGCCGGGATCCTCTACGGTCAGGGTTGGTTCAAGCTCCACGCTGACGTAATTGAATACGGCGTGCCGGGAATGCGGTTGGCGATAGCGTTGGGTCTGGACACCCATTTTACAGATCCCCTCCGGATATACACACCGGCCAAAGGTGCCCGTATAAATCCGGCTGCGCCCGATGAGAGTTTCAACATGGACGAACTTAATTCCGCCGGGGTTGTCTTTTCGGTAGGGCAGAAGAAATATGACCAGGACTATGTGTTGTGTTCGTTGGATTTTGCCCGGCGTATGTTCGACAAGGAGGGACACCTGTCCGCATTGGAGATAAAGGTAGCGGACGGCTATAAGGTGGCCGATGCAAAAAAAACCATACAGTCAGTGCTCGGTGACCGTTTCAGAACGATTGACCGCTATGAACAGCAGGAAGACGTGTTCCGTATTATGAAAGTGGAGAAATATGTAGCTTATATTTTTCTGACATTCATATTGTTCATAGCATGCTTTAACATAATAGGCACATTGAGTATGCTTGTCATTGACAAGAAAGGAGATGTGAAGACACTGCGGAGTCTTGGCGCCACCGACAGGCAGATACGTGGCATATTTCTGCTTGAGGGCCGAATGATAAGTCTTGCGGGGGCATTGCTCGGCATCGTGGCGGGTCTGGCCCTTTGTCTGGTCCAGCAGCAATTCGGCATACTGAAGCTTGGTGACAAGGTCGGTGCGTTTGTGGTGGATGCCTATCCTGTGCTGGTAGACCCTGTTGACGTGGCGGTTGTCCTTGTTACGGTGACAGGTGTTTCTTTTCTTGTTTCGTGGTATCCGATACACTACATCAGCAAGCGTGTTGTCAGGTAGGCGGACACCATACCATTCAAGTCAAGTGGCGGGCTTATTCGAACAACGAGGAAATAATGTAGTCGGACACGAAGATGCCTTTGCTTGAAAGTGCGAGGAAAGAGTGGGGCGTGTCTGGATTCTGGTGGGCTGCGCCGTTGCTGTCAGCAAAGCTTGCCTTTCTTTTCTGGGTCAGCACCATGCTCCCGTTGTTGATGAACGGCACGGCGCGTTGTGCCACCCCATTGAGAGAGTCCTGTCCGAACAGCAGAGCGTAGTCTTTCAGACAAAGTCCCTGTGCGGTGCGGAGTGATGTCAGCAGCATCTCTTCCTGCCTTTGCGTTTCCGTGAGTTTCTCTTCCTGTGTGATGCAGGCAAGGTTGTCCGCTTTGCCGGAGAAAGCCTTGACATAAGACTTGAGGTCGCAGACGTTCTGTCGGCGCATGACTCCGTCATAGGAATGGGCTCCGGGACCGAGCCCCAGATAGTGCATTCCGTTCCAGTAGCCCGTGTTGTGGCGGGCTTGCTTCCCCCGCAGGGAGAAATTGGATATCTCATAGTGGAGGAAGCCCTCCTCCCGCGCTTTGCGCATCAGCAGTTTGAACATCTGCAGACAGGTTTCTTCATCGGTTTCCTGTACGACACCCTCATTGCGCATCCGTGTCAGCCGCGTCCCCTCTTCGAATATTATGGAATAGGCCGAGAGATGGCTTATAGGCAGGCTGAATGCTACCTGAAGATCGTGGCTCCAGTCTTTCATGGTCTGGCCGGGAATCCCGTAGATCAGGTCTATGCTGAGATTTTCTATGCCGCCGCTTACAACGGTGTCAACAGCTTTCAATGCTTCTTGGGAATTGTGCCGCCGATGCAGAAATTCCAATGTACTGTTGTTGAACGACTGTATGCCCATACTGATTCTGTTGACCCCGTTTTCTCTCAGTGCTGCGACCAGATTCGGGCACACATCGTTGGGATTGACCTCAACTGTTACTTCTGCTCCGGGACTTGTGTCAAACAGGCTGTGGACGATATCGAACAGGCCGTGGATATTCCGCTCGCTGAGGACTGACGGAGTTCCGCCTCCTATGTAGACAGAGTCCACTCTTGCGGAAGTCATACTGCGCCGCCGGGCAGCGGCCTCACGTCTCAGCGCGGAGATAAAGTCATCTTGCGCTGCGCTGCCGAACGTGGTGGAGAAAAAATCACAATAGACACATCGGCTTTTGCAAAAAGGGACGTGGATATATAGACCTTGTTTGTTCGTCACGAAAATCCAATTTTGTAACAAAAGTAGCAGGAATAGCAAAAAAATCCAAGTCCGTATGGTTGAAAAACAGAATTTGCCACCCAAACAATACGAAGAAAGAGAAAGTTTACATATATTTGTGGTCAGAAATTCACTTTAAGCATAATAGATATGAAAACCTACAAGACAAAAGAAATTAAGAATATTGCACTCATGGGCAATGACGGCGTTGGCAAGACAACTCTCACCGAGTCGTTGTTGTATGAAAACGGCACAATAAGTCGCCGTGGTCGTATAACGGCAAAAAACACGGCCAGTGATTATTTCCCCGTGGAGCAGGAGTATGGCTACAGTGTATTTTCCACGGTTTTTCATACTGAATACAACGGCAAGAAGCTGAATTTCATAGACTGCCCGGGTTCCGATGATTTTTGCGGAGCGGCTCTCACGGCCCTCAATGTTACCGATACAACGGTCATTATGCTTGGTCAAGGCGGTGTGGAAGTGGGCACACAAAGCCATTTCCGCTATACCGAGAAACTCCGCAAGCCTGTCATCTTCCTGCTAAACCAGCTGGATGACGAGCGTTTTGACTACGATGTTGTAATGGAACAGTTGCGGTCTACGTTCGGCCCCAAGGTTGTACCCGTGCAGTATCCCCTCAATCAGGGTCCGGATTTCAACTCCTTTATTGACGTGCTTGTGATGAAAAAGTATTCATGGGGACCGGACGGTGGCAAGCCCGTCATTGAGGACATTCCCGAGAGTGAGATGTACAAGGCGTTTGAGATGCACAAGACCCTTGTGGAGGCAGCGGCCGAGCACGATGAGACCCTTATGGAAAAATTCTTTGAAAGTGAAGAGCTGACCGAAGACGAGATGCGCGAGGGCATCCGCAAGGGGCTTGTGGCGCGTGGTATATTTCCTGTGTTTCTCGTGTGTGCCGGCAAAGATATGGGAGTTAACCGCATGATGGAGTTCCTTGGCAATGTGGTGCCTTTTGTAGACGAAATGCCTCCTGTCGAGAATACCGCCGGCGAGGCGGTGACTCCTGATGCCGGAGGACCCGTAAGCCTGTTCTTCTTCAAGACAGCCGTAGAGCCGCATATCGGCGAAGTACAGTATTTCAAAGTGATGAGCGGCACGGTAGCCGAGGGAATGGACTTGACCAATGCCAACCGTGGCAACAAGGAGCGTCTGGGGCAGTTGTTCACTTGCGCTGGCGCACAGCGCTTCAAGGTTGACAGAATGGAGGCTGGTGACATAGGCTGTGCCGTCAAGCTGAAGGAAGTGAAGACCGGCGATACCCTTAACGACAAGAATTGTGACAACAAATTTGATTTCATCAAGTTCCCCGATCCGAAGTATATACGGGCAATCCGACCTGTCAACGAAAGTGACAACGAAAAGATGATGGCTGCGATATACCGTATGGTACAGGAAGATCCCACTTGGGTGGTTGAGCAGAGCAAGGAACTGCGGCAGACTTTGGTAAAGGGGCAGGGGGAGTTCCATCTGCGCACACTGAAATGGCGTCTTGAAAACCTTGACAAGATACAGGTGGAAATGACTCCACAACGCATACCATACCGCGAGACCATTACACGCGCCGCCCGTGCGGACTACCGCCACAAAAAGCAGTCGGGCGGTGCCGGTCAGTTCGGCGAGGTACACATGATCATAGAACCGTATACGGAGGGGATGTCAGCCCCAAGCATCTATCGCTTCGGTGGCCAGGAGTACCGCATAACTCCACGCAGTACCGAAGTTGTTGACCTTGACTGGGGCGGCAAACTTGTGTTCGTTAATTCTGTGGTGGGCGGTGCAATAGACACCCGTTTCATGCCGGCAATCCTGAAGGGAGTGCTCGAGCGAATGGAACGCGGTCCTCTTACGGGGTCTTATGCACGCGATGTCAGAGTGATTGTCTACGATGGCAAGATGCATCCGGTAGACTCCAACGAAATCAGTTTCATGCTCGCGGCACGCAACGCTTTCAGCCAGGCCTTCCGTGAAGCCGGTCCTAAAATTCTGGAGCCAATATACGATGTTGAGATTCTTGTGCCGGCCGACTATATGGGCGATGTGATGAGTGACCTCCAAGGTCGTCGTGGGCTCATAATGGGAATGTCTTCGGAGGGGACGATCCAGCGTTTGTCCGCCAAAGTGCCGTTGGCCGAGATGGCCAACTACTCGACATCCCTAAGTTCCATAACGGGCAGCAGGGCCAGTTTCACGATGAAGTTCGCAAGCTACGAACTTGTTCCGGCCAATGTTCAGGACGAACTTGTAGCCGCCAACAAGGAAGACGAGGCATAAGGGCGAAAGGGGTTTGCAGCAAGACTGCCGAAGGAGCTGACAGGTTTTCTTCCGGCAGTCTTG
Source organism: Anaerovoracaceae bacterium (assembly GCA_963617965.1). Taxonomy (GTDB): domain Bacteria; phylum Bacteroidota; class Bacteroidia; order Bacteroidales; family Bacteroidaceae; genus UBA6382. The sequence continues at coordinate 18,097 of CAVEQO010000001.1, forward strand.
CCGTAGTTGTCCCTTCGGGATGGACTAAACGGGTGATGAAAAAGGGGAGAGCAACTGTTTGCCGTTGCAAATGATATATGTAATTTTGCATCCGAATGAAATCTGCCGGAAAGGCAAGACTGTAATATCCCAAAAGGACCGAAATGAAAATTATAGACAAAGTTCAGCAGGCAATGGCTCTTGTCGTGTGTGTGCTGATTGTTTCTTCTCTCGCTGTCATGGAGCGCGGCGAATGGCTTGGGCACAAGTTCGGGCCAGAGCCGGAAACGGCAAGTGCAGTCAGGAACGACACGCTGCGGGCGCTTTCCGACGGTACAGTCGTGATCAACACGTCGGGGCTGGCTGCGGATGTCAGGGGGTTTGCGGGCAAGGTGCCGCTTGAGATATTTGTCAGGAACGGCAGGATTGTGGATGTCAAGGCGTTGGACAACGCTGAGACCAGCGACTTTTTCAAGAGGGCTTCGGCTCTGTTTGAGGAGTGGAAAGGCAAAACCCTTGAGGAGGCGCACACGATGCAGGTCAATGCTGTTTCGGGAGCGACACTCTCGTCGCGAGCCGTCATAGAAAACATGGAGCGCGGTCTGGACTACGTGTCTGCGCAACATTCGGAAGACCGCCAGACCGGGAGACAGGGTGTGCCTGGCGTTTCACCGAAGAATATCGCCGGGCTCGTCGTAGTGCTTATGGCGGCAGTTCTGCCGCTGTTTGTAAAGGACAGACGGTATGTCTTTTGCCAGATGTCACTCAATGTGGTGGTCCTCGGCTTCTGGTGTGGTGCATTCCTGTCGTATTCCTCGCTGATAGGCTGTGCGGCTTATGGTATCGTGGCGGTCTCCGCGATATGTGCGGTGATGCTCCTGACGGCCTTTGTTTATCCTCTGTTCGGCAGGAAATCCCACTATTGCACTTTCGTCTGTCCCTTGGGGTCCTTGCAGCAGTTGGCGGGCAAGGCCGTTAAACGCAAAGTGATTATAAAGCCCCGTATGTTGCGTCGTCTGGATTTGTTCCGTCAGGTGCTGTGGGCACTGCTGATGCTCCTTATATGGAGCGGAGTGTGGAGCGAATGGGTGGACTACGAACCGTTTTCCGCCTTTGTCTTCCAGTCGGCATCATGGGCGGCCATAGCCATCGCCACCGTATTCGTGGCACTGTCGTTTGTGGTGGCACGACCTTATTGCCGCTTTGTTTGTCCGATGGGAACATTGTTCAAATTCGCTCAAAAGTCAAAATAAATTACCATAACTATGAAACCCTCAGTATTTTTGAATGTGGTGCTGGCCGTTGCCCTTGTAGCGGTGTCGGTCAGATGGGCCACAACCGGCGGTGGGATGTCAAGCCGGACTCCTGTTGATGCGGACAGCGTGGTATACGACAACATAATGACCCGCACCTCGGTGAGGTCTTATCTTGACCAGCCGGTCGAAGACTCCAAGATACAAAGGCTTCTGCGTGCGGGAATGGCAGCCCCGACGGCAGTGAACACCCAACCGTGGCGTTTCGTGGTAATAAAGAACCGTGTCACGCTTGATAAAATTGCAGAACTCACGCCCAATGCCAGGATGGCGGCAGATGCACCCCTTGCCATAGTGGTGTGCGGCAACATGAAAAACGAGAAAGAAGACGTAGTGCGCAAGTTCTGGACACAAGACCTGTCGGCTGCTACCGAAAACATTCTCCTTCAGGCTCATGCCATGGGACTTGGGGCAGTGTGGACAGGCATATACCCCGATTCGAAACGATGTGACGCAATCTCCGGTCTCCTTTCCCTGCCCGATCATATAATTCCGTTCTGCACGATAGTCATAGGTTATCCCAAGGGGGAACAACATCCCAAGGATAAATGGAAACCGGAGAACGTAACCTATGAAGAGCCGGGCAGTTAGTATCCTGCATTGGCCGCACTATTTCCAAAACCTAAAACCTAACGAAACGATATGAGAAAACTTTTCATGGCGATATTGCCTCTGATCGCAGTATGTCCGCCCTTGACGGCAGGCATCAACATTGACTTGAAAACAGCTACGGGCGGAGTGTTCTATGCGGAACAACTGTACGGAGTGCGTCCGTTGGCAGACGGCGAAAGTTTTGCGCGTATAAGTCCTGACCGCAAGCGAATCGTGCGCTATTCATTCCGGACGGGCGAGAAAACCGGCGTGGTCTGCGACTTGGCTGGAGCCCGCGGGACGGAACTTAAAGGCATTGACGGCTATATCATGTCTCCCGACGAAAAGCGCATCCTGATACAGACCAAAACCAAGCAGGTCTACCGCCATTCCAAAAAGGCGGAATACTACATATATTCCGTGGACAATAAGACCCTTGAACCCCTTTCTAAAAACGGACCGCAACAAGAACCACTTTTCTCTCCCGACGGAACTATGGTGGCTTTCGTACGCGACAACAACCTGTTTCTGGTAAAACTCCTGTTCAACAACAGCGAGAGCCGGATAACTGACGACGGCAAGTTCAACCTCGTGCTCAACGGTATTCCGGACTGGGTCAACGAGGAGGAATTTTCCTACAGTCGCGCATTTGATTTCAGCGCAGACAGCAAGATGCTTGCGTGGGTGCGTTTTGACGAAAGCCGTGTGCCTCTGTATGAAATGCAGATGTTCAAGGGGCTTGCCCCTGAACACAAGGACAATGCCGAGTACCCTCACGACTATAGTTATAAGTATCCCGTAGCCGGCCAGCGGAATTCCGAAGTTGCGGTTCTCTCATACGATATAAAAAGCCACGTGACCCGCCGTATGGACTTGCCGCTTGACAGCGACGGCTATGTCCCGCGCATCAAGTTCACCGACTCTCCTGACCAGCTTGCCATTGTAACGCTAAACCGTCATCAGAGCTGCATGAATATATACATGGGCGATGTGCGCTCCACCGTGTGCAGGCGGATCTTTACAGAGAGCGATGACCGCTACGTGAAGGAAGATGCTTATCAGCAGCTGAAATTTTTCGGCGACAATTTTGTGGTCCAGAGTGACCGTTCCGGGCTGCGTCAACTCTACTGGTATTCCACTACGGGACAGCTGCTCAAACAGATTACCGACCAGCCTTGCGAGGTGTGTGAGTTCTATGGCTACGAGCCCAAGAGCCAGACTTTCTACTACAGCGCCAAGGACGGCAACGCAACCCGTACAGCCGTTTTTGCCACGGATATCAAGGGCAGGACGCGCAAACTCTCCTCTGAGACCGGCAGCAATTCCGCTACGTTCAGTTCCTCGATGAAATATTTCATCAACGTGTATTCCAATATGACTACGCCGCAGGTCACCACCCTGCGGGATAACAGCGGCAAGGTCCTCAGGACCTTGATTGACAACGCCAAGCTCCGCGAGCGTGTGGCCAAGTACAATATGCCCGTGAAGGAGATGTTCACGTTCAAAACAGCCGATGGGGTTGAACTGTACGGGTGGATGATGAAACCCGCTGATTTTGATCCAAGTAGGAAATATCCTGTCATTATGCACCAGTATTCCGGCCCCGGTTCGCAGTCCGTACAGGACTCCTGGAATGCGGGTTCCAACGGTGCTGGCGGCTCTTATGAGGCTTATCTCTGTAGTCAGGGAATCATTTGCGTCACGGTCGACGGGCGCGGCACCGGCGGTCGCGGAGCGGACTTTGAAAAATGCACCTACCTCCATCTCGGTCAACTTGAGGCTCATGACCAGGTGGAAACAGCGATATGGCTCGGCTCTCTGCCTTATGTGGACAAGGACAATATCGCAATTTGGGGATGGAGTTTCGGCGGTTTTAACACCCTCATGAGCATGAGCGAGGGGAGGGGCGTGTTCAAGTGCGGAGTGGCGGTAGCTCCACCAACCAGCTGGCGTTATTACGACACCGTGTACACGGAACGCTATATGCGTACTCCACAGGAAAACCCCGGTTACGATGATGACTGCATCGCCCGCGCTTCCAAACTCCACGGCAACCTGCTTATCTGCCACGGACTGGCCGATGACAATGTCCACGTGCGCAACACCTATGAGTATGCCGAGGCTTTGGTGCAGGCCGACAAACAGTTTGAAATGCAGCTTTACACCAATCGTAATCACAGCATTTACGGCGGCAACACACGCCAGCATCTGTTCAGGAGAATAACGGACTTTTTCCTTGGCAATCTGAAATAGATGGCGGCGCTGTATTTGATACCCGTCACTCTTGGGACTATGCCGGTAGAGCAGGTGCTGCCTTCCTACAACCATGATGTCATCATGGCAATACGCCATTTCATTGTGGAAGAGGTACGCACGGCGCGCCGGTTTATCAGGCAGGTGGACAAAAATGCCGACATAGACAGGTTGGCTTTCTACCCAATGGGCAAACATGCTGACCGCACCCTGTTCGGCCGGTATTTGGAGCCTTTGCGCAATGGCGAGGATATGGGCATCATATCTGAGGCGGGATGTCCTGCCGTGGCCGATCCCGGTGCCGAAATAGTGGCTATTGCCCAGAGCGAGGGTATGAGAGTGATACCCTTGGTCGGTCCGTCTTCCATCATAATGTCGCTGATGGCGAGCGGTTTCAACGGACAGAATTTTGCATTCCACGGTTATCTGCCTGTCGGCAACCATGAGCGTATGGCAGCTCTCAAGCGCATGGAGTCTGCTTCCGCTTCCTTACACCAGACCCAGATTTTTATAGAAACCCCGTTCCGCAACCATCAGATGATAGACTCCGTTCTTGTCGCCTGTCGCCCTGATACCCGGTTGTGCATAGCGGCAGGCATAACTTGCGGCGAAAGCGAATACATACGTACCATGCCCGTCAGACAGTGGCGCAAATCTCTGGCGTCAATGCCCGATCTGAGGAAGATCCCGGCTGTGTTTCTGGTCAGTGCAGACAGATAGGTGCAGACTGTTGTTTGTGGCTTTGCCGAGAACAACAGGTTTACTGGTGTTCTGGGCGTAGGAGGTCGTTGACCGTCTTGACAGGATTGAACGTAGTGAGCGGCACTTCAACGAATGCGGTAAGCCAGTCGCTCATTGCTCCGTTCCATAGCCCTGGACGTTCAAGAGCCTTGAGTTCCCGTCCGTCTTTTGACTTCTGCGAGATGAACCCCGTAGACTTGTCCACGTATTGACTGAGGTCAAAGCGTGTGCCGTCATACCCCTTGAAAGCGCAGACAAGGTCAACCGGATTGAAGTGAGTGCCGTTTCTGAACATCTCTACGGATGCCGCGTCGTTCATGTCAATCTGGTTGCTCTCAAGAATCTGTGGTGAAACAGTCCCGTCGGGATTGTAGGCCAAAAACGGTCCGCCGCCTGGCTCTCCCACGTTTTTCACCATGGCGCATACGCGCATGGGACGGTTGAGCTTTCGCCTGATCTCGCTGGTTGTGTCGGCAAGTCCCTTGATGCAGAAATGCGTTTCCAGAAAGTCCTTGATTTCCCCGAGCAAGGCGGCGGAAGACGGTGCCGCATCCAGCTTTCGCAGATAGCCGAATGTTTTCTGCTGCAGGACGGTCAGGTATCCGGCTATCAGCTTCTTGTAGCGCACGGTGTCGCCTTTGAGCCTGTCTGGCACCACGTTGTCAATATTCTTTATAAACACAATGTCGGCATCAATGGCGGAGAGATTTTCTATGAGCGCGCCGTGCCCTCCGGGACGGAAAAGCATCTTTCCGTCCGCAGTCCTGAATATTTCGTTGCCGGGCGTAACGGCGATGGTGTCGGTTGACGGTTTCTGCTGCGACAGCGATATGTCGAATCCAGTCTGGAGAGAAGCCTCTGTTTGTGGCAGCCTCTTTTTCAGCAGGGTCTGGAACAAATTCTGGTGTTCGGCCGAGACGGTGAAATGCAGGTGTGCCGTACCTGTGCTGTCTTTGGCGTACAGTGCGCCCTCCACAAGGTGCTCCTCCACAGGCGTGCGTGCGCCGTCTGCATAGGAATGGAACTTGAGCAGCCCTTTTGGCTTTCGCCCATAGTCCATACCGTCGGGGTGGAGCAGGGCTTTCACGATATCCTTGTGCCTTCCGCTGCCGACCAGTCCGTCAATGCCGGTCTGGTAAAGCTTTTGGCAGGTGGCGTTGAGTTCGCCGTAGAATGCGAAGCTGGTGATATGGGCAAAGAAGGTCTTCTCGAAGTCTGTGGAGGGTTCGTTGTAGTCTGCGCTGATAAAGGAGAACAAATCCTTGAACATACGTGAGGCTGCACCGCTGGCCGGTACGAATTTGACAATTTTGTGGTCACCCAAGACCGCATAGTCATCCCAGGCTTGGCACAGGGAGTCGGTCTCTCTGTCGCTGAATACGGTGATTCCGTTGCCGGGCGTGGCGGCTCCGGCGAGTTTAAGAAAAGGAAATCCCTGGCGGAAAGCCTGCAGCTCTTCTTCAAGCTGGCGAGGGGAGATCCCCAGCGTCTGCAGTTGTTCAAGGTCTTTGGGCTGTAGCATGGCAAAGTGGTTTTGTTGCGGTTTATTTGTGTTTGTCTATGGCTGCACGCGCACTCTCAATAGAGGATTCCGTCGCACCCAGTTCCTGCGCTTTCAGGAAATCCTCTTCCGCCAGAGTCTTCTGCCCGGTGCGTCCATGGAGTACGGCTCTGTTAAGATAGGCCGTTGGGTTGTCGGGGAACAGCTCGATGGCCTTGTTGAAATCATAGAGGGCCAGTTGGTTTCTGCCGGTTTCCATCTCGAAAGTTCCCCTCATCTCATAGAGTGCTGCTCCTTTAGGGTTTTGTATTATGAGGTTGTCCATGATCTCTATGGCGGTCTCATGGTGTCCCTGCCCGGCTTCTATTACGGCTACGGCAGTATTGGCGGACGTGTGTTGCGGTTCTATGACCCGCACTTTTTGATATTCGGCCATAGCGTTGTCCAGCTTGCCCTGCTGCTGGTAGGCATATCCCTTGTAGAAAAGAGCTTGCGGGCAGGAAGGCTTGAGTTCCAGAAAAGCGGAAAAGCAGCCTAAAGCCGTGCCGTAGTCCTTGAGGACAAGGTTCACGATGCCGCGGCGTTCGTATGCTTTTGCCATGTTTTCGTTGAGGCGGATGGCCTTGCGGTAATAGTCGGAAGCAGTGCGGTAGTTGCCGCTGCGCTCAGAAAGTTGTCCCAACTGGAAGAAAATCTCAGCATTCGACGGGTGCGACGGCAGAAAATCCGTTGCCTCCCTGAACGTCGCCTCTGCCATGCCCAGAGAGTCGGCGAGAAGCTGTCGGTAACCCTTGTTGACCAGAGCTATGTAACGGTTCTGCTCGGCTTCGGTATATCCTGTTGAGGATATGCTCCGTTCGGAGGGCGACACCGACGCTATTCTGGGTTTGTCGCCAAGATCCATCCTTGCCTGTGCTGCAACACAGGTGGGGCGTGTTGTGGCAAATCCTGCCAAAAGCAGCAATGGCAGGAGCAGCTTGTTCATTGGTGTCTGCATATGTGGGTTCATTTGGCAAATGTAGTGAAATTAAATAGACCGGTGCTGATATTTGATGGGAAAAAGTTATGTATGACTGCGGAATGTAAATGAATAAACCCCGGTTTTTATGCGGTTATTCATAAAATTCCTGTATATCGGGAGATTTTGGTCTGGGTGGTGTGATTTTCACTGTACAAATCCTCAAGTTATGATTATTTTATCTAACTTTGCGACCCGTCCGACCGTAACAGAAACAGAGAATTACATTATATTTATTCACATCTAAAAACATTCCAAAACAAGAAATGAAAAGAATTTTTGCTATTGCTTTGGGCTTTGTGCTCACTTTGGGAGCTATGGCAGATGACCTCTCGGCATTCAACGGTCTGGTAGGACGTCTGCTCCCCAACCTGTCTTCGCAGATTGAGGGCAAGAAACTTCCTGCCAAGAAGACCGGCGACTATTTCCAGTTGTCAACGGAAAACGGGAAACTCATCGTTGCCGGCAATAACGCCAACTCCATGGCCGTGGGTCTGAACTATTACCTCAAGTACTACTGCAACACGGTGGTTTCATGGTTTGTCGACGAGAAGTTCGATGCTCCCAAGGCTATTGTTCCCATAGCCAGCCCAGTCGCCATCAACGCCCGTGTGAAGAACCGCTTCTTCCTCAACTACTGCACTTTCGGCTATACCATGCCGTGGTGGAACTGGAGAGACTGGGAACACTTCATTGACTGGATGGCCCTTAATGGCGTTAACCTGCCGCTTGCTATCACCGGTCAGGAGTCCATCTGGCGCAAGGTGTGGATGAAGATGGGGCTTACTGACGAAGAGGTGCGCGCATATTTCACCGGCCCTGCCCACCTCCCCTGGCACCGTATGATGAACATTGACTACTGGCCCGGGCAGGAGGGAGCCTTGAAGGCAGTGCCCATGTCGTGGCTGAACGATCAGGAGGAACTGCAGAAACAGATTGTGAAGCGCGAGCGCGAATTCAACATGCGTCCCGTGCTGCCGGCCTTCGCGGGTCATGTGCCTCAGGAACTGGCAAAGTACTATCCTGATGCCAAAATCACGAAGATAGCGTCGTGGTCTGGTTATTCCGATGAGTATGCCTGCTCTTACCTTGACCCTCAGGACAAACTTTATCCGCAGATTCAGAAGCTCTTTATGGAAGAAGAGATCAAGACCTACGGCACAGACCACATATACGGACTTGACCTGTTCAACGAGCTTGAGCCGCCTTCGTACAAGTCTGACTACCTCGCACTTCAGGGCAAGCACACTTTTGAAAATCTCAAAAAGGCTGACCCCAAGGCCATCTGGCTTCAGATGACATGGCTGTTCTACAACGAATGGAGAGATTGGGGTGTACGCGAGAACAAGAACGGCGATGTTGCCGCTCCCGGTGAACCTGGCGACTCGTGCGCACGCATACGCAAGTATATCACCTCCTATCCCAAAGACCGTTCCATCTTGCTTGACTACTACTGCGAGAACACAGAGATCTGGAAGAAGACCGACAAATACTACGGCGTACCTTACATATGGTGCTACCTTGGCAATTTCGGCGGCAACACCTCTCTGAGCGGCAACCTTGCGGAAATCAACAAGCGCATTGAAAACACTTACAAAAACGGCGGCTCTAACTTCTCCGGCATAGGCTCTACGCTCGAGGGTTTTGACTGCAACACGTTCATGTATGAGTTCGTCTTTGAAAAGGCGTGGGAGATTGAACAGACCAACGACGTCACCAAGTGGATTGAGCACGTGGCCGATGAACGCTCCGGCGTGAAGGACGAGAACATACGCGCTGCATGGAGGTTGCTCGCCGAGACCGTGTATACCGAAGCCGACCACCCGGGACAGTGCCCGCAGATCAACGTACGTCCGTTCATGTCCGACAAGTGGGGTGAGAGCGAGAACAAATTTCGTACCTACTACCGCAACGTGGGCGTGAAGTATGACAACAAGGATCTTCTTGACGCAGTGGAGCTCCTGCTCAAGGGCAAGAGCACCGCACAGAACTACCAGCTTGACGTGGTGAATTTTACGCGCCAGCTGTTGGGCAACTACTCGTTCGCCATCTTCTCCGCCTACAAGCAGGCCTACAAGAAAGGCGACTTCAACACCATGCAGGAAAAAGAACGCCTGATGCTCTCGCTGATGGAAGATGTCGACCGTCTCTGTGCAACGCAGAACACGTTCCTTGTGGGCAAGTGGATTGAAGAGGCCCGCGCCAAGGGCGGCAAGGACTCCCTTGAAATCAAATACTACGAGCAGAATGCGCGCAACCTCCTCACCACATGGGGTGAAAAGGCTTCTCTGCTCAACGACTATGCCAGCCGTCAGTGGAACGGTCTCGTAGGCTCGTTCTATGCCCAGAGATACAAATTCTTCTTCGCCGCCGTGAACAAGGCTGTGGTTGAAGGCAAGGAGTTCGGGGAGAAAGAGGAGAAAGAGGTGCAGAAGACCATCACCGATTTTGAGGAGAAATGGTGGAAGGACTGCCTCGGCGAGTTCCCCTCCAAGCCTCAGGGTGACGGAGTGGCTATCTCGCGTGAGTTGGTTGCCAAATGGAAGCCGTACATCATGGCCAACAACGACACCAAATACCGCAAGAACAAGTAGACCTGTCGTATAGCTCTTTGCTGAGCTGACATATTCCAAGAGCCAGGAACTTGACGCAGTGACCTACGGGCAGTAGTCATGTTCCTGGCTCTTTCATTTCCGCTGCTCTTGTTTGGATTAGTGGGAGTTGGCTGTCTCTGGCAGTGAAAAATAGCAGACGGCCGTGATTAATAATATAGCAAGAAAATGAACAGAATACTCGCACTTGACGTGATGCGCGGTATCACCATCGTTGGCATGATTGTCTTCAATACATGTTCGGGCTATCACTACGCCCCGCTCTGCCATGCCTCCTGGATTGGCCTCACGCTGGCTGATATGGCGTTTCCGCTTTTTATGTTCATCATGGGGATAACAACATTCCTGTCATTGTACAAATACGGTTTTGTCCCCTCGCGCAAAGTGTTCCGCAAGATAGCAGGCCGTACATTGGGTATAATAGTGGTGTGCTGGTTGTTTGACTGGTTTGGCAGGAGCCTTTTCGGCTTTTGCTATGCAGACCCTTCCTTGCCGTTCATTGAGCGGTTGTGGCAAGCCTGCGACAATCTGGAGTATTTGCGGTTGTCAGGAGTGTTGGTGCGCCTTGGTCTGTGTTACGGTGCCTGTGCCCTGTTCTCGCTCTATGTCAGCCACAGACGTTTCCCTGTTATTATAGTGGCAATATTGGCCGCCTACTGGATTGTTCTGCTTGCCGGCAATGGTTTCGAATGTTCATACGGAAATGTCCTCGGGATAGTGGATCGGGCCGTGCTTGGTGTCAACCATATGTGTAATGACGGTGGCATAGATCCTGAGGGCGTGTTGAGCACTCTGCCTGGAATTGCCCATGTAATGCTCGGATTTTGGGTTGGCAGTGTCTTGTTCACCGGTCGCAGGGACGGCTCCAATGCGGACGGACGGCTTCTTTTTGTGCTGCTGACAGGTGCATTCCTGCTCATAGTCGGTTATCTTTTGGGGCTTGTGTGCCCGGTCAGCAAGAAGATATGGTCTCCCTCTTTCGTAATGATTACTTGTGGAGCGGGTGCTTTGTTGCTTGGCCTACTTATATATTATATTGACATCAGAGGAAGGGGCAGAGGGCTTGCCGGCGTTTTTCGTGTATTTGGTGCAAACCCGTTGTTTCTCTATCTGTTAAGCGAGGGAATCTTGTGGCCGCTTGAATTGATAAAGTTCAACGTTTACGGTGGCGAACAGGATCTGTGGAGCATCATTTTCCGGCATGGTCTTGTGCCTCTGTTCGGCAATGAACTTGGGGACTTTGTCTTTGCCATGCTCAACGTGGCTTTATGTGGCATGGTGGGCTGGGTGATGTATCGCAAACGAATCTTTGTTAAACTATAATCCGCTGAATTGGTGATAGAGACCTGCAGGTCTACCATTGGTGCATTGACGACCTGCTTGCTGGAGCGGTAGCCTCTGTCTCTGTGGACTCGCGTCCCCACATATACATCTCTCTGTCGGGCATCAGGTCATCAATATTGTGGATGGCAGAAAAATAAGATACTGATTTAAGACTAAAATACACATGGAATATATGTCACAGGAGGGCTACGATGAACTGGTGGCCGAAATAGAACAACTGGAAAAGATTGACCTGCCGGCGGCACGCGATGCCATAGCTGAGGCCCGCGACAAGGGAGATCTCAGCGAAAACTTTGAATACCATGCCGCAAAGCGTGAGCAGGGGCGCATTCTTGGTCGTATCCGTTTCAAGCGCCGTGTGTTGGAGAATGCCCGTGTGCTTGACCGTTCGCGCCTGCAGAACGATGTTGTGGGGTTGCTGAGCCGGGTGAAGATAACAAATCTCGGCAACAACATGACCACGACATACCTCGTGGTCAGTCCGCATGAGACAAACCTGCGCGAGGGGAAGATTTCCGTCAAGTCTCCAATAGGGCAGGCTCTGGTAGGCAGAAAGGTGGGCGACGTAGTTGACGTGCGCGTGCCGGCCGGGGTTGTCAGGTTGCGCATAGAGAGCATTTCCCTCTGAAATTGTTGCAGTTTGCCATTTTGGCATCGTTTTACGTCCTCTCGGTTGTTGTTTTTGCCATTTTGGCACTGTTATCCATGATGGCACGCCATGTGCGGTATATAGTGGTGAAAGCCGAAAGCTCCAAAGGGCTTGAGGCAAAGACAAACAAAAACAACAATTTAAAATAGGAGGTTATTATGTTACCAGTAATGAGAACTAACGGTTGGTTTCCGACAGTGTTTGACGAGTTGTTCAACAACGACTGGATGCCCAAGATGAAGGCTACCGAGCCTGCCATCAACGTGAAGGAAGACGAGAAAGCTTACACCATGGAAGTGGCTGTGCCGGGTATCAAGAAAGAGTATTGCCGCATCAACGTCAACAACGACGGCAACCTTGAAGTTGCGATTGAAAACAAATTCGAGCACAAGGACGAGGACAAGAAGGAACACTACATCCGCCGCGAATTCAGCTATTCGAACTACCAGCAGACTTACGCTCTTCCTGAAAACGTGGTCAAGGAAAAGATTTCCGCCAAAGTTGAGAACGGTGTGCTCTGCATCACAATGCCTAAGCTCACCAAAGAAGAGGAGAAAAAGACCCAGCTGCAGATTGAAGTGAAATAACCGCAGTCTGCCGGAGGTGCAGGGAATGCGCCGGATACGGTTGGGCAAATTATACACCGTAGGGCGGGACGACACGGCAATTGAAAGGTTGCCTGTTGTCCCGCCCTGTTTGTGTTTTTTCAGGCTCTTCCAGTTGGGTGTGTCGAAAAAAGGCTATCTTTGCACGCATACAGCGAAAATTAATACTCGGTAGAATTCAACACTTGGTGGCCCTGTTTATGAAGACAAGAAGATATGTTGCGCTTTTACTGGCAGCTGGGTTGACAATGTCGTCGGCAGCCCAGACCGTCACAGACCGATTTGATTTTGGTCAGGCGGAAAGGACGGCGTTCTCTATGCCAAGGAACTTTTCCTATAACGAGATTCCTTATTTGATGATGTATGACGACAGCGATTGCAACACTGTACATCTGTATGACGAAGACTTGGAACCGGTGAAGACCGTTGCCATGAAAGAGGGCATTTCTTTTAATTACAGGTTGTTGTATCAAGACGAGGAACGTGATGTCATTGAGGTTACAGAAGTGACAAAGTCGCAGACTACTGATGTGATGTCGCAGGACGAGTTTGTGCAGGACTACAAGGGCTGCGGCTTTGACGAGTCAGACCTTGTAATCTCGGAAACGGGTGACGGCACAAGGAAAATCAGTCTTGACTACGGGGACGGAGATTTCCGGGGCAGCAACAGATATATGTATTTCGGCTATGAGTATTTCGGAAAGAAGTATCCCCACTACTATTTTATTGACAACGGGTCAGAGGTCTGCCCGTATACTGCAACGTATCGTGCGGAATACTCGGAATGGAGACCAGCAGGAACAAGAACCGTTGACTGTTCCAAACAACAAGACCGCATAAGGCTGTGCAACGTTAACCTGAACAATGGTGACGGAAGAGCCGTCAGCTATTTTGAATTGAGCCAGACTCTGTTTAACGATGATGAGATGTTTGAGTATGTGATGCCTAAATACAAGTTGTCAGCGCAGGGCAACGTCTCCTCCTCAGACATTTATTCTGTTATTGACTACGCAGAAAAGATTGTCACGACGCGTACCTCCGTAATCTCCGAACAAAGTGAACTGGCGTTGGCCGGTTTCCAAGTAGTGTCGGAAAACGGAGACGTGGTTTCTGACATTGTGTTTGACGGCGGTTTTGAAGGAAGTGTGGATGCAAAAACCGCATATGTCATTACCATAGGCGACATGGTCTACCTGGCATTTTACGGTTATGGTAACGGTCAACAGTCTACCATCTTCTACAAAATAGACAAGAGTCAGATTTGCCCTGTCCAAAAAGCTAAAACCGCCATGGCGTCTATGCGACTTGCATCAACAACGGTAAACAGCGGAGCACCAATCACAGTGGCTTTTGGTGACGGCAACGGGCAGGGGTCTGACATAGTGATGACCTCGTCCGCAGGGGTTAGGGTTAAGGCTTTCCATGTTCCGGCAGGACAAACATCAGCCCAAATCCGTGTAAATGTTCCAGCAGGAATATATTGTGTAAGCAGACTGCAAAAGGACAGGATATATGAAACAAAAAAAATAGCTGTAAAGTAGTGCTGTCAGTCTGCGATGAGGGCCACACCTGTTGATGTGCAGGTGTGGCCCTTTCTTTTGCTGTGGTCAGTGCGATTTCAGTTTTCGCCGACAAGCGGGAACATGGCCATGCGGTAGGCGAGGAAGCCGTAAGGCACGAGCTTGACGCTGATGTCTTTACGGAGCGTAGCAGGTGGTGTGAGCGGCATGGTGGGGTCGCCTTTGTCGGGATTCCAGTCAACGAGGTTGGCTCTGGCACTTATAGTCAGTGGAGCATTGCTGTAGTGCCACATGAAGGGGTGTTTTACTGCGGAAGTTTCCACGGTGCAACCCTGTAGGCTTTGTGGGGTGAGTGCATAGCGGAATTCTGTCCACAGTTCCTCGTTGTTGTCGAAATAGTCACGGTTGGCGCGCTGCATCGACATGGCGCAGAGCAGAGGTCCGTAGTTTACCCAGGCGCAGCGTCCTTGCGGCATGAAGCCGTCAAGTTCCATGCTCCCGTTATAGCTGGCCATTATTCCCCACGAGGGGGCTTTCTTTCCCTGATAGAACGGGAATTTTTCTTCGCCCGTCACCAGTGTGGGCTTCATGGGGAATACAAGTTCGAACTTGTCGCCGGCTTTCAATTTTCCGCACAGTACGAAGCAGCCGTTCTCGGTCTGAGCATCCATGTTCTTGCCGTTGATGGTGAGTGAGGGGTTGTCGCACCATTCAGGTATGCGCAAGCGCAGGACTTGGTCTTGTGGTATGGCGTTGACGGTGAACGTCAGTTTGTCGCGGAACGGATATTCCGTTTCGCACTTTATGTCAAGTATGCCATTGCGTGTCAGGAGATGCGCCGGACCGTAGGTGAGCCAGAGTATGTCGCCGTCGCCGTTGATCATGGCCATGTTCATGATATAGTTGGGCAGGGCGCGGTTGATGTTGGAGGGACAGCATGTGGGCCAATGCATTTCCTTGTAGTAGGTGCCGTCGTCGCGTATGCGGAGATGGAATCCCGGAATGCGGTTGGGTGCTTGGGTATAAACGCATTGTGTGAACGAGGGATTGACCGCACCCGGCAGGGCGTTGAATGCGTCGCGCTCTATGCGGTCTCCATAGCGCGTCATGCCGGTGGCGCGCGCCAACCAGATGTTTGACCACATGAAGTCGGAGACATCGCAACTCTCGGCGGCTTCAAAGGCTCCCACGCCGTGGAGGAATTCGTTGGATGAGTTGACGCCCGTAGGCAACATGGTGTTGTCTTGCAGAAACTCGTAGGCGTTCACTGATGCCGCGAGGTATTCGGGATTGTTGTTCCAGATGTAGCCTATGGCCGGCAGCTTGGCCGGCTCGTTGTAGCTCACGCCGTGACAGATGGCGGTGCGCAGGAATTCTTTCCTGTGAACCCACGTTTCCACGTAGGCCGGTTCGTAGTTCTTAAGAACTTGCAGCGCACGGTTGGCGAAGCTCATGTCGCCTGTGATGCGCGACAGCTCGAACATGTTTTCAATTCCGCATATTTTGCGCATATTGTCAAGGTTGCCGCCGTTGAACGGGTCTTTCTGTTTGGTGTCGAATGCAAAGAGCGGGAAGTTTGCGTACACTTTTCTGAGCATGTCAAGCACGCGCCCGTCGCGCGTGGCACTGTAGTAGGCTATGGCGGCGCGGCAGAAGATGCCCTCACTCCAATACAGACCGTAGTCGGCATTGACATTCCCCCACGATTCCATATAGTTCTTGTTGGTGGAGTGTATGTAGCCGTTGGGCTTCTGGCGTGCCATCACCGCTTCCATCACGCGGCGGCTGCGGTTGATGAGCAGGGTGTCGTCAAGCAGGAAGCCCAGGCGCGTGAAGCCATCGGTGTAGTATGCTGTCTGCTCATAGTGCCACCAGCCGCCTTGTGTCGGGTCGCTCCATCCGCGCGCAAATTCGGTAAAATCAATGCCGATTTTCTTTGTCATGCCTTGGGCTGCTTTCTGCGCCCATTCTTTGAGCCACCCTTCGGGTTTCAGTTCTCCGAGTTCAAAAGGTGCGTATGCCTTGGGGTTGGGCTTGGCATGACCGGGACTCTGTGCTTGTGTGCTGAGGCTGCACACCACGAGGGCTGCGGCCGCAAGGGTCTGTAGCTTGAAATTCATGAATACAAGTGTTTTTATGTTTGTTATACAAGTTGCCGGATATCTTCAGCTTCGCTGTCCGCATAGATGTTTTCGGGGTGGTTGTGTGTCGGGAGCAGACGTGGTGTAGTTGCCCCTGGTGGAGAGCATCTGCGCCGTAGTGGACTGTGGCTTGCCGCTGAAGTGCGCCTTTGTGGACAGGCATAAAATGTGTTCGGATTCCAGTCACCAAAGATACGTATAATTATTTAAAAGGACTGCAATAAGCGAATGGAAAGTACGCCAAAAGCCTCGCAAACGTAAAAGATAATGAATATTGGCATGAAAAAGGAATGCGGTCGTTTCTTCGTGCACCGCACTGTTTCCCGTTGGTGTGTGCGTCTTGCCTTGCCGGCGCAATTCAGGGAAAACCGCAGTATTATTTTGCCGTTTCGCCGAAAGACCGTATTTTTGTAATGGTTTTAAAACAACAAGCAACGATGGAGTCACAGATAATGAAAATTGTCGGCGGACGGGTGTTCACGCCGCAGGGATGGGTAAAAGATGCCACGGTAGTGGTAAGAAACGGCAAGATAGCCGAGATTTCCGCAGCTCCGGTGGAAATTGAAGGAGCCCGGATTGTCGATGCCGGGGGGCACAACGTCGTGCCCGGCGGAGTGGAGCTTCACATACATGGTGGCGGAGGCCGTGACTTTATGGAGGGTACGGAAGATGCTTTCAGGACAGCCATTGCGGCGCACGCCAAACACGGAACGACCTCCATCTATCCTACACTTTCCTCCTCGTCGGTGCCGATGATAAAGGCAGCTCTGGCCACTTGCGGAAAACTTATGGCCGAGCCGTTTTCGCCCGTACTCGGCCTGCACCTTGAGGGGCCGTATTTCAATCCGGCCAAGGCGGGGGCGCAAATCCCCGAATATATCACGCCGCCTGTCCCGGCTGACTACGAGGATATTATTGACAACACCACGGCATTGAAACGTTGGGACGAAGCTCCCGAACTTCCCGGCACTACGGAGTTCGGCAAATATTGCACGGAGCATGGCGTTCTGGCTGCCATAGCCCACACCAAGGCAGAGTATGTGGATGTGAAGCGCGCTTGGGATTGCGGTTTCCGCCACGCCACCCATTTCTACAACGCCATGACCGGTTTCCACAACGTAAGGGAGTTCAAGCATGAGGGAACGGTAGAGAGCGTATATACGTTCCCCGAAATGTCAGTGGAGATGATTGCCGACGGGATACACGTGCCGCCCACTATTCTCAGGATGATATATATGGTGAAGGGAGTGGAGCGCACCGCCCTGATTACCGATGCTCTGGCTTGCAGCGCAAGCGACAGCAGTACGGCGTTTGACCCTCGTGTGATACTTGAAGACGGGGTGTGCAAACTTGCCGACCGCTCTGCCTTGGCAGGCAGTATCGCTACGATGGATCGTCTCGTGCGTACGTGTGTGGAGAAAGCCGGAATTCCTCTGGAAGACGCTGTCCGTATGTCATCGGAAACTCCTGCACGCATCATGGGCGTGCTTGACCGCAAGGGCACCATTGAGTCCGGCAAGGATGCCGACCTGTGCATATATGACTCCGCCATACAGTTGCAGTCCGTCATTCAGCAAGGCAGGATTGTGGATGGCGTGAGGGGGTGAAGCAAGTTGTAGTCGGACAGTGTGATGCGTTTTGGCCAGCCGGCTTGCCAAACTGTGAAAAAAAGTAAAAAGCTGCCTGTACAACGCATGAAGCGGCAAGTTTTGCTTAATTTTGCACGTCTATAAACTTTTGTAAAAATTGTGGTCTGCGAGTGAACCTGATAGTTGACATAGGCAACAGCTTCGCCAAGGTGGCTTTCTTTGAGAGTGGCAAGATGTTGGAATGGCAACGCATGGACATTGACCGTGTAGCGTGTTTTGTCAACGGCAGTGAACTTGCCGGCAAATGTGGGCGGTGTATAGTTTCGGCGACAGTCGACTTGCCGCCGGAATTGGTGTCTGCCGTGCGGAGTCTTCCCGTGGAAACGGTGTTTTTGGGAGAGCGGTCGCGGTTGCCTTTTGTCAACTGCTACAGGACTCCCCAAAGTCTTGGCACCGACAGAATTGCCGCTGTGGCTGGAGCACAGAAGATTCTGCCGGGGAAAAACGTGCTGGTCGTGGACGTTGGTAGCTGCGTGACCTACGATGTGCTTACGGAAGACGGCCGCTATCTGGGCGGCAATATTGCACCGGGGCTGCTGATGCGTTTCTGTTCCATGCACGAACACACGGCGCGCCTGCCGCTGGTGGATGCCGTAGGCGACATTCCATCCTTGGGTTACGACACGGAAACGGCCATGCGGGCCGGTGTCCTCAAGGGTGTTGAGTTTGAGATAAGAGGTTACATACACTATTTATACAACAAGTTCGGACCGGTCATGGTGGTACTTACGGGCGGCGATGCGGACAGCTTCAAGGATTTGCTGGCAGACGTTTCCGTCTATGATGCCCATTTGGTGCTTCGCGGTCTCGACTTCATCTTGCAATATAATGAAGACAATATCTAAATCGGTGTTGGCGATATCGGCGGTATGCCTTGCGCTGTGTTCCGCCGCCGGGCAGACAAGCGGCAGCAATTCCCCCTTTTCGCGATATGGTTGGGGAACGCTCGCCGACGAGTCCATGGGGTTCAATAAGGGTATGGCGGGACTGGCTCTCGGTATGCGCGACAGTCTGTCCCTGAACCGACAGAATCCGGCCGCCTACTCGGAAATGTGTTCGCAGACCCTGATCTTTGATGCGGGAATCTCGCTGCAGAATTGCCTCCTCAAGTCGGGCGGCAAGAATGTCAACGCTCAGAATTCGTCGGTGGACTATATTGCAGCGGGTTTCAGGCTTGCTCCGCGGCTGGGCTTCTCGCTGGGACTGCGCCCGTTCTCGTATGTGGGGTACAATTTCAGCACCTCCAGCTACCTTGACGACATCGACGGCTACGGCTCTAAGACGGCCAGCAACACCTATTACGGCGATGGGGGCTTCCGCCAGATTTATGCCGGCGTGGGCTACAAGCTCATGCGTTCCCTGTCGGTAGGTATGAACGTGAATTATATCTGGGGAGACTACCTGCACTCTTCGTCCGTGAGCTATAGCGATGCCACAGTGCAGTCGCTCACACGCAATTACAAGGCCTCGGTAAATGCGCCCACCCTTGATTTCGGTGCGCAGTACGAGTGCCGTATTGACCCGAAAAACAAAGTGACTCTCGGCGTGACATACGGTCTGGGTGTCAAGATAAACCAGCAGGCCATGTTCATCAATACACAATCGGGGTCGGGAGTGTCGGGCTCTCCTGACACTATGCGCGTTGACAAAGCCTTTGCCCTCCCTGACAAAGTCGCGGTAGGTGTTGTCTGGAATCGTGAAAATCGTTGGACTGTCGGTGCCGACTATTCTGTTGAGTTCTGGGAGAAATGCCGTTTCCCTTGGTTGCGCAATCTGGGGACTGCAACGGTGTATGGAGTTGGAAAAGGGTATCTGCGCAACCGCCACAAAGTGACGGTTGGCGCGGAATATATACCCAACCCTCGCGGATACAAAATCAAAGACCACATAGCCTATCGTGCAGGAGTGTCATACTCTTCGCCATATACCAAGGTTGGGAATGGCAAAGACGGTCCGGAGTATTTCCTGGTCAGTGCCGGCGTGGCTTTGCCCATAGTGAACAAATACAGCACCCGTTCGGTGTTCAACATATCCGCACAGTGGGAACACGCCGCCTCCAAGGATCTCAAGGGGCTCAATGAAGACTATCTGCGCCTGTGCATAGGCCTGTCGTTTAATGCCACGTGGTTCAACAAATGGAAATTTGAGTAGGTGCTATGCGGGTTCATGGCATGAGGGATCTCTTGTGCGCAATGCCGCTGTGTGTTGCCGTCTGGCTTTTCGTTTCGTGCGGCAAGGTCAAGTCTCCCGTTGCGCCGGCTGTGCGCCAGCGTGATTCTTTGAGCGTTTTGACGAGCTATGGCGTGAGCAAGCTCATTTCGGATTCGGGGCGCATACGCTATAAGGTGGTGGCGGAGGAGTGGCGCATATACGACCGTACCAATCCGCCCCGTCACAGTTTTCCCAAAGGCATCCTGCTGGAGAAATTCGACCAGAAGTATCATGTAGGAATGTACATAACCGCCGACACGGCCTACTGGTACAACCAGAACCTGTGGGAGTTGCGTGGACGCGTGAAGCTCTGGAACCAGGACGGCACGGTGTTCTGTTCGCAGCGGCTTTATTGGGATATGGAACGTCACGAATTCTATTCCAACGTCCATTCGCGCCTCAAGACTCCAAACGAGGACGTGGAGGGCATGAGTTTCCGCTCCGACGAGAAGATGCAGAAATATACAATCAGCAACACAAGCGCCGTGTTCCCTATACCCGATGCCGCATCCGACGAGAATGACTCCGTCAAGGTGGCGGAACAGAACGAGACACCGCAGCCCGCATTGGTCATAGATTCCCGGGTTCCCGCAAGGGCCACCGGGAAGCCCGCTCCGCAGTTGCCTCCAGGCGGTCACTTCAAATAACCGCCTCCATATGGTGCGGCACTCCCTTTGTGGGCGTTTTGGCTAAAAAGTATCTGCAAAGCAAGTATATGTGCAATCTTTTTCCTAATTTTGGCACTTGAAAAATGTGAAGGGGTCGCTGTGCCTGTCGGAAATGTGCGGTGCAGGACGACTCTGGGCATCTGTGAAACAAACGGATAAAAACAAAAACAAAACATAATAATGGCAGCAATTCAAACAATCAGAAGCAAAGGCAAGTTGCTTATTACCATTATCGGTGTCGCACTCCTCGCATTCATCACCGAGGAGTTTTTCCGCGCTACCGAAGCACAAAGAAACCAGAACAGCGGCGTTATAGGCGTGATCAACGGCGAGAAATTCAAGTCGCAGGAATACTCCGGACTGCTGGAGGCCTACAAGGCCTACGTCTCTTTTACACAAGGCAAGACAAGCTTTACGGATGACGAAGACGCCGCCCTCAAGGAGCAGGTGTGGGAAAGTTATGTAAGCAACAAGCTCATTGAAGCCGAAGCCGGAAAACTCGGTCTGACGGTGACCGATGACGAGCTCCGCAATATCATGGCGGAAGGCACAAACGGCTTGCTTACCCAAACCCCCTTTGTCAACAGGCAGACAGGCAGGTTTGACGTTACTACCCTCAAGAATTTCCTTGATGAGTACAAGAAGATGCAGTCAGGTTCTTCGCAGATTCCCGAACAATACAGGGAAGAGTACGAAAAGCTTCATGCCTACTGGCAGTTTGTTGAGCGGACGCTGAAAGAGAGCCTGCTCCAGCAGAAATACAGCACTCTCCTTCAGGCTTCGTTCACATCGAACCCCGTGGAGGGCAAGATGGTCTTCGATGCCACATCTGCCAGTGCGACTCTCCTTTTGGCCGGCATTCCTTATTCCACGGTCAACGATAAGGATGTGAACGTGAGCGATGCCGACCTCAAGGCAAAATATGAGGAACTCAAGGAAAGTTTCAAGCTTGATGCGCCCTCTAAGGACATCAAGTATGTGGCGGTTGCTGTGAAAGCCAGCCCCGCAGACAAGGCGGAGCTTGACAAACGAATGAACGGATACGCCTCAGAGGTCGCCACAACGGCAGACATTGCCGGTCTGGTGCGCCGCAGCCAGTCGACGGTAAGCTATGTTGATATGCCGCGCACGGCCGGCGCTTATCCTGCAGACATCCGGGCCGAGCTTGACTCCATGGGCGTGGGTGCGGTAAAGGCTCCGTACTACAACCCGGCGGACAACACCATGAACCTCATCAAACTTATTGCCAAGACGCAGGCTCCCGACTCCATCCAGCTCCGCCAGATACAGGTGGGAGGCAAAGACCTTGCTGACACGCGTAGCCGTGCGGACTCCATCTACAAGGCCATTCTGGGCGGTGCTGATTTCAAGGAGATTGCCGCCAAATATGGCCAGACGGGCGACTCGGTTTGGCTTGTGAGCAATATGTACGAAACCGGCACTGCCGATGCCGATAACCTTGCGTTTCTGAACAAGGTGCAGACCATGGGCGTGGGAGAGGTGTCTAACTTTGATTTCGCCCAGGGCAATGTCATCGTCATGGTTACAGGACGGCAGCACATGGTGACTAAATACAATGCGGCGGTTATCAAATGCCCGCTCAACTACAGCAATGAGACGTCGAAGACCGTCTACAACAAGTTCAGCAGGTTTGTGGCCGACAACAAGACCATTGAAGCCATGGAAAAGAACGCCGCAAAGAATGGCTACACCGTGCAGACCCTCAACGGTGTTGAGACGGGAGATTTCTTCTCAATGAGATATTTCAGCCAGCCCGGCACTGACCGCCACATGATGCGCTGGATAAGCAACGATGCCAAGAAGTGGATCTTCGACGAGGCTGAAGACGGCGAGATCTCACAGCTCTACAGCTGCGACAACGGTTCGCATCTTCTGGTCGTGTCTGTGGTCAAGTCTCACAAAAAGGGCTACATGCCCCTTGAGGATGTCAAGGACATAGTGAAAAACGAGGTGCTCCGCGACAAAAAGGCGGAAAAGATTCTCGGCAAGCTGAAAGGCTGCAAGTCACTTGCCCAGATCAAGGGCGTTGCCGGTGTGCAGGTTGACACCGCCAAGAATGTCAATTTCTATTCGCAGATGTATGACCCGGCTATACTGGGGACTGTTGCCAATGTGAAGGCGAACCAGTTCGTGGGTCCGCTGAAAGGTTACAATGCGGTTTTTGCATATCAGGTGCTCAGCGTGGAGAAACGTGCCGATGCCAAGTATGACGAACAGCAGTATGTAACGACCGCTGCGCGCAACCATGCCACTATGGCGTTGAGTCCGCGCCAGTACTACGGCGAGAGCCCGTTCCTCGCTTATCTCAAGAGCAAGGCGGGAATAGAGGATTTCAGGTACAGATTCTATTGATGTGCCGGGAGCGGCCTCTGCCGCAGCTGAGGTCTGGCGGAGGGCGCAGTGTAACCGGAGACACGGAGTTTCTGATATGATTATAGCCGGCGTTGCATCGTTTTGTAAACGCCGGCTTTTTTGTGCCCGTTTCATGCGGTATGTTCTGCATCGGTATTTATGAAACCCCTTAATTGTGAATAAATGTTATTTCCGCCAAATGAGGGTGATGCGCCTTTGCGCCCAAATGAAGAAAGTACTAAATTTGCAACAGAGTAAATTCGGGGTTGGTCTTTGTTGGAGACTGCCTTTCTGGACAACTGATAAAACTGTATGGTTATGAAAAAGGTATTGCCCTTGGTCTCTTTCGTTTTGGTGGCGATGTTGTGTTTCTCTTCATGTTCTGCCGACGAGAACGAGGCGAGGGTGCTTTCCGGCGAATGGCATGGAGACTGGAGTATGTGGTATGAAGACGAGTTCGGCCGCACGTGGACGAGCAACGATACCTATATCCGTTTTGACCGGGGGCGCAGCACTTCCGGTGAGGGTACCCAGGTGGACTATTATCGGCGTGGCCCGTACGAATATCTGGTCTATCGGTTTTACTGGAGCGTTAGTGACGGTGTCATCTACCTCACCTATCCGCACGATCCGGAGATGGATGTTGCCATCTACGACTACCATCTCAGCAACAGGGTTTTTGACGGATATTTCGGGTCAAGCCGCGCTTCGTTTACAATGGACAAAATCAGCAGCTTTGAATACTGGACTCCGGCGGTTGTGGTTAGCAGCTGGTTTGGTTATACATCCTACACGTATTACAGCAACGGATATGATGGCGCAGCCGGCTCAAAATCTTACAATGGCGGCAACCTGCCCAAGATCGTGAGGCGCGGTGGTCATGCTCCCCTTGCTGCGGCGCAGGCAGACTGAAGACAAGGGGGCGAGTGGGCGGTTTTGCCACTGGCCAATCTCCATATATGCGACAAACAGGCAAGGCAGCTTGCCGTCACGGATTGTTGGACTGTTTAAAAAACAAGACTTATGAGAAAGATGATGTTTGCGCTTGCGGTCTTTGCGATAAGTGTTGACATGATGGCGTTGACCCGGTCAAAGGTGCGCGAGTATGCCCGTTTCCTCAGCGACAGAATGGCGTATGAACTGGACTTGTCTTCAGGGCAATACGATGACTGCTACGAGATAAATTACGATTTCATAAATGCTGTCGGCGATCTGCTTGACGGCATGGAGAGTGGCGATCCCCGGACTTTCGAAGACTATTACCGCTATCTTGACTATCGCAATGAAGACTTGTCCTATGTGCTGTCGTCATATCAGTACAGCCGTTTCCTTTCAACGGAGAGTTTCTTCCGTCCTTTCTGTATCTACGAGGGGGCATGGGCTTTTCGCCCCTATATGGTCTACACCAACCGCAACTATTTCTATAGGGCATTGCCGTTTGGCTACAACGGGTATTACGGCACTCACGCCCGCCGCTACTACTCTGCCGGCTTCTATGTGGGTCGCTACGCCGGTCCCCACTGCGATTTTGTCCCCATACGCCGCCAGCGTGATTACAGGACGTTTCACCGCCGCGACTTCGGACCGGTATATAGCGGCCACGGCAATCCCGCCCGCCCTTCTTGCAGTCCGGAACCGGGACCGGTTGAACCCAAGGCGGGGCCGGGCCGTCCCCAAAGTCGTCCTGGCGGTAGTCATGCAAGGCCGGGTCGTTCACAAGACCGCTCAAAAGATTCCCGTATGAACCCCGCCCGTCCCCAAAACCGCCCGTCCGCCCCTGAGGTCAAACAAGACCGGGGACGGAAAGACTCCCGGCAAGGTGGCGGAGGGGTAGTACGGCGCGGACGCGGTTAACCCTGCGGCATTCGCCAAAAGCAAAACGATTCAAAAAAGCCTCCAGGTTTGTTTCTGGAGGCTTTTTCGTTTATGCAACGGAATACACACGTCCTGCAAGAGTGCAATTTATTTGCTGCATATAGTGTAAGCCACGGTTGCCAAACGCTGTGGGCGTGGCAGGGAAAGATATTCCGCTTCTGGTTTATTAGGGGGACGGAACTTGTTTTTCTCATTTCGCGGATGTGCTTTTTTAAAAAATCACGAACTTTACAGTTCAAACGCAGCATCCGGGCAAACAGGTTACGGACTCACCATCCGGCTGTGGCACAGGGGGATTTCCACTTGTGGCTTTGTAGAGTTGGTGTCGTATCAAAAAACTGTAGAAATGAAAATAAAATTACGTAGTTCTGTATGTACAGACGGTCGCCGCATGGCAGGTGCGCGCGCTCTGTGGGTTGCCAATGGCATGAAACGTGAACAGTTCGGCAAGCCTATCATCGCAATTGTCAACTCCTTTACCCAGTTTGTTCCCGGTCATACCCATTTGCACGAGGCTGGTCAGATAGTCAAGGCTGAAATTGAAAAGCTGGGCTGTTATGCGGCGGAGTTCAATACCATCGCCATTGACGACGGTATTGCCATGGGACACGACGGAATGCTCTACAGTCTGCCTTCGCGCGACATCATTGCAGACTCCGTGGAATACATGGTCAACGGGCACAAGGCTGATGCAATGATTTGCATTTCCAATTGCGACAAGATAACTCCCGGAATGCTCATGGCTGCCATGAGGCTCAACATTCCTGCGGTGTTCGTCAGCGGCGGTCCGATGGAAGCTGGTGTCTACAAGGGCGAGAACCTTGACTTGGTGGGAGCTATGGTCAAAGGCGCCGACCCGACGGTCAGCGACGGGGAACTGGCGGAGATTGAAAATCGCGCCTGTCCCGGCTGCGGCTGCTGTTCGGGAATGTTCACTGCCAACTCCATGAACAACCTCACGGAGGCAATAGGTCTGTCGCTGCCCGGCAACGGGACAATCCTTGCCACCCACGTCAATCGCCGCAGACTGATGCAGGATGCGGCGCGCCTGATAGTGAAAAACGCATTGGCGTACTATGAAGACGGCGATGAGTCCGTATTGCCGCGCTCTATAGCTACCCGTGCCGCATTCCTCAACGCCATGACGCTTGACATTGCCATGGGGGCCAGCACCAATACCGTGCTGCACCTGCTCGCTGTGGCACAGGAGGCTGGCGTTGACTTCACGATGAAAGACATTGATGCCCTTTCGCGCAAGACTCCTTTCCTGTGCAAGCTTGCGCCCAACTCGCAGAAATATTCCGTGCAGGAATGTGGTCGTGCCGGCGGTATGCTCAACCTCCTTGGCGAATTGGCCAAGGGTGGCTTGGTTGACACCAGCGTGAAGCGCGTCAACGGTGCGACGTTGGAGCAGGACATCGACAAATACTCCATACTCAAGCCGGAAATCGACCCCGAGGCGTTGCGGATCTATTCGTCGGCCCCGGCCGGCGTGTTCTGCAACGAGCTTGGAGTGCAGGACACTGCGTATCCCACCCTTGACACAGACCGTGCCAACGGCTGCATCCGCGACATCGGGCACGCTTACACCAAGGATGGCGGCATGGCAGTCCTGTTCGGCAACATAGCCCAAGACGGCTGTGTGGTCAAGACGGCCGGTGTGGACGAGAGTATCTGGAAGTTTTCCGGTCCGGCCGTGGTGTTCGACTCGCAGGAGGATGCCTGCGAGGGCATCCTCGGCGGCAAGGTCAAAAAAGGCGACGTGGTCGTTATTACCCACGAGGGGCCCAAGGGCGGTCCTGGTATGCAGGAGATGCTCTACCCCACATCCTACATCAAGTCAATGCACATGGGTAAGGAGTGCGCTCTTGTCACTGATGGCCGTTTCTCCGGTGGGACATCAGGACTTTCCGTCGGTCACATATCGCCTGAGGCGGCCAACGGCGGCAACATCGGCAAGATTGTTGACGGCGACATTATCGAGATAGATATCCCCAACCGTTCCATTAATGTCAGACTGGACGACAGGGAACTCGCTGCCCGTCCGCAACGCCCGCTCAGGCGCAAGCGCATTGTGTCGAAAGCCCTCAGGGCCTATGCGCAGTCCGTGTCGTCGGCCGACAAGGGCGGAGTGAGGATTATAGAGGACTGACAGACGGTTCGGGCATTTGCAGAAACAGAAAACATACACACGTGCGGGGATTTTTCCGTACTGCCGGTCTTTGGAGGTCGGCACGCGAATCTCTGGATGACACGGATTTTCATAAAACCACAATATGAGAGAAAATATTACCGGTGCAGAAGCGATGATACGCAGCCTTGAAAACGAGGGGGTGAAGACCCTCTTCGGCTATCCGGGCGGTGCCATTATGCCTGTCTACGATGCGCTCTACGACCATCGCGCTACACTGAATCATATCCTTGTCCGCCACGAACAGGGAGCCGTGCATGCGGCTCAGGGCTATGCCCGTGTCAGCGGCAAGGTGGGGTGCGCCGTCGTGACTTCCGGCCCGGGGGCGATGAACACCATTACCGGTGTGGCGGACGCAATGATAGACTCCACTCCGCTGGTGGTCATTTGCGGACAGGTGGGCGCATCCCTTCTCGGCACTGATGCGTTTCAGGAGGTCGACGTGATAGGTGTCACACAGCCTGTCACCAAATGGAGCTTCCAAATCAGGCGTGCCGAAGATATAGCTTGGGCCGTGAGCCGTGCGTTCTACATTGCAAGTTCCGGCCGTCCCGGTCCTGTGGTGCTTGATTTTACCAAGAACGCACAGACGGCCATGGTGGACTACGAACCTGTCAGGGTTGGCTTCATACGCTCCTACCGTCCTTGCCCTCCCACGGACTCCAACGCTGTGGCGGAAGCCGCAAAACTTATCGACGAGTCCCGCAGGCCTCTTGTGCTCGTGGGTCAGGGAGTGGAACTGGGCGACGCGCGCGGAGAGCTGCTTGCCCTTATCGAAAAAGCCGATATGCCGGCCGGCTGTACCATGCTCGGACTGAGCGCATTGCCGTCAGACCACCCGCTCAACAAGGGTATGCTCGGGATGCATGGCAATCTGGGGCCGAACGTGCAAACCAACGAGTGCGACCTGCTGGTTGCCGTGGGCATGAGGTTTGACGACCGTGTCACGGGCAACCTCAAGACATACGCCAAGCAGGCCAAGATCATACATTTCGAGATTGACCCTGCGGAAATCAACAAGAATGTCAAGGTAGACGTGGCCGTGCTGGGCAATTGCAAGGAAACTCTCGCCGAGGTGACGAAACTGGTCTCCTGCGCCAGCCACAAGGAATGGATTGACAGCTTCAGGGCTTACGAGGACAAGGAGTACGAAAAAATCATAAAGCCTGCCGTGTATCCCACTGACGGCCCGTTGCTTATGGGCGAGGTGGTGCGTTGCGTCAGCGAACAAACGGGCAACAAGGCGGTACTGGTGACCGATGTGGGCCAGAACCAGCTGTTTGCCTGCCGCTATTTCAAGTTCACCCAAGGGCGTTCTGTACTCACTTCGGGCGGCTGTGGCACTATGGGCTTTGGCCTTCCTGCCGCCGTGGGGGCCACATTCGGCGCACCGGAACGGACGGTTTGCCTGTTCTGCGGCGACGGGGGGCTGCAGATGACTATTCAGGAACTCGGCACAATTATGGAACAGCGCGCCCCGGTCAAGATCATCCTCCTTAACAACAACTTTCTGGGCAACGTGCGCCAGTGGCAGTATATGTTCTTCAACAGACGCTATTCGTTCACGCCAATGCTTAATCCCGACTACGAGAAGATTGCCGAAGGCTACGGCATCCCCGTGCGCACGGTGACGGAGCGTGCGGATCTTGATTCCGCCATCGGCGAGATGCTCCATACCGAAGGGCCGTTCCTCCTGCAGTGTGCGGTCAAGGAAGAAGACAACGTGCTTCCTATGACTACGCCGGGTTCCGACGTTGACGACATGATGCTTGAGATAAAGTAACGCAAACAGATTGACGCTTATGACACAATATGACAACAAGGGGGGGCAGTGCGGCGCATGTGAGACCTGCGGACGGTGCGACGACAGAAATCTCGCTGCCTGTCCCGAGGGTGTGACCCTCTATACCATCATGACCTATTCGGAGAACGTCGCCGGCATCCTCAACCAGATTACGGCAGTGTTTACTCGCCGGCAGGTCAATATCGAGAGTCTCAGCGTGTGTGCCAGCAGCACTCCCGGCGTACACAAATACACAATCACCTGCTTTTGCGACGAGGAGACGGTGCAGCTTGTCACCAAACAGATAGAGAAGAAAATAGACGTGCTTCAGGCACGCTATTACACACAGGCGGAAATATTTATTCAGGAAGTGGCGCTGCTCAAGCTGAGCACTCCCCGCTTGCTGGAAAACAACGAGATTTCGCACATTATTCGCGTGCACTCCGCAAAAATCGTTGAAGTCAACGAAACCTACAGCATCGTCAATATCACTGGTATGCCTGAAGACATAGAGTCGCTCTACTCAAGTCTGGCAGCCCTCGACTGCGTGCTACAGTTCGTGCGCACGGGTGCCGTTGCCGTCACCAGAAACCCGAGGGAACTGCTCGACGAGTATCTTGATGTACGGCAACAGGAAAAAGACGAATAACAAACAAAAAACAACCAAACTTTTAAATAATTAAGATTATGGCAAAAATTGATTTTGGCGGCGTAGTAGAAGAAGTCGCCACAAGAGAAGAATTTTCACTTGAGAAAGCCCGTGAAATCTTGAAGGACGAAACCATTGCCGTTCTCGGTTATGGTGTGCAGGGGCCCGGTCAGGCCTGCAACCTGCGCGACAACGGTTTCAATGTGATCGTGGGTCAGCGTCAGGGCAAAACCTACGAGAAGGCCGTTGCCGACGGATGGGTTCCCGGCAAAACTCTCTTCTCCATTGAGGAAGCCGCCCAAAAGGGCACCATCGTATGTATGCTCCTCTCCGATGCCGCCCAGATAGAAGTATGGCCCAAGATCAAACAATACCTCACCCCTGGCAAAACCCTCTATTTCTCCCACGGTTTCGCCATCACCTGGAACGATCGCACCGGCGTGGTTCCTCCCAAGGACATCGACGTCATCATGGTTGCCCCCAAGGGTTCGGGCACATCGCTCCGCACCATGTTCCTCGAGGGTCGCGGTCTCAACTCCTCTTATGCCGTATACCAGGATGCCTCCGGCTGCGCCAAGGACAAGGTTCTTGCCTTCGGCATCGGCATCGGCTCGGGCTACCTCTTCGAGACCACTTTCATCCGTGAGGCCACGTCCGACCTTACCGGCGAGCGCGGTTCGCTGATGGGTGCCATTCAGGGCCTGCTCCTCGCACAGTACGAAGTGCTCCGCGAGAACGGTCACACCCCCTCCGAGGCGTTCAACGAGACAGTGGAGGAACTCACCCAGTCGCTCATGCCGCTCTTTGCCGCCAAGGGAATGGACTGGATGTATGCCAACTGTTCCACCACCGCACAGCGTGGTGCCCTTGACTGGTTCCCCCGCTTCCACGATGCCATCAAACCCGTCATGCAGCAGCTCTACAAGAGCGTCAAGGAAGGCCACGAGGCTCAGATCTCCATCGACTCCAACTCCAAGCCCGACTACCGTGTCAAGCTTGAGGCTGAGCTCAAGGATCTGCGCGAAAGCGAGATGTGGCGCACCGGTGCCGTAGTTCGCAAACTGCGCCCCGAAAACGACTGACACGACCCCTCCACCTTGACCTGGCGGCATCGGTCTGCCGCCGGCAAGGCATACAATGAGAGCCCGGACGTTCCGCCCCCAAGCGGAGTCTCCGGGCTCTCATTGTATGCTCGGTATGAACATTGTCTTATATTTTGTCAACTGTCACAATACCGTCAAGTTCGTCAAACGTTGTGTCGATGAACGTAAAGCTATTGCCGAGTTCCATGAGAAAGCGTGTAATCGCCTTGACAAGCCGGTCTTCAAGTTCCAACTCCAAGATGGGGCTTCTCACACCCAAGAAACCGAGGTTATAACCACTGCGGAGTACCTCATTGGCATAATATAAAGTAGCATCATCGTCCAGACTCTTGCTCAAAAGCAACATATTGTGCGACCATGGTAAAAGTGCAACGCTCCGTAGCACTTTTTCAGCACGCCCTGCATAACGTTCATAGAACTTCTTCATATCCAAAGTTGACGTGTCGGGCTATTTCTGTCCACACATGTTCGATTGCTGCGACAGCTTGTCGCAGTATTCCCGAATAGTCGTTCAGTTCCCCATGTTGCATGAGCGGGTTCTTGTTGTTCTGCTCCATTGTTCTTCCTATATAGCTTGCGAAGGAATATGTCCTTGCTTGACATTTATGGTCTATGGGTCAAATTGCGTGGTAAAATGTACGGGCATCCCTATTTCTCCTCCTGCTCGACGTACTGGTAGCACCCGGCGTCGGCAGCAGTGCCGGTGGGTCGTGGAACGCCGAGCCGGTCAAAGGGGTAGTACTGTGCCGTCTTGGCTGGATCGGCTATGAAGCGGGCGGGCGATTCCGCAGAGAGGCGGAAGTCGTAGATTAGGGCATCATAGTCAAAGTCCTTGAAATTGGCGGCTTGCCTGACAGTCGACTTGCGGTTTTCCCACACGTTGTCCGTCACGGCGGGGTTGTCTGCAATTTCGGGGGTGTTGAGCAGACAGTTGTGGAATGCGTAGTTGTTGCTGACGCTCTCGTCCTCGCTTGTGTAGGCGAAGATTTCGTCGGAATTGTGCCCGGTGATGATTGAGTTGTAGAACGCCAGCTGCGTGATGGGACACGGCGTGTCGCCCTTGTAGTTGGTGAACACAAGGGCGTTGCCCTTCCGTGTGGAAAAGGGGCTGAACCACCCTATGGTGCAGTGTACAAACGTAGACTGCCCTCCCGTGACATGGACGCAGTAGTTCTCTGCGTTGGTAATCTGTGTGTTGCCCACAAACACCTGGCACTGGTCTATGGTCAGTGCATTGCGGCGCATATTGTGGAGGATGGAGTTCTCTATTTTCAATTTCTCTTTTGACTGGTCTGCCGAGTCACACACTATGCCGTAGTTGCCCGAGTGTATGTCGCAGTGGTCAAGCCGGTTGCCGTAGCTGGAGGAGGTGAACCTTATGCCCTGCCACTGGTTGTCGATGCGGTCGTATGGCTGGTTTTTGAACATGTCGTCATAGCGGTTGCCCCTGAAGACAATGGGCTCTTCAAGCGTGCCTGCAGCCACAAGCGTACCCTCCACCCTTATTCCGGCATTGGAGGCGAACAGCAAGGTGGTGCCCGGGGCTATGGTGAGGGTTGCGCCGGGTTTGACGACAAGGCTGTCGTAGACGGCAATGGGCCGGGTGGACTGTAGCGTGCTGTCGGTTGTGAACACCTTGCCCCTCAGCTCCACTACGGATTGGCTGTAGCCCGTGACGTGTATCTTCTGTCTGACGCCGTTGGCGAGGGTGAAGACCAGATCGGCTTCGCTCCTGACGGCCCGGTCCTGGTCGTTGGCCTGTGCGTTGAACTGCGCAAAGGCTATGATGCTGTCGTTGCCGGCGCAGTCAATGCTTACTGGCACGCCCGGCTGGATGAAATAGCCCTGCACGTTGGCCAGGAATGCGTCTTTGCCCTCGCCTTCAAAAGCCGCCGAAATGATGCTTATGCCTTTTGAAGACTTGTTGTAGATGGAAAACTGGGCGGTAGGCGACTCGCAGTTGATAATGACGGTGTCAAAGTCCAGCGTGTCGCCCGAAAAAGCCACCCTGGCGTCGGCGGGGGTGGGGAATGTCTGCTCGTCAAGGCACGACGAGAGAAGAAGGACTGCTGTGCTGAGTACCGGCAAACAGAGGCGTATTCTCATTGTTGTGTAAAATGGGTTCTAACCTTACCACAGGTTTCAAACCGTATAACGTGAAAAACGGTCTTTTATTTTGGGGCAAAGGCTAAAAAGCGGACTTACTGTATCGTGACGTCGTCATGCGTGAAGTTATTGCATTCCTTGAGTTCAAAGAGCTTTTCGGGCTTGCTCTTGTCAACCGTGCAGGGATAGTCTTTTCCGGAAGCCGTGATGCGGTTGTTGCGGAACGTGATGCCGTCCACACTGTACAGATACATCACCGGCGCGCGGTGAATGATGAACGTGTTGCCCTCTATCAGCAGGTTGCGGTTGTAGTAGCTGGAGCTGAAATATTCCGGATCTATTCCCGAACCGCACCCTATGGTGCCTTTGTTCCAGTTGGCGAAATTGCAGTTGTCAAACGTGTTGTTGCGTATTGTCACGTTTCTCACCCCTCCTTGCTCAAACCATCCCCTTGCGTCGCCTTCAAGCAGCAGGGCGGAGCCGGGTGTGTGGAAAGTGTTGTTTTCGATGAGCATCTTTGCGCGGCTGCCGAGCAGAAGCCCCCGTGCCCGGTTGTTGCCGAAATAGCACCCCTTGATGTGTACGTCGGGATACTCGTCGCAACCGGCAATGGCGTCTCCCTTCCTGGTCTTGTCTGAAAGGGGGCTGTTGAGTGTTACCATGAACTTGCGGTCGTTGATGGAGTATACGGACTTGATCTTGTTGTGGGCGTAGGTTATCAGGCTGCCGGCATTTACAAATTCAAGCTTCATTCCCCTCTTGAGGTAGGCGAAACCGTATTGCCCGCTGTTTGCCAGTTCCACCATGATGCGGTTGTCCGGCAGGATGTCGGCAATCCGGTAGTAGACTCCGTGGATGTTGGTCGCATCGTCTGTCTGATTGGCCAGGTGGCAGTCATACATCCTGATGTATCCTGAGCAGTTCACGAAATGCGTGGCGTCGGCAGCCGCACTGACAACCCTGTCCTTGCCCGGGGCGGGAGTCACGACGAGGCTGTCAAGCAGCAGGTTGCGGCTGCGCTGGGCAATGACCCCCATGCCTCCGCCGTGGTATATGGTCACGTTGTGAAGGGCAAAGTCCTTGGAGTCTGTCACGGTTATTACGGGCACCTTGCGGTAGGCCATGCCGAAGTTGATGACATTGCCCACCTGCCCTTTGAGGCCCTCTCTGTGGAGTCTTACGGTGCGGTTGCCCAGATCGGAAACCTTGACCGAACCACCGGTCCACTGGTCGGCGGCCATATATGCGGTCTCCATTTTCTTGGGGTCAAACTCGAGCATATAGAACCACGGGTATTCCACGCCTTCGTCGTCCACAAAACGCAGGTGCTCCTGGTCGTCTATGTAGTACGGGTATTCTTTCGAGAAACGGACATCCATATACTCCTGCGTTGTCTGTACTATGTGGCCTTCAGAGTGGAATGTGCGCTCATAGTCAACGGTGAAATTGCGCAGGGTTATGCCCGATGCATGGTTCACGTAGAACGGGCAGACGTAGCCCTTGAATATGAACGTGGAGCCGCTGCCGTCTATTTCGAGGTCTTTGATGCCGGTCAGGTCAAAGGCGAAACAGCGGCTGTAGTCGCCGTTGTTCGAAATGTAGGTCATGAACGGTTTCAGGCTGTCGGGTCGGAAGTGGTAAACGCCTTTGGGGAAGACGAGCCTCCTTGCGCCCTTGAGCTTGCAGTCGTTGAGGGCTTTGGCGACGGCCGTTGTGTGGTCGGTGGCGGATGTGATGTAACCTGCCACGTTTACTGTCTTGGTGCGGCTGTCAAACTGTGCATCGCTCACGGAGCAGGCTGATGCAAAAAAAATCAGGAAAAAGAGTTTTTTCAGAAGTGTATTCATAGCGGTGTCTGTTTTGCTGAGTGTAAAGGTAGAAAAAAAAGGAAAAATTACAGTGCAATTCCGGAGAATTGTTACATTTGCAGAGATAAACAAGGAGATTTGTGCTAAATAGGAAACAACAATAACTTTAACTGTAAAAAACTATACGATGGATAAACCTTACGTATTGGGATTGGATTTGGGTGGGACGAATTCCGTGTTCGGCATTGTTGACACCCGCGGTGAGATAAAGGCGACGACTGCCATCAAGACAAAGGGCTATGCCGATGTCAACGAGTATGTCGATGCAGCTTGCCAGGCGCTGGAACCTGTGATAGAGTCGGTCGGCGGCATTGACACCATAAAGGGTATGGGTGTCGGTGCCCCCAATGCCAACTATTACACAGGAACAATAGACAATGCTGCAAACCTTGAATGGAAAGGCAAGATTCCCCTGGCAAAGATGTTCTCGGAAAAGCTCGGCATTCCTGTGGCCATGACCAACGATGCCAATGCGGCAGCCGTGGGCGAAATGACTTACGGCGTTGCCCGTGGCATGAAGAATTTCATCATGATAACGCTGGGCACCGGTGTGGGTTCTGGCATTGTCGTTAACGGACAGCTTGTCTATGGCTGCGACGGCTTTGCAGGCGAGCTTGGTCACGTTGTGGTGGACTACAGTCCTGATGCCCGTGTGTGTGGCTGTGGCCGCAGGGGTTGTCTGGAAACCTATTGCTCCGGCACGGGCATAGCGCGCACGGCCCGCGAAATGCTGTTGCATGACGGGCGTCCGAGCATTCTGCGCGAATACAACATTGACGATATCACGGGTTTGGAGGTTACCAAGGCGGCCCAGAACGGCGATGCCGTGGCAACGGATATCCTTGCCTTCACGGGAAAGACCCTCGGTGTGGCATGTGCCAACTTTGCTCTCTTCTGCAGTCCTGAGGCGTTTGTGTTCTTTGGCGGTCCCACAAAGGCGGGCGAGTTTCTCATGGAGCCGTTGCGCAAAGCCTACGATGAAAACATCCTCTATGTATACAAGGGGAAGGCAAAGCTGCTTTTGTCAAACCTCAACGGTTCGGATGCCGCAGTGCTCGGGGCCTCGGCTCTGGCATGGGAATTGCCCGACGAGCAGTCGGAAAGTGCGGCCTTGCGGATATAAACGTAAACGGGAATAATACGGGAGTGCGCTTTTGCCGCATTCTGACAGTCCGGCCAATCACCAAACTTTGGTGATTGGCCGGACTGCTGCCACGTGTCATTCCGGCACGTAGATTATCTGTCCGTTCTCCAGCTGGTATGCGGTGCCGAGGCGTTTGCCCTGCTTGCCGCTGCCGTCGGTTGATTCGCCCGAAGCCTTGTAGGTGTTGATTTCCTTTCCTTCTTTTGTGATGATCTCCATGTTGTCCTTGCCCGGGTTTTTCACTATGGTGTAGTCTTCTTTCCCGAACACCTCGGTCATGTTCATGTGCATCACCATGGCCACCATGAGCGACACGGCAAACACCATGGCCACGTCAAAAAGGTTGACCACCACGCTCAATGGGTCTCCGTCGTCTTCTGTGAGGAAATTTCCCCTGCGTCTGCGTCTGCTCATGCCTGTTCCTCCTCGCCCTTTGTTTTTGCGCTGTCCGCGGGACAACCGGCCCTGTTGATGACGCGGCACACGCGGTCAAGGTTGTTTACGTCAGCAGCATACCACCGCTGTTTCAACTGGCAGGTGGACAACCCCACGGCACTGATCACAAGACCGACAACGGTGGCGGCAAACACCACCTGCATGTTGTATGCCATGCCCGAGATGTCACCCGTCGACAAGCCCACGAGAGCGGGCGACATGGAGATGAGGGTTCCCACCAGACCGAGCACCGGGCCGAGCTTTGTCAGCAGACGCGAGATGTTGACGTCTTTCTGCACCTCGGTCTCGTAGCGTGTCAGGATATAGTCGCTATAGTCCTCCGAGTCGTTGTTGGCGAGAATGTCGGCAAGGTATCTGGTGAATGCGGAATTGTGGTTTGCGGGAACGAGCCGGCGCAGTTCCGCAAGTCCGGCAGGGGTGAGCGACTTTATTTTCTCTTCAAACACCTTGGCGTTTTTGCGCCGCACCATGAAACTGTTGTACGTGCCGCCGGCAAGTATGAGCGCACGGAAGAAAAACACGATGAGAAGTACTACGTCCGGAATGAGCAGAGAGTTGGCTATGCCGAACAGGGATCTAGAAATTATTTCCATTGTTTTTGTTTTTTGTTTACTGTCTTTATTCTGTATTTCAGCCTGTCCGCAACAATCCCCGCTGCAAACAGCACTGCGAACACACCTGCCGCCCAGGCAACGGCGTGCCAGTCGGTGGTGTCTTGTTTTATCTTGTAGACGATTTTCCCGCTTTCTGTCGAGGCCAGACCGAGAACGCACACAAAGCAGCCCGTGAGCAGCTGCATCTCTACCTGCCCGTCCTTTTCGGGTACAAGCCATTTGCAGCCTTCGGCAAAGAGGGGAAGACCGATTGTGCAGGCTGCGGCAAACGACCACGCCGTGACGGAGAAATCCACCCCTACGGCCACAAACAGCGTCTGCGTGAACAGGTAGAACACCACCGGGAACATAAGCAGCGACGGATACCACTTGAGAATGGCTGTCCACCATTTGCGCTTTTCCCGGGACACGGTGTACATGTCTTGGAAATAACAGAACGCGTGGCCGAAGCAGAACACGGAGTCAAGCGTCACTATGACGGCCATGTTCTGTAGTGCCGTGGTGTCGGCGAGATAGTCGGCGAGCTGGGTTTTTGACTGCAGCACGGCGTACTGCTCGCTCCACAGCACGAAAGCTCCCAGTGCTGCACTGAAGGCAAACCTTGCGCCCCATCCCCACTGGCTGAGTTTGAAGGCACAGCTCAGGAAGATGAATACGACAAGGGTGTAGATGAGAATTTCCATTGGTGTCTTGCGTTACAGTTTCTTGCGCTTGCGGCGGACGATTACGGCGAACACAACGAATAGTGCTACCACCGCACCCGCCACGTACAGGGCTTTGATGCCGCCCTCTTCCGTCTGCCCGTCTGTACGGGAGGTCTGCTTCTTCATCACCATGCCCTTCTGGCTTTGCTCGGCAATGGTCTGCGTCTGCCTCTTCATGTCCTGCCTGTAGGCTTTGGCGTCTGCGGCCGATGATTTGTCGGCGATGAAATCCTGCAGTTTCCGGTTGCCTCCTTCAAAAGAAGAGCCGCTTGCACCGTATTTTCGGGTGAACTCCGTGTGTACCTTGGCTATTTCGCGGAGCTGTTCGGGCGACGCTTTCCAGTAGCCTTTGCGTGCGGTCTCCATCATGGTGGCCGTTATCTCCTGCATGGCCGTGGGGTCGGTTGCCCCCATCTTTTCGTGTACGCCCAGACGGTATTTGTCCTTGACATAGACATCGTAGATTTCGTTCCACAGGTCTTTGCTGACCGCCGTTGGTTTCATCACGTTCCATCCGTAGGTGTTGCGCACCATTTCGGCAAGTGCGTTGGCCGATGTGGCACCGCCCTCAAGCGACTCTTTCACGTAGCTCTCGTTGAAGAGCTTTGTACGTGCTTCCACGGCAATGGCCTCCTTTGAGTCCTGCACGCGGTAGTCGTTGCGGTTGCGGTAGTCGGCAAAGTAGGCTTCGGGGTCTTTGCCTGTCACTTGGCGCACGGCGAGGTTCATGCCGCCCATGAATTCATACACATGATCAAGGCTCAGTGCTCCCCACGTGTTGTTCTGCCTGGGCTGCATCACCACGTCGGTGCGTGTCAGTGCCGCTCCGAAAGCGTCTTGGGCGTAAGCCTCCCAATGCTCCTGGTCGCCATAGAAAGCCCCCATGTTCTGTATGTACTGGTCGGCTATCTGCCGGTCGTCGTCCCATGCGTCGCCTTTTTCAACCATTGACTGGATGCCGGTGCCGTAGCCTCCCTGCACACCGCCGAACACGCGGTATCTGGATATGTTGCGGGCTTCGGCCGGCGGCACGCCCTTGTCTATCAGATAGCGTTCAGACTCGTCCACTCCGTCCTTGACCATATTGCCGTATTCGTCGCCGGATGCGGCGGCCGCCATCTCTACGGCACGGTTGATGAGGAACAGGCGCGAAGCGGCGAGATCGCGCAGTTGGCCGGAGGTCTGTACCACCACGTCAATGCGCGGACGTCCGAGCTCTTTCGACGGAATGAGCTTCAGGTCGTTCACGCGTCCGTAGCGGTCGCGCACGGGTTCCACACCGAGCATATATAGCACTTGGGCTATGGTGGCGCCGCCGGTCTGGATAAACTCGCCCGACCACAGGGTGTAGCTGACCTTGCGCGGATACTTGCCTTTGTGGGTCTTGCGGTAGTCGTCCAGGGTGGTCTTGGCGAGGGCCACGCCTTTTTCCCACGCATCCTCCGAGGGTGTCTCTTCGGCGTTGATGGCAAAGAGGTTGCGCCCGGTGGGCAGCGTGTTGGGATTGGCTATCGGGTCACCGCCCGGCGACGGGGCTGTATATCCTCCGTCAAGAGCGTTGCTGACGGCGGCGAGCTCCGCCTGCGGACATCCGCTTAGTGTCTTGCGGTAGTTGTCCACGTTCTTCAAGGCTGTCTCCACCTGGTTTATGGCTTTGGCGAGTTGTATCTCCTTTTGTGAGTATTCGGGTTTTGCCAAACCGTCTGCCATGCCCTTGCTGCTTGTCTTCTTTTTGGTCATGGCGGCGGCCATCTTCTTCAGTGCCTCTTCGGGCGCGCCCATTTTGCGGGCGGCCTCTATCATCTGCGAGGGGTCGCCTTTGGCGAGCATCTTGCGCATCTGGTGGCGCATGAACTTGGCAATGGGGCCGTTTTTGGCCGGTGGAACCTCAACGGGCGTGGCTGCCGCTTTTTCCATCATGGCGGTCATGCCTCCTCCCTTGCCTTTCTTGTCGGCATCTGCCGAATCTTTTTTGCTGTTCTTGGCGGCCATCATCATGGCGAGCATACCCTTGGGGGCGTTCTGCCATTCAATTATCTCGCGTGATTTCCGGAGCTCGTCCTGGCTTATGCCCGCCACGGCGCATATCGTCTGGTCTGTCACGGCTGAGGAATTGGCGTAGAGACCCGCCACTGTCTGCTTTGCCCGCGCCAGATAGCTGTCGTTGAAGGCGGCCTTGCTGAGTTTGCCCGCACGGCTTTTCATGCGGTCAAGGTTGTAGCAGCTGTAGGCTATGGGGTCGGTGGTCATCGCAAAGACCGACGTGCGGATGTCTTCGCCGGTGTATGGCACGCCCATGGTATAGGGAGTGCCGGTTACTTTCTCGTTTGTGATCTCTTCGGCATAGTTCTCTATCTGGGCAATCTCGTTGTCGGAGAATGGTTTCTGGGGATTGGCATCGAGGCGCAGATCCTTGCACAGGCCGAGTTCTGTGGCGAGCCGCTTGATGTCGGCGCGCAGTTTGTCGCGGTCGCCTTTGCCGCTGTCGAAACTGCGCAGTTTCCGCTCAAGCTGTGCATAGGTTTTCCGCAGTCCGCTCTCGTGGAAGGGTGGGGTGAGGTAGCTTATGATGTTGGCATAAGTGCGCCGCTTGGCCGCCATCGCCTCGCCTACGTTGTCAATGGTGTAAATGTAGAAATGCGGCAGGGCTCCCACAAGCCTGTCGGGCCAGTCCTCGTTTGACAGTGCCACCTGCTTGCGCGGCGTGAACTCCAGCGAACCGTGCGTGCCGAAATGGATGAGGGCATCGGCGCGGAATCCGTGCTGTATCCAGAGATACGGGGCTATGTAGGAGTGGGGCGGACACTTGTCGGTGCCGTGTACGATCTTGAACTCGTCCTTGCCCTCTCCGGCCATAGGCTGGGGCAGGAGTACCACGTTGCCGTACTGCAGCCGCGCGAAAGCCAGCCGGCCGTCGGCTGTCTTCAGAAGGTTGTGGTCGCCGGGAAACGGCCCGAAAGCTTTCTCCACCTCAGCTGCCTTGT
Source organism: Anaerovoracaceae bacterium (assembly GCA_963617965.1). Lineage (GTDB taxonomy): Bacteria > Bacteroidota > Bacteroidia > Bacteroidales > Bacteroidaceae > UBA6382. The sequence goes on from CAVEQO010000001.1 coordinate 58,742, forward strand.
CCTTGCGCAACGACAGACCGCTCCATGTGTCGTATTCTTTCTTGCTTACAAGTTGCGGTTTGCCGCTTTTCATGAAACGCTCGGCATCGCCGGCGGCGAACGGGTTGAAAATCATCCCGCGCTGTTTTATCTGCGAAGCGAACTCCGCCTCGGTGGAGGGCAGTCCGCTGAGGTTGTATCCCTGTGCCTTGAGGTGGGTGAGCATATTGTAGAGCGACGGCACCACATCCATGCCGCTCGCTATGAGCGAGGACTGCCCCGGTCCCCTGAAGTACACTATGGCTATGCGTTTCTCTGCATTGGGCTTGGTGCGCAAATCCATATAGTGACCGACGGTCTGCAGGAATGTTTCCAGCCGGTCGGGCATGGCGTAGGGCTGCAGCAGACCGTTTTCGTCCTTGCGCTGCGCAAAGAGGGCGGTGGTGCGTATCGCTCCGTCTATCTCCGGCATCACAACGCTTTGTGCCATGAAGCCGCCGACCATGCCGAGCTTGTCGGCTTCCCAGTTCTCGCGCAGGTCGTTGATGGTGAGAGGGTCGAAGAGCAGCGTGTTGGTTTGTCTGAGCCATGCTGTCATGTCGTCGCCGAGACGTCCGTGGGCAAGGTTGATAATGGCGGCCGGGCGTATCTGGCGGGCATAGTCCAGCAATCTGGTCATCGACGCCACGGGGTAGACATTGTATTTGCCTGTGCCGGCAAGGGCAAGGATGAGGTCGGACGGGTCTGTTATCTGTCCCGACACAATCAGTTTTGGCGCACCTTCGTGCCAGAGATTGTTCTTGCGCATGAACTGCTCGTAGTCCTTGACGGAGAGGAACTCATGCTCTTCACCGTCCGCGGGGTAGTACAGGTAGTCGCCGGGCTTGCTCTGCGGCTTCTGCGCCTTGCCGGTGAAGATTATTTTCCCGTCAATGTTGTGGCGTATGAACGAGAGCAGCGAACGGCAGTTCCTTGTCCCTCCGTACATCATGTATTTCTGCACCAGAACGAGTTCGTCCGTGGTGAGGTTGGAGATGTTGTTGTCGGGGTTCGTGGCCATCGTGGTGTAGACGGGCTTGCCTTTTCCGGCAAGCTCCTTCACGAAGTCGCGCTGTTCGGCGGTGATGTTCAGCCCCATTCCGTTGATGAACACGACATCGTAGTTGTCCAGCTCGCCAATGTCTTTTGCCGACAGGCTGCTCAGCGTTATCATCGGGTTGTCGTTGGCCTGCGAGAACCCTTGCAGGGCGATGGGCTGGAAGTTCACGAAAGCAATCTTGGTGCGGCTCAGCCAGATGGAATAGAATTCCGCAAGGCAGAACAGCAGAACAGCGCAGCCTGCGGCTTTGGCGATGCGGCGGCGTGTCCAGCGTATGGATTTGATTTTGTTGATTATGCCGTACTTCATTTGGAAAAGTTATTTCTTCTTGAATAGTTGTTCCACGTCAACCGACATGCCGGCAGAGAACGACGTGCCGCCGTTGAGCGGCGAGTTGTAGGCGTATGTCTTCGGCCGGTAATTGAATATGTTGTCCACGGAGAGAATGAGTCGCCATGCCCGGTAGAAACGCTGTGTCAGCGTGAACTTCCACAGCGAGTAGGCGGGCGACGAAGCGGAGGTGTAGGTGTCGTAGTTGCCCGACTCCAGCTCATGGTAGCGTGCTGCGGAGAGGTAGCGGCCGGTGAGGGCTGCGTCAATCTCGTAGTTCTTGAGTGTCTTGTGGTAGTCAATTCGTGCCGTCACCGAGTGCGGCCGCGTGTCGGAAGTGTTGGGCTTGCCGCTGCGGGTGTACTCGTGGAAATACGAGTAGCTTATCTTGCCGCCCAGCCCGCACGGGTAGCGTGCCAGAAGCGACACGTCGACACCGAGGAGGTTGCGTCCGTTGATGTTCTGGTAGACCATTGCGCCGCGGCCGTTCTCGAGGCTCCTGTCCCAGATGGTCGTTATTTCGTTGTCCACGATGTTGTAGTAGCCGGTGGCTGTCAGCGAATAGCGTTTCTTGGCGTATTCGCCCGACAGCGAGAACGAGTGGGATTTTTCGGAGCCGAGGTCGGGATTGCCGTAGATGTTGAACACGTTGGCCATGTTGAAGTCCATGTACATCTCCTTGAGCGTGGGCGCGCGGAAACCGCCGGAGTAGGAACCGCGCATACTGAGAGCCCCGGTACGGTAGACGGCGGCCACCTTGGGCGTTATTCTCCAGCTTGTCTTGGAGAAATAGTCGGCTCTGGCCCCGACCACCACGTTCCAGCTCCTCGACAGTATCCAGTCGGCCTGTGCGAAGGCGTCGGCGGTGTATTGCCGGTGACTGCCGCCGTCGGCAAACTGGTACGACATCAGGTAGTCGACCATTGCGTCGCCGCCCGCAGTGAGCGCAAGCTCTTCACTGAGGTGACGTGTGTAGACGGTGCGGATGGAGTTCTGCATGTTCTTGTAGTCGATGAAGTCCTTGCCTATCTCCTTGTAGTAGTCACTCTTGTCGTAGCGGTCGAACGAGTAGGACACGTCAAGCTGGTCTTTTTCGCGAAACCGCGTGAGGAGACGCAGGCCGCCGCTGAAATCACGTGCGCGGTCATCGGCTATCGCCGACGAGTTGCGCTCGTGGAAATAGTAGCCGGCGCGTCCGGTGAGCGATGTGCGGTCGTTGAGCCGGTAGGTCAGCTTCTCCTTGAAATTCCACTGGCGTGTGCCGTATACGCTCATCTGGTCGCCAGCCTGCTTCCCGTTGAGCGTGTACGAGCTTGTGCCGTCTGTCTGGACATTGGTGAGCGAGTTCCACTTGCCAGAGCGCAGCCCCAGGGATCCGCCGTGCCGCTGCTCGTTGTATTTGGAACCGAAATGGGTGTTGAAATTGAGCGACCACGGCTCGGTGGCTTTCTTGGTGATGATGTTGATCACCGCACCGACGGAGTTGGAGCCGTAGAGGGCGGACGCTGCGCCCTTGACGATCTCTATGCGCTCTATGTTGTCGGTGGACACGCGCTGGAAGTCTATGTTGTCAAGGGTCTCGCCCGCCATCCGTTCGCCGTCGATGAGGAAGAGTATGGACATTCCGCCCAGCCCCTGCATGGTGAGCGACACCTGCTGGTTCATGGAGAGGGTGAACTCAAGCCCGGGAAGTTCCGTGAGAAGCACGTCCTTTATGTTGGTGGCGTCGGTCTTGGCAATGTCGCTGGCCGTTATTATCTGGGTCACGACGGGTGTGTTGCTGAGCAGCTTCGGCGAGCGTGTGCCGGTCACGGTGACGGACTGCATGTTGATCATGTCCTCGGTGAGCGAGAAGTCAACCTTGGTGTCGGCGGTGGTGCGCACCTGTTTTGACGCGGCTATGTAGCCGGTGAGGTTGGCCTGTATGTCGTAGGTGCCGTCAGGCAGCTGCAGCGAGTAGTTGCCGTCCTTGTCGGCCTGGGTTGCATATTGCTTCCCCTCCACATGCACGTAGGCATAGGGCAGCGGTTCGCCCTGGGCGGTCGTGACACGCCCCCTGACGATATGTTGCGAAGCGATGGCGGGAGCCGCAAAGCCGATGAAGAGAAGAACGGTTGTCAGGAATTTGTTCATTGGTGTCTGAAATGTGTTTTGGTTGGCCCGCAGACTTGCAGGCGTTGCATTACTTTATAGGATAAATATACTCCAGCGAGATGAAGCCCTTGGTATTGCTCTTGTAGGGGTTGGAATAGCCCGTGAATTTCACGGCGGCCATGCTGCCGTCCTTGGTGAGCAAGAGATACACGTTGCCGTCCATGGTGTAGACCGGCGGCATCGACGAGGTGTCTACGTCAAGCCACTTTGCCAGCACCTTGTTTATGGAAGCGTCGGCATAGTCTATGTAGCCCTCCATCATGTGCGACATGTCAATGGTTATCTTGCCGGGCTCGTCGGCGGTGAATTCCGAGGGGTCGGGCATGTGGAAAGTCCCCTTGCCGATATCGGCTTTCATGTCGTCAAGCGAGGTGTAACTTGTGCGGTAGGCGGCGCCGGAGTTGGTCTTGATGTCGTAGCGGTGAATGGCAATGGTCCATTCCGCAGGAATGCCGTCGGTGTCGTCGTAGGCGAGGGTCGTCTGCGAGCCGTCGGCAAAATTCAGGTAAACCCAGTTCGTGTAGGACGTGGCGTCCGCATTGCTGTAGGCGTTCTCTTTGTTTTTGCCGTCCGGCATCTCCGAAGGGTCGTCGTAGATGTTGTCGCAGGAAGACACGGCCAGCAGACCGGCGGCCAGTCCTGCCAGACAGGCAAATTTGCTGATAAGGTGAAGATTTACTGTCATAATGGAAAGGGGATTAAGCGGCAAACCGGGTTTGCCCGAAAGAGGACTGTGGTTTCCCTGCCCGGTGCCGGGCAGAGGAAACCATAATCCTCAACACTTGATTCGTGCGCAAAGGGAAGATCCCTGTTATTTTTCCGCCGGAGCCTCGCCTTGGGCAAAGGTGATGTTCAGGCCGCCCATTACCGCAGGCAGGGTGAATACCACACTGTATGTTTCCTTGTCCGAGGAGACCGTACCTTCCAGGGTGCAGTCGTATTCGCGCGGGTCGCTGCCTCCCATGCTCATCGAGAACTTGCCCGAACCGCTGAGTGTAAGGCCGTCGGCTGTCTTGGCCGCACTGACACCCGTGATGGTTGTCTCTCCCCATTTCTGCGAAGTGAGCTTCACGTCTACAGTGCCGTCTTCGTTGGCGGTGATGCTGAGTTTTTCCCCGTCCTGTGTAAGGCCGCTGAAGTAAGCGCAGCTTCCGTTTGTCCAACCGTCATAACTTCCAGCAAGCAGTTTTGCGGCCGGAGCCTCGCCGAGGGTGAAGGTCAGTGTTGTGCCGCCCATCACGCCAGGGTATGTGATGACGACGCTAACGGTCTTCTTGTCCTTGCTCACCGTACCTTCCAAGGTGCAGTCGTAAGTGCTGGTGCTGCCGTGCATGCCCAGAGAGGCGGTGCCGGTGCCGGTGAGCTTGAAGCCGGTTCCTTCCTCAACGGCCTTGACATCGTTGAAAGTCGCCGTACCCCACTGGTTCGACACCAGCAGCACGCTCATCTTGTTGTCGGTTGCGGCTATCGTCAACTTTTCGTTGTCGGTTGCCATGGGCGTGGGGGAATATTTGAACGATGCGCTTGTCCATCCGGCATACTCCCCGGACAGGCTCGTCCATGCCGGTGTGTCGTCTTTGTCATCGCTGCATGAGGAAACAGTGAAAACCGCAAGCATCAGCATGAGGATGCCCAAACTTTTTGAAATTTTTTCCATAACAATTGAATATTGAATGCTTAAAACGTTTATAAAATGTCTTGTCCTAACGGTTTGCAAAATTACAGGGTCTCCGAAAGGGCGGCAATACTTAAAAGTAGTGATTTTGCCGCCGTCCGGTCGTTAGAACTTGGCATTGCGGCAAACAAGGGCGACTCTCCGCCTGTCCGGCAGTCCCGTTTCCCTTTGGTTTTATGCGGTTTGCGGCATGGCTTTGCCGAATCATGCGATTGGCCGGAAACGCAGATATTGATTGGAATCAAAGGGCAAAGCCAGTGCGCCGCTTTTCCCCTTTATGCGGGACAGGAACGCACATTACAATGTCGCGAAGCCCTCTTGGCGTGAAAAATGCTGATGCGGAAGAAAAAATGCTTGATCTCAAGAAAAATCCGTTTGATCTCACGGATGCGTTTCGCCCGGAACTCTGTTGCGTTCCGGTGGAAACGGAACAGCCCTCCGCCCGAAATGGTTTTCCGTTTCGGGCGGAGGGCCGCCGTGAGATCAAACAGAAATTCCGTCGTCTCAAGCTTTTTTTTCTTCCGCACGGGCTTTTTCCCCATACTGTCTTTCCTCTGCCTTCCGGAAAGCTTGGAACAATAAAGTTTTACTGTGCTTGCCATGGGGCGGCAGGCTCTCTCCCGAACAAAATCGGCAGCAATTTTCTTCAAAAAAATCTGTAGGGGATTTTACTTTTCCATTTTCATCGGGTCATAAAGCCGTAACGTTTATCAAAACATTGGAGACTACGATTATGAGGACAAGGATGGATTTAAGGAAAGCGATACTCATCGGCATGATGGAAGTGGTTTGCACTATAGGCTTTGCGCAGCATAGACACCATGGCCATATACATCACTCGCACAGCCGTTATGGGTACTGCCGCCCCGCTGTGGCAACGGTGGTGAGCCGTCCGGGTGTCACTTTTCACGTCAGCAACCGGCTGAGCAAGAAAGACCGTCTGTACATGGCGTTGGCATATCTGAAGAACCACAAGGCTCTCAGCATCTCCAAGTACAGCAAGATGACCGGCTTGACACGTGCCACTGCCGAAGCTGAGCTGGACGCTTTCGCTGTCAGCAAGGGCAATCCCATCAAGATGGTTATGAACGGCAAGAAAAAGCTCTATGTGGTATGATGATTGAGGACAAAGTCATCATCCGAGCTGTTCGTGAGAAATCTGAAACGGGCTTCCGGCTCCTGATGCAGAAATACAAGCAACCCGTCTACTGGCACATCCGCCGGCTGGTGGTTGTCCACGATGATGCACAAGATGCCACGCAGGAAACTTTCATCCGGATCTTCCGGTCCTTCGGCAAGTTCAGGGACGAGAACTCTTTCCGCGGCTGGATCTTCCGAATAGCCACCAACGAGGCACTCCGAATGATCGAAAGCCGGAAGCAAGGGATGGTGTCGCTGGATGAGGACGAAAACGGGACAAACCGCATCATGGCAAGCGACTATGTGGATTTCACCGACTTGGAGGCAGTGAAACTTCAAAAGGCAATCCACTCGTTGCCCACCAAGCAGCAGGCCGTGTTCAGCCTCCGCTATTACGACGAACTCAGTTATGAGGAGATAGCGGAAGCCACAGGCTCCACCGCCTCCTCTGCCAAGGCGAACTTCCATATTGCCAAGGAGAAGATTGTCAAGTATATGAATTCGAACGACTAACAAGAATCAAGACATGAACAAAGAATTTGATTTCGGCCATATCGGCAAGCGAATGCCTTATAGCACACCCGACGGATTCTTCGACCAGCTTGAAGAGGATATCCGGAAAGAGGTGAAGCCTGCGAAGTCGCACTCCCTTTTGCGAACAGTCCTTGCCGTGGCTGCATCCGTAGCCCTGATTGTCACAAGCATGAACTTCCCCAAGTCCGACAAAGTCTCCATCAACGATGTGGACCAGGCTTTCAGCCAGCTCACCGCCGACGACCAGGATTACTTGCTGGACATCTATCAGGAAGATGTCTTTATCAACGAGTAGGTCTCCCCGACAAGAAACATATGTAACATAAAAACAGATGATTATGAAGCATTTAACCAGAATTTTCGTTATCACAGTCATGATGATTGTGTCCTGTGCCACTGTTTTTGCACAGCAGAGCTCCCCACAGCGTCCTACCCGGAAGCAGCGCATCTCCCGTGAACAGCTTGCCGAGGTGCAGGCAAAGCACATTGCCGGCGATCTGGCTTTCGGTGATGACGTAACGGAAAAGTTTGTCGCCACCTATTGCAATTACCAGAAGGAAATTTGGGCTTTGGGCCCCCGCCAACGTCCTAACAAACAAGGCTCATCAGAGCAGGAAAACGAGGAGTTCATCAAGCAACGCTTTGCCATGAGCGAAAAAATCCTCAATATTCGTCAGAAGTACTACAAGGAATACTCCAAGTTCCTCACACAGGCACAGATAGAAAAAGTGTACGAGCAGGAACGCAAGATAATGAGCAGGCATGCCAAACGAGGGCAAAAACGTGCAACATCAAAACAGCGCAATTCATGAAATACAGAACATTCCTTATCCTCGCCTTGCTGGGCTTTCTCGGCAAGGGCGAGACTATTGCACAAGAGATCACATTCTCAAGAGAGACTTTTCAGGCGGGAAACATGACCTTGCCATATCGCAAGGCTACCATTCCCGGCTTTGGCGACAAGACGTCTATTGTCATATATCTGCATGGAGGCACCAGCAAAGGGAACGACAACGAAACCCAAATGCAAGAGCCAGGCGTCACATCCATCAGCTCTTGGCTGCGCGACAACAACCGCAAGAGCATCATGCTTGTTCCGCAATGTCCCAAGGACAAGTCTTGGCTTGGCGTTACACAAGATGCCCTTGTCAGTTTGATACGTACCTTTATCGACAGGGGTGTTGCCGATGCCTCAAAAGTATATATACTGGGCGGCTCCATGGGCGGTACAGGCACATGGAACATGCTGTCAAATCATCCCGAACTGTTTGCGGCAGCCATGCCTGTTGCAGGAAATCCAACTGGCCTGGATGCAGAAAACATTTCAAAAACTCCTGTGTTTACTGTAATGGGAACAGCGGACAACATCATGAAAATATCCAATGTGGAAGAGTTCCTGACGGCCATGGATGCTTACAACGCAGAGTACAACTTCGACACCGAAGAGGGCTGGACTCATGAGGATGTGTGCAAGAAAAGCTATACTGACGAACGTCTGGATTGGGTGTTCAGCCACTCCAAAGAACCGGCAACAGGTATAGCAGACATCGGCAATACAGACAATAAGACCATAAGCACAACCTGGTATTCTGCCAATGGCCGGAAGTTGGAGTCGGAGCCGTCACAAAGAGGTGTCTATATCAAGAAATGCGTTTATGACAACGGCAGAAGTTCCTCGGGAAAGTACTACAGGAACTAAGGGAGAAAGCACACTATAAGTTCCTGTGCCATTGTTCGTGCGTTGAAATGAAATCATTATAGACCGGGCTGCCAACTGCGGCGATAGAGTACAAAAAAAGGAAATCCCACACTTCTCTGACAGAGACGTGCGGGATTTCCTTTTTAACCAAGTTGCGGAGGCAAGACTCGAACATGCGACCTCCAGGTTATGAGCCTGGCGAGCTACCAACTGCTCCACTCCGCGATATTACCTGTTCTGTGGGTGCAAAGGTAGAGTTTTTTTTCGGGAAAAAGTAGCAGTTTTCTGGAAAAGTGGGGTGCGAGGGTTTGCTGACTGGTGCCTTTTTTGTTTGGTTTTATTGTTTTGCAAAGCAAAGGTGTCGAAAAAAGAGTATGGGGGGGGGTAAAAGAGACTATTCCTCAGAAAGGATATCCTATCGCAAAGTGGAACGCAAAGCGGTTTGCCAGTCTGCCCGTGTCGAAATAGCCCGGTCTTGTGCTTGCCGGGTCATGGAGGGCCACGCCCATGTCAAGGCGCACAACGAGGAAGTCAAGGTCGTAGCGCATTCCCAGTCCGCTGCCGAGGGCTATGTCCCGCATGAGGTCGGGCAGGTGGAAAGTGCCGCCCGGCCGTGTTTCATCGCTGCGCATGGTCCACACGTTGCCGGCATCGAAGAACCATGCCCCCATGAGAGAGCCGAAGAGGGGGAAGCGCAGTTCCACGTTGCCTTCAAGCTTGATGTCGCCGGTCTGATCCATATAGGAATATTTTCGTCCCCGGCTGACGAACCGTCCCGGACCGACGGAACGGATGGGGAACGCCCTGATGCTGTTGGCCCCGCCGACATAGAACTGGTCGTTGTAGGGTATGACGTCGGTGTTGCCGTAGGAATAGGCAATGCCGCCCATGAGGCGCGTGGCCAGAAGCGTGGCGGCGCCAAGCTTGTAGGATTTGCGTATCTCGGAAGACAGTTTGACGAATTGTGCAAAAGGGTTGTTGAACACGGTCTTGTTCTTCTTGGAGAAACTTTCGCCCGCCACGGCACATATGCCTGAGGTGACGGCCCCCGCTTCCTTTACGGTCAGTTGCCAGACGATCGGGTTGCGCATGCGGGACGGCGAGGAGTACGTGTAGGTGTACTGTATTGCCGGCACGAATCGGTCGCGCATTGAAACGGCAAGCGACGGGCTGCTGTCGAGAATGGAGTCAAACTCTGCCGTGGTGCGGATAAGTTTGTCGAACGACAGCGATACCGGTGACAGCTCGTGGCGCGAAGTCCGGCTTCTGTGCCATGTGTAGGTGAGGTCGATGCCGAGCGAAAACATATTGTAGAATCCGGCGCGGTTGAGCCAGTCCGTAGAGAACGATATGCTTGTGGCGGCAGGAAGGCGCAGCCTGCGCGGGTTCATGCCCGGGAAGACAAACCGTGGGATGTCAAGCGACACCTTGGTGCCGACTTCATAGGAATTGAACAGAGCCCCTTTCTGGCCTTTCTCCAGATTGGTCTTCCATTCGTATGACCCGAAAATCTTGAATGAGAGCAGCTCGGCACGTTTGAAAGCATTCTTCTTCTTGAGCGCGAACGACAGTCCCGGTCCGATACGCTCGTTGTTGCGCTCGGTCACGTTGACCTCAAAGTCGGCGCTGTATCTTTTGTCGAGGACGGCGTTGATCCAGAGGTCAAGGGTGTCGCACGCCGGCATGGTGTCGCGCGGCACATAGTTCAGTGACAATTGCGAGAAAATGCCCAGTTCGCCCAGCAGCTGTTGGGTTTTCTGCTGGTCGTCGTATCTGTACAGCTTGCCCTGACGGTGGAGGAGATTGCGGAATATAACACCGGGCTTGACCGGGCGCGATGCCCCGGAATAGTAGTAGCAGCCTATGCCGCGCGGCATTTTATGCTCGTGCTGTATGGTGTCGCCCTGATTGTTCAGCACGGTTATGTTGGCCTTGCCCATGTGCCACTGTCTGGTGACCATGGGCGGAATGTTGGCCTTGGGCTGCATGCGCAGCTGCACCTTGTACGGTTTCGCTATGGTGTCGGCCTTGTAAGCGGCCGACGACGGACGGTAATAATAAAAGCCCTCGTTGCGCAGTATTGAGGCTATGCGCGACTGTTCGTTGGCGAGGGTGGATGCGGAGAACGGCACTCCCCTTTTCAGCAGGCTACCGGATCTGTTGGCCTGTATCAGGCTGTCTATCCGCCCCTCAAAACCGAGGAACTCAACGCTGTCAATGCGGAACAGTCTGCCCGTGTGTATGTTGTAGTTTATTCCGGCCTTGCGCGGGTTCTTTTTGTGCTGCAGCGAGAAATCCGCCTGTCCGTGGAAATAGCCGTAGTTCTTCAACACGTTGTTTGCCACCTTGACGCGGGTGTCGGGACTTACGTTGGAGATTAGCACTGGTTCGCTGCCCACAGCCTTGTAAAGGAACCGCCCCAGTCCTTTTTTGGAATCCCCCCATGCGTTGTAGGCCCACAGGCCTATCGGGAGGGGTGTGCGGTAGTACGAACTGCCGAAAAACGAGTTGTTTGGGGTGCAGGCGAAGACGGCCTCGAGTTCTTCCCTGACGGTTTCAAGTACGGCGTTTTCCTGATCTCTGGCTATGCGTATGGAGTCGCTCTCGCGGGGAGTCAGTTTAGCGTGGATTGTCCTGTCCGGCTCTTTCTTGGCCGTGCCGTTGCCTGTCAGGGCATCCGATATTTTGTCGACGGCGTCGGCAATGGAAACGATAACTCCACCCGTGTATTTTGCATCGCCTTTGCGGTACGGGTCGCCCTGATCCACGTAGTTTACGGAACTTATGCCAGTATAGAGCGTTTCGCCATCGGGCAGATTGTCGGTTGTTGAGCATGCCGCAAGAGCCATAATGACGAGGACATAACAGCCTGCCGTTGTGAAAAGTCTCATTTCTTCTTTTTTCTGAAAATAAGGAGATCGCCGAAACTGTTGGTCTTGCGGCGCAGTATGTAGCCGGCCCCGCCCGAAGAATAGCGTCCTTCAAGCGGGTCGTAGTTGTCGTTGTCATAGAAGACCCGCAGATACCGCGAGTTGTTTTTGTCAAGCCGGTACTCCAGCGAGATATTGTCGATGAAACTCTGTGCGGCGGAATTGTCTTCCGTGTTGCCGGTGCTTACTTTCCCCCCGAGAATAAAGGTCACGCGGTCGTTCCACAACTTCTTGGAGAACTGGAATGTATAGTCGGTCTGCGTTTCTCCTGTTGAAGACGTGTTGCCCTCGATGCCCACGCTGAAATCTATGCTTTTCAGTGCGTTGCCCGTGATGTTCTGTATTTCGCTTTCCAGAAAAGCGTTAAGGGCGTTGGTGGCCTTGAAACCAGACCTGTTGTCCGTTGAGGCATACATGCCGGTGGCAAGCATGGTGATGGCGAGCTTGTTTCTTGTGTCGCTTGAAAGAGAGGCCAGTTCGTTCTGCACCTCAAGGTCTTCCGGGGCGTTGATAAGGAATTCCAGCCCCATGTCCGACAGCTGTCGCGAGATGGCCACGCCCACATTGAATGTCACCATACGCGTTGCCCCGTTGTCATCGGATACGGAAGCCTTGGTGGTTTCCATGGCTGTGATGTCCAGCGTGGGGTTGGTCGGGTCTCCGTTGAAGGTGACATGGTTGCCCTCCGTGAACGTGAAAGTCTTGAGCGGAATGAACGGCAGCGTGTATTTCATCTCGCCGCTGTTGATGTTGAAGCGTCCGTGCAGTGCCGTCTCGCCTGACGGGAAAATGCGCAGGGTGAGGTCGCCTCCGCCCTTGCAGTCCACGTAGCTCTTGCCGTCGGCACTCAGTTGGCAGTGCAGGCTGGCGAGTTCGTCAATGCCTATGTTGAGGTTCATGAACGTTCCGCTGACGGGCACGGACTCCTGTTCCCCGTCGTGCGGCTCGGTGAAACTGGTGAATTCCACAAGACCGCTGAACCGGTCTTCCACTTGCAGCGGCGTGTCGGTCATGACGTATGTCACGTTTGTTTTTTCAAGGATTTTCATGTCGCCCGTAAGCAAGATCAGACCGTTTTTGCCTTTTACGGCTGCGTCAAGGTTGATGAAGACATTGCCGAACACCATGGATTTCTTGGTTTTGCGCGCGTTGATTATCTCGTAGTCCTTGGCATTGACCTTGAGATCCATGACCATATTGCCGAGATTGCTGAAATCTATGTCACCATTGATATGCAGAGGGTTTTCGCCCTTGGAGAACAACGCCATGTCCTTGAACCGTATCCGGCTGTCCGTAATGTCTATGGTCTTGTTCTCCATTGTGAGGTCAAACCCGTAGAGTTCCGAATAGACATGAGTGGAGTCGGTACTGATATGCCCGTTGAACGCCAGTTTGTCAAGCGTTCCGGTCACAGAGACCTCGCCGTCGAGGTCTCCGCTGAACTCCAGCGTGCCGTCGTTGCCCATAAGCGGATTGAAGAGCTTGCACGGCAGGTGATCAAGGGAAAGGCTGGCATTGAGCACGCCCGCAGCCCCGTTGCCGTAGTGGCCGTCAAGGGTAGCTATCTCCCTGTTGTCGCTGAGGATTTGCGCCACGACATAATGACCGCTGTCTTCGGGCATATAGAACAGTTCTGTGCCCAAAGAGCCGATGGTCGTTCCCTCGAATTCCAAATCCCTGGTCTCGAGTGCCGCCACGGCAGTGAACACGGAATCTTTCTTGATCATGTGTACGTCACCCGACAGGAATCCCGCCATCTGTGGCATAAAAGGAATCACGTTCGACAGGTCGCGCAGACTGAGATGGGCGATACTCAAAGTGAGGTCGTGTTCACCGGAGGAGTCCACTGGCATGGAAAACAGTTTCAGAGCGGTGTTGTCATCGGCCAGAAGACTGACATTGGCGGTTACATTCCTGCTGCTGTCAACGGTTATGCAGTTGTCCTTGTTGACGGTGAACTTGCGGTAGGCAATGGTCGACTCTTCCGGAAACAGGCTCAGCATGACCTCGCCCTGCGGAGTGAACGAAGCACGGGCACCTATGTTGAGCCCCCGCTTGCCCTTGGCGTCCGTGAAGTCGGCGAGGACGGAAACCCCGTCTTCAAGCATCTCACCGTCAATGGTGGCGGAAAACCTGTTGGGGTTGCTGCGTTTGCTGTTCCTTACGAAAGCGTGGAGACTGAGCCGGTTCTTGTCTTGCGTGACGTTGACAGTGGACTGCTCAAGCAGGACGGCTCCTGCCTTGAATGACCTGATATCGATGTCGGCGTTTATGCCCGAGTCCTTGCCTGTGTTGACTTTGGCATAGAGGGAATCGAAAGAATAGCCCTGCATGGCAAGGAACTGCTGTACGGGATTGTTGCCGGTAGCCCTGACCGTGAGGTCAAGGTCTGGCAGGAGAGACCGCAGGGTGTCGGTGTTGAACTGTGCGCGGGAGAACTGGTCCGACAGGCGGGCGGCATAGTCGCCGTAGCCGCCGATGATGTCCGCGACCGGCTCCGGCGCATCAAGGCGTATTGTCATGTCGCCGGAAGCAAGCCGTGCGGTGGTGGAGCTGTTGTCTGTGCGGAAATCCACATGCATATTGCAGCCGGGGAATCCCATGCCGGATGTCACCGCATTGAGCGGATCTATATCGCCTGCCACCGCTATGGAGCCGGTCCTGTCGTCAAGACAGACCTGCAGGTCAACGCCCATGATGAGGCACAGGTCGTTTTGCTCATTTCCGTCAGTCCCGCTCTTGCCGAGACCGAGCGAGAGGCGTTCTATATCGCCCTTGAGTGCGATGGCGGTTTCGTGTCCGGTTTTGACAGCATCAACGGTCAGTCCGGCCTTGAGCCATGAGTTGTCGGCAGCTACCCTTGCGTGAGCCTGCGGTCCCTGCAGTTCTGCATTGACGGCTGTCCCGTTGAACGGAATTCCATCGTATGCGAAACTTGCTATAGTACCTTTTGACGTTATGCCGGTACCTTTTGACAGGAAATCTGTGCCGTGTCCTTTTATGTCGAAGCTGGCGGTGAGGGGAGAGAGATTCATACCAGTCACAAAGGCGTGGAGCGGAAAGCGGTGCGCCTGCAGCTTTGCGGCATAGGCTGTATTGCGTGCCGAATAGAAACCGCTGAGACTCAGTTTGCCGCCGCCGTGGTATATGGCGTTATTGTCGAGGGTGTATCTGTCGCCGCTGAAACTTATGTCGCCCCCGATCTGCACGTTGCCGGGTATGCATACGGTCTGTCTCAGACCGTGCGGAATCATGCCGTTGATGAACCGTGTGTCTTCAAGCGTTACAGCATAGTGAATATTGCCGTTGCGGTCTTTGTCCGAGAGGATATTGCGGGCAGAACCGTGCAGACGCACCTCCGCATTGTGCGGCATGGATACGTTGCAATAGCCGACAGTCAGATCTGCCACGGAACCCTCCGCCCTAAGATTGATACCGACAGGTTCGTCAGGCCACAGTCTCAGCAGATTGTCGGGCAGACCGCCCGCAAGAGTACTGATGTCCCCCTTGCCGACCGTCCCACTCACCTTTGCCTCCATGCGTCCGCTGCCCTGTTTGTCAAGGGCACGGAACGGAAGTCGTATGTCAGCCTTTATTTCGGAGCAGGGAGTCCTGAGTATTGCCCCCGCGACATCTATGCGAGCGGTGTCGTAATGCAGGTTTGCCGACAGACTGTTGACGGTCAGCCCGCTCCTCTCCTTAAGTGCCAGTTTGTGCAACTTCAGGTCAAGGGACTGCCGGGCATACTTGAAGTCCTTTGCCTTGAGGCAGAGGAGACCGAAGCGAAGGTGGTTAAAGTCAAGCGGGTGCGGATTCGCCTTGGTGGCAGGGACTGCCGGCTCGTGGGGCAGATTGCAGACCACGTCGCGTGAGGACAGACCTATCGTGCCCACCTCGTAGATTTCGTCCTTCAGGTTTATCAGGGCATTGCCGAGACGGAGCTGTGCTATGTCTGCGCTGATGCGCATAGAGTCGCCCGGCGTCTGCAGACTGACGGCGGTGTTCTGCAGCCGGATCTCCTTGAACTTTATCCGCCACGGCAAGGGAGTTGCCGGTGTGGTGTCTTTTTTTGCAGTGTCGCTGAGAACCACGCTGATGTCGGCATCTTTGAGCCGTATGGCATTGATGTCAATATCGCTGGTCTTAAGGTTGCAGAGAGCTGGTTTGTCTATTGCCAGCAACCCGAACCTGCCCTTCATGTGTATGTCGCTGACGAAGTCCTTGCTGTTGAAGACAGCCCGCCGCAGTTCAAAGCCGTTGATGTCAACCCTGCCGCCCAACAGTGGCAGGAGCTTTATGTCAAGGAGCAACAGATCGGCGGATACCACGGTGTCGGCATCCTGCATGGCGGTCATTTTGCCGACCAGCAGGTCAAGGGGAAAAGAGAGCCTTACTTTGTCCACGCTGACCGTCATGCCCGTTTCCCGGCTGAGGTAGTCGGTCGTGCGGTTCTTCATGAAGGTCTGTACGGGCGGCAGGTAGAGCAGCATGGCCAGGAACAGAAACGCTGCAACGACGGCAAGAACGGCTCTTGCCGACCATATCAGGGTTTTCGCTGTTAGTCGCTTTGCTTTCATCGCATTGGAAAAGGAAGAAATGTTCTGTTGTCTTCCCCTGTTTCTGTCTTCCGCCTATTTGTTCTTACTACCGTTACGCCCCAGTACCACAGTTCCTCCTATGCCGATGTTTTCCTCAAGCCAGCGGAAGAACCTGTTGGGCAGGGCGGAAGAGGCGACATAGTACCACGCAAGCGGCACAAAACAGAAGTTGAAACGTTTGGCGGAATAGGCGAGTACGTTTTCAATGGAGTCCCACTTGTAGTCCACTTGATAGAGGACGAGGTAGTAGCCGGCAATGCTTGCCAGAAGCACTGTGGGAACCAACAGGCCGGAAAAGCCCCCGAACCAGGCGACAGCGTTTGATTCGGATCCCGCCTTGTTGCTTCTGTGCAAGGAGCAAAAGAGGACGGCAGCAAGGTGTACCGCCAGTACTATGGCAAATGCGTGGAAAGTCCATCCGTAGTACACACCGCCGCTGAAAAGAGACCACGCCCCTTTGATGACAGTCGCAGCCTTTTGCCCGTCCCAATAGGGGTGTGTGATCACCGCGCTTTCCGCTGTCAGTCCGCACGAGCTGCTGTACAGCATCCAGACAGCAAGGGGCAAGAGCGAGAGGGCGGGCAGGAATGCGTATTTCCATTCCTTGCGGCGGAGTGCGCTTGCGGCAACTACCAGCCAAGCCACGCCAATGAACACTACACCTTCGGCTCTCATCCAGTTGTTGACGGCGAGCAGCAGTATTGCGAGCCACAGGTCGCCGCTCTTGCGTCCGGACACCCAGAGGCAGGCGTAGACCACACCCGACGATGCCATGCAGGCCTGCATCACGTTGGTTACAGACAACGAGGCAAACGACAGCATTTCGGGTGCTGTCACAATCCCCAGAAGAACCAGTACAGAACCAGTGTGCGAAATCCTGCGGCGGCAGAGGCCGTAGAAACCGACGAGAAATCCCAGATAGATGAATGCAGGTATGGCTTTGGAGGTGGCAGCTCCGAAAATGTAGACATAGGCATAGGAAAGCTGTATCATGGGCAAGTAGCTGATACTGCTTCCCGCCCCGTGCATCTGGGGGAAATAGACCGGGTCGAATATGCTCATGCTGCGGAATGTATGCTCCTGGGCACAGACAAAACCGATGGTGTCAAAAGCCGCCATGGAGTCGCGGTCATAGGTGGGATAGAACAAACATTTGGTGAAATTGATGTATTCCAGATATATCACAACACCCATCATGGCGACCCAGAGGAGGTTTGCCCATCTGAAGTCAATGGTGACGGGTTTCAGCGAAAGCCGCTGTTTCCTGTACATCCTGTAGTTCACGGTTGCTGCCGCCAGAAGCAGACAGACGGTCATGATGCCGAGAGACGTGCGTGTCAGGGCAACACCACCCCAGTCCATAAACACCATGGCGAGGGTTGTCAAGGCAAGTCCTGATGGCAGGGCAAAACCTATTTTCTCAAGGAGGGAACTTTTGCGTGCAATGCGGTTCAGGAGCAGGAAACCGACAAGGAATACCAGTACAAGCATAGGGCGGTTCAGTTGTTGTTATTTTATTTTTGAGGCACAACGGGCAGTATGGTGTGCATCGTGGTAGAGTCAACGGGGTAGTGCAGCATTTCGGCATTCCTGCCGTTGACGATGCCTACGTGGGTAATACGCTTGGCATAGGGCGTTTTTCCAAGCTCTTCGCGTATCACAACCTTGCGCGGATAGAGAAACCTGATGGCGGACATCTTGTCTACCAGCGTCCCTCTGAACTGCAGTTTATTGCCGTATTCGGGTGTCGCCATGAAATCACCCTTGCCGGGATAGAAGACAACGGCATCGGTCGGGGTGTAGTCGCGTATCATCATGACATAGTTGAAATCCACGCCGAGTTTGCGCGCCAGACGCTGTTCAGGGCTAAGGGACTTGTCTGTCTTGATGCTCTCAAGGTTGACGGGCGCAAAGGTGTTCCACATCCAGCTGTAGGCATCGTTGCTTCCGATGACCTTGGAGAAGAGCAACACGCCCATGCCGGCAACCAACAGGTTCAGCAACAGCCGTGTGGAGAAGCCCGGACGGCGTGTTTTTGCAGCAGTGGCTTGCCGGCCGTTTTTTCTTGTATTCATGAAGCCTTTAATAATAAGGTGTTTGCAATATGCGCAAAATTACGAAGAAAAAGTCTGTTTCTGTGGGCAAACGGCAACAAAATATTATGACTCTGCCATAGTCTTCCGCCAAGACGGCCTGCATAAGTATTCGCAAAACAGTGAATGAATGGCGTGCAATGCCCAGGAAACAGTTTTTGTATGCATAAACAGCGGCAGAATTGGACAGGTGATAAAAATAAACGTTAAATTTGCCCTATCTCCTCCTTTGTGCCTGAATCCTAAATGACAATCAGACCGGTAAGAACATGAAACATACGCTGAAAGAGTTTGCTGTCTGCGCCGCAGTTGTACTCCCGCTTACGCTCGCAGCCCAGATAAAGGTCAACTACAAGGCTCTGCCAGACTATGACTACACACCTCCGGTGAAGGAAGAATTGGGCATCCCGTGGGGCAACGCCGTCCAGTCGGCAGACCGGCATCGTCTCAGGAGCAATGCTTATCAGCAGGATGCCAGTCTGCCCGACCACTGGAACAACGCCCTGACAAAGCATTTCCCGCCGTTTTTTTCCCAGTCCGGGCCTTCGTGCATGGGTTCGAGTTTCACCGGATATATCTTTACCCACGAACTGAACAGCTTGCGCAATCTTGAGGGAGAGAAAAAGGAAAACCAGATGGCCGTGTTCTTCGGGTGGCTTCAGACGTTTATGAATTCATCCAAAGAAGACGTGGAGCGCGACAACGGCTGTCCCAACGCCGTGGACTATGGAGGGCGCACCAATTCCGAAACCATAGGCTACTATACTTGGCGCGACAGTGTGGCAGGCTGGATGCAGGGGTACGACAAGTGGCACAGAGCCATGTCCAACCGTGCCGAGGGGTTCTACACATTTCCCCTGTCGTTATGCAGCGAGGAGGGGCGGCTCGCGACCAAGAGGTGGCTCTACAACCACAACGGCGACGACGATTTCAATAGCGGCGGACTGTGCTACGTGACATTGGCGGCCACCGGAATGTCGTATGCAAGGATTGCAAGCACCCCGGTCAACGAGGAAGCCGGTGCGGTGAACAAGTACTACATACAGAAATGGGGTTCGGAGGTAGACCACGCCATGACTATCATAGGTTGGGATGACCGCCTTGAATTCGATTTCAACGGCAACGGCATCTACGGCGAGGAAAGCGCAGACGAAAAGGGTGCGTGGATTGTCGCCAACTCGTGGGGTCCCCTGTGGTGCAACGGCGGTTGGATATATGTTCCGTACCGTTATGCCGGTCCTGTGGGCAGTGTGACGGGCAACTATTTCTGGCAGCCGTATGTGACCTACGTACGCAAAGATGCATCGCCCACCCGCACCATAAAGCTGCTGATGGACTACTCCCGCCGCAATGAGCTGCGCCTGAGCGTGGGCATCAACCCCGACACGTCAGCCGCCAGACCGCTGTATTCCACGGAAATGACCAGTTTCAAGAATGCCGGCAACGGGGCTGAAGAGGGCGGTTACCCTGAAGTACCCATGCTGGGGAAATACGTGGACGGCATGCACTATGAGCCTATGGAGTTCGGTTATGACCTTACCGGTCTCAGCGACAACTACGATCCTGAACAGCCTCTGAAATATTTCTTCACCGTGAATGTCAGCAACAGGCAAGGCGCGGGACACATATACAAGGCCTCGATCATGGACTACCGTTACGAGACCGAAGACGGAACTGAAGTCCCCTTTGACATAGACACTGTGGCAATAGGCAGGGATGCCGGGAATCCTGTCACCATCAGTGTTGTCGTGCCGGGCGAAGCCGTCAATCCGCCCGTCAATACCACGGTTGACGGCAGATTGCTGAAATGGGACAACCCGGTGAGTGCAAGTCTGCGGCTGAACAAGTTCTATATATACAAAGACAACACATTGCTTGACAGTGTAGCAGCCGGGACGAACATCTACACCACTCCAGTCTCCGGCAGTACATACTGCGTGTCGGCAGTCTACGGCTACAAGGGCAGGCAGATAGAATCGGCGAAGGGAGACCTTGCGCGCAACGCCGCGGCAATGCCGTCAGGTGACAATTTGTCACTCACCCTTGCCGATGCCTGCATGATTGTTCCCGATGCCCTGCCGGAAAGGCTAGTCAGCGGTACCGTGGAATTTTGGATAAAGCCGTCGGTCATAGGCACGCGCTCGTATACTGTCGCAGGCAGCGGCAAAAACGGATTCTTTATAGAGATAACACCGAGCGGACAGGTTGCAGCGGGGTGGAACAGCGAAGACAAGGCTGCTTCCGCCGCAAGGAGCATCAAGGCCGGCACATGGCAGCACGTGGCAGTTGTGGTGCAGAAGAACACACTGTCAATTTATGTCAACGGAATGCGCAAGGCTGTCTACAACTCCACGGGCAACAACGGGATTCCCGCACTCGGGAATCTTCTTGTCGGCACGGACGACAGCCCGTTTGCAGCTGATATCGACGAACTGCGCATCTGGCGTACAGCCCGCACACAAGCTGAAATATATTCGGGACGCGACAATCCCGTAGCCATGCCGTCAGCGCAGCCGGACCTTGTCTGCTACCTCCCGATGAACATAGTTGAAACTGAATACGGGGAGCGGGTGCAGGAACATGTGTTCGGCAACCATGCCTATCTGGTTTCGGGTGAAAGGCAGACTTTTGCCAATGACGATATTCTGAACGGCAGTTCGTTTACTTTAAGCCCCTCTGTAACGGCAGAAGACCATATCTATGCCAATCGCCCCTACAGACTGCACGGTATTGGCAGTACCAATGTGACATCGTGGCAATGGGACACTCCGGGAGCGACAACGGAAACCCACAGGATTCAGTCGCCCTATGTGACTTATGCCAAGGAGGGCGTTTATACCGTTTCACTGACCGTTACCGACGCTGACGGCAAGACCCTCACGACCCGAAAGGAAATCACCGTGTCCAAGGAACAGCTGCCGGAACCGGATTTCGAGATAGCGCAGCCGCGCCTTGCCGTGGCACAGCCGTTCTCATTTGTGAACCGCACAAAAAGCGCCAACTGCTCATACCGGTGGGAGATCGAGGGGCAGGACGACATCATGCTCACCAACGCTGTTGCTTCATTTGGCGCACCCGGAGTCTACAAGGTTACCCTCAACGCCACCAACGGTGCGGGCACGGCATCGCTGTGCAAGACAGTGGAGGTATATGAAGACAGGCCTACCGGCAAGTTCAATGTAGCTCCTGACCAAATCCTGTTGGGCGAGACAACGTATCTGGAAGACAAGAGCCTCGGCCAGCCAACCGAATGGCTGTGGACGTTGACCAACGGCCGACGCTACATTCAGATAAACGGACAGTTCTCGTCGTTTGTCCCTCCTGCGCCAGGCATCTACGACATCAGTTTGCAGACGGTCAACAAAGTCGGTGTGAACACCGCAAGCAAAGCGCGTGCGCTGTATGTAAGTACCGCTGATGCGAAAAACGGTCTCGTATTCGCCGGCAATGACGAACAACTCCATATACCACGTCCGTTTGAGACCGCCCGGCAGTCGTTTACCGTAGAGTGGTGGATGAACCCGTGCGCCTATGCCGGAGCCGGGGCGTTTGAGTTTGGCGATCTCTCAGCCAACTGCACCGACAGGGGACAGTACTCCGTCACATACAAAGGCAAGACAACAAACTGGAGTCTTCCTGTCACCAATCAGTGGCATCACTATGCCCTCACGTTTGACAAGGGCAGCATAACAGTTTACTTTGACGGGGAAAAATCCATAGGCGTTGACCGCACTGGCTTGTATACCACCCCAGACTGGCCGGACACCTTCTGCTTCGGCAGGACAGACAGCCCGTTCAACGGCTATATAGATGAGATGCGCATCTGGGATACGGCTCTTACGGAAGAACAACTGCGTCTGGTGTGCAACAAACCCATAGAAAACCCCTCGGCAACGGAGCATCTGTGCGTGTACTACGATTTCAACCAGAACGGCGGCGACGTGACAGACCGCACAGGCAACGGATACGATGCCAAGCGCGTGAATTTCGGTCCGGACGGCGATGCCTGGATAGTCAGTCCCGGTGTCTTTACCCTTGACCTGGAGAGCGACATGACACAGACCGATGTCTCAAGCCTATATCTGACCAACTACAAAGCACCGTTCCTGACCAACGGCAGACGTGTGCCGGAAGACTGTGAGGGAGCCACGGAACTTCTTACGGAGTCGGAAACATCCACATGGGTGTTTGATTCTCCGCAGACAGCCGATGGAGAGATTGTGAACACGGCATACGTGGACTCCCGGCACAACGGGTGGCTCACCATAGACACCGAATATTCAGAGGGAACGATGACCAACAAACGCCTGTGGCAGACGCTCACGCTGCCACAGGGGCACTACCGCTTCTCTCTTGCTGCAGCCAACGCATTCTACCCGCAGAGTTCAAGGCTGGTGGTATGCTACGGTGACACGATTGTTAGAAACGAAACCATGGACGAAGCACTGGCAAGCTGTATGCTGGCTGAAAGCACAAGCGTTGACTTTGATGTCATGAACGACAATACGGAGGTTTCACTCGGACTGGTAGCCAACATCGGGGAGGACAGCGGTGGTATGAGCATACGTTCGTTCAGTCTGACGCATATCTCATCGGCATCGCAGTCCGCCGACGGCATCAGCGATGCCTATGACGCTCTCGGCAAGGGCGTGACAGGCAATTTCATTGGCGAACGCGGTGCGATACGTATCGTGAGCGACAAGACCATTGACGTGAAAATATATGACGGACAGGGCCGGTGCGTGTTCAACGAGTATTTCTCCGGCAACAGGCGCATTCCGCTGTCCCCCGGCGTGTATGTCGCCAACGGGACTAAAGTCCTTGTCAGGTAGACTCCCGACCATTATGTGAAAAGACAATCCAAACAACAATATGAAAAGAAAAACAAAGAATCTCCTGCTGGCAGTGCTGATGCTTGTCTACAGTACCGCAGCCTGTGCCCAGCTGACCGGCGGAGTGCATGAGGAACACAATGTGGGTGAATTCACCTACCAGAAAAACAAAAAGAAACAATCGCCCGGCATTGCAAGGTCAAAGGCCCTCTACGGTTCCGCCACGCAACGCCCGGATCATCTGAACAATGCGCTGCTCAAGTATTTCCCGCCCATTTTCTCGCAAGACCAGGGCTCATGTGACGCCGCAGCCTACATAGGCTACCAGTGGACCTACGAGCGCAACAACTACTATGGGCTGGACGGTTCGCTTGACGAAAACCGTTTTACGTCGCATTTCAACTATCTTCTGGCGCACAGTTATCAGGGAACGTCAAAAGCGGCACTGCTCCAGAATGTGGGCAATCCCTCCGCTGCCGACTACGGCGGCCAGACTTACTCCAAGTATTTCGGCAACCAGACCTGCAAGGATGCTGACTACGGATGGATGCAGGGATATGACAAATGGTACAACGCCATGCGCAACCGCGACTGGACGGCATCGAATGTGGAGCAGAGCCTCATGACCGAAGCCGGGCGCGAAAACCTCAAGCAGTGGCTCTGGAACCACAACGGCGACTATGATTTCAATGCCGGCGGTGTGGCATGGTTCGGCATGGCTGCCACCGGCATGAAAACCGGAGCCATTCCCAACACCCCGACCAACAAGCAGTTGGGGCTTGTGGGCAAACGCTATGTGGCAGACTGGGGACCCTCGTATGACCACGCACAGACCATTGTGGGATACGATGACCGCATAGAGTTTGACCTTGACTCAAACGGAGTCTACGGAGAAAAGGACAAGGATGAGGTTGGAGCCTGGATTATTGCCAACTCATGGGGAAACAAATGGGAGAACAACGGCTTCGTGTACTGTCCTTACGGCCGCTCCGTGACAGACAGCCACCGCCAATACGCATGGACTGCCACGCGCCACTTTATCCGCAAGGATTATGAACCGCTGCGTACCATAAAGGTGAAGCTGGCCTATTCCAAGCGTTCGCTGCTTTGGCTTAGCGTCACCGCGACCCAGGACACCGCCTCCGATGTGGCCACCGACTCTCTTGCGATGGACCATTTCAAGAATGCCGGTGACGGCACGCGCAGTTTTCTGGATCCGCCGTCAACGCCGATGCTCGGCAAGTGGGTTGACGGATACCATTACGAGCCTATGGAGTTCGGGTATGACATAACGGATCTCACACAGAATTTTGACCGGCGCAGACCGATCAAATATTTCTTCAACATCTATACTTATCCCGGCATTCCGGAGGAAAAACGCGGAACAGGCAGGCTCTACAGTGCGTCGGTCATTGACTATGAGCTTGACGAGGAGGGTATAGAGTTCCCGTTCAAGGTTGAAAACGTGCAGATTACGGGAACAGCCAAACTCTACCGCGTGTCGGTTGTAGTGCCGGGCGAGCAGATCAACGCCCCGACAAACCTCACGCTGTCGGATGGTGCGCTTGTGTGGCAAAAGCCGGCAACCACCTCGCTACCCATAGAGAAATACTATATTTACAATGACAACGCCATTGTGGATTCTGTGGATGCCAACACGTTCTCGTACACTCCGGCTGTGGCCAACGACAAGGCATACGGCGTGGCCACCGTCTACGGTTACCGTAACAAGACTGTAGTGTCAGACCAGTCCAATCCCGTAGTGTTTCCTGTAGAGGAGCAAAGTACAGACAACTATGTGCTTGACATGAAACACACCATGGCATCCGTATACGATGTAGGTTTCAAGGCTTCACGGGGCGGAACAATGGAATACTGGATTAAACCGAGAAGTACGGGCAACTACTCCAACCAGATAGGCAACCCCATCTTCTTTCATTCGAGCATAAACGCCTATAAAGGTCTGTTTGCGGGATGGGGAGTCAGCGGTTCGTACGTTTCGCAGAACAACAGTGTAAAACTCAACGAGTGGAATCACGTGGCGATCGTGATAGACAACTATGCCTTGAAGATGTTTGTCAACGACAAGTGTATCAGAGAGTATAATTACCGGAGCTACGGCAAGGTCAAGGGCTTTGACAATTTCTGCATAGGGCGCGAGGAAAACAACGGGCTTGTTGACGCGGAGATAGATGAAATCCGTCTCTGGAACCGTCCGTTGAGCGACGAAGAGATATTCAACAACTACCGGGCAGGCATAGCAGCCCCGGCGCAACAGGACAGCCTTGTACTTTACTATAAAGGCGATATTTTTGAGGAAGGCGGTGTGAAGAAGCTCAGGGACTATGCCCGCGGGCATCATGCCGTCATTGCCGACCCTGACAGTGTCGCCATGATTGTTGACAACAGTTTCTTGACAGGAGTGAAGGACTTCACGCCGGTCATCTCTTGTGCCGACAAGGAAGTCTATGCCAGTGCCGTAACCCGCTTCACGGTCAACGCCCCAGTGTCTGTAAAAGATTTCAAGTGGAGCGTTGATGACAAAGACCTTGATGTGGGCAACACGCGAAGCCCGTACATCACGTTTGATGAAGAGGGCGGACACGTGTTGAAAGTAACGGCCACGGATGTTTCGGGCAATGCGTTCACAACAAGTCTTACCGTGGACGTCAAGACTTTGCCGCTGCCCGTTGCCGATTTTGACATTGCCGAAGACAACCTGCCTGCGAGCAAGTACTTCAATTTCATTAACCGCTCCACCGGTGTCAACTGCACCTACACGTGGAACATGCCGGGAGCAGACATTGAAAAAGTCTACGCCACCAATGCCGCCGGGCGTTTCCTTGAAGTGGGTACTTACCCTGTCACGCTAACGGTGACCAATGCTGCCGGTTCATCCTCCGTCACGAAAAACGTCACGGCCGTGGCATCGGCACCGTACGTTGATTTCAATGTCGAACCTTCCGCTATCCTTCTTGGCGACAAGGTGTTCTTCCAGGACAAGACTATTCTCGGTCCGGAGAAATGGCAATGGGAAATCAACCATGTCAGCGGAAAGCGCAACTATGTGATTCATGGTCAGAACTCCGCATTCACTCCCGAAGCTCCCGGTTACTATAACGTGACCCTCAAGGCATCAAACGCCCACGGCGAGTCTTCGAAGACGTCAAACAGGGTATTTGCCGTCAGCAATGCCGACCCCGGCAACGGCCTGTCAATGGGAGGCAGCGGCGAACGTTTTGCCGTGCCCACGCCGTTCACTGCCGGAGTCCGCAATTTCACCGTTGACACATGGCTCTATCCGTCCGCCTACAAAGGAACGCTTACCATGGCTACCGATGACGGCAACTTCAAGACATGGGCCAACGACGACGGTTCGGTGAACGTATGTGTCAACGGCAAACAGGTGACTTCCGATCCCGGTTTCATCACAAAAGACGAGTGGCATCACTACGCCATAACTTTCGGTACGGGCAACGTGAAGTTTTATCGTGACTCCGAGCTTTTCAGTGCCCCAAGCCTGCGCCTCGGTCTTACTTGTCCGGCATGGGCAGGCTCGCTTACCGTCAGCTCAGACACCGCCTCGTTCAAGGGAATCTTCGACGAGTTCCGTATCTGGGGCAAGACATTGAACGAAAAACAGCTCCGCCAATTCTGCAACCAGCCCATCAGTTCTGACGACATGGAAACCGCCAAGTCTGCCAATGGTCTGAAAGTGTACTACCAGTTCAACCAAAATAGCGGCAACCTTATAGATGCTACGGGCAACGGGCTGACCGGGCAGCGGTTGGGCTTTGGTCCTGACGGAGATGCATGGACTACGGCTCTCGGCGTGTTTACGCTTGATTTCGGCGGTGACGAGGCAAGCGACGTGTCTGACGACTACCTCACTAACTACAAGGCACCTTTCCTGCATACGGACAACTCCGTGAGTACCAGCAATTCGTCAAACCTCCTTGAACTCAAGACCGGCACCGATGACTCCAAATGGGTCATAGGCAATGCCATCGTCAAAGACAATGCGACCACGGGAGCACACGTTGCCAAGACCCAGAACTGTGATATCCAATTCCGTACGGGTTACTATGGCTTTGCCGACACGCTCAAGAACCATCAGCTGTACCAGACCGTGACACTGCCGGCCGGCTACTATACGCTCACTGTCAGTCCGAGCGAGGGAGGATCGTTCAAAACCGACAGCAGCCTTGTATGCATTGTGCGGGGCGAGGACTTTGTCGACATGAGCAACTACGAAAAGAAATCGGCGGCTTACGCTCCGCTGTCCAAACAGACGGTGACATTCACTGTCGGCGAAGAGACCCCCGTAACACTCGGGGTCATCATTAATCTTGAGGGATGGACAGCCGTTGACATCGCCGAGTTCAAACTTATGCGCACTCCCGTGAAGGAAGTGGAACAGGATGACCAGGCTTCTGTGTACGATGCTGTTGACGAGGGTTCGATGAAACGCTACACGCCGATGAGCCGTGCCATACGTGTCATAAACAAAGAGCCTCGCCAGATGAAAGTGTTCACTCTTGACGGTCAGCTGATATTCAACCAGCTTGTGGAAGGTGTTCACATCATTCCGTTTGCGCCGGGAATCTATCTTGTCGACGGAGAAAAAATCAAGGTTGACTGATGTCTTCCCGAAAAACAATAAAATTACAAAAATACAAACAATGACAAAAAATCAGAACATGAAGAAAATTGTTTCTGTTGCGGCACTGGCACTGCTGTGCTCGTGGGTATCCTGCAAGTCGCAGACCCGGTGGACAATGACAGACGATGGAGGAATCGAGTGGTCGGGGAAACAATTGTCGGCGCACCGTGATCATGTGGAAATGAGCGGCAAACGCGTGTCGGTGGTATTCAGGTACGGCATAGACAGCAAGGGTGCGTCTTTTGTGAACAAAGGCATGGTATGGCCGTTGCTGCGCACTGTGCCCAACAATACACACGCCTCGCTGATGCGGCACATTTCGTGGGATGTTATGGATCAGTTTGCTGTAGACAACCACTATCTGTCGGGCGAAAAGGTCAAGAAAATCAGTCTGAAAGGAGTACTGTGCGTGGAAAGCGAATTCCCCAACGGACTGACGGTGGAAAGAACCTACTTCCCCTCGACAGAAAAGCCGGCGGCAATGGAAATCATGAAAGTTGTCAATGCCGGCAGCAAGGCAGTAAAAGTGTCAATGCCCTATACAAACAACGTGGTGTACACGGATCCCGCAAAAGGAGTGACGGGTTCGTACGCCATCCGTATGCAGGTGTGCAACCCGGGCAATGCCGTGGTAGAACCGGGCGAGAGCATTGAGTATTACGGCATCATCTCGGCAACGGAAGAGGGCGGCAAGGCCATTGAGGCCGACTGTAGGAAGGAACTGGCAGCCCGTGAGGCTTTTGTCGGCAACATTATGGATTCCCGTCTGGTACTGAAGACTCCCGACGAGACGATAAACCGAATGTTCGCCTTCTCCAAAATCAGGGCTTGCGAGAGCATATATGAAACAGCCGGAGGCCCGATGCACGGTCCGGGAGGAGAGTCGTATTACGCTGCAGTGTGGACCAACGACCAGGCAGAGTATATAAATCCATATTTCCCCTTTGTGGGATACAGTTACGGCAACGCCTCCGCCCTGAACAGTTATCTCCTGTTCGCCAAGTTCATGAACGACGAGGGCAAGCCCATCCCGTCATCCATCATCGCGGAGGGCAAGGATATCTGGAACGGGGCCGGCGACCGTGGCGACGCTGCCATGATAGCCTATGGTGCGGCACGCTATGCGCTGGCTCGCGGTGACATGGGGGAAGCGCGCCAGTTGTGGCCTCTTGTCAAATGGTGTCTTGATTACTGCAAGTCGAAGCTTAACGCCGACGGTGTTGTAGCGTCTGACTGCGACGAGCTTGAGGGACGTTTTCCTGCCGGTAATGCCAATCTGTGTACATCAAGCCTGTACTACGACGCCTTGCTTTCTGCATCATATCTTGCTCCGCTTATGGGTGAACGTTCCGCCGCTGCGGCTTACCGCAAGGAGGCGCGGGTTTTGCGCACCAATATAAACCGGTATTTTGCCGGACCGGTAGAAGGGTTTGACACTTACAGGTATTACGAGGGCAACAATACCTTGCGCTCATGGATTTGCATCCCTCTTGTGGCAGGCATAAACGAAAAGGCCGGGGGAACCATAGACGCCCTGTTCTCTCCGCGCCTATGGACGGAAAACGGTATGCTCACCCAGGCCGGCACCAAGACATACTGGGATCGTTCGACTCTCTACGGCTTGCGCGGGGCTCTCTATGTAGGAGCGACCGACAAAGCCATGGATTTTCTGCACCGGTACTCTGAGACCCGCCTGCTGGGAGACCACGTTCCGTATGCCATTGAGGCATGGCCAGAGGGGTCTCAGCGTCATCTCTCCGCCGAGAGCGGACTCTACGGGCGCATCATAACAGAGGGGCTGTTCGGCATTCGTCCTACGGGCTTCAAGTCATTCAGCATAACTCCCCACTTGCCGTCTGGCTGGAACGAGATGGAACTCGACCATATTTTTGCCTTTGGCTCAGATTTCAATATCCGCATCGAGCGTGCAGGCAAAAAACTCCTGCTGACATTGACTGAAGGTTCCAGTATACAGAAAGTCACCCTTGCCAATGGGCAGTGCAAGAACATTGTGCTGAAACAATAAGCGATTGTACAACAAAAAAACCGCAGGGAGACAAGTGCCTACCTGCGGTTTTTTGTTGCTATATATCTTTCCGTTGTTATGGACAGAGAAACCTGTTACGTTCAGAACGGGAGGTCGTCCGTGTTGCCGCTGTCGTCCGTTGTGGTCGCGGCAGGCGGAACGGGTATTGCGGTTGCCGCAGAATCCTGTGCCTGCTGCACAAGCGGAGCCGTAATGCGGGTGACGCGCCAGGCCCGAAGCGAATTGTAGTAGCGTCCGTTGTATTCGCGCGCGTCGATGTCAAGATCTACGGCGACATCGTCGCCCTCCTTGAGGTTGAACTGCTGCAGACGTTCGGCGCCCCACACGGAGAAAAGACATTTGCGGGAGTAGGGCTGGTCAAAGGATTCAAGCAGAAAGTCCTGTGCCATCCATTGTCCTCGTTCATTTTGTCCGCTACGAGGTTCAAAAGCCTGTATGATTTTTCCTTGTATTGTTGCCATAATCCTTGTTTTTGCGGGTTGTTCTTGTGGTCTATATAATTCCCTGAAAACAAAAAAGCAGGGAGAGTTGCTCTGGTTTTATTTTTCCCACGGAAGAGCCTGGTCAAGTCCTCCTGACAGGGGGTCAGCATCTGGAGCCGGTGCGGCGGGCTGTGAAGAGCCTATGCCTATCTGGGCGTTTCCGCCGGTTGCCACGCCTACGGGCGGCACCGTAGCTGAGGGCTGGCTGACAGCGATTGCCCTGAAATCGTTGTACCATCTGCCGTTGTAGTCATGCGCATCAATGGAAATGGTGACTCTGGCTCTTGTGCCTTCCTGCAGGTTAAACAGGTCAATGTTGCCGTCGGCCACGGTAAACAGGCATTTGCGCGGGTATTGGCCCGGAGTTTCTATGACATAGTCCTTGCGCTTCCACTCATTGCCGTTGCGCGCGCTGATTCCAGAGCGCAAATCAAGGGCTTTGATGACGGTTCCTTCTATTTCAATCTGTAGCATGATGCAATTAGCTTTTTAGAAAGCGAAGTTACGCTTTTAATTTTATTTATGGACAGACTTGTCATATTTTTCTTTGCAAACCACCTCCGTGAAGATAAAATATAGTACCTTTGTGCTGATAAAAACACATATACAGCAAAGCCATGAGATATACCGTAAACAGTGCAGAACTACTAAGTGTGCTGCAAGTCTTAGACAGAGTGATACTGACAAAAAACGTGACGCCGATCCAGTCATGCGTGCTGTTTGACATCAGCGGGAATATCCTCAAGATGCGCTCTACCGACAAGGAGATAACATTGTCGTGTTCGCTGGATCTGATTGACGCGTCCGGCGACTACAGGATCGCAGTGAATGCAAAACGCATTCTGGAGATACTGAAGACCATTCCCGAACAACCGCTTACGTTTGATGTCAACACCTCGTCGCTCCAGATCAATCTCAGTTACCAGAACGGCCATATGGTGTTTCAGGGTGAAAATGCAGATGAATTTCCTGAACTCAGAACTGTTGAGGGCGAAACGGCATCGTTCAGCGTTTCCACCAAAGCTCTCAATGTGGCATTGGGCAATGCTGTGGTGGCTGCATCGACAGAAGAGTCGCGCAAAGCCATGCAGGGAGTTTTCTTTGACTTGACTCCCGAGGATTTCTCCGTTGTGGCGAGCGATGGGCGGAAACTGGCACGGACTGTCGTGGAATGCGACACGCACGGAATAACGGAAAGTTTCATTCTTCCCCCGAAACCGATAGGCATCATACGTTCCGTTCTTGACAAATTCGACGGAGAAACCAATGTGAAGACCAATGCCGAGGGGAACGCAACGTTTGAGATGGGCAGATTCTCCATGTTCTGCCGCCTGGTGCAGGAACCGTATCCCAACTACCGCAGAGTGATACCGCAGGGCAATGACCGCATAGCGACCATTGACCGCAGTTCGCTTGTCAACGCCTTGCGCCGGATCATTGCCATTGCTGACAAAAGCACTTGTCTTGTCAAGATGCAACTTGACTCGGATAAGATGACCTTGTCGGCGGAAAACAACAACTATGCCCAGTCGGCGGAGGAACAGATTGTGTGCCAATATGACAGCGTGCCCATCAAGATCGGTTTTCAGGGGGATTATCTGGTTGATCTGGTCAACCGTCTCGGCAGTGAAGAAATTGTGTTGAAACTGTCAGATCCGAGCCGGGCCGCGCTTATCGTTCCCGTGACTCAGGAAGAGCAGACGGAAACCATAATGTTGCTCATGCCGCTGCTGATAACGAACTGAACCGTCCTTTGGCTTCACGTGTGGCGAGCATTCCTTGAGGATACGGTCCGCCCTTCTGAATTAACAGTAAAACAGCTAACCAATGAAACTGAATCTGAAGAACCCCATTGTGTTCTTTGACCTTGAAACGACAGGCGTCAACATCCAAAAAGACCGTATTGTTGAAATATGCTGCGTAAAGGTTCATCCCAACGGCAAGGAAGAGAGCCGGTGCCGAAGGATAAACCCGGAGATGCCTATCCCTGCATCTGCATCGGCGGTACACCATATAACGGATGATGACGTGAAGAACGAACCGACTTTCCGACAGGTGGCAGACAGCATGAGACAGTTCCTTGAGGGGTGCGACCTTGCCGGCTTCAACTCCAACAAATTTGATGTGCCGATGCTTATTGAGGAGTTTCACCGTGCGGGTGTGGAACTTGACTTGAGCAAGCGTAAGCTCGTTGACGTACAGAACATATACCACAAGCTTGAACCGCGCACGCTTGTGGCTGCCTACAAGTATTATTGCGGCAAAGACCTAGAAAACGGCATCAGTGTTGACGGACAGGAGGTCAAGGCTCACTCTGCCCTTGCAGATGTTGCCGCAACATACGAGGTGCTCAAGGCGCAACTTGACAAATATCCGGATGCCCTCAACAACGACATCGGTGATTTGGCCGAGTTCAGCAAGAGGGACAATGTGGTGGATTTTGCCGGAAGAATGGTATATGACGCCAATGGCAAGGTGGTATTCAATTTCGGAAAATACAAGGGGCTTCCCGTGTTTGACGTGTTCGGCCAAGACCCCTCATATTATGACTGGATGCAGCGAGGAGACTTTGCATACGACACCAAACACAAGCTCACGCAGTTGTATCTGGAGTACAAACAGTCAAGGAAACAGGCTTGATGACACTGAAAGGCAAACACATAGTGTTGGGCATAACGGGCAGCATCGCCGCCTACAAGGCGTGCCAGCTCATAAGGCTTTTTATAAAGGCCGGGGCAGAGGTGCAGGTTGTCATCACTCCTGCCGGCAAGGAATTCATCACTCCGGTGACCCTGTCGGCATTGACATCAAAACCCGTGATCAGCGATTTCTTTGCCCAGCGTGACGGAAGCTGGAATAGCCATGTGGACCTCGGTCTGTGGGCGGATGCCATGGTTGTGGCTCCTGCTACAGCGTCGACCATAGCCAAGATGGCCAACGGTATAGCCGACAATATGCTTATAACCACCTACCTGTCAATGAAAGCGCCCGTGTTTGTCGCGCCGGCTATGGACCTTGATATGTTTGCGCATCCAGCCACTCGGCATAATCTTGCTACCCTGCATTCGTTCGGCAACAACATAATAGAACCGGTGTCTGGCGAGTTGGCAAGCAAACTTGTAGGAAAGGGGCGCATGGAAGAGCCCGAGAACATATTCCGGATTGTATCAGAATGCTTGTCGGCAGCGCAGACACTTGACGGCAGGACGATAGTCGTTACGGCTGGGCCTACCTATGAGAACATAGACCCCGTGAGGTTCGTCGGCAATTATTCAAGTGGCAAGATGGGCTATGCCATAGCTCTGGAGTGCGCTGCGCGTGGGGCCAAAGTGGAACTTGTCAGCGGTCCCGTACAGCTCTGTATCAATCATCCGAGGGTCAGCGTGACAAGGGTGAAGAGTGCGGGGGAAATGTATGAAGCCGCAACGTCCTTGTTTGCCGGGTGCGATGCGGCTGTGCTCAGTGCCGCAGTGGCGGACTTTACGCCCGAAACATCTTCCGACAAGAAGATAAAACGCGAAAAAGGAGTCCAGGCCATTACCTTGAAGCCAACCCGTGATATTGCCGCAGCATTGGGCGAGCGGAAGACCAAGGGGCAGAAGCTTGTGGGCTTTGCCCTTGAAACAGACGACGAGCAACAGAATGCGCAACAGAAACTGCGGAAGAAGAACTTCGACTTTATCGTCCTCAACTCGCTCAGGGACGAGGGCGCAGGTTTCAACTGCGACACCAACAGAATATCCATAATATGCCGATCCGGCGAGCAGGAAACGTTTCCGCTCAAGCCCAAGACAGAAGTAGCGGTCGACATTGTGGATCGTCTGGAGAAACTTTGGGGATAGATGATGACTGTCCCCGATATTCGTTTGACAGCTATCAGAAACCAGTCTTTGGATTGCCAATGAGAACCGGAAACATCATACTGCTCTTTGTCTTGTCGGCGTTCTGCATGCTTGGCAGGGTCTGTGCCCAGGAACTCAACGCCAGAGTGGAAATCAACACGTCCCGCCTTGACGGGACAAACAAGACCGTGTTTGACAATCTCAAGCAATCCATAACGGCATTCCTCAACGAACGCCACTGGACGAACCAGCAATACAATGCCAATGAACGCATCAAGTGCGGCCTTACGATCGTTGTGTCAAAATACAGTGATGCCAACGGTCTTGCTTCTTGTGAGGCGTATATAAGTTCGCAGCGTCCGGTCTACGGGTCAACCTACAACACCACGGTCTTCAGCAAAAGAGACAAGGATTTCCAGTTCAACTACAACGAGTTCGACCAACTGGAATTCAACATCGACAACATTGACAACTCCCTTACCGCCCTGCTTGCATACTACGCCTATCTAATAATAGGTCTGGACATGGATGCGATGGCCCCGTCGGGCGGCACGGAGATGCTCGAAAAAGCCATGACGATTGTAAACAATTCGCAGAATCTCAACGTCAAAGGATGGAAAGCCTTTGACGATGCCACCAACCGTTTTGGCATCATCAACGATTACCTTGAGGAGAAATTCGCCCCTTTTCGCCAGCTGCAATACAAATATCACCGTGAGGGACTGGACAGAATGACTGAAAATCCCGATATGGCCCGTGCCGCCGTGACAGACTGTTTCGCATTGCTCAAGGAGGCGCGTGAGAACAAGCCCATGAGTGGCTGGCCGCAAATGTTTTCGGAATACAAGCGCGATGAACTTGTGGGGATTTACCGTGGGCAGGAAACTGAAAGCAACAAGCAACCCCTGTATGAATTTCTGACAAAGCTCAACGCATCACAGACGGCTTACTGGAAGCAAATGCTGAAATAAAAGGAGGACAAACGCTGATGCTGAACAACCTGAGAATACGGAATTATGCGCTCATAGAGAATCTGGATATAAGTTTTGATACCGGTTTCTCTGTCATTACAGGGGAAACGGGAGCAGGCAAGAGCATTCTTCTTGGCGCACTCTCCATGATTCTCGGCAGCAGGGCGGACTCTTCTGTCATCAGTGCGGGAGCCGGACGCTGCACTGTTGAAGCCGTCTTTTCCGTATCGGGATGCGAAGTCAGGGATTTCTTTGACCGGAACGACCTTGACTTTGAAGACGGCGAGTGCATTATCAGACGTGAACTTACGTCATCCGGCAAAAGCCGCGCGTTCATCAATGACACTCCCGTCCAGTTGGCTGTGGTCAAGGAGTTGTGTTCCCAACTGGTGGACATACATTCACAACACCAAAACCTGTTGCTCAACAATGCCAAGTTCATTCTTGACGTGGTGGATTCGGTGGCAGGCAACGATGCGCTTGCAAGGGATTACGCAGTGCAGTACAGGGCTTTCAGAAACTGTGAAAAAGAACTGGAGGCACTGAAGGCCCGTATAAATGACGAAAGCGAAAATACGGACTTTCTGCAGTTCCGACTGAAAGAACTGTCGTCTGCCAACCTTGAAGAGGGAGAACAGGAAAGGCTTGAAGAAGAACAGCAGATACTGGACAATGCGGAAAACATCAAGGATGCGGTTTTCAGTGCGTCCGGTGACCTTGACCGCAGTCTTGCGGAAATTCGTGCGGCGCATAACGGACTTGAACGTATCGGAGATGTCTATGCGCCAGTCTCACGTTTGGCAGAGCGGTTGGACAGCTGCCGCATTGAGCTTGACGATATACAGTCGGAGCTGGTTCGCAGACAGCAGGATGTGGACTTCGATCCGGAACGGGCTGAGGCTGTAGGGGAACGCCTCAACACCATATATGCCCTGATGAAAAAATATCACAGGCAGTCTGTCGCCGAGTTGCTGGCACTGCAGTCGGAAATGGAAGGACAGCTTCATGGCATGACCGACAGTGCGGAGGCACTTGACGGGAAACAGAGGCAATGCGCCAGACTCATGCAGCAGGCGACAGAGACAGCACAGCGGCTGTCCGCCGGGCGTGCCGCTGCTGCCGGCAAGATAGAAGAAGCCATTGTCCGTCAGTTGCGGTCTCTGGGAATGCCTGACGTGAGGTTTGAAGTGAGGCAGGAACCATTGAAGCAGCTTGCCGCCACAGGTATGGATGATGTGGTGTTCTTGTTCAGCTCCAACAAGAACGTTCCTTTGTGCAACATATCCAAGGTTGCGTCGGGCGGCGAAATCGCCCGCGTGATGCTCTCGCTCAAAGCTCTACTGTCTGCGCACAGGTCACTGCCCACAATAATATTTGATGAGATAGATACCGGCGTGTCGGGTAAGATATCCGACAAGATGGCTTCGGTGATGGAAAACATGGCAGAAAACGGCCGTCAGGTCATCTGCATAACCCATCAGCCCCAGATAGCCGCTGCCGGTCAGCATCATTACAGGGTCTATAAGGAAAGCGGCGACGGTCAGGCGCACACGCACATAGAACATCTTTCCCCACAGGCGAGGGTCGAGGAAATAGCCAAGATGCTTTCGGGGGAGAAACTGACCAGCGCAGCGGTAAACAATGCAAAAATCCTTCTGAAACGATGAAAAAAACGATATTTCTGTTCCTTTCCGCCGTTGCGGCAATCATGTCGCAAGGGGCGGTGGACAAGAGTGCACTGTCCTCGGTTGTCAGCGTCAGTACCGCCGATGCCGAAGGGAATCCCTTGGGTAAGGCGTGGGGGGTGGTAATCCTTTCCGACAGTACGGCAGACGGGTGTGTGACAGTTCTTGCTCCGTATGGCTTGTTCAAGCACGCCACCTCTGCCGTTGTGACATCCTGCAAAGGCAAGACATATCCAGTTTATAGGATAGCCGGGGCCAATGACCTTTATGACGTGACGAAATTTACGGTCTGCGGCTGCGATGTGCCGCCGCTGCGCATGGCGACCGGCAAGCTTGGTGTAGGCGACAAAGCCTACGTGGCCGTAGCAGACAACAAAAAGGGACGGACGGTTGATGTCAGGATAGCCGGAGTGGAAGAACACGGAGGGCTGGCGTACTATACGCTGTCACTGCCTGCGGACAATGCGTTCATAGGTCTTCCACTCCTCAATGCAAACGGCGAGGTCGTGGCCGTAATCCAGAAAAGTGCGGACGGGGAAACCGACAAAATGTTTGCGGCAGGGGTGGAAATAAGTCCGGCACTTACGGTGGAAACCATGTCTGCCGCCAATGCGTCACTCAACAACATACATATACCCAAGCAGTTGCCGTCCGGCGAGAAACAGGCTTCCAGCTATCTCTATCTGCTTGCCAAGAATTCCGAGGATACCGTTTCCTATCTTGCCGGTCTCGGGGACTTTGTCAAAACCTATCCGTCCAGCAGTTTTGGCTATGTGCAGAGGGCTCTCTACTATGCCTCTATGCAGCAATATGCCAAGGCGGAGGCAGACTACAATACGGCTCTCGTGGTATGTGCGGACTCTGCCGACATCCATTACAACATGAGCACTACACTCTATCTTCTCAACCAGAACAAGAACTACAAGCCATATAAAGATTGGACTCTCGAGAGAGCTTTGGGCGAGATAGACAGGGCCTATGCTATTCTGAGCACTCCGCTTTATCTCATGCACAAGGGCAAGTGCCTGTATGCCATGAAGAGATATTCCGATGCAGCAGATGTATACAACGAGATAAACAAGACGGACTTCCGCTCGTCGGAAAACCTCTTCTGTGAGTCGCGATCGCTTGAGATGGCGGGCGGTGATTCGGTGCAAGTCCTTGCGTTGCTTGACAGTGCCGTGGCAAGATTTCTCCGCCCATACAGAGCGGATGCGGCTCCCTACATATACTACCGGGCACAGCAATATGACCGCTACGGTCGCTACAAAGAGGCGGTGGCGGGCTATCAGGACTATCAGAACATTGTAGGTCTCAGCAATCTCAACGACCATTTTTTTTATCTCAAGGAACAGGCGGAAATAAAGTGCAATTTCTATCCGCAGGCACTGAAGGACATCGAACAGGCAATAGCCCTCAATCCAGACGAGTATGTGTACCATATAGAGAAAGCCCTAATAGAGACACGTACCGGCGACTACGAAGAGGCGGTTATCTCGGCCAGGCAGGCCCGGAAGATTGATCCCACGGATTCCGACTCATATAAGCTCATGGGCATTGCCTATGGTGAACTTGGTAACAGGGAGGCCGCTGTCAGCAATTTGCAGCGCGCAGTGGAACTGGGTGACAGCGAGGCGCAGTCGTGGATTGACAGCATGAAGAAGCCTTCCCGGCAACCGCGCGGCAAGTCAGATTAATCCACCGCTCCAAAAGAGGTCGCCACGGATGAATATAGGCAATGTAGTGTTGGGTTCCCACCCGGTCTTTCTGGCTCCTATGGAGGATGTCACCGACATAGGCTTCCGCTTGCTGTGCAAGCAGTTGGGAGCCGCCATGGTTTATTCCGAGTTCGTCTCGTGCGATGCTCTGACACGCATGGTCAACAAGTCGCTGCAGAAACTTGCCGTGTGCGATGAAGAACGTCCGGTGGTCATCCAGATCTATGGCAGGGCCCCCAATGAAATGGCCCGGGCAGCAAAGATAGTGATGGCTCAGTCCTGTCCCGATATCCTTGACATCAATTTCGGTTGCCCCGTCAAGAGAGTGGCTGGCAAGGGGGCTGGCGCGGGACTGCTGCAGAACGTTCCGTTGTTGCTGGATATTGCCAAAGCCGTGGTTGATGCCGTTGACGTGCCCGTCACCGCCAAGACGCGGTTGGGGTGGGACAGCGGCAATGTCATAATAGGCGAGCTTGCCGTAAGGCTTCAGGAACAGGGTATCAAGGCTGTCACTGTGCACGGGCGCACCCGCTCGCAGATGTATACGGGCACGGCAAACTGGCAACCCATTGGAGAACTGAAGAAAAACCCTGCACTGCACATACCCGTCATAGGCAACGGAGACATTGATTCGGCCTCCAAGGCCGTTGATGCGTTTCGTGACTACGGAGTTGACGCTGTCATGGTGGGGCGCGCTTCGTTCGGGCGGCCATGGATATTCAAGGAAATTCATGATGCCCTGCATCCTGATGCGCCCATTGATGCAAGTTCTGCCGTGCAGAGCGACTACGAACCTATGACACCCGACTGGAAACTTGACGTGCTCAAAAAACAGGTACAGACAAGCGTCAGTCATATCGGCGAATACCGGGGCATCCTCCATGTGCGCCGGCATCTTGCGGCTACACCGCTATTCAAGGGACTTCCGAACTTCCGTGAACACCGCATCGCAATGCTTCGCGCAGAGACAGTGGACGAACTTTACAGGCTCATGGAACAGACCCGTCCGCTGATAAGAAACAAAGAACAATAACATACCATATATGTCAATTTTCATACGCAAGCCATTGAGCCTGTTGCAGGAAGAAGCCCGTGACAGCGGCTCCGGCTCCCTCAGAAGGGTGTTGGGTCCTGTCAGCTTGATTGCCCTTGGTGTCGGAACCATTGTCGGTGCAGGATTGTTCTCCATCACCGGACTGGTCGCCGCCAACAATGCAGGCCCTGCCATCGTCGTGTCGTTTGTCATAGCTTCTGTATGCTGTTGCTTTGCGGGGCTGTGTTATGCCGAATTTGCCTCCATGATACCCATTGCCGGTAGTGCATACACCTATTCCTATGCAACCATGGGCGAACTGGTGGCATGGATTATCGGGTGGGATCTTGTCTTGGAATATAGCGTGGCGGCAACTACCGTAAGTATTTCGTGGAGTCGCTATCTGGTGGCATTCCTTGATGATGTTGGCATAACAGTGCCGCCGGAATTCTCTGCCTGTCCCTGGGAGGGCGGCATAATGAATTTGCCCGCCCTTCTGGTTGTTGTCGCCATAAGCCTGCTTCTGGTAAGGGGAACAAAGGAGAGTGCCGTGTTTAATTTCATTGTTGTCTTTATGAAGTTAGGGATTATTGTAGTGTTCATAGTGTTGGGATGGAAATACATCAATACCGACAACTATACGCCTTTCCTGCCCGAAAATACAGGGACAATAGGCGAATTTGGCATTTCGGGTGTACTGCGCGGTGCCGCCATCATATTCTTTGCCTATCTGGGTTTTGACGTGGTCAGCACCACGGCGCAGGAGACCCGCAATCCCCGGCGCAATATGCCGATAGGAATACTCGGCTCGCTGGCGGTTTGCCTCCTGCTGTATTTGCTGTTTGCCCATGTAATGACCGGCGTAGCCCACTACACTGATTTTCGGGGCAGTGAGGGCATCGCGCCCGTGGCCATAGCCATTTCAAAAATGGGCGTTCCCGATGCCTACGGCATTGTCAGACCCGCTTATCCATGGCTGAACAAGGTCATAATACTCGCAATCCTCATTGGCTATTGCTCCGTTATCATGGGCACGCTCATGGCGCAGAGCCGCATTTTCATGAGCATGAGCCGCGACGGTATGCTACCGCCGCTTTTCTCCCGTCTCCACAGGCGTTTCCGCACCCCTGCACGCAACTCGCTCCTGCTCATGCTGGTAGTAGGGTCGTTGGCCGCATTCGTGCCTGCCGGGGTCGCTGGTGAGATGTGCAGCATAGGTACGCTGTTTGCCTTTATCCTTGTATGCGCGGGCATCATCATCATGCGCAAGTCGTTGCCCGACGCCCCCAGGGCGTTCCGGGTGCCATGGGTCCCATGGGTACCGCTGCTGGGAATCATATCGTGCTTTGTCGTTGCTCTGAGTCTTCCTGCCGATACGTGGATACGCCTCGTGCTGTGGATGCTGATAGGGCTTGACATCTACCATGCCTATGGTATGCGGCGCAGCCATCTTGAGCCGTCATCCGACCGAGAGGGCACATCTTCCCTCGTGTGGCTCGGGCTGTCGGTCTCGGTGCTGTGTGTAATCACAGGCTTATGGCATCAAGGTTCTGCCGGATGGGACTCTGACTACACCCTGCTGTCAATAGCCCTTGTTATGGGTCTATCGCATATTGCCTACTATATCCTCCAGCTTTCCAAAATCAAACATTTATGCAAGAACGACAAGTAAACCGTCTACAGTATTTCAAGGAACTGGCTCTTACCAGCGAAAAATATTTTGTGCCGTATATCGTGCAGTTCAAGAAACTCTTCAAGGGTATGCGCGTGTTGGAGATTGGCTGCGGTGACGGCGGCAATCTCGTGCCTTTCGCGCGGAGAGAATGCTCGGTAATGGGAGTGGACCTGTCGCCTTCGCGCATAGATACGGCGCAGAGGTGTTTTGCCGAACTGGGGTTGTCCGGCACTTTTCTTGCCGCAGACATATTCACAGTCAAGGAACTTGAGCACCAGTTTGACCTCATCATATGTCATGACGTGCTTGAGCATATCCCCGACAAGCTGGCGTTTGTGGAAAATCTGGGGAAATACGCCCGTCCCGGCGGAGTGGCGTTCATGTCGTTTCCCGCATGGCAAATGCCTTTTGGGGGACACCAGCAGATATGCTGCGGCAAGGTGCTCAGCCATCTCCCGTTTTATCATATATTGCCTCGTTCCCTCTATAAGGCGATGCTCAAGATGGGTAGCGAACCCGATGATGTTATTGCCGAACTGATGAATATCAAGAGTACCCGGTGCCCAATAGAGAAATTCGAGAGAATAGTCAGAAAACTGCACATGCAGGTCATGGATCGGCGTTTCTATTTTATAAACCCGCATTATGAGGTCAAGTTCCGGCTCAAACCGCGTCGCCTTACACCGCTCATTGGCAGTATTCCCTGGGTGCGCAATTTCTTCACCACCTCATGTTTCTATATCCTGAAGCTGTGACAGGCGTGTGAAGTGGTATTGTTCCACTCCACACGCCTGTCAATGTTTGTCCTTAAGAAAGCCTTGATATGAGTTCTTCGGCGGAGAGCTGTTCCTGTTGTCCTGTAGCCATGTCCTTAAGCGTTACCACATTGGAGTTTATTTCATTTTCACCGGCAAGGGCTACAAACGGCACGCCGATGGCATTGGCGTAGCCCATCTGTTTCTTCATCTTGGCACAGTCGGGATAAATCTCGGTACGTATGCCGGCCTTGCGTAGTCTGGTGGCGATCTTGAGACAATATGCGGCCTCGTCCTTGCCGAAGTTTATGAACAGTACTCGTGCGGACTGAATGGCGTTCTCGGGATACAGGTCAAGTTGGTTG
Organism: Anaerovoracaceae bacterium; assembly: GCA_963617965.1. GTDB lineage: Bacteria > Bacteroidota > Bacteroidia > Bacteroidales > Bacteroidaceae > UBA6382. The sequence goes on from CAVEQO010000001.1 coordinate 101,041, forward strand.
AGCACGTCGTAGATGCGGTCGGCACCAAATGATATCCCTACGCCACTGAGACCCGGCATTCCGAAAATACCGGTCAAATTGTCGTAGCGTCCGCCGCCAGTGATGGAGCCTATCTGCACGTCAAGAGCTTTGACCTCGAAGATGCACCCCGTGTAGTAGTTAAGACCGCGTGCCAGCGTGAGATCAAGCTCCACGGCATTTGTCAGTCCGAGTTGACCGAGCTGTTCCAGTACGAACCTGACTTCCCCGACACCCCTTGCTCCGGTTTCCTGCCCGTCAAGCATCCTGGCGATGGTGTCCAGCTTGTGGATGTTGTCTCCTTCCGCATTGAATACGGGCGAGAGTTTACTGATACCTTCTTCGCTTATGCCGTTGTCATGCAGTTCCGCTTTTACGTTTTCAAGTCCAATCTTGTCGAGCTTGTCAATGGCGGTGGTAAGTTCGGTGATTTTGTCGGGAAATCCTATATATTCGGCAAGTCCGGTCAGTATCTTGCGGTTGTTGATATGTATGCCCACCCTGATGCCGAATCTGGAGAACACGGTGTCGACAATTTGCATCAGTTCCACTTCGTTGAGCAGGGAATCTGAACCAACCACATCGGCATCGCACTGGTAGAATTCGCGGTAGCGACCCTTTTGCGGTCGGTCGGCTCTCCATACGGGCTGTATCTGGTAGCGTTTGAACGGCATCTGGAGCTCATCGCGGTGCTGCACCACATAGCGCGCGAACGGCACCGTGAGGTCATAGCGCAGTCCTTTTTCACACAGTTGTGCGGCCAGACGGCCCGTACCGCCGCTGTCAAGTTCTTCGGGACAGATCCCCTTGAGGAAGTCCCCCGAGTTGAGGATCTTAAACAGCAGTTTGTCGCCCTCTTCGCCGTACTTGCCCATGAGAGTCGTGAGGTTCTCCATGGCCGGAGTTTCTATCTGGCGAAACCCGTAGAGGGCGTAGACCTCGCGTATGGTGTTGAATATGTAGTTGCGCTTCGCCGTTTCCGCAGGCGAGAAGTCACGTGTTCCTTTCGGTATGCTCGGTTTGTTCATTGTCTGTCCGTGTTTTTCTTGAGTTGTTTCTTTATGGTCACTCCCGCAGAAACGGCAAATCCCGCTATGAGCAGACAAATGGCGATGTATGCCAGTGTCTCGGTTGTCTTGATGGAGTCGGGCTTGTATTCCATGTGTATGGTGTGTTGCCCGGCGGGTATGTACGCCATGCGGAGGATATAGTTCGCCCGGCCTATTTCAAGGGGTTTGCCGTCAATGGTGGCAGTCCACCCCGGATAGTATACTTCGGAGAACACTGCCACTCCGCCGTTAGGCGATGACGCCTTGTAGTCAAGAGAGTTCGGTTCATATTTCGTGAGGCGGATGGTGCTAGTGGAGTCGTGCGTCACAACGGCATCATTGCCTGCAATCGCTGCGAAAGACGTGTCGACCACGGCGGTCTTGCGGAGATTTGTGACACCGAGTGCCGCTATCTCCTCGTTGGGCGTGCCCACAGTCTTGACGCAGTCCACAAACCAGGCGTTGCCCATGGCAAACGGATTTCTGACGGCAAAGGTGCGGTTACTCCCTCCTCCGAGAATGAAATATCTGCAATTGAGCATATTGAGTACAGGAAACAGACTGTCCCCCCTGACGGTCGTCAGATCTCCTTGGCTGTCGTTGAAGGCCTTGATGACCTGCTGCATCTCGCCGAGGTTGCCGCTCCTTGGAGTCATGTAGTTGTTTATGAGATCCTGGTAGCGTCCGAGTTTCACCGCACTGTATCCGCCTATACTTTTGTGGAAATAGGATGTCTCGTTCTCGTTGAACGTGTTGGTGGTGAAATTGAGCACCCTGTAGTTCGGGTCGGAGTCGCGGAGGATCTGTTCGTCGGCTTCGCTCTTGACAAACGAATTGGTTATTTGCTCAGGCATCACGAACATATCGTTGTTGAGGTAACGTTTGTTGACTCCGTACATGTCCACAAGACACAGCAGTGTAATCATGCATACCATTGGCAGGGCTTTCAACTTGTTTTTGATGAACAGCCACAGTATCGTGGCCCCCACTATGACGAAGAGGAAACTCCTCCATGCATCGGCGGTGAATATCGCCTTGCGCACCGATGCGAGGTCTGCCAGTATGTCGGGGTATTGTGCCAGCTGCCCCTGCTCGTTGAGTGAGGTGTAGGACGGAAACAGATCGGGGAATACCGCAAACAGAAATGCCGTGCCTGCCGTCAGTGCCAGTGCGGTGTAGAATTTCCACATTTTGAACGGCTCGGCTTTCTTCCTTCCGTCTATCAGCCTTGCTAAGGCCATTACCGCCAGCAGGGGAATGGTGAATTCGGCAATTACCAATATCGATGATACGGTACGGAACTTGTTGTACAACGGCACATGGTCAATGCAGAACTGTGTAAGTCCCATGAAGTTGTGACCCCACGAAAGGAGTACTGAGATTACCGTGGCAATCAAAAGAGCCCATTTCATCGGGCCTTTCACCACAAACCACCCCAAGACGAACAGGAACAGCACGAAAGCCCCCACGTATACCGGACCTGCCGTGCCTGGCTGGTCGCCCCAGTACATCCCGAAGGAGCTGTAGTACTGAGAGTACCGCCCGTTTCTCATGGCTGTTTCGTTGCTTGACAACGGCACAGATGCTCCTCCCTTGGCGTTGGGGACAAGCAGAGTCCATGTCTCGTCTATACCGTACGACCACTGGGTTATGTAGTCGGCCGAGAGCCCGTTCTTCTCTGAACTCCCGGTCGTGGCCAGTTCGCTTTTGCCGCGCATGGTCTCCTTGCTGTACTCGTAAGTGTGGTATAGATTTGAGAGGTTGGCAGTGATGGCAATTGCAGCGGCAACCGCAACGGCGGCGGTGGCTTTGCCGAAGTTCTTCAGCTGTTTGTGGCGGATGGCATCGATGAAATATGCTGCGAACATCACGAACATCACGAGCAGGAAGTAATAAGTCATCTGCAGGTGGTTGGACAGTATCTGGAAAGCCAGGAACAGAGCAAGCACACTGCCGCCCCACAGGTATTTGCCCCGGTAGCACAGCACCATGCCCGCAATGGTAGGCGGGATGAAAGCCAGCGTAAGCACCTTCCATATATGACCCGCCCCTATGATGATGAAGAAATACGACGAAAACGCCCATGCCACAGCCCCCAGGACAGACAGCCACGGCTTGTAGCCGAAAGCGCGCATCAGTATGTAGAAGCCCAACAGTAGTATGAACACGTACATCACTACCGTGGGCAGCCCCAGTTCGTAGATATTCCTCAGTGCGTTGAGTGTGGAGCGTGAGCCATAGGACGGCGACATCTGGTAGGTGGGCATTCCCGAAAACAGCGAGTTTGTCCAGCGGGTTTCCTCGCCTGTACGTTCATGGTATTCCGTCAGTTCGCGTCCGCTGCCTATCGCCCCGGTGTGGTCAGAGCCAGACAGCACCATTCCTTGGCTCACGGGAGTGAGGAAATACACGAATCCGATAGCGGCAAACAATACTACGGCCAAAGCATCCGGCCATATTTTTTTCAGTATCTGCATTGTGGAATTTTGTTAGAGTGTGGGCCTGCTGTCCGCTTGTTTTCAGTATCTGTAGTTGTCGGCTTTGAACGGGCCTTCCTGCGGCACTCCGATGTAGGCGGCCTGTTCTGGGCTGAGTTTGCTCAGGTGGGCGCCGATGCGTTCCAGATGGAGTCGCGCCACTTCCTCGTCGAGCTTCTTCGGCAGCACGTAGACACCAGCATTGTAGTTGTTGGTGAAGAGTTCTATCTGTGCCAGAGTCTGGTTTGTGAACGAGTTGCTCATCACGAAGCTCGGGTGTCCCGTGGCGCAGCCCAGATTCACCAGGCGACCGTCAGCCAGCAGAGTTATGTGGTGCCCGTCGGGGAAGAGATAGCTGTCCACCTGCGGCTTGATGTTTGTGTGCCTTATGCCCTCCACTTTCTTGAGCTTTTCTACCTGTATCTCCGAGTCGAAGTGCCCGATGTTGCACACTATGGCCTCGTCGGGCATCTGCCTCATGTGATCCACCGTAATCACGTCGATGTTGCCGGTGGTGGTCACAAACACGTTACCACGGGGAGCTGCCTCATCCATAGTGACAACCTCGAAGCCCTCCATGGCGGCCTGCAGTGCGCAGATGGGGTCTATTTCAGTCACGAGCACACGGGCACCGTAGCTCTTGAGGCTCTGTGCACAGCCCTTGCCCACATCGCCGTAGCCTGCCACGACGGCGGTCTTGCCCGCCAGCATCACGTCGGTGGCGCGCTTGATGCCGTCCACCAGACTCTCGCGGCAGCCATAGAGATTGTCAAACTTGCTCTTGGTCACGGAGTCGTTGACGTTGAAGGCAGGGAAGAGCAACTCGCCCTTGGCCTGCATGTTGTAGAGGCGGTGTACGCCGGTGGTGGTCTCCTCGCTGACACCCTTGATGCGGGCGGCCACTTCGTGCCAGTAGCGTGGCTTCTCCTGCAGCACTCTTTTGAGGATGTGTTTCAGCTCGCGCTCGTCGTCGCTCTCCGAAGGGGAGTCCAACACAGAGGGATCGTCTTCGGCTTTCACACCGAGGTGTATCATGAGTGTGGCGTCGCCGCCGTCATCGACAATCATGTTGGGATATTCGTCGCCGTAGTTGAGGGCCTGCAGTGTGCACCACCAATAGTCGCTAAGGCTTTCGCCTTTCCATGCGAACACCGGTGTGCCGCCCATGGCGATGGCGGCCGCCGCATGATCCTGGGTGGAATATATGTTGCAGGAGCACCACCTCACTTCCGCACCAAGAGTCTTGAGAGTCTCTATGAGCAGGGCGGTCTGTATGGTCATGTGGAGCGAACCTGTGATGCGTGCGCCCATGAGCGGCTTGGTCTCGCCGTATTTGGCACGCAGGGCCATAAGCCCCGGCATTTCGTGTTCGGCAATCCTGATTTCCTCGCGGCCGAAAGCCTCGAGGCTTTTGTCGGCAATCTTGTAGGGTAGTGTGCTGAAAAGATTTTCTGACATGGTGTGTTTGTTTTGTTTCAATAAGTGGGGCAAAGTTACGCATTTCAGGCGGATTAGATGCAGTAAAGCCGTCCCAATAAGCCGTCCCGTTGCTTTTCCCGACACAAAAGCGGTCGCCTTTCTTGCCCGTCTGTTTCTTTTCGCTATTTTTGCAGACGGGTTTTGCCACGGCACAGCCCGAAAACATTAGAACCAATGACACCATCTGCCACAGAAAAAGCCGGAGACCTTTCGGCAAATGATATCGTCGAGGGCTTCCGCCGGGGCGACGGTAATATAGTGCGCAAGTACTTCTACGACTACTGCAAGATTGCCTACGGTGTTTTCAACAGGCGTTACGGTCTGGTCCGCAAGCCCGGTATGGACTTCTTTTCGCTCGCCCACGAATATTACCTCAAGCTCTATGCTCACGATTTCCGCCAGCTGGAAGACAGAAGTCCTTCCGTGAGCCTCCTGACATGGATGGTCAACGGTTTCCGCTATTTGGTTCTTGACAAGCTCAGGGAGCAGGAGAAAGAGCGCGGCAACGTGAGTTTTGAAGAGCGGATGGAGCGCACGGATCTGTGTTTTGACGTGACCTGCGACTGTTTCGCCGAGGAGTTCCGCAACACGATAGAGGAACTTTGCCGGGCATATTACGGGCGTGACGGCAAGAATGCCGTGATCCTGCGTATGCTGTTCGTTGACGGCTTTAAGGGCAAGGAGATCGCAGCGCAGTTGGGGATGACCCCGTCGGCAGTGACACAACGCTATACCAAAATGATGCGCGATGTGGTAATCCCTTATTTCAGGCGCAATTTCAATGCCGTCGAATATATGCCAAGTGTGCAGGACGACTATGGTGCACCGTGCTGTGCACCTGCCATCCTTATGGAAAACAGAGCTGTGATGACAATGGACAACAACAGACATTGGCGTGTCACTCCTGAGTGGATAGACACGCTGGAAGAGAACGAAATCTTTGTGTTCGGCAGCAATCTTGCCGGCATGCACGGAGGCGGTGCTGCCCGTCTGGCTTTTCTGAAATTCGGTGCCGTGATGGGAAAAGGCGTGGGGCTGCAGGGGCAGAGCTATGCCATTCCGACCATGCAGGGCGGAGTGGATACCATACGCCCCTATGTGGACGAATTTGCCGCTTTCGCCGAAGCTCACCCCGAGCTGCGTTTTCTTGTCACGCCCATAGGTTGCGGCATTGCCGGCTTTGAGCCGGAGGACATCGCTCCACTGTTCCGTCGGGCTGCCGACCTTGCCAATGTCAGTCTGCCCCGGAACTTTTGGGACTGCCTGTAGGATTCTTTCCCGTCGGTCGTGAGCGGCACGGGCTCTGACCGCATTTCATTAGCCGACAGAGCCCGTGTTGCTGTACACGTCTATGGGCGTCACTTCTTCGTGCGCTTGTTCTGGAAATAGTCGTAGTCCGTTTTCACACAGCCCTCCGCCACGTTGGCGCAATAGTCCATCCGGGCTTTCCTGTCACGCTCGAACATCTCCCGCGTCCCTGTCTCGTCCTGTGCGAAAGAGAGGTGGTTGTTGATGCCCATATCGTGTGCCATCTCCTCCACGTTGAGGTCATCGGTGCCGATGAACGTGAATGTCCAGTGCTGTTCCTTGAGTTTGCCGATGAGGTTTTTGATCATCTTAAGGCTGTATTCCACGCTGCTGTTCTCCTCGCCGTCGGTTATGACGGTCACCAGTACGGAGTCATCCCCCGAGGCCTGTGCATTGATTTTGGAGATGCCCCTGCCTATGGCATCGTAGAGCGGCGTGGCGGCGCACGGGCAGTAGTCTTTCTCCGTCAGGTTTTTTGTCCGGCAGATCCTCTCGTTGTCGTAGATGAACCGTGTGTGGTCGCTGTCAAAGGTGAGTAGGGTTACACGCTGCTCCATATCGGGATGCGCCTCCTGCATTTTTCTGATGGTTCCGAGGGTTTCGTTGATGCCCGCGAGAGCCTGTCTGCGTATGATGTCCATACTGCCGCTCTCGTCCACGACCAGAAGATTGAATACTCGTTTCATTGCTTTTTGTTTTTTTGTTGGTTAATATTTGTTGACTGTAAGGCGCAGCATTGCGCCTGTAACAGTTAAAAGGGAAAAGGCGGCAAGAAATTAAGCTCTTTCCGAAAAAAAGTTGTTGCTGCCGTTCCGTTCCGTGGTCTGCATACGTTATATGGTTCTCCGTTGCGTTTGTCTCGGCAAAAAACGCTACTTTTGGACTTTCGGAAATTTTCATTGTTTGGCATGGACAACAGGATTGGTATCATACAGGTGGGCAACGTGCTTTGCTCCATAGACATTTTCAGGGAGCAGTTCTGCTGCAACTATAAGGCGTGCCGGGGTGTGTGCTGCATCGAGGGCGATGCCGGTGCACCGGTGACCCTTGACGAGGTGGCTGCCATAGAGGGCATTCTGCCGCTTATAGAGGGCGACCTTGCGCCGGGAGCGCTTGAGGTCATACGTCGTCAGGGAGTGGCCTACGTGGACAGAGAGGGCGACCTCGTGACCGGCATAGTGGACGGCAGGGACTGCGTCTTTGCCTGTCGCGATGACAAGGGCGGATGCCTGTGTGCCATTGAGCGCGCCAAAAACTGGGGGCTGTTTGCCGTAGACAAGCCGGTAAGCTGCTCGCTCTACCCCATAAGGATCAAGAAATTCAATGTGGGTGGCGAGGTGCTCTATGGTCTCAACTATCATCGGTGGAGCATTTGCCGCGATGCGGTGGATAAGGGCTACCGCCTGTCGATGCCTGTCTACAGGTTTTTGAAAGAACCCCTTGTGAAACGTTTCGGTGCGGAGTGGTATACCGAACTGGAGGAGGCTGCACATCAGGTCGCCGGTTTGCGCTGACGGCGATTCCGCGCTGCCGTGTCTTGGGACGAAACATTTTTGTAACATATTTGTAGCAGAAATACCCCCCCCATGTGATTTGGTCATATAAGAAAAAACATTTTCCTTTGCAGCATAAAACCATAAACGTGAAAAACGCATGAAACCAACATCCCCTGCCACTCTCTCTGCCCGGTCGCTGCTATGCGTGGCCTTGTGCCTGTTTTCCCTGATGACTGTCCGTGCCGGACAGGCGGTGCGCAAGGATTCGATAAGCGTGTGGGGCGGGGTGACGGATTTGTTCACCGGTGAGCGACTGGAGAAGGGAATGGTCACCGTGTTCAACGAGCGCGACTCCATCGTGGTTACTGACACCCTTTTCGCACAGAAAGAGCAGAAATTCGCCACATTCAGTTATTCCGTCCCCGGCGGCTACCGTTTCAAGCTGCCCTGCGGCGGAAACTACAAGATCCGTTTTGACATTGACGGCTATGTGTCTGAGGTGCAGGAGCTCCGCATTCCCGACCGCCAGTACCACAAATACACCATCATGTGGAACAAAGACTACAAGGTGTGCAAGAAACCAAAGGAACATATGCTGGGTGAGGCCGTCGTGACTGCCACCCGCATCAAGATGGTTGTCAAGGGCGACACGGTGGAGTATGATGCCGATGCGTTCAACGTGGCTGAAGGGTCTATGCTCGACAAGCTTCTGGCTGAAATGCCGGGTATGGAAATAAGGAACAGCGGCGAGATATACCACAACGGCAAGAAAGTGGAAACCCTGCTGGTGGACGGCAAGAATTTCTTTGACGGCGATCCGAAGCTGGCACTCGACAACCTGCCCGCCTATACGGTGAAGAAAGTCCAGGTGTACCGCAAGGATGGCGACGGCGCCTCCGTGGTGAGGGACTCCATCAAACGTGAGGAAATGAAGAAACTGGTAATTGACGTGAGGCTCAAGAAACAGTACCAGAAGGGCTGGATAGCCAATGCCGATCTCGCCTACGGCACTTCCAACAGGTTTTCCACGCGTCTGGCCCTGATATATTTCAGCAGCGTGTGGAAGTTCATGGCCTATGCCAATCTGAACAACACCAACCAGGCCGTCACCCCTAACGGCAGCGGCGAGTTCTGGGATGGCGGCGTATTGGGCAACGGGGTGTGCTACAGCAAGCAGGGAGGCCTGCGGCTCATGTACGACAAAGCCATGCTGAAAGGCAACGTCAGACTTGACGGAAGCCACCGGTCGGAGGACAACAGGACGGAGACCTCTTCGACAACCTATCTCAACTCGGGCGACACCTACAGCCGTATGCGCAGCACCACCCGCAACAGCAGCGACAGGGTGGATTGGGGGGTGACCATCGAGAGACCGGATCTTGACAAGTTCTTTTTGTCATTTTGCCCTTTGGGCGGCTCCTATTCGCGCACACGAGGCATCGCGGGTTCCAACAGCGCAACTTTCAGCGACGACCCACGCGACTCCTATCGTCTGGCCTCGCTTGACAGTCTCTTCATGCCCATGGGCAGTCAGCGTCTGGAGCGCATGAGACTCAACACCGTGCTCAACGCCACACAGTCGCTGACCAGGACAACGGCACTCAACTCTGCTGCGTCTTCTTTTTTCCTCTCGCCCATATACGGCAACGACATGATGGTGCGCTATTTGGTGGACTATTCGGACAACCGCACGGAAAACTTCCAACACTACAAGCTTGACAACCGCCAGTCGCAGAAAGAGGACTTCCAGAATGTATTCGGGCTTAGCCCCTCGAAGGCACTTACCGTTGAGGCGGCTGTCAGCTACGGTCTACAGTTGGGCAAAAAAGCCACAACGGAGTTCTCCTACACGTACAGGTACACCAGCAACAAGAACAACCCTGATCGCTACCGGTTGGATTCGTTGCCCGGGTGGGGCGACTTTGACCGCCATCCGATGGGCACTCTGCCATCCATGCGCGACTCGCTGAACCTTGCCCGCGACCTGCGCAACTCGTACAACCGCACAGTCACGTCTTCCGTACACATCCCCAGTCTTGAGTTTAGGCTGACCTTGCCCAAAGACTGGAATCTTAGTCTGGAATTGCCCCTGCGCATGGAAGAGCATGGGATAACGGATACCCGCACCCGCAACGGGCAGCGCAAGACGGTCAACCTCACGGCTCTATCGCCGGGTCTGACTCTCCAGAAATGGTCAAACAACAAGACCACGGGCGATGTGGTGAACTATCGCGTGTATTACAACCGCATGGTCTCGGTTCCGTCGATGGGCTACCTGCTTGACCTTGTGGACGACACTGATCCCCTGTTCATTTCGCGGGGCAACGCCAACCTGAAGAACACCTGTGTCAATACCGCCAACTTCAGCCTTTGGCGCACCAAGTCCAAACATATGCAGAATTATGGTGCCAACGTGTCGTGGAGTCAGACCGGCAATGCTGTAGCCTCCACCACCACCTACGACCGCTCCACAGGCATCACGACCTACCGGCCCCGCAACATCAACGGCAACTGGAACATTTCGGCCGGCGGCAACATCTCCCGTGCCATTGACAAGAAAGACCGTCTTACGTTGCGCGAGAACCTCGATGCCGGCTATAACCACAACGTGGACTACATCACCGAGACAACCGGCGGAGAGTCCATGCCTCTGCGCAGCACCGTGCACAACTGGACTGTGCGTGAAAGTCTGACCCTGTCGTACTCCTACAAGAAATTCAGGGTAGAGGCCAGGGGCGGTGCCACATGGCGTATGCAGAACAGTAGCCGCGACAACTTCAATAGGCTCAACGCCGTGGACTTCAACTATGGCATAGGGATGACCGGACCGCTCGTGGCCGGCATTGAGTATGACACACAATTGGTTGTCTACTCACGGCGCGGCTACAGCGAACCGTCGATGAATGACAACCGCGTCATATGGAACATGAACATATCCCGCGCGTTCCTCAAGTCAAAAGCTCTCGTGCTGAGAATAGAGACCCACGACCTGCTCAATCAAATCAGCAACGTGGAGAACGTGGTCAACGCTCAGGGGCGCACCGAACGGTGGTACAACTCGGTGCCGCGCTTTGCCCTGCTGCACGTGTGCTACAAGTTCAATTCCATGTCCAAAAAGAAAGCCGACAAGCAGAAACAGGAATAGGGGAGGGCTTGCCCGGTTCTTATACTACACGGCATTCTGCGTCCAAAAGAGCGGAATGCCGTTTTGTTGACAAAGTTGCATGATTTCGCAACAGATTCTTGCAAAATGTATTGGCATACAAAAATAATGTGTAATTTTGTAGCAGTTAACAAAAAAGAGCCATGAGTAAAGTGTATGACATACCGCCCTACAAGCCGTTGCTGGACTCCCGGCAGACGGAGCAGGGCATAAAGAAGATAAAGGATTTCTTTCAGCAGAATCTGGCCACAGGTCTCAAGCTGCAGCGTGTCACGGGCCCGCTGTTCGTGCTCCGCGGCATGGGCATCAACGATGATCTCAACGGCACGGAGCGCGCGGTCAATTTCCCCATCAAGGATCTGGGAGACCAGGTGGCGGAGGTCGTACATTCTCTTGCAAAATGGAAACGCCTCACGCTGGCGGAATACAAAATTCAACCAGGCTACGGCATATATACCGACATGAACGCCATACGCGCAGACGAAGAACTCGACAACCTCCACTCCCTCTATGTGGACCAGTGGGACTGGGAACGGGTCATCACGGCAGACCAGCGCAACGTGGAGTTTCTGGAATCAACGGTAAACGATATCTATGCGGCCTTGCTGCGCACGGAGTTCCTCGTGTGCGAAACATATCCGCAGATCAGGCCGTCGTTGCCGCCGGAGATTTTCTTCATACACTCCGAGGAATTGCGCCGCAGATATCCCGACATGACACCCAAGGAGCGCGAGAATGCCATTACCCGTGAGAAGGGTGCGGTGTTCATCATTGGCATCGGCTGCGAGTTGGGCGACGGGAAACCGCATGACGGGCGCGCCCCGGATTACGATGACTATTCAACCGTTTCAAGTCTTGGGCTGCCCGGCCTCAACGGCGATATCATGATATGGAGCGATGTGCTCGAACGTGCCGTGGAGATTTCATCGATGGGCATACGTGTGGACAAGGAGTCGCTACTGCGGCAGCTGAAGGCGAGCGGCAAGGAGAACCGTAAGGAACTGTACTTTCACCGTCGGCTTCTTGACGGAACGCTGCCGCTCAGCATCGGCGGCGGTATAGGGCAGTCGCGCTTGTGCATGCTGTATCTCAAGAAGGCCCATATAGGCGAGATACAGTGTTCCATCTGGCCCGAGCAGATGCGCCGGGAGTGCGCCCGGCTCAACATTCATTTGTTGAGATAGGAACACATATACGCACGAAAGCCGCAAGTGCCATCACGGAACTTGCGGCTTTCGTGCGTATATGTGTGCAGTACTCGAAGCGGGACTTGAACCCGCACGCCCCTTCCGGGGCAAGGGATTTTAAGTCCCTCGTGTCTACCGATTCCACCATTCGAGCGTCCCTTTGGGGAAAAGGGCGTACGGAAAATCTCATAGAGACGTTCCGCAACTGCAAAATTATGATTTTCTTTGTCAATGCCCAAGCGTTTCCTGCGTTTTTCTTTTTTGCCGGGACGGGCAGTGCAATACGGTTCTGTAGAAAACGGGTATGTATAGGTGAGCCGGTTCTCGGTATGGAAAACAGAATTTCTTTCCTTTTGTGTGCAACGGGCTGCGACATGGCGAAAAACAGAGTTTTCCGGGCGTTGGAAAACTCTGACGCATCGGAATTTCCGTCCGTGTTATCCCATCGGAAGTGTTTTTAATCTGGTGTCGCCTGTAGGGGGCAAAAATAAATTAGTAACTTTGCAGAAACAAAACAAAAAAACTGATGACTATGAAAAAGCTTCCGTTGTTTCTGGCTTTGACGCTGTGCGCATCCGTTTTCCTTGCGGGCTGCAGCAAAGACGACCCCGATATGCACACGCTTAATATAAGGGCCGTTTCTTCCGGCTCCAATCCGATCGGCTACTACGCTGACCAGACCAGCGATTCCGTGGAAGTTGTGTCCACGGACAGCTGGAGCGCCAACACCAACTGCGACTGGATCAAATTCAGGCAAACGGCATTGCCTACCGTAGGCTACAAGTTCGCGTATGTATACGGTCAGGCTCTGAGCAAGAAAGAGCGCATAGTGCTGGATGCCAACACCACGGGTGAAGACCGTGTGACAACTATCAACGTGGAGGCGAACGGCAAGAAAGTGGGACTGGTAGTCAAGCAGTTGGGGCATCTCAACGTGACAGAGCCTGCCAAGAGCCAGGCCGTGAACACCCCGTTGTTCGTAATGAGACTGAACGGCGGTGCCGCTTCTGCCAAGGTGGCGTTTACCGTGTACGACAGAACGCGGATAACTACTGCAGACACATGGATAACGGTGTCGGGCGACGTCTTTGAAGGCACATACAAAGGAGTAGCGTTTGAGACCTCTGTCAGCCTGGCATCCAACACCACGGGAGTTGAGCGTACCGGCAAGGTTACTCTCGTCTCGGCCACGGGCGCAAAAACCGATATAGAGGTTGTGCAGGGAATCTAAGGGCACTCCAAAACAGATTCAACAGATACAAAAACATAATTACGATGGCAAAGAAAGCACTTCTCATGATTCTCGATGGATGGGGAATCGGGAAAAAGGACAAGGGCAACGTTATCTATTCTACCCCGACCCCTTACATGGATTACCTTAACAAGACCTACGCTCATTCGGAGCTGCAGGCCAGCGGGGAATATGTGGGTCTGCCTGACGGGCAGATGGGCAATTCGGAGGTGGGGCACCTCAACATAGGTGCCGGACGTATAGTCTATCAGGATCTCGTGAAAATTAACCGTGCGTGTGCGGATGGCTCCATCAAGGACAGGGTGAACGAAGCCTACACCTACGCCAAGGAAAACGGCAAGAACCTCCACCTTATGGGGCTTACCTCAACGGGCGGCGTACACTCTTCGCTTGACCACTTGTTCAAACTTGTGGAAACAGCCCATGAATACGGTCTTGACGGGAGGACATTCGTACACTGTTTCATGGACGGGCGCGACACTGACCCGCGCTCCGGCAAGGGCTTTATAGAGAAACTCACCGGCGTGTGCGAGGAAAACGGGGCTGCCATAGCCTCCATCATAGGGCGGTTCTATGCCATGGATCGTGACAAACGTTGGAGCCGCATCAAGGTCGCCTATGACCAGCTTGTCAACGGGAAAGGCAAGGAGGTTGACAATATGGTGGAAGGCGTGCAGTATTGCTATGATTCTGACACCGAAGACCACAAGAATACTGACGAGTTCATGGAACCGCTGGTGAACGCCAATGTTGACGGGCGTATAAAGGAAGGCGATGCCGTGGTGTTCATAAACTACCGCAACGATCGCGCGAAGGAACTTACCGTGGTGCTTACGCAACAGGATATGCCCGAAGAAGGCATGCGTACCGTCCCCAACCTCAAATACTACTGCATGACCCCTTATGATGCAAACTTCAAGGGCGTAGGCATTCTGTTTCCGAAAGAAAACGTGGAGAACACCCTCGGCGAGTATGTCAGTTCCAAGGGGTTGAAACAGCTCCATACCGCAGAGACCGAAAAATATGCCCATGTGACGTTTTTCTTCAACGGCGGCCGTGAGACACCCTACGAGGGTGAAGACCGCATTCTCGTTGCGTCTCCCAAGGTGGCTACATATGACCTCAAGCCCGAAATGTCGGCATACGAGGTGAAGGACAAGCTCGTTGAGGCAATCAGAAAAGACGAGTATGATTTCATTGTGGTGAACTTTGCCAATGGCGACATGGTGGGACACACTGGTGTCTATGAGGCAATAGAAAAGGCCGTCACCGCCGTGGACAACTGCGTGAAGGACGTGGTTGCGGCCGCCAACGAGACGGGTTACGAAACGATCATCATAGCAGACCATGGCAATGCAGACCATGCCGTCAATGATGATGGGACTCCGAACACGGCACACTCGCTTAATCCCGTGCCTTTCATCTATGTCAGCGAAAACAGGAACGCCAAGGTGCAGAACGGCATTCTTGCCGACGTGGCTCCGAGCATTCTGCATATCATGGGACTGAAGCAACCCAAGGAAATGACAGGACACAATCTCGTCGAGGACTGAGGTGCAGCCGCACGGCTTGGTTTCCTCGTTGTCACGCTTCTGTAATGGAGCGGATACGAAAAAGCCCCCGCGAAACAGTTTTCGCGGGGGCTTTTTGCGCTTCAGGATGGGCTTGAACCAACGACCCCCTGATTAACAGTCAGGTGCTCTAACCAACTGAGCTACTGAAGCATTGATTTCTGATGTGTCTCTTCATGTACTTACGCACACGATCCGCTCCCGGATTTTGCGCTTCAGGATGGGCTTGAACCAACGACCCCCTGATTAACAGTCAGGTGCTCTAACCAACTGA
>CAVEQO010000002.1:0-91603 GCA_963617965.1 Anaerovoracaceae bacterium
GTTTCGCTTTCGAGTGGCAAAGGTAGCCAAATGGCGGGCAAGAATCACCCCCCCCAGTGTTAAATTCTGTTAATTCGGCAGGGTTTGTCGCAAAAAAGTGCAGTAACAGAATGTATGCATGCGATATGCTATACCTATTGTATAAACGCACTTGGTTATATGGACGCACTTGGAGCTTTTCGGGGTTGGCTACCATGGTGCAGACAACCCCTGCCGATGCCGCTGGTTGCTCCCGTTATCAATGCTGTTCTTTCCATCTTTTATCCTGTTTTGATGTCATGTATGTTGACAAAATATCACTCTCCCCTCTTTGACAGGCTGTGTGCGACTTCGTTCCGTATGCGGAATTCCGAAGGCAGATAGCCGGTCTGGCGCCTGAAGAACTTCACGAAATACGACGGTTCCCCGAACCCCAGTTCGGAGGCAATCTCCTTGAACATCATGTTGGAGTAGCGCACCATCCGTCTCGCCTCAAGTGCTATGCGGCTGTTGACGAACGCCAGCGGCGACATCCGGGCGTAGTCGTTCACGCACTTGTTGAGGGTGCGCACCGCCACGTTGAGCCTGTCAGCGTATTCCTGAACAGTGTGAAGGCTCTTGTACTCGTTTTCGACAAGTTTTCTGAACTGCAGGAACAAGACATGAGCCGGTTTCAAGTCATCGGGACGGGCATCATTCTCCCGGCTACCGCACCTCAGGACTTTCACAAGAAACACCCTCAAGAGCGATTTCAGTATGTCGATGTTGCCAAATTCCCCTGCGCGCAAAGCCTCCTCCTCCATTTCCGCCACCAACTGCCGCAACATCGCGGCAGTCCGGCTATCAACGGTGTAACACGAGGCCGTGCCAAACGGATAGAAGAGACTGTATTTCACAAACAGGCTCTCATATTCATTTTCGTCCTTCATGAAATCCGTACACATCTTTACCGCCACCCCTTTATAGCCTTCCTTTACGTCAAAGCGGTGAATCTGACCGGGAGAAAGGAAGAAGACGGTGTCGGGGCCCACTTCGTAGTCAACAAAATCTATCATGTGGCGGCCTCTGCCTTCCCAGAACCACAATATCTCGTAGAACGAGTGTACGTGGGGGCAACAGTCGTCCACTGAACTTTGCGCAAACAATTCCGGCATGTGTTCCACCCGGAAACCGTTGCCGCTCGGAGCCTCACAGACTGCGGCATACACCGTATCCAACTTGTCACTGACCATACGCAAGAACCAAATTACGCTACAAATTTAGCAAACTGATGGCTAATTTCGGCATTGTCCACATCCGTTTGTCCGCCCTTGCCGAAATTAGCCATTGAAATACCGATTTATTTTTGGAGAGAGCCATATTTATATATAATTTTGCATCGTTCACATCAAAAAACTTTTAAACACTTACCGCTATGACAAACAAGTATTCAGGAACACAGACAGAGAAGAATCTGGAGGCCGCCTTTGCCGGAGAATCACAAGCACGCAACAAATACACCTATTTTGCTTCTGTGGCAAAAAAAGAGGGATTTGAGCAGATGGCCGAGATCTTCATGAAAACCGCCGACAACGAAAAGGAACACGCCAAACTGTGGTTCAAAGAACTGCAAGGCATCGGCAACACAGCGGAAAACCTTACCGCTGCAGCCGAAGGCGAAAACCATGAATGGACAGACATGTACGAGGGCTTCGCCAAGACGGCAGAAGAAGAGGGTTTCACCGCCCTCGCCAAAAAATTCCGTATGGTCGCCGCAATAGAGAAACACCACGAAGAGCGATACCGTGCCCTGCTCCACAATATCGAGAATCAGGAGGTCTTCGCCAAGAGCGAAGTCAAGGTTTGGGAGTGCCGCAACTGTGGCCACATCGTGGTCGGCACACAGGCACCCTCCGTATGCCCGGTTTGCGCCCACCCGCAGTCCTTTTTCGAGATTCACCCCGACAACTTCTAATACCCCACGCCTTTCAAGACGACACGAAAGCACCGAGCCCGAAGCACACAATGCGCTTCGGGCTTTTTCATGTATGGTCAGGCTTACACGAAGCGGAGCGTCACGAGGTGGCGCTGTGTCCAGCGTTCTGCCATTCGGCCAGCGACGGAATCCCGGCGTATACGTAGTAGTACCAGAACGTTCCCTTGAAGACGGAGTCGTCCTGACCCGAGTTGTGCAATGCCAGGAACTGTTCAAACTGACGGTCGTAGTCAGGCGAGTACTTCACAGAGCCGCCGAATATGCCTGGCTTCAGATGGTTGATCATTGCTGCCGCCTCGGCATAAGCCCTCGGCAACACTGTATCCTTGTAGTTTTCCGACAAGTCTATCAAAACCGTCTTGAAAATCTCCAGATTCTTGGTCAGCAGGAGTCCGCACAGCAGATAGTCCGAAACAATCCTGTTGTTTCTGTCATGATCCAGCAGATGAGCCATCTCGGAATTGAAATGAAAGGCCTTGACAAAGTCGCGGCTTCTTAGCGGATCCCCTGCCTTATGGCTGACTTCCAGCAGTCTGCGCTGTTCTGCGACAAAGTCAGAGTGGCACGATGTCTTTTCCAACAGAGACAAGTATTTCTCCGCCAGTTCCACGTCGCCCTTTCTGACCGCATATTCCGTCATGTGGCGCAGAGAGGAAAAGCAGAACCCCGACTCAGGCGACACTTTCATCCCGTATTCAAAAGCCTGATGGAAAGCCTCGTCGTAGACACCCAGTTCCCTGTAGAATATACGGCAGAAATCCGTTGCATAAGGCTTGTTCTCATAGCGCGGGCAGAACATTTCCGGAGTGTTGACAGGATAGCTGAAAAGATTGTCGGGCATTGTGCCTAACTTGGCCTCGGCAAGCAAAGCGCACTGGACGTAGAACAGATTGGTGTTGTCCGTTCCGTTGCGGATTTCATCCAGCAGTCTGCCCCATTCGCCGTTTTCGGCATAGTCCGTGTATCTGTATACCGTTTCCGACGTCAGGCTGTCATCGTTGCCTGTCATGTAGCTGTAGCCGGACAGGCAGACAAGCACGCAGACCAACACCTCCAGAACTACCTGCCGCCCTGCCCTCTTGACCCTCGGAACAAACATCAGCAAAACCGGTGCCGACAACAATGACAGAAACGGCAAAAGCCTGTTCTCCGCTCCCGCAGCATGCCACCATCTCTTTCCGAAAGGAATAAAGCCCAGCGAGGCAGAGCTGCACTTCACAAGCAACGCCACGACACCGACAAGCAACAGCGGAACAACAAGCCTTGAATATCCCGCAGCAGCACCACCGGCCTTGCCTCCGACAAACACAAGCAGCGACAGCAAAACCATAAGCAAGACGGTCACCGGAAAGGAAGCCATGGAGAAAGACAGCAGTGCGACTGCACCGGCCGCCGCAAAAAAGAGAATGTTTGTCCTGCTGCGCGCAGCGAACCCCATCAGGCACAAAGCCCCGAAAAACCATAGGGACTCGATATACAACCCTATCCTGTGCGTGAAAAACAGCAGGAGTCCCAATGCCGGTATGACAGAGAACAACACCAACGGACCTGAACATGATTCAAGCCGGCAACCGGACACCCTGAACCACGCAACGGGCACCAACGACGCAAGGACAGTGACAACAGAAAGCAGGGCCGCCTCAATTGCCGAACCTGTACCGGGGTTGTGGAAAAACTGTATCAGCCACGACGACAGCAGACTGTTGACCCCGGGATACTCTGACAGCTTGTCGAGAACGAACTCGCCAGTGCCCACATAGAAATCCAGTTTCTCCATCATTGACTGCGTGTACGGGAAAAGGCTCAGCGAGAGCCATATGCAGCAAAAGACAATCACTGCAGGCACCAATGCGACCCACCGGTTGACATTTCCCGCAACTGTCTTGTGCTTTCCGCCATGCAAAGAAGGCCCAGCCCCCTTGCGTTTGACTTTGTCCGGCGACGGCACAGGCACTTTTTTGTTTCTGCGTTTTGACATCGTTCGGTTTCTTTATGTTCTTGTTGTTACTCTCCGGCAGAGAACAGTTCCGCCATCGTATCCTTGTCTATGCGGACTGCCGTATTTGCAAATTCCGGAATGTTATAGCTGTACAGCCTGTTTCTGTTGTGTTCCGGGTTCCGCTGCGGCAGTAGCATGGGCTTTGAAAAACGCTTTCCGTCCCAATGAGCCAGAAACAGGCGCGTGTAGCGTCCGTCAATACGCTTGCTGCTGAACACCACCCAATGTCCGTTGCTGCTCCACGAATGGTAACTCTCGACATCATTGCTGTTAAGCATGTCCGTTTTCACTGCGGCAACTTCGGGAAATGCACTCAGGTCAACCATCTTCAAATCAGCCTCCTTGTGGTGAATCGGAAACGTGGCACAGTCGGCCCACGTAAACATCATGTACTTGCCGTCGGGCGAAATCCGCGGAAACGACACACTACCGCCCTGCCGCGAAGCACTGTACACCGTGTCCACTTTTGCCCCAAGCCGCCCGCTGCCACTGTCGAAGGCCACTCTGCATATGCTGTAATGCAGCTTGTTGTAGTCCACAGGCATCCTTACCGGTTTTGCCGTACAGAAATACAGCCATTTCCCGTCGGGAGAAAAAGCAGGGAACGTTTCCCAACTCAAACTGTCGGTAAAGCGTTCGTCTGTCAGGACACAGTCATTCTTGACATCATACAGGATCAAGTCGGAACGCTGGTCGTAGACTTCAATCTTGTCCCTGGAGTGTCCGTAAAACGACTGCCGCGTGTTGTTGCTTGACAACACGACAAAACGGCCTCCGGGATGCCACATGGGATATGTCCCGCTGAGTTTGGGTCCGGTCTGCTCCAACGCCACCTTCCGCAGGCTGCCGTCTTGGTATATCACTGTGCCGCCCCCCAAACCGCGGGCATGGAACATCATCCCTTTCCCCGCGTCATAGGCACAGAACGAATGGCAGTTCACGCACCCGTTGTTGTTCTGCGCGTTTGTGACAATGGCAGTTTCCTCATAGGTCGTCAGATCGCGCTGGAAAATCCCCATACGGCTCCACGACTCGTAGCCCGGCGGAATAAGCCTGTAGACAACATAGTTGTCAATCTTGTCACCACTCACATAGACATTGAAAGGACTGAATTCCACCCCGTCAGGATAGCGGTCTGTCCACGCCGAGACACCGACGCTTATCCTGCCCCCTGTCTTCAAGGCTTCTTCGGTCAAAGAACGCCACAGCGAAACACCAATCTCTATGTGGCTTTCACCAGACACCCTGACATTCCTTTTTCCTGTTGAAAAAACTGCCTGAATACGGTAAGCCCCCTCTATCCCGAAATTGGGAGGCGCAACGTTTTCAGGCACGGTCACGCCAATGTAGTCCGGAAATACAGGAGGAAAAACCTTTTCCGTTGCCGTCGGGGTTTTCCAACCGTCACAGCTTGACAGAAAAAGAACAACGAATATCAAACTATAAATACACCTCATGGAACAATCCTTTTTCGCAATTCAAAACCATTAGCGGCTGTCCTGACAAACAACCATGTGCATCCGCACATCGTCTGCTTCCGTGACGACATGCGACAGCAACTGAAACCCGAAACACACACCAACGCGCAGAGCCGTTTCCGGCAATTCTTCTCCCAACAACCTGTCGTAGAAACCGCGACCGCGGCCAAGCCTGTTGCCTTCCGGATCGAATGCCACCCCCGGCACCAAGACGAAATCCACTCTTTCCTTTTCCGGAAAACAGGGAGCAAGAGGCTCGTCTATTCCAAACGCTCCTCCGGAAACGGAATCCTTTCCCAAGTAGGGATGCAGCGTAAGGTTGTTGCCCGCAACCTTTGGCAGCAAAATCGTCTTGTCCTCAAACCACCGGTCCAAAAAAGAATGCGTGTATACCTCGTCGTCCAGCGAGCTGTAGGCCAGCACGACCCTTGCCTTTGCGAACCCGGAAAGGCTTTCCACCCTCGACAAAATCTCTTGCGACAGTGCAATTCTCTGCGACAGGGAGGTTGATGCCATGAACTCTTTTTTCTTTGCCTTTACAAACTCCCGCTGTTGCTGTTTGGTTTCCATTGGCGAAGAACTATTTTTTCATGTAATGCTTAATCAGACTGTAGGAAGTGAACAGCCCCAACTCGCCCGCCTTGCTCAAGTCAGCCAGGCCAGACTGCTGCTTCTCCGTATATATGTATACCAGTCCACGATTGTAGTAGGCCTCCGCCAACTGCGGGTTCAGCCGCAAAGCCACAGTATAGTCCGACACCGCCCGCGCATAATCCCTGCTTCTGGCGTACAGTGTCGCCCGGTTATAATACAGTATGGCGCAGTTGGTGTCCAGTCCCAAAGCCGCAGTCAGGTCGTTTATTGCACCGGCATATTTCAAATTGGCGTCATCCGCCGCAGACTGTCCGCCGTCCCGTGCCGTCAAGTCCGACTGCTTTACTCTGACATCAGCCGCCAGACAATGCCTGGCCACAGCCAGAGTCAAAGAATCCGGCGAACTTGCCATTGCCTTACCGCAGGCTGCCAGATGTTCCATGGCCTGCCCGTAATTCCTCTCCGCACTCAGGCAAACCGCAGCCGCAAAATGCAACCAACCGTCCGCCGGGCGACCTTTGAGCTGTTCCTCAACCCTGCTCCTACAGCTGCGTATAGTGAGGTATTGGCTATCTGTAACCGACAACTCGCGCGCCGAAAGGCACAACGGGTAGCTGAACTTGCACACGGCATTCAGCGAATCCATGAAACCGGGCTGTTCCGCCTTGGAGTAGTTCAAACCGTTGTCGGCCCTGAAAAACGTCATCGCAAACAGCGGCTGGTAGTCCTCCTCAACCTGTCTGTTTTGTATAGCCCCGCGTGATTCAGACGCATAGATCGGCAAGACGTTTTCCGTTTCGTCTGTAACAAGTTTGTCATAGTCTTCTATGTCTGCGTCAGATTTGTCACGCGTGACCGAATCCATGGGAGTTGTCGCCTCCTTGTGCGTGTAGGCAAGATCCAACTGCAGTTGCATGACCTTGCGGTCATCGGCATCAGACCGCCTTTTGTCGCCGACCTTGCGATAGCAGTACGCACGGTTTACGTAGGCGGCAGCAAAATCCGGAAATTCCCCAATAATCGTGGTGTAGTCCTTGACTGCCCGATGGAAATCACCGGTCTGCTGTGCCAGAATTGCCCTGTTGTACAATGCCAGACGATCATCGGGATGACGTGCAAGCACAAAATCAAAATCCTCTATTGCCAGATTGTTCTCCGCAACCTGCATACACAGCAGAGCCCTGTTGTAGTGTGCAAGATAGTTGTTCGGATTAATCTCCAGAGCGGCATTGTAGTCTGCCATGGCTCCGCGCAAGTCCATCTGCCGGTAGCGGGCCAAAGCCCTGTTGACATAAAACTGCGTACGACGCGGGGCCAAGCCTATCGCCTTTGAATACCACTCCTCGGCCTCACGACTGTTGTCTTTCTGCAGGCACAGCAACGCCAGTGCCGAAATTGCATCAACGTCTACAGAATCAAGCGCAACGGTATGCCTTAGCAAAGAGTCCGCAGACAATGTGTCATTGCGGGCCAAGGCCGTCTGTGCCTTGAGCATATAGACGCGCGCATAGTCAGGCCATGCCACGGCCATTGAATCCAACAGCCTGTCGGCCTCCCCGTTTCTGCCGAGCCGGGACTTGCACAAGACAAGGTTATACCAGACATCGCGGTCCTTGAAACCCAACATTCCGACAAGACGTTCGTAATCCTGCGCAGCCAACCCGTAATTTTCCGTACGGATATGACAGACGGCACGCAAACGGTAGACATCCGCAATATAGGGGTCGCGTTCCACCGACATATTGCAGTCTTCCGTTGCACCTATGTAGTCTCCAAGATAATACTTTGCAACGGCACGGTAATAATACGGGAAATACAGGTTGGGGCGTGCCGAGACAATCTGGTTGAAATACTGTATCGACAATGCGTAGTCCTCGTAGTACAACGCGTTGCGTCCAACAGTCATAACGGCATCGGTGTTCAACTGGGCGAGAATCCTGCCGCCCCACCCCGGTAACAACAAGAGAGACGACACCAGACACATGGCTGCCCCATGAAAGGGTCGCAAACCGTTGCGGAGCAGCATAAGCTTCATTTTTTCCAATGATTTACAAGAGCCTATCTTCTGACAGTGCGCACCTTGTATGAACAGCGAGCCTTGCCCTTGAGAAAAGCCGACATCTTGCCCTTGAGCATAGAACGGCGGAACGCACTGATACGGTCGGTAAACACCTTCCCCTCAAGATGGTCGAACTCATGCTGCATCACGCGCGCCAAATAGCCGTCGACCCATTCCTCATGACGCTGCATTTGCTCGTCATGGTATTCCACCCTTATGCGCGAGGGACGGCACACGTCTTCAGAAATGCCCGGCAGGCTCAGGCAACCCTCGCTGATTGTTTCCGTTTCGTCCGAATACTCCAGTATATGCGCATTGATATAGGCATGGCGGAAATCCCTGTACTCAGGGAATTCTTCGGCAAGCATGCTCAAGTCTATCACAACCACCCTGACCGCCTTGCCGATCTGGGGTGCGGCAAGACCGACCCCATCGGAAGCCTTGAGAGTCTGAAACATGTCGTCTATCAGAGGGGCAAGTTCCTCCTTGTTGAGCTCCACGTCTTCGGCAACCTGCCTCAACACCGGTTGGCCGTAGATATAAATAGGCAGTATCATCTATTCTCTTCTCTATGTTGTTTGTCACAAAATATGCTTTCCATATATGACTGCAAGATGATCGTGGCACTTATCTCATCAACGAGTGCCTTGTTGCGCCGGGCCTTTCTGCCGATGCCCGACTCTATCATTGCGCGGTGAGCCATAACGGAAGTAAACCTCTCGTCAAACGGTTCTATGGGTATTCCGGGAAAATTCTTGCGCCAGCGATTGACAAAAGGCTTGATATTACGCTGGTTGTCGGAAGCCTCACCGGACATTTGTACAGGCATTCCAATGACAATCTTGTCGACATCCTCGCGACTGACATAATCTGTCAGGAAATTCCAGAGATTTTTTGTTTCAACAGTGGTCAGCCCGTTCGCGATTATACAGGCCATATCCGTAACTGCCAATCCTGTGCGGCGGACACCATAGTCAATAGCCAGCAGTCTGCCCATCAGTGCTTCCTTCTCCTGAAAAACGACACAACAGAAGACGCCACCCTGTAGGCCAAGAGCGCATTCCTGGCCACAGACACCACATTTCTGAATGCAGACACCGAAGCCAACCGACCAGAGCCCCTGAAAGGATGGCACAGCGCACAGACATCCGCATTGACCTCCGTACGGACTCGCCTCATCTCGCACAACACCTCAGCCTTGCGCAATCTTATATCGTTGAGAGTCGTCTTCTTGTAATTCATATAATCATTCATCAACTGTGGCGATATCAAAGTGGTGTCTCCCCGTCTTTGCTACTTTTGCTGCTGTCGCACAGCAGAGTTGTGACCAGAAAACTTGCTATCGGGTTCGCTATCCACTTCTTCCTATTGGCATATACCAACAGGCACACGAGCAAATATACCAATGCCACAACGGCATATCCGAGCGGCACGCTGCCGGTAAGACCGGAAATCCACGAACTGACGGCGAGGGACACAAAAACAATGCACAACAGCAATACCAGCATGATGACACCCCACACCACAAGCGCAGTGAGCAGTATCGTCAATTTTTCGGTAAACGACAGCACAACATACTCGCGCTGCAGACCAAGATATCGCCTTATCCCCGCAACAATCCTATGGACAGAAGACTTCTCCATAAGCGGAACTGTTTCGTTTCCTTGCAAAAACACGTTTCAGACACACCAACGAGAGCATCACACGAAAACCGCCAATGCCGCAAACAGGGGGACAATCCCCCTCGTTACCTTATTCCCCAAAGCCGGGCACGACCGACGGGAGGGCGACACTTGCGGACGGAATCCGCACCATCGCGACACTGTCCCTATTCTGCGTTCTGCAATTCGTCAGCAATGTCATCAACCAAGCTGTCCATCTCCTTGCGGCTGAGTTTGATACCGCGGCTGCGGATAGCCTCTGCAATCTTCGCACGGAGATCCGACCCCTTTTCCGGGGCGAAAAGCAAGCCGCAGGCTGCACCGATGACGGCTCCTCCAAGTACTGCGGCAAAAACACCTATTCCTTTCATTGCGTTACACTTTTAAGTTGTTTATGCTTCAAAATTAGGCAACTTTTTCAACAAAACCTATTTTGCCAACAAAAAAGTTTTAAATAAAGCATAAAATACGCTAATAACCATCGTTGCTGCTTGTCGGTTGAGTGGAATTTGTTATATTTGCAGAAAATTATGAAAGCGATGGCGACCGCCTGCATACCCAGCATCGCCAGAAGCAGAACTATACACACCATCAAACACATTTCCCCATGAACAAGACAAAGACTTATGCGGCAGTTGCCCTATGCATGGCTCTCGCTTTCGGTTTGTCATCATGCAAATCAAACGAAAGTCTCTACAAGAAAGCCTATGAGAAAGCACAGGCCGCAAACCAGGGAACGCAGCAGGTAACGGAAGATCCGGCAACAATCAGCGTAACACCCGTGCAGCAAGAAACCACCACAACGACTGTTGCCGCACCTGTGACAAGGACTGCCACAGACACCAATGTCAAGATACAGCAGGAAAACGTTCAACTGATAGACGGAGCCGGTCTCAAAGCATATAGCGTTGTATGCGGCAGCTTCAGCCTGCAGGCCAACGCTGTCAGTCTGCAACAGAAACTAAAGCAAAACGGTTATCAGGCACAGATTGCCATAAACCCGGAGCGCAAGCTCTACCGGGTAATAGCCTCCACCCACGACACAAGAGACCAGGCCACCGAGTCGCGCAACAACCTCCGCGCCACCTATCCTGACGCATGGTTGCTGTACAAGAAATAAGTTTCTGAAACACCCGAAAACAAAAAAGCCACGGGCTGCACCTGAGGTGCAGCCCGTGGCTTTTTTGTTTTCGGGTGTTCATCAATGCAAGACAACACGTCGCAAAAGCAAATCCGCAGCCAGACAACATATTGACTGACTGCGGACTATAATCAAACAACCGGAGGAAATCCCCCGACAATAGCTACTCAATGGTAAGCCTTACCGGTATCTGATACCATACTTTTACAGGTTTGCCCTGTTGGCGACCGGGAGTGAAGCGGGGAAGATTTGAAATGACCCGTTTGGCTTCCTTGTCGCAATAAGAGTCAAGACCCTTGAGGATTTGCACTTCACCGACAGAACCGTTTTCCTTTACCACGAAACGCACCATAATCGTACCCTGCACTCCGTCCTCAAGCGAAACCTGAGGATATTTGAAGTGATCCAGAATATACTTCTGCAATGCCTGTTCTCCACCGGGGAATACAGGCATCTGCTCCACAAAGGTGAAGACCTTGGCGTCGCCCTCACCACCGCCGGCAGAAGCCACGGCGCCGAGCTGCTTTTGGTCGTTCTTGATATTTGTGGAAGTCTCGTCGTTGCCCTGGAAATTGAACTCACCCATCTTCGCCTTGGCCTCCTGAGCCTTTTGCTGTGCGATAAGTTCCTTGTCTTCGGCCGGCGTGTCGGTAATCTCCGGAACAGTAAACTGTATGGACGAAGCCATTTCGGTTACTGTTTCCATGGGAGTTTCGTCTGGTTTTGACTCCTCCTGAAAGATTTCCTCCTCCTCTTCCTCCTGCTCAACGTTCTGCAGTTGCATTGCCTGATCGTTGCCGAGCTCAGCCGCAGCCCGCTCGATAACCCCGGCAAAGAACACTGCGAAAGCTATGGCCACAAAGATGATGAGCAAGCTCAACAGTGCAATCACATTACGCCTGCCGGTGCCGGCACGCATCTGATAAGCGCCATAATTCTTGTTGCGACCCTCAAAAAGAATGTCGTTCCAACTTTTGGATAAGATATCTACATCTGCCATACTTATAACGCTTTAATGATTGGACTTGTAAGCCTCAAGAGTTGCCTTGTCCGTATCATCGATAGGTACAATCACGTACTTGCCGATGTTACAGAGGGTCATTTCATCGAGTGTCTCTATCAGATTGTCATAATTGGAGCCGTCGCACGGCTTGATGATAACCTGTGGAGTACCTTTCTCGCTCTTGACAGCATTGAACTTCTCTTCAAATTCGGCCTGCAGGGCTTCCTGAGCACCCTTTGCGCTACCCGTCATCCTGTTAAGCCTCGCCTCATACTCCTTGCGTATGTTTTCGGCTTTGTCGTAGGCGGGATTGTGCTTCTTGAGGGTCTCGTGCAGGCTTTTCAAACCGTCAACCGGAGTATCGCTCGTGAAATACACTTGTCTCATTGTATTTGGAGCGTCGGTAGGCTTGCCCGTGTAGACGTACACCTTGTTGTCTTCGTCGAGGATTACGGAAACAGCCTCTTTCGTGTCTACCTGACTGCGGTTTTTCTCCTCCGTCTTGTTGGTAGGCATGGCTATCTCCATAGTCTGCGGCTTGGCCAGAGTGGTACACAGCATAAAGAAAGTAACAAGAAGCATCATCATATCCACCATCGGCGTGAAGTCGACGCGGGCATTCATTTTCTTTTGTTTTGTCTTCATTTCCGTTTCCTCCTTTATTCTGCGGGTCTGCTCTTGAGCTCGGTGAGCAGGTTATAGCGGTTTTCCTGTATATCCTGCAACGAGTTCATGACCAACTTGATTGTACTGTAAGGCGTATCCTTGCTTGACTTGATGGCTATGCGCAGGACACGGTCATGCGTCTCCCCCTTGGCATTGGGAGTCATGCCCTTGTTGATATCGTTGTAGATACCGCGCACGGCTTTGATGATCTGCTTGAACTGGCTGTCGGTAGTGGCGTCGTCCTGCGAACCCCTACCCTCAACCATTTCACCTATTGTAACCTTTATCGACTGAGTTTCCTTAAAAGACTCTATATCCGCTTTCTTGATGTTTCCGCACATCGGCAGCGTCTTGATCTTGCCCGCAAGCTTGTTGACAATCGGCGCATTGTCAAGGTTGATATAGATATCCGGCACTGCGTTGGGATTGTCCTTGGCCGGGGCCGACAGATAGATTGTCATGATATCGGTCGAAGGAATCTGGACTTCAGACACGGACTTCGGAGTCTGCACCTGAACAGGTTCAGGTTTCGTGAACGTACCAGCCATCAGGAAAAAGGTAAGCAATAGGAGCATAACGTCGCTCATAGGCGTCATGTCTATGAACAAGTCTGCTTTTTTGATTTTAAATCGTCCCATAATATTGTCTTTACCTTTTTAAGTCGATTAGTGTGTCAACGCGTAATTCTGAACGATAATGAAACCGACTTCTTCCAAAGAATAGGTAAACCTGTCAATTCTGTTTGTGTAGAAATTATAGAAAATCAATGCGAGGGCGGATGTCGCGATACCGGATGCCGTGTTCACAAGAGCCTCGGAAATACCGGTGGAAAGAGCGGAAGAGTCGCCGCCGCCTTCGCCGGAAATACTCTGAAACGACTTGATCATACCGAGCACCGTACCAAACAGACCCGTCAGCACACCGAGTGATGTCAGCACACCGAGAATGGGGAGGTTCATCTGCAGAGTCGGCATCTCAAGAGCCGTGGCATCGTCAAGGGCGGCCTTGATGGCTTCAAGCTTCTGCGCCTTTGTCTTGGTTGTCTCTGCCTCTTCAGCCTGATAGCGTTCGAGGGCGGCACGCACCACGTTGGCTACAGATCCCTGCTGTGCATCACAGGCCTTGAGGGCTGCGGCAATGTCATTGGCGGCCATGGCCTTGCGGACAGTCTCGGTGAACTTCTCAAGGCTTCCCTTGCCGAAAGCAGTGCGGAGAGCCAGCCAGCGCTCAACCACAAGCACTATGACCGTATAGAACATGCCGTGGATAACAGGAACCACAACACCACCCTTGAAGATCGTACCGATGAGGTCAATCGGGTCGTTTGCATTGTCTCCGCCCTGGAAATGGCTGCCATTGCCGAACACAGTGTAGAAAATGATAAACGCAATGATAATGCAGATAAGAATCACGACAAATGCATTCTTGATGCCTTTAAAACCTTCGCCCTTCTGAGCCGGCTTCTTGGTTGGAGCCTTAGTTGTTGTACTCATTTTTTTGATGTTTTTAGTTTGATTTATGATGATTGATATTTGTCCAAGTGCGTCTTTGTAGTCAACGGCACACAGCCACATTTATTGTACAAAATTAAATTGAATATGGATAGCCGCCAAGTTTTTAACGGCAAATTCTTGTTAAATCAAGAAAAAAAAACAATTTCACGTTACAGCATTGACTTTTTATATAAATTTGCACCACAGACAGTTTTCCTCTTTGCAGAGACTCTATCGCAACACGTTTTCAGACAACGGACAAAAAACACCAACAACAATATGGAAACCATAGACTGGGGAAACCTCCCGTTCAGCTACATGCGCACAGACTACAACGTGCGTTGCCGCTACAGCGGCGGAAAATGGGGAGAGATAGAAGTATGCTCTTCCGAAACCATCAATATCCACATGGCAGCCACCTGCCTGCACTACGGACAGGAGTCCTTTGAGGGACAGAAAGCATTCCGCTGCCCCGACGGCAAAATACGAGTGTTCCGCATTGACGAGAACGCCGCCAGAATGCAAAGTACCTCGCGCGGCATCATGATGCCGGAAATGCCCACAGACCTGTTCATAGAGATGGCCAAAAAAGTCATCAAACTCAACGAACGCTTCATTCCGCCATACGAGAGTGGGGCTGCCCTCTATCTCCGTCCGCTTATGATAGGCACAAGCGCACAGGTCGGAGTACACCCCGCATCCGAATATCTTTTCCTTATTTTCGTCACTCCGGTAGGGCCGTACTTCAAGGGCGGATTCGCATGCACCGACTACTGCATCACGCGCAACTACGACCGTTCCGCCCCGCTCGGCACAGGCAAATACAAAGTGGGGGGCAACTATGCCGCCAGTCTGCGTGCCAATGATCTGGCCCACAAGGCAGGTTACTCCTGCGAGTTTTACCTTGACGCCAAGGAGAAAAAATACATCGACGAGTGTGGCGCAGCCAATTTCTTCGGCATCAAGAACAACACCTACATAACCCCCAAGTCAACCTCCATACTGCCTTCCATCACCAACAAGAGCCTTCAGCAGCTGGCCCTTGACCTCGGTCTAAAGGTGGAATGCCGCCAGATACCGGAGGAAGAGCTCAGCACTTTTGAGGAAGCGGGAGCTTGCGGTACGGCGGCGGTCATCAGCCCCATCCTCAAGATTGACGATCCCGAAACGGGAAAGAGCTATGTCATCAGCAAAGACGGAAAGCCCGGTCCCATATGCGAGAAGCTCTACCACAAACTGCGCAACATACAGTACGGCATAGAGCCCGACATCCACAATTGGAATCTTGTGATTGACTGATAGCAGCCCTAAACTTTCCGCACAACAGCAATAATTCGGCAATGTCTGCACCGGGAAACACAAAATCCTGTCCGGGAAGTCTTTGAATCTACCCGGGAGAGACTTGGCAACGACAGCAATGCCGTCACAAAAAATGTCCCCGGAAGCCTTCTGGCAGGCTTCCGGGGACAAACATATACAAGACTCTGACGCGAGATTACCACTTGCCAAGAATCTCAAGGTATTTCTTAACATTGCCGGCCAGCGGATTGTCGTCCTCATACTTGAGAGCCTCCTGTGCGTTGACCTTGGCCTCCTCATCATTGTTCTTTTCAAGCGCGAACCATGCTATGTAGGAATACGCCTGGGCACGGTGGGGGTTATAGTCTTCACCGGCAAACTTGGGGTTCTTGAGGCGTTCAACCGTCTCTTTCATGTAGTTGGCTGCAATTTCATTTGGATGCTTGCTGTCGTAAAGCTGGTTGATACGCGAGCGCCAGAACACTGCGAGATAACTCGGATCTCCGTCCTTGATCATTTCTGCGTCCACCTGTGCATAGACAGAGTCGCCGCCCACGATGTATTTCACACGGAGCAGGGAATCCTCCTTTGTGGCACGGGCGGCGTTGTAGTAGACACGCGCAAGCTTGAAGCGTTCGTTGACATCATTGTCCTTGTCGGCCAGCTTCATGTATTTGCGATATGCAGCAATGGCGTTGTAGAATTTCTTCTCCTTCTCATACTCCCTGGAAAGGCTGAACTGCGTAGAGGGGTTTTCGGGGTTGATTTCAAAGGCCTTGTTATAGGCAGCTATCGCTCCCTTGTGGTCACCGAGAGCGGACAAGTACTGTGCCTTGTAGCGATAGTCCAGTTCCTGATAAACGCTGTCCGGATACTGACCGAAGAATTTGTCGTAAGAGGCTTTGGTTTCGGCCGCCAATGCCGCTTTCTTCTGCTCGAAGTCCAGGGCATACTGATTTTCCACGCTGTTCACGTAGGCTTCCTGCAACTCGAACTTGCTGAGGAACTCTATGCGGTTAAGCACGGGATCATTGGCATTGGAGGCCTGAAATTTCCTTGACATATCGAGGGCTCCCTTATAGTCTTTCGCCATAAACAGGATTATTACATACTCGCGCTGTACGGTGATGTCGCCCTGGCCGTCGGGATATTTTTCAAAATACTTGTTGTAGTACGCCCGTGCGTTGACCGTGTCGGACAGCTGGAAATACAGCGTACCAAGCACTTGGTTCACCTTCGGGTCATCGCCTTTCTTTTCCTTTATCTCAGTCATTAGTTCTATTGCGTAGTCCGGATTGATATAGCGGTATACGCCCACCAGCTTCAAATAGGGATCAAGGCTGGTAGAGTCGATGGTTTTGGCTTCCTCATATTTCTGCGCAGCCAGACCGTAAGCGTTGTTGTTGTTCATTTCAAAATACGCATCACCCTCCAGATAGACGGCCGGAACGTATTTGGCATCCATATCATAGACTTTCTTGGCCAAGCCTATGGCATTACCGAACAATTTGTTTTCCAGAAACCTATATCCGACAGCAATGAGTGCTTCCTTGTCTTTCTTCAACAGTTTGTTTTTCTCTATTTTCTTCATCACCGTCTCGTCGGTGGGATCCTGCAGCAGCGTCTGGACATAGCCGTTCACCGTTTCCTGAAGTTCTGCCGGAA
Organism: Anaerovoracaceae bacterium; assembly: GCA_963617965.1. GTDB lineage: Bacteria > Bacteroidota > Bacteroidia > Bacteroidales > Bacteroidaceae > UBA6382. The sequence goes on from CAVEQO010000002.1 coordinate 17,013, forward strand.
CCTGAGGAATTACAAACTGAGCCCTGACCCTGCATAGACCGCAGACCGTCGCAAAGGCAAGAAACAAAAAAAGTGTCTTTTTCATTGTGTGTTGTGTTGTTTTAGATTTTTAATATCGCTTTATGACCACGTTGTGCGACTGGACGGCCATGTAGGGCAGCAGCTGCGAATGGCGCAGTATCATCATCTGCCCCATATTGTTGTGGTTCGGGTTATCGGTGACATAATAGTAGAAATGCTTTTCAAGCGAGCGGGTGCGCGGATCGGTTGTAATGATATACAGACACCGCGTCAGCGGGTAACTGCCCGTGCTGATGTAGAACTGGTACGGCAGGTAGTAGTCTTCGGGATCTTCCGAAGACTTGACCCCGACCTTCATTATCCGCACATTGTCAATGAACGAAAGGCGCGTAGAGTCCTTGTCGTTGCCGACCCAGTCCACCCCAAGCACCCCGATAGCATCCTTGCGGGCTTGTACATATTTTATCAGCTCCTCATGCGTCTTTGCCGCAAGGAGCCTGCCTTTCAGCTTTTTGCCGGCGCAGAGAGAGTCCTGCATATACCTCACGGTAGAAGATCCGTTGTTGTCGAACACCAGCTCTATTTCACCTTTTTTGCCGTTGTTGTGGCGAAGCTGAGTCCAATCCGTTATCTTGCCCTCCACTATTTTCCTCACTTCGTCAGCCGAGATAAGCGAATCGGGATTGGAGAGGTTGGCTATCAGCGTCACGGCATCAAAAGCCACTATCCCTTCCTTTGCCACCAGATTGTACTTTGCCCTGAGGTAGTTGTGTTCCCTTTCTGTCAGCCCGCGCGTGACAACTATGCTGCGCACCGAATCGGCAAGGAGCAATTTGACGGCACTGTCCTCCGGCATGAAAAGCGGGTCGGTAAAGGCTTCGGCGTTGCGGTCACGAAAATCCTTTACGAGGATGTCGAATACAGGCCTGAAAGTCTCGTCTATCGCCACACAGACGTAGTCTGACACCGGCACGGTATTACCCTTGGAGTCCTTGCGGAACTGCTGTGCGGAACCGCCGCCGCACGAAGACAGCGTCACCACACATAACAACACCACGACTGCACCTGCGAATCTGCTCATGTTTTTTCCAATATAGTCCGTTTCACCTGCATATGGTCACGGAACGGACAGAAAATTATACGAGTTGCAAAAGTAATTATTTATTGATAATAATGTGTGTCCCAAATGCTAAATTTAAATAATAAACTTAATTTTGCACCCAAAACGAGTCCTGTGTCAAAGAACAAGTTATCCAAATTCGCCGACATGGCCACATATCCCCATGTCTTCCAGCCCGAAGATGCGGATGCGAACACTACCGTACCATTCAAGTTCAAAGGGCTTTGGGGCAAGTCGTTCTTCAAAAACACCAATCCGATTGTGCTTGAACTGGGTTGCGGCAAGGGGGAATACACCACCGGACTTGCGCGACGCTTTCCCGGCAAGAATTTTATCGGTGTCGACATAAAGGGAGCCCGGATGTGGACAGGAGCCACCGAGGCACTGAACGAGAACCTGGCAAACGTGGCGTTTTTACGCACAAAAATAGAATTCATCGGCAATTTTTTCGGAGAGGGGGAAGTCAGCGAAATATGGCTCACTTTCAGCGACCCGCAAATGAAGAAACCTACCAAGCGGTTGACCTCCACTTTCTTTATGGACCGCTACCGCAAGTTCCTTGTTGATGACGGCACGATACACGTGAAGACCGACAGCAATTTCCTCTTTACCTACACCGGTTGTATGCTACAGTGCAACGGCATCACGCCCATGTCGCACACAAACGACCTTTACGGCGACATTGCACACAACAAATTCAGCTGCGAGACAGCCCGACTCCTGCAAATCACTACATACTACGAGCAGCAGTGGCTAAGCCGTGGCATACCAATCAAATACCTGAGTTTCAAGCTTCCGCATACGGGGGAACTCAAAGAACCTGACGTGGAGATAGAACTTGACCCCTACCGCAGCTACGCCCGCGACAAACGTTCGTCGCTTGACAAAGCAAAATAAACTCCCAAAAGAAACAGCATGACACTTTACCCCAAACTCATACTTGATGCCCTGAGGCAGGTAAGATATCCCGGCAACGGGAAAAACCTTGTAGAGGCTGGAATGATCGACGACGACATTCGCATTGACGGGCAAAAGGTTTCATTCTCGATAGTCTTCCCCAAGAAGCCAGACCCGTTCACCAAGTCTGTGACCAAGGCTGCCGAAGCGGCCATCAAGGCCTTTGCGTCGGAAGAGGCGGAAACGACAATCAAGGTTTCATACAAACCACAGGAAGAAAAGGCCATGGCTTCGAAACCACTGGCCCGCACGAAGACCATAGCCGTGTCATCAGGCAAGGGAGGAGTCGGCAAAAGTACGGTAGCGGCAAACCTTGCCGTGTCGCTTTCCAGACTTGGCTATAGAGTCGGACTGCTGGATGCAGATATATTCGGGCCCTCCGTCCCGACCATGTTCAACCTTGAGAACTATGAGCCTATGGGTGAAACAGTCAACGGCAGGCAGCTGATTGTTCCCGCCGAGCAATACGGGGTGAAAGTCCTTTCGATAGGATTCTTCGTAAAGCCGGAACAAGCCACCGTATGGCGCGGCCCGATGGCAAGCAATGCAGTCAAACAGCTCATAACCGAAGCGGACTGGGGCGACCTTGACTATTTTGTGATTGACACGCCACCGGGCACCAGTGACATCCACTTGACTCTGATGCAGACCCTTGACATCGCTGGTGCCATAATCGTCAGCACTCCGCAGAAAGTTGCCCTGGCCGATGCGCGTAAAGGCGTGGACATGTACCGTAATGACAAGATAAACATCCCGATTCTCGGAATTGTGGAGAACATGGCGTGGTTCTCCCCCGTAGAGTTACCGGACAACAAATACTACATCTTCGGCAAAGACGGCGCAAGGAAGATGGCGGAAAGTCTCGGGCTGAAGATTCTGGGACAGATTCCACTGGTCCAGTCTGTCTGCGAAAGCGGCGACTGCGGACAGCCCATAGCTCTGGATGCTTCGTCATCGGTCGCACAAGCATTTTTGTCTCTCGCATCGACCGTCACGTACCTAATGAAAAGATAGCGTTTGCCGGAACAAATACAAAAAGAGTCCGGGATGTTTATCACAAAGACATCCCGGACCCTTTTTGCGTATTTCCGGGGAAACACCCCCTGTACCTTTATTTGCTGAACGATATTGACGAAGAGCCTATCATTGACCCATCGACAAAGACATACAGCTTGTATGCGCCCGCCGAGAGCATCTCGCCAACATTTACATAAACCGTAACCGGTGTTTCCTCACCGTTGTATTCAACAGTCTTCGCCGCCGAATAGCCGATATAGGTGTTCTCGTAGGACAGCGTACCAACCTGTGAAACAACATCGTTGGTAGGTTTGAGTATACGCACATACACACGTCTTTCGCCGGTGGCTGCCGTCACATTCCGCGCAATGCGGAACGAGGCGACAAAACGTCGGATGTCTTTTGTCTTCTTTGCAGGTTTGCCTTTCTTGTTCTGGGCTGAAAGAGTCACCCCTGTAGCGTCAAGCTGTGCCGCAATCGCAACGGTTCTCGTGAGATTCTGCTTCTCCTCTGTCAGCGATGAAATCTGATTTGTGGCGGAATGGTACTGTTCCTTGACAAGAGAGTTCTCATCACGCAGCGACTTGTTCTCGCGGTTAAGCGAATCCACCTGCAGGATATATGAGCGAAGCACTTCGCGCACTGTCGCAAGCTCCCTCTTAAGACGCGCTATTTCGGCAGCATCGTTGCTTTTGACCCTTTTGAGTTCGGCAAGCAACGAGTTTGCCCTCTCCTGTTCCTCGTTAAGGCGCTTCAGAAGCGAATCATTCTTTATAGTGCGCTTCATCTCATCGTATTGCATCGCAAACCGGGCATACTCATTTTCCATTTCCTTTTTATCCATTTCCGCCAACTGGACATACTTCTCATTGTTATCCTTCTCTTTCTGTAGTTCGGAACTGAGAGTGACAATAAAATATGCGGCAACGGCAAACAGCACCAGAACAACCACGGCAATGACTATTGTCTTCTTGGAATTCTTCATAAAATCTTTTACTGTGAATAAAGGTACGGTTGAAAGCTTTTCTGCGGCAAAGTTAAGTATTAAAACCTTTTCTTAGTAATTTTGTACAAGGAAATTGAACCACCCGCATATGGAAACCAAACGGAACAGTCTACGCGCCTGGATTTTGGCAGCCCGCCCCAAGACGCTTACGGGGGCACTGATACCGGTAATGACTGCGACAGCGTTGGCATTGCGCCACCCTGACTGTAAATACGGTCCCATTGCCATTTGTTTTGTCTTCGCCTCGTTGATGCAGATTGCGGCCAATCTGATAAACGACCTCTTCGACTACCTCAAGGGCACTGACAACGAAAGCCGTCTGGGGCCGGAGAGGGCCTGCGCCCAAGGGTGGATAACCCCGAAAGCGATGAAGAAGGGTATTGTCGCCGTTCTTGCCCTTGCCATTGCCTGCGGATGCCTTGTCCTGCGATATACCACGCCGTGGTTTGTGGCTGTAGGTGCAATGTGCGTGTGCTTCGCATTTCTTTACACTACCATCCTCTCGTATACAGGTATGGGCGATGTGCTTGTGCTCGTGTTCTTCGGCATTGTGCCATGCTGCGGCACGTTTTTCGTTGCCACGGGAGAAATCACCGCCCAGTGCTTACTGGCAAGCATTATAAGCGGTACTGTCATAGACACGCTGATGATTGTCAACAACTACCGCGACAGGGACACCGACAGCCGATGCGGGAAAAAAACCGTCATCGTGATTTTGGGGGAAAGGTTCGGCAGATACTTTTACCTTGTCTGCGGCATAGCAGCATGGGCAGCGTGTTTCGCGTTTCTCGCACTGAACCACGGTTGGCTCGTCATGTTGCCCACACTGTATCTGCCGCTGCACATATCGACATGGAAACAGATGGTTGCCATAGGGCACGGGCGCGGGCTGAACGTCAGTCTCGGCAAAACCTCCCGCAACATGCTCATTTTTGGAATGCTTCTCTCGGTGGGGCTATTCCTGTCCTGAAACGCAGTCTGTCCGACGCACAAGTCAATTCAGTTCCACCACCTCAAGGTCTCTTATATCAGAGCCGTCTATGACAAAGCGCACCAACGTGCGCACAGACTGCCATCCCTGCAGTCCTGCCGCACCCGGATTGATGTGAAGACAGCCCAATTCCTTGTCGTAGCACACTTTCAGAATATGGCTGTGTCCCGATATGAACAGCTGCGGTGGATTTCTCCGCAGCATATCGTACACGGAACGGTCATATCTGCCCGGATAACCGCCGACGTGCTTCATCAGCACTTCCACGTCCTCGCAGCGCCACCTCAGAACTTCCGGATATAGAAAGCGGAGATCACCGCCATCGCAGTTGCCACAGACCGCACGGAACGGCTTCAGCCGGGCAAACCGAGCAGCGTGCTCACAAGAACACATGTCCCCAGCATGCCAAATCTCATCACACGGAACAAAATAATCTTCAAATCGGGAATCCCAATAACCGTGGGTATCGGAAAGCAATACTATTTTTTTCATGTTTTTTCCAATGTTTCAAATGCTGCAACCTTGCCACTCCTGTATTTACGCATCTCCACGACAAAAAGAATTGCAGTAGTAAACGTTGCCAGAAAATCCCCCACAGGAATGGACCAGAACACTCCGTCAACTCCCAGACAACGCGGCAATACCAGCAATGCTGGGAGGAGAAATATCAATTGTCTGGAGAGCGACAGGAAAATGCTCTTCTTCACCACTCCTATGGACTGGAAAAACTGCGTCACGACAATCTGGAATCCCACAAGAGGAAACGCGAAGAACAGTATACGGATGTAATGGACGGAGATTTCTATCAGTTCCCTGTCGGAGGTAAAGGCACTGACAATCTGAAAAGGCAGTGCAACGCTTGCCACAAACCCTGAAACGACCACACATGTGGCACACACTACGGTACGCATCAGGACAGACTTGACCCTTGCAGGATTGCCCGCTCCGAAATTATACCCCACTATCGGCTGCATGCCCTGTGTCAGCCCCATGACAATCATGAGGAAAAAAAACGAGAACCTGTTGCAGATGCCATATGCCGCCACGTCAAGATCGCTCCCGTAGCACAGCAAGCTCTTGTTCATGAAGACGGCTACGGTGCATCCGGTAAGGTTTATGAGAAATGGCGACATTCCGATGCCGAACGAGGGCAACACAATACTGCGGCGAAGCCTGTAGATGCCACGCTGAAAGTGCAGGAACTCCTTGCGGTTGCCGAACAGTCTCAGCTGCCACAGCAGCACGCATGTCTGAGAGAGTACTGTGGCCAGAGCCGCACCCTCTATGCCCCAGCGGAAACCATAGATAAACAAGGGGCAAAGCACCGTGTTGAGGCACACCGTATAAATAGTGGCCATCATGGCATCCTTCGGGTGGGAAGCCGCACGCAGCATTGCATTGAGACCAAAATACAGGTGGGTGACAACATTTCCGGCAAGTATGACACGCATGAAACTGCGAGCATAAGACACCGTAAGGTCTGTGGCTCCGAAAAAGTACAATATCGGATCAAGCAGACAAAGCATCGCCACTCCAAGCACGATGCCCATGACGACATTGAGCACCACCACGTTCCCCAGAATCCTCTTGGCTGTGTCGTAGTCCTTCTCTCCCAACTTCACGGACAGCAAAGTACTTGCGCCTATCCCTATCATTGAACCGAAAGCCGCAGTCATCTGCATGACCGGGAAAGTCAGGGAAATGCCGGCTATCGCCATAGGACCGACACCCTGACCTATGAATATCGCGTCAATGATATTGTACAGCGAGGAAGCCGTCATCGCAACGACAGCAGGTGTAGCATATTTCACCAGCAACTTCCAAACAGGCTTTTCACCAAGCTCCAGAAAGGCCGCATTTTCAGACATACACATCGTTTCGTTTGAGGTGCAAATTTACGATTTTTGCAGTCATTCCAAAAGCAATTTCAGAGAGAAACGGAATGGAGTATAACGAGAGACTGTTTCCGCAAAACCATGACAGCAAAATCTGCCAGCAAGACAGTGCGACGTGCCGGCAGAACTGAAAAAGCGACAACATCGGCAAAAAAAAAACATCGTCCGAACTTTTTAAGAATAAAAGTCGCTAATTTTGCACACGGTACTCAGAATTTACTTTTCCACAGGTATTGTACTCTTCTGTACCACAAAACACCAAACAACTATACAAATCAACATTGTTTTTATGAGTAGTCAACAGGAAAACATCAAAAAACTCGTAGAAAAACGTGCTGCCGCACGCCTTGGCGGCGGCGAGAAAGCCATTGAAAAGCAGCACGCCAAAGGCAAGCTTACCGCCAGAGAGAGAATTGAGCTGCTGCTTGACGAGGGGAGCTTTGAAGAGATGGATATGTTCAAACTCCACCGCTGCACCAACTTCGGCATGGAAAAGAAGCAATTCTATGGCGACGGAGTGGTTACGGGAAGCGGAACCATCGACGGCCGTCTGGTCTATGTCTTTGCGCAGGATTTTACGGTCAACGCGGGCTCGCTGTCAGAGACCATGGCCGAAAAGATCTGCAAGGTGATGGACGAATCCATGAAGATGGGAGTGCCCTGTATCGGTCTCAACGACTCCGGTGGCGCACGCATACAGGAAGGAGTAAATGCTCTGGCCGGGTTTGCCAACATCTTCCAGCGCAACATTGAAGCGTCGGGCGTTGTTCCCCAGATTTCCGCCATCTGCGGCCCTTGTGCCGGTGGCGCCGTCTACTCTCCTGCAATAACCGATTTTATTTTCATGCTTGAGAATGTCAGCTATATGTTCCTCACCGGTCCTGCCGTAGTGAAAAGCGTAACAGGCGAAGATGTCACACAAGAAGCTTTGGGAGGCGCGTCCGTGCACTCCACGAAAAGCGGTGTCGCGCATTTCACCTGCCCCACGGAGGAAGACCTTGCCCTCAAAATACGCAAGCTGATTTCCTTCATTCCCCAGAACAATATGGAGACTGCTCCAAGAGTTGAGTGTACGGATCCTGTCAACCGTGATGACGAGGCACTCAACGACATTTTGCCCGATGACCCCAACAAGGCATACAATATGTATGATGTCATAGGGAGCATCATTGACAATGGAGAATTCCTTGAAGTCCACAAGAATTTTGCGAAGAACATCATCGTCGGCTTTGCCCGTTTCAACGGTCAGAGCGTAGGCATTGTGGCAAACCAACCCAAGGTATACGCCGGAGTGCTGGACTGCAACGCCAGCAGGAAAGCCGCCCGCTTCGTGCGTTTCTGCGATGCATTCAACATTCCCATTGTCACACTTGTCGATGTGCCGGGCTTCCTGCCGGGAACAGGCCAGGAATACAATGCAGTGATTGACCACGGAGCAAAACTGCTCTTCGCCTATGGAGAAGCAACAGTACCTAAGGTGACAGTAACCCTCCGCAAGAGCTATGGAGGCTCGCACATCGTGATGGGCTGCAAGCAGCTCAAGGCAGATGTCAACTATGCTTGGCCGAACACCGAGATTGCCGTCATGGGATCGAAAGGAGCCGTGGCCGTGCTCTATGCAAAAGCCGCAAAGACTGCAGAAGACCCGAAATCGTTCCTTGCAGAGAAAGAAGAGGAGTACAACGACTTGTTCAACAATCCGTATCAGGCTGCAAAATACGGCTATATTGACGATGTCATAGAGCCCAAGAACACCCGTTTCCGCATTTGCAGGGCTCTCGCAGTTCTACAGAACAAACGTGAGACCCGTCCCGCAAAGAAACACGGCAACATTCCATTGTAAACATTACCAAAGCCTATCATACAATCATGAAGACTAATAAAATAGTCACCCTTATGGCCGTGCTGGCACTCAGCATAGAAGGGGCGTTGGCAGACGGCGCAAAGAGCCTGCGACTAAGCGAGGTGGCAATAGGCGACAGTGCAAAAGGAAGTGCGTGGATTGAGATACAGAATACATCGTGGGGAACCCAGGACTTTGGCAGCTTCTATATCACCAATGATCCATCGGCACTTGACCCGGAACTTTCAGCTCCGGAACGCATAAAGAAAATGCGTCTTATCCCTACGGGAGATCCTGTTACGGAAATTGCTCCGCAGAATTGCCTTGTCCTGTATGCCGACGGACAGGAGAATCTTGGTATCCAACACCTCAAGTTCACCCTGCACCCCGGCGACGTTGTGGCCGTATACAGCGGAAACGGCATCAATCTTATTGATTCCGTCACCATTCCTGCAGACATTCGTGCCGGTCAATCATTTGCCCGTGATTTCGAGAACGAGAAATGGAATATCTGCCAGACTCCGACCCCGACACGCGACAACAACTACGAGAAGAAAATGAGCATGAGCAAGATTGCAGACTTCAAGGAAAAGGATCCCTACGGCATTGCCATGTCAATACTGGCTATGGGAATAGTTTTCGGCTGCCTTATCCTGCTCTATGTTTTCTTTATCCTCTTCGGCAAAATAGTGAATGCAGCCGACAAGAACGCGACTTCACCGGATGCCGCTACGCAAAAGAATACCAAAACCTGCAAGGCAAAGGAAGAAGAGGTCGCCGCAGCTGTGGCTGTAGCGCAATCCAACTCCGGCACGGGTGACGAGAACCTTGACGCAGCACTCATCGCGCTGGCCTTGAATGCAGAATTTGCCCATGACGAAGAAAGCGGTGTCATCACCATCAAGGAATCCCACTCTGAATGGTCCAACAAGGCAAGCGCAATCGGAGCAGGGATGCTAAAATAACAACAACACATAAAAACAAAAAACTCACTAAAATGAAAGAATACAAATACATCATTAACGGGAACGAATATGCTGTTAACATCGAGAACATCGAAGGCAATCAGGCCAATGTAACGGTAAACGGCAAGTCATACAATGTTGAAATCGCAGGCAGAGAGGCAAAAAAAGCCGCACCTGCAAAGCCGGCTGCCGCGACAGCTGCAAAGCCGGCGACAACTCCGGCACCCGCAGCCTCTGCACCCGCAGGTCAGGGAACTCCGTTCAAGGCTCCTCTGCCGGGTACTGTTGTAGACATCAAGGTTGCCGCAGGACAGCAAGTGGCAGAAGGTGACGTAGTCCTCATTCTTGAAGCCATGAAGATGGAAAATGAAATTACTGCGGAGAAATCCGGCACCATCGTTTCCGTCTCCGTGAACAAGGGTGATTCCATTTTGGAAGGCGCCACAATGTTTACCATTGCCTAAAAACAATTCTGCCGGAAACGCTCTCCACAAGGAAAGAATTTCCTGTTGAAACCAAAAATCCAAAAGCAATCACACTATGTGGGATTTTATAGGAGCCAAACTCAGTGATTTTATCACCTACACGGGCTTTGCCTGTGGAGATTGGTCAAATTACATAATGATCTTAGTGGGAATCTTTTTTATCTGGTTAGCCGTAAAGAAAGATTTCGAGCCCTTGTTGCTAATACCTATCGGCTTCGGTATCGTGTTAGGAAACATTCCTTTCAAGTCCGTAGGACTGGAAATAGGCCTGTATGAAGACAACGCCGTGTTGAATTTCTTCTACTCCGGCGTGAGGGACGGATGGTATCCCCCTCTGGTATTCCTTGGCATTGGAGCGATGACAGACTTTACTGCCCTGTTGGCAAACCCAAAGCTTCTGCTTGTGGGTGGAGCTGCACAGTTCGGCATTTTCGGGGCCTACATGATAGCTTTGGCTCTCGGGTTTGAGCCGAACCAGGCTGCCGGCATCGCCATTATCGGCGGAGCGGACGGTCCTACTGCAATATTCCTGTCATCAAAACTCTCGCCCAACCTCATGGGTGCCATTGCCGTTTGCGCATACTCGTATATGGCTCTCGTGCCGGTAATACAGCCTTTCTTCATGAAAGTCCTCACCACCAAGAAGGAACGGGTAATACACATGAAGGCAACACGTCAGGTCAGCCAGACCGAAAGGATTGTGTTCCCTATCATGGGACTGCTCATGACAACATTTATCATTCCCTCGGGCTTGCCCCTGCTCGGCATGCTGTTCTTCGGTAATCTCCTGAAGGAATCCACCAAGACAACACGCCTTGCCAAGACTGCAGGTTCGGCTCTCAACGACATTGTCGTAATGCTGCTGGGACTGACCGTAGGCTGTTCCACACAGGCAAGCGAGTTCCTGACATCCGACACCATCAAGATATTCTTCCTTGGTGCACTGGCATTCATCATAGCAACCTGCTCTGGCGTTCTGTTCGTGAAGTTCATGAACCTGTTCCTGCCCAAGGGCAAGAAGATGAATCCCCTTATCGGCAATGCCGGAGTGAGTGCCGTACCTATGTCCGCGCGCATTTCACAAAACATGGGGCTGATGTATGACAAGCACAACTATCTCCTCATGCATGCCATGGGACCAAATGTCGCCGGAGTCATCGGCTCTGCCATTGCAGCAGGTGCGATGCTGGGATTTCTGAACTGACAGCCGGACGGCACATAACTGAAGAGCGTGGCAACTTTCATTGGAATTTGTCACGTTTTTCAGTTATAATTAAGTAGATTTGCAACGTCAAAACACACTTTTTTTATGAAAACATACCTTGTTACTGGGGCAGCCGGGTTTATAGGGTCTAACTTCGTCAAATATATGCTGACGAAGCACGGAGATATACGCATCGTTATCCTTGATGCCCTGACGTATGCGGGATATCTCGGCACCATAGACCACGACATAGACAACAAGCGCTGTTTTTTTGTAAAAGGAGACATCCGGGACAGGGAACTTGTGGACGGCCTTTTCGTAAAATACGGATTTGACTATGTGATAAACTTTGCAGCGGAAAGCCATGTAGACCGTTCCATCACAGACCCACAACTTTTTCTTGAAACAAACATTCTCGGCACACAGACCCTACTTGATGCCGCCCGCAAAGCCTGGACAACAGGCAAGGATTCGCAGGGTTACCCGATCTGGCGATCCGGAACACGCTATCACCAAGTTTCCACCGATGAAGTATACGGTTCATTGGGTGCGACAGGCTTTTTCACTGAGGAGACACCCCTTGCTCCCCACTCTCCCTACAGTGCGTCAAAGACAAGTGCAGACCTTTTTGTTCTTGCATACAGAGACACTTACCGTATGCCCGTCAGCATAACACGGTGTTCCAACAACTACGGCCCTTATCATTTCCCGGAGAAGCTCATTCCTTTAATCATACGCAACATTCTAAGGCACAAACAACTGCCTGTCTATGGCAAGGGTGACAACATCCGAGACTGGCTCTACGTAGAAGATCACTGCAAGGCGATAGACCTTGTAGTAAGCAAGGCTCCCGACGGTTCTGTATACAACGTGGGCGGTCACAACGAGATGAAAAACATTGACATTGTGAAGCTGATTGTCAAAACCATCAGGGGAATCATGGAAAGCGAGCCACAATACCGATCCCTGCTTCAGAGTGCAGACCGCAACAACCTGTCGTGGATATGCGACGACTTGATTACATTCGTGGCAGACCGACTAGGACATGACCAACGCTATGGCATAGACCCCGCAAAAATCAACAGGGAGCTTGGATGGAGTCCCGAAACGCCATTCGCCGAAGGAATTGTGAAAACAATCAGATGGTATCTTGACAATCCGCAATGGACAGAAGCTGTGACTGGCACGGATTATCAGGCATACTACGAGAAAATGTACAGCGTACAGTAAGCACTCGGGGGTGAAACCGGGAAACAGTTAGTTTTAAACATTGCTGCCGGTTTTGTTTTCCACAAAATCCCGACGTAACTTAAAAGTTGTGTTCTGTTCGTAAACGACGGTTCAACCGACAACTCGTTTGCACGTATAACGGACATCTGCACAAACAACCCGGATCTACTATCTGTCTTGTTTGTCATTGGCGCCTTGTGTTACAGACAACGTTCTTCCGCTTCAGGTCTATGAAACTGTACGGACGATCATTCTGTTCATCCGCACAGCAGTCTTCACGCCACGTTTCTTCCCATTCATCCATGTTGAATTCCGGGAAAAAAGTATCAGCCTCAGACGGAGTATGATGCACCAATGTCAAATTCAACACGTCTGCCAACGGAAGAGCCTCCCTATAGACGGAACTGCCTCCTATCACAAAAACCTTTTCATCGTCACCACAGTGCCGCAACGCCTCCTGCAGAGACGGGAACGCTTCCGCACCTGCAAACACTCCACCGCCGCGTGTCAACACAATATTGCGACGATTCGGCAGGGCTCCTTTGGGCAATGACTCAAAGGTTTTCCGTCCCATAATAACCGTATGGCCGGTTGTCAGCCCCTTGAACCTCTTGAGGTCTGCACGCTGGTGATAAATCATTCCGCCGTTAAGCCCGATAGCGTTGTTCTGGGCTATACATACTATAATTGACAACATAAATTCTATAGGCAAGAGAGATACAACAAGCAGATTTCACACAGACACTTTTCCCGGAATGTGCGGCCAGGGGTCATACCCTACAAGGTTGAAGTCATCATACCCGAAATCAAAGACAGAGGTCACATCGGGGTTGAGGATCATCTTGGGCAGCGGGCGCGGAGTCCTGTCCAGTTGAAGACTCACCTGTTCCAGATGGTTCTTGTAGATATGGGCATCACCTATCGTATGTATGAATTCGCCGGGCTTCAATCCCGTAACCTGAGCCATCATCTGCAACAGCAGGGCATAGGAAGCGATGTTGAACGGAACGCCAAGAAATGTATCTGCGCTTCGCTGGTACATCTGCATACTTAGTCTGCCGGCAGCGACATAGAACTGGAAAAACATATGGCACGGGGGAAGATTCATGTTCTCTATGTCGCCAACATTCCACGCATTCACGATGATACGGCGTGAATCCGGAGTGTTTATGATCTGGTCTATCGCCTGTTGGATCTGGTCTATATGACCGCCTTTGTAGTCGGGCCACGAACGCCACTGGTAGCCATAGATGTGGCCCAAGTCACCGTTGTCATCTGCCCATTCGTTCCAGATGCGCACACCGTTGTCCTGTAGGTATTTCACGTTGGTGTCACCTTTCAGAAACCACAGCAGCTCATATATTATGGATTTCAGGTGTAGTTTCTTGGTCGTGAGCAGAGGGAAGCCGTCTTCAAGGTTGAAACGCATCTGGTGTCCAAACACACTGACCGTACCCGTGCCCGTACGGTCTTCCTTTTCCACGCCCTCGGCGAGAATTCTGTCAAGAAGATTCAAATACTGTTTCATTCTGAATACGCAAATCCGAATTGCTGTTGCAAAAGTAACTATTTTTGAAGACAGTCCTTGACAAACCGCGCGGAAAATATTATCTTCGCAATAAGAAATACCATTGCAACCGACCATGCTGTTACCCGCTCCCTTTGCCCGACAGATGAATACTCTTCTGGGGCCTGATGACTATCAGGATTTCTGCAATGCGCTCAGCGAGCCTCCCTGCGTTTCCGTAAGGGCAAATCCGTTCAAGGACGCAAACGGCGAAGCAATGCGCAGCCTTGACTGTACGGAGGACGTGCCATGGTCTTCGTGTGGGAAATACCTTGTCAACAGACCAAATTTCACGCTCAACCCGCTGTTCCACGGCGGCACGTTTTATGTACAGGAGGCTTCTTCCATGTTTTTGGAACAGGCACTGAAACAATGCGGTGCACCACGGGTGGTGCTTGACCTGTGCGCCGCTCCAGGCGGCAAATCCACCCTTTTGCGCTCTCTGTTGCCCGAAGAAGCCTTTCTGGTAAGCAACGAGCCGGTCAGAACCCGGGCACAAGTCCTTTACGAAAACATGATCAAATGGGGGCACGAAGGCTGTATGGTCACTTGCAATTACCCTCGTGACTTCACAAAGGCAGGAGCCGTCTTCGACCTCATCGTGGTTGATGCCCCGTGCTCCGGCGAAGGTATGTTCCGCAAGGATAACCCAGCTCTTGAAATGTGGTCACCTCTGAATGTCGCAGACTGTGCAGAGAGGCAGCGCGACATTGTCAGGACAATATGGCCCGCCCTGAAAAGCGACGGTTATCTGATATACAGCACCTGCACATACAACACTGCCGAAAACGAGGAGAATATAGAGTACTTCTGCGAGGAACTTGATGCTGAGGCTGTGAAGATCCAGACTCCGCCCTCCTGCAACATCACGGGAAACCTGCTTGCCGGCAGTTGCGTACCGGTCTACCGCTTCTTGCCGCACAAGACAAGGGGAGAGGGGTTCTTTCTCGCCATTCTGCGCAAAAACGGGCAGACCAACCCAAAAAAGCTAAAAGACAAACTGAGATTCAAACCAATACCGGAGAATTGGGCAAAAAACATAAAGGCGGAGAACCTCGTTCTTTGGGAACAAGGAAACTGTGGATATGCCCTAAGAAACTATGACGCTGAAATTGCAGACCATCTGACGGACACCCTCCACCCTCTTCATGCTGGACTGCCGCTCTATGAGAAGAAAGGAAGCAAAACCATCCCCTCACACGGACTGGCAATGAGCCGGCTGCTTGACACAGCCGCTTTTCCGAAAGTTGAGCTCACACTGCCGCAGGCTCTCGACTACCTGCGCAGACAAGCGATACAGACAGACGCAGAAAAAGGATACATACTGCTGACCTACAAAGACATACCGCTGGGGTTTGCAAACAACCTCGGCGGCAGGGCTAACAATATGTATCCCGCCAACTGGAGAATAAGGCACTAAGCCCCTTCTGTCACTACTTGGCGCGGTTAAGATATGAACCGTCGCGGGTGTCGATCTCTATCAGCTCGCCCTCGTTGATAAACAAAGGCACACGAATCTCGGCTCCCGACTCAACCGTGGCAGGTTTGGTTGCGTTGGTGGCGGTATTGCCTTTCTCGCCCGGCTCGGTGTATGTCACTTTCAACACCGTCTTGACAGGCATCTCGGCATAAAGTATAGTTTCGGTATCTGCATCACTCACCACTTCCACAATATCGGATTCCTTCATGTAGTCAACACCGGTTATCATGTCCTTGGCAATGACCACGTCGTCCCACGTTTCCTGATTGAGGAAATGGAGATCCCCACCCTCCGCATAGCTGAATTGGTACGGACGGCGCTCCACACGCACATCCTCCAGACTTTCACCGATATTGAAACGGCGCTCGAGCACATTGCCGTTGACCACATCTTTCAGTGTCGTGCGCATAATGGTATTTCCTTTTCCCGGCTTGACGTGCAGAAAATCAATGCAGAAATACAGTTTGCCGTCCATGCGGATGCAAGTTCCTTTTTTAATGTCCTGTGACTTAATCATATTCAATAACGTTATTAAAAATTGCTCATTTACAAACGAGTGCAAAGTTATTAAAAACATCTGAATCCGAACGGCAGTCATAGCCTAAAATGCCACCTAAAGCGTTTTTCGCCCTTTCATGAAGAAAATTTCAACACGCCTGCAACAGGTATAACAAAAAATTTGCTTAATTTTGCACTCGCATCGTAAAACATCAGAAAAAACAAAACAACCATAAGTCATGAAAAGAACTTTTCAACCACACAACAGAAAAAGGAGCAACAAGCACGGCTTCCGTCAGCGCATGTCCACCAAGAACGGTCGCCGTGTATTGGCGATGCGCCGCGCTAAAGGACGTAAGAAACTTACGGTTTCAGACGAAGTTCACGGCAAGAAATAAACGCTGTTTCTTCACAGGAAACACAAAGGGGGCGTACCTGATTATCGGGTACGCCCCCTTTGTGTTTGCCAATAAGCGGCAGCGTGACGGGACGATCAGAGACCGTCCCCCCGACTACAGCACAGCATTTTTCCCGGAAAAGAACAGGCGCATGGCATTTTGTGTGGTCACACTGCCCACCTCTTCAGGCGTGAGACCTTTGGCTTGCGCCAACAAGTCTATTATATAGGGTACAAAAGCGGGTTCATTGCGTTTTCCCCTCATCGGCACCGGTGCCATATATGGAGAGTCTGTTTCCAGCACAATACGCTCTATGGGAATCTCCTTGACGACTTCGGGCAGCTTGGATTTTCTGAACGTCAACACCCCTCCTATTCCTATACAGAAGCCCGGATGGAAGTTCAATAATTCATGCGCCGTTTCCACAGAGCCGGAAAAACAATGGAAGACACCACCCGGCAATTTGTCACGCCACGGCGACAGGCAAGCCAGCAGGTCACCATTGGCGGAACGGGAGTGTATCATCAGTGGGAGGCCATATTCCGCCGCCCACCCTATCTGCACGGAAAACGCCTCTTTCTGTTCCTCCCTGTAGGTTTTGTCCCAATAATAGTCAAGCCCCACCTCGCCCACGGCTACAAACCGGCGTGTTCCGCCGTCTATGTCCTGCTTCAACATGCATTCCAACCGACGAAGTTCCTCGCGGAAATTGTCTTTCACATCTTCCGGATGCAGGCCGACCATTGGAAAGCAAACATCCGGAAAACGCCCGCATACCGCCAGAGCTTCGGCGGTGGAGTCGGCATCTGTAGGTGGAATCAATATCCTGACGGCTCCAGCCTTGACGGCCTGTTCCACAACCTGCTCCAGATCTTCGCCGAATTCATTACCGTAGAGATGTGCGTGGGTGTCTATGAACATTGCGGAAAACTAATAGTTTCTGTTTACAAGCTGTGCTGCAAAATCCCACAGAGGCTGCTTTACGGACAAAGGCAGGTCTATGCCGTCAAGGATAGCTCTCGCCTTGTCAAAAAAACCGTAAATGGACTTTATGGTGTATTCCCTTATGCCCAATTCGTTGTAAATCTTTGTTACGGCACTTATCTTTTCCGCATCATCATATTGTTTCCGATTGACCCAATACCCGAGGGTTTCCCTCTGTCTGTCGTCTGCCTTCTGGTAAGCGTTTATGAGCAGGAACGTCTTCTTGTCGCACAGGATATCGCCGCCAATGCGCTTGCCGAAAACATCCGGGTCGCCGTAGACATCCAGCAGGTCATCCTGCAGTTGGAAAGCGAGCCCGACCTGTTCTCCGAAATCAAACAGCTTGTCCGCCACCGCAAAATCAACCCCGGAAAGGATTGCGCCCATCTTCAGCGCACACCCTATGAGCACAGATGTCTTGAGGCGGATCATCTCTATGTATTCCGACTGCAACACATCGGTACGGGTCTCAAAGTTCATGTCATACTGCTGTCCCTCACCTATCTCAAGTGCCGTGTCC
The DNA here is from genome assembly GCA_963617965.1 of Anaerovoracaceae bacterium. Taxonomy (GTDB): domain Bacteria; phylum Bacteroidota; class Bacteroidia; order Bacteroidales; family Bacteroidaceae; genus UBA6382. Next base: position 35,194 of record CAVEQO010000002.1, read on the forward strand.
AAAAACACGTCTACCGCCTCCTTCACGTTGGGCAGCTTTGTGGAATGGATGTACTTGCAAGCCAGCACCAGCATAGAATCGCCTGAGAGTATAGCCGTATTGCTGTTCCACTTGCGGTGTACCGTAGGTTTGCCCCTACGCATCAGGGCCTTGTCCATAAGATCGTCATGGAGCAGAGTGTAGTTGTGGTACATCTCCAGTCCCACAGCAGCGGGCATTATTTTATCAAGGTCTGTGCCGAATGACTGTGCGGCAATGAGCATAAAGACCGGTCTTATGCGCTTGCCGCCCGTTGACAGGATATACCTGATGGGATCATACAACCCCTCCGGCTGCGGCGGATACTCAATGTCCGCTATCGCGTCATTGAGCTTAGCAAGAATTTCTTCTGTATTGTACATAACTTCAGTTTAGTCCGAAAACAATCGGCAAGGTCACCTGAGCCCTCACGGGTTTGCCACCCTTCATCGCCGGCTTCCACGGCTTCATCATGTGAAGAGTCCTCAACGCCTCGTTATTGAGCTGTCTGTGCGCTCCCCTTATTATACGTGGGTCATTCATGTGCCCGCTCGTGTCAACGATGAAAGCCACCACCACCGTGCCCTCTATCTTGTTTCTGACGCAGGCGGGCGGATAAACCATCGTGGAGTCCAACCACTTCATGAAGCAGCTTATCCCGCCGGGATAGTGGGGAATGGAATCTATTATCACCCCGTCCGTGCGCTCCTCGTTTTGAGCTGTGTCAAGATGTTTCTCCTTCAACAGCACATCGATGGAATCCATCGGCAAGTCCTCTATCTCCTTGACAGCCACCTCTTCCTCCTGTTCCACGGTAACCATGTCCTCAATGGGAGCGATGTCTGTTGTGTTAACATCCTTGTCGCCAGTTTCCGGCTCCGATCTCTTTACGGGCCTCCTGACCGGCCGGGCCTCTTTGATTTCCAGCCCTGCCATAGGCTGTATCTTGTCGCCCAAGTCCTTGAATTCTACCGGTGTGGAAAGGAATACCGAAACCACCACTGTCGGAGCCGCAACAATAAGAGCCATTACAGACAGTACCGCCAAGGCTACACAATAGCGGTGTCCGGTCTCCCCACGCATCTTGTATGCGCCGTAGTCTTTGTTGCGGTGCATGAAGACCTTGTCACACCATGTCTTGTTCAGTAACTCGTTGCCAGCCATCGTGTTCCGACCCTTTTTGCAAAAACAAAGCCCTTGGATATCATAAAACACCACAAAAAGCGTTATTGTATATGGCAGCAAGTTTTTGCCGCCACAAAATTACGTCAGTTATTTTAAATAGAGTAACTTTGGACTCAAATTTTAACATTCAATGAGAAAGGTCTTCTTTTTTCTAACGTCCTCTCTTTTTTGCATTGCGGCAAAGACTCAGGAGTCCTCATCGGTATTCAATTTTCTCAAGATACCGGTGTCGGCACACGTCGCGGCCCTTGGAGGCGACAACGTGTCATTGAAGATTGATGACCCCACACTGGTATTCTTCAATCCTGCTCAGGCTGCCGCTGTTAACGACAATTCGCTCAATATCAACTATATGACCTACATTGCCGACAGCAAGGTGATGAGTGCCGCGTTCGTTAAAGTGTTTAGCGTAAGGCACACTGTTGCCTTGACAGGACAAGTTTTCGACTACGGCACGATGGACGAGACAGACTCCGAGGGAAACGTGCTCGGAGCCTTTTCCGCAAAAGACGTAGCAGTGTCCGCCCTCTACAGCTATACCATGGGAGACCGTTGGGTTGGCGGGGCGACAGGGCGGTTCATCTCCTCCAAATACGCAGACTACTCGGCATCTGCCATAAGCGTTGATCTCGGACTGCACTACGACAATGAAGAGAGCGGCTTCTCGGCTGGCATCGTGGCGAGGAACATCGGTGCGCAGCTGTCTTCTTTCTACGAGGGACAGAAAGAACACCTGCCCTTTGACGTGCAGGTTGGTTTCAGCCAAAAAATTAGCCATGCGCCTTTCAGATTTTCACTCACGTTCAAAGACCTTACGCGCTGGAGCAATCACTATTACTACAACCCAAAGGGCGAGAGCAGTTTCGGACGCAAGCTGGCAAACCACATGGTGGTTGGAGTGGATTTCATACCGACCGAGAAAATATACATAGCGGCAGGCTACAATTTCCGGCGGGCCAACGAACTCAAGGCTGCCGGCTCGGCGCACGGCGCGGGACTGTCGTTCGGGGCGGGACTCCAAACCAACAGAATCAAAGCAGGAGTTTCCTACGCCAAATACCATGTCAACGTTAACTCCCTGCTGTTCAACCTCTCCTACTGCTTTTAGGAAAATGAGAAAAATCACAATATCCATCGACGGCTATTCTTCGTGCGGCAAAAGCACCATGGCCCGAGATCTGGCCTCTCACATAGGCTACACTTTCGTCGACACCGGTGCCATGTATCGTGCCGTCACCCTCTTTGCCATCAGAAACGGCCTGTTTGACGGCAACGGTCAGACTGACACCGATGCTTTGGGGAAACTGTTGGGAAAGGTTTCTGTCACTCAACACCACAACGCCGGTCTTGGCAAGGTCGAGACCTTCCTCAACGGTGAAAACGTTGAAAACGAAATACGCAGCATGGAGGTGTCGTCGCGCGTAAGCGCAATCGCCGCTGTTCCGTTCGTGCGGACTGAACTGGTGCGCCAACAGCAGGCCATGGGCAGGGAAGGCGGCATCGTGATGGACGGCCGTGACATCGGCACAACGGTGTTCCCTCATGCGGAACTGAAGATTTTTGTCACCGCATCACCACAGGTTAGAGCGCTGCGCCGCCATGCGGAACTGTCGGCAAAGGGACAGCACACAACCATAAGCGAAGTGCTGAAAAACCTTGAAGAACGCGACTACACTGACTCTCACCGCGAAGTCAGCCCCCTGTGTCAGGCCCCCGATGCCATTGTCATTGACAACACCAACCTCAGTCTCTCGGAGCAACTCGCCATGCTGCTCGCCCTCTACCACGAACGGGGCAAGAGATTCGCCTGACACCACTGTCCTTTTTGTCTTGTCTGCAAGAAAAAATATGCTGATAGAGATTGACGAGAATTCCGGATTCTGCTTTGGAGTGACCACGGCCATACGCAAGGCTGAAGAAGAACTCCGGCAAAGCGACAGCCTCCGCTGTCTCGGCGACATTGTTCACAACAGCGAGGAGTGCGAACGGCTGCGCACGCTCGGCCTACAGTCCATAGACCATCAGCTCTACGATACGCTGCACGACACCAAAGTGCTGCTGCGCGCCCATGGCGAACCGCCGTCTACCTACCTGACAGCCAGAACAAACAACATAAACCTGATAGACGCAACCTGTCCCGTTGTACTGCAGCTGCAGAAGCGCATACGCAACGAATATTCAGACAACCCGCAAGCGCAAATTGTTATCTTCGGAAAGACCGGACACGCAGAAGTGCTCGGTCTTGTGGGGCAGACCGATGGTCACGCCATCGTACTCTCAACCGCCGATGACGTGGACACGCTTGATTTCAGACGCGACATACGGCTTTTCTCACAGACCACGCAGCCCCTGTCGGAGTTCCAGAAAATAGAACACATCATACGCAGCCGCATTGTCGCACCCGCCACTTTCAAATCCTACGACACCATCTGCCGCCAGGTGAGCAACCGCATACCACGCATGCTCGAGTTTGCAGCACGACACGATGCCATCCTCTTTGTGTGCGGAAGCAAAAGCAGCAACGGCAAAGTGCTCTTCAACGCCTGCAAATCCGTCAATCAGAACTCCTACTTTGTGGAAAGTCCTGCCGACATTGACTACAATACCATAAGCCGATTTTCCTCTTTGGGCATTTGCGGAGCAACATCCACACCGAAGTGGCTCATGGAACAATGCCGCGAAGCGATCTTGCGTAGTGGTATTTAAGAAAAACCTTTTTGGTGCAAAGTTGTTCAGAAACGAAGAACGTCCACCTCGTAGGTGAACGTCCGAAAAGCCCTGTATACCAGTCTTCTCTGCGGAAAGAGGGGGATTCGAACCCCCGAACCGCTTTAGGCGGTTACACGCTTTCCAGGCGTGCCTCTTCAACCACTCGAGCATCTTTCCCTATCTCATATTCCCCGATTGCCACCGGAGAAAAGATTGCGGACGCAAAGGTACTACTTTTTTCCAACTAAAGCCGGATGCGGAGACAAAAACTTTTGCACCCACCCAATATTGTCCTGAATAAATTACAGACATAAAGAATGTGAGGTTGTTAGGAATACCCCCCCCCTCAAAGCTTTCAAGTGGCTGATTTTTAACTCTCAGGCTTGCTCTGGCGGCGGTGTAAACGGCTCATTGAGCCACTTCTCGAGCTCCATTTTTGTAAAAGTGTTCAGTCTGAGCGACACGACAAGATTGGCGAGCCCCCATTTGTACTTTGCGGTGTGTTTCAACCAGCAAAGCAGCAGCATCGTTGACAACGCTGTCCATATCTGCGTCTCCACTGCATTGTGCGACGTGCCGATGAAACTCTTGATTTTCAGCAATCGTTTAAAGTCCCGGAAGAAAATCCCGATCATGAGGCTGTGTCAAAATAGGCGCAGCCTCTTTATTGTTTCTGTAGTAACTATTGTTGCAGAGTTATCTCAATCCGCAACGCTGCAACTTTTATACTTCCATATACGGCAATAATAGTCCTTCAAATGTTAAAATCAGACAGTATTGTCAGAATATCCCAACAAATTTTGCTCGTTCTGATGAATTTTTATTAAATTTGTCACGACTCTCAAGTCTGTAAATCTATTTGAGTTCACTCAATGCTGACAAACAGACAGCCAACGCCGAGCTGAAAGCTGAGAAGTCCAAACAACTTTCTCGGTAATAAGCGGGCAATGGGTGGGAAGAGAGTCAAGACATATAGAAGGCGTTTATCGACGCTGTGTTTAAGACAGTCTGTAAATCTAGCAAGTTCACAGTAATTGTTGTCTTGAACGTAGTCAACGGTAGATGTCCCGGGTGTGATTATATCAATCCCGTGGAGACCTGTAAGCATGGATTGTACCCTTTCGGGCGCAGGCTAATGTTTTATATAGGCCTCTTTACGGACATGATTTTCATATCGGCGTGGGCTCTGACGTTGTCTGTTCAACAACAATAGGCAATTGCTAGAGCCTCAGACTGTGGGATGGACAACAGGACGATTCCACGCTCTTTTTTCTGTCGCAATTTAACGGATTTCTGTCTAGAAAAAAGTTTGCACCGATATGAAAGTCGATGAATGTGCATTGCAAGATGCGCACACCCCAGGAGGTGGTGAATTCCCTCCTTGCGTTGGACTTACCTCCAACGCCCTCCCCGAAGCTCGAAGCACTGTTTCCGCAGAGAGTTCACAAACAGGGGTGTCCACCAGAAATGCACATATAGTACGTAAGCCAAAGGCACAAAAAGAGGTAGATATACCACATTGGTATGCCTTACGCACAACTTATGGTAGAGAGAAAAAGGCATACGACTATATAACCGCCAAAGGTATCACGGCTTTCTATCCTACTACAGAGGTAGTTAAACTTATAAAAGGTAAGCGCAAAATTGTTACCGAGTCACGTTTGCCAAACATCTTCTTCGCCTACAGCACCGAAGAACAACTCAAAACTTTTGTTTACGACAACGTAAACCTCTCATTCCTCCGTTTTTATTACCGCCACGTCCACGTTGGGCGCAGAATCGACAAGACTCCTTTGATAGTTCCAGACTATCAGATGGAAAGCCTGAAAATCATCTGCGCTGCCGAGGCAGAGAACATCATCCTCGTACCCTCAGACGTAGAGAAATTTAAGACTGGCTATACTGTGCGTGTCATCGAGGGAGCCTTTGCTGGAGTCATTGGTAAGGTAGCGAGGTATCACGGGCAGCAGAGAGTGGCGATTGTGATAGAGGGACTGTTGACTATTGCAAGTGCGTATGTGCCGAGTGCATTCTTGGAGAAAATTTATTGAGAATAGGTTACAAATAGATATATCTTCTCATAAAGTCAAAAGAAACGATTTATAAAATGGTATGAATATGAACACGAAGAATAAACAAAAGAAATTTTGGGTTGTATGGGGGCCTATCTTTAACCAGTCGATGGGTGACCTCGTTGTTGACGAACAAACATTTTCACTTGTTCCTAACAAATGTGATACGGCTCTCATAACACTCGCAATCGGTAAAAAAGCCTATTCCATTCAAACTTTTCAAATAGACTCAATAATTGGCTATGAGAATAATTTCATGGCTTACATGTCAATTCTTCTTAGTGATGGACGTAAGGTGAAAATTTCTGTTGGCTCAAGAAAGAAGAAGTTAGAGATTATTTCTACTCTTGAAAAACAACGAAATGCAATTTATATTGCTAAAGGAGAAAGCATCCCCGAATTATCATCTACTATTGAATAGTTTTAAACTTTTAGACTTTACAGACTACTAGCTATTATTTAAACGTAATATAGTATGTCAGAATATTTCAATCCAGAAGTACAGCAGCAGTACCCTGATACATGTGCGATTAAATCACAACAACTGGTTTTGGAGGATTTTGGTATAGATGTATCAGAAACGCAATTAGTCCAAACAGCCAATGCAAATGGTTGGTATAATGGTGGAGGTACTAATCCACAAGACGTAGGCAATCTGTTAAATCTTGCAGGTATTCCTGTAACGAAGCAGGATGGCAACGTGTTTACTTTAGTAAATGAATTAGCCCAAGGCCATAAAATCATCTGTGCTGCCGATGCGGACAATACCATCGTGACATTAGATGAAGTGCCAAAGTTCGAGAAAGGACAGTTGGTAAAGGTTATTGATGGGGATTTTAAGGGAGTGATTGGAAGAGCAGCAAGGAGGCAAGGACAACAGAGGGTTGGTGTTGTAGTGGATGATTTGGTAACTGTTGTTACGGCGTATGTACCGAGTGCATTTTTACTGGAAATAATTTAAAATAACATAATGAACATGTTGGAAAATGAATATAAGATATTGAACGATGCGATAGCGTCTGTGTCAAATAGTATGGTTCAATCACAAAAAGGAAAAAAGATAGCAGAAATAAAAAAAGCTTTAGATGAAATTGCACAAAGTCCAACCACGATTCTTATATGTGGAGAGTTCAAGAGAGGAAAATCTACTTTTGTAAATGCCTTGATTGGACGAAAGGTGTGTCCAACGGACACAGACATTTGTACTTCGACGGTAACTTGTATAAAATATGGTGAGAAAGTCAAGGTGACACGACTATATGGAGATTTTTCAAATCTTAAAACTCAGGAAATTGACTTTGACGATATTGAAAGATATACTGTGGGAAGTGCAGAAGAGATAGACAACACTGTATGTATCGAGATAGAGTTACCTTTACCCGAATTGCAGAAAGGTTTGACGATTATAGATACTCCTGGTGTTGGTGGCTTAGACCCACGTCATGCCGCACTGACAAATTTCTTTCTTCCTCGCGCAGATATAACGCTATTTATGACAGATGTAAACGAACCCCTAACAACAACAGAACTTGACTACTTTAAAAACAAGGTTTTGCAATATGCAAGATACAATGCGGTTATTGTCAATAAAGCTGATTTAAAAGAAGAGAAACAAGTAGAGGAAATCAAACAAGATACATTAAATAAAATCGCATCTTATACACAAGTTGAATCCAAGGAGCTACATGTACTTTCTGTGTCATCAGCAGATTGCATCAGAGAAGAGGCTGGCATGGGGAATTTTCCAGCATTAAGAGAACTGGCAGACCAACTTGTCAAAAATTTCAAGACGGAATCATTGGCAGACTTGCGTGACACCTTTTCAGAACAACTGGGATTTGTAATCACTCCATTGCAAGTACAATTAAATCAGATAGAAAGCCCAAGTGTAGATCAAATCAAAGAACTGAGTACAAAAAAGGAAAACATAGATACACAACTAAAAGACTTGTCCGACCCTCAGTCTTCATTTCGGTTAAGTATTAATAAAAAAATGTCAGCCGAAAGAGAATCTATCATAATGTGGTTGAACAACGAATGCATAATGCTAGCAAATGATGGATTTAATGCTTTACTCCATGATGATCGAGCTACCAGTCCTAATGGTGGAAAATGGTTAGGGGAACAGATAAAGCAAAAAATAGATGAGTTAGGTTCTGAAATAACTTTGCAATTAAACAAAGCTTTTGAGCGAATAGCAAGTTATAAAGAGTTTGATGGATTTTTGCGATTTAAGGCTTCAAAATATAAAGGGCAAGTTGTTGTAAAAGATGTTGACCTAAGTGTACCTATACACAAAAGAGTACTTTCTTCAACCCCTGGATGGGGTCTCTTTATGATGGGAGTCTGTTTATTAGGTTCTGGACCTTTAGCTTTAGCTGCTTCTGCCTTAGCTGGTGGGTATGTAGGTGTCAGAAACAATATAGACACAGCAACTACAATGCAGGAAGGAAAATTACGTCAGATGTATCAATCGCAAATACAGACAGAAACGCAGAACCTACGTACTTATGTGGAAGGACGTTTTTCTGATTTCCAACGCGAATGGATACGTGCTATTTCTAATCGAGCCCAAGAATACCGTGATAGTTTGAAAGAGGCAATTTCTGAAATACAGCATATAAAACAACAAATAAACTTGGCTGTTAATAAAAAGACTTCATTGGAAAACAAAATCAAGCCTCTATTGCATGCAAAGACTATGATTGACAACATGAAGCTAAGATAGAAATGGATGAAAGTTTTAAAATAAAAGAACTGGAAAAGGGATTGTTGGACTTATTGGTAGATTTGCCCAACAGTTCATTACCCAAACTAACATTAGCGTTAGATAGCTCAATCAAAAAACTGAAAGAGCCAATGCAACTTGCTATTATAGGCAAGATAAGTTCCTCAAAATCTACTTTGGTAAATGCGATTCTTGGCAAAGAAGAAATTATGGCAACAGGGCAAAAAGAGGTGACTTATAATGTGGGATGGCTGAAATATGGACAGTCTGGTTCTGATATAATTATCCACCATAAGGATGGGACACCCAATACAATCAAAAGTCAAGAAGAATTTAGTAAATGGAGCACAGATAATGACAACGCAGAGATTGATAATATCAGCTATATAGAAATATTTGACGATGCAGAGATTCTGAAAAAGGTTAATATTATTGACACTCCAGGACTTGATGCACTACGAGGTAAAGATTCACAGAATACGCTTGATTTCATTAGCAATGTGCGACCTGATGCCGTGATTATGCTGTTCACGCATTCTGTATCAGAAAATGTCCTTGACATAGTGAGCAAATACAATACAGGTAGTTCCTTTAATCCACTCAATGCAATTGGAATTTTATCAAAAATAGATGTGTTGTGGCAAGAAGATTTTGAAAGGTCAAAATCAGCTTTGGAGATCGGCAAGAAAATGGTTACAAATAGAATGAAGAAAGACTCAATGCTAAAACGAACACTTTTCAATTTGTACCCAATTTCTGCATTATTATTTCTGGCTTCATCAACTTTAAAGCAAGAAACCTTTAATAAAATAAAGTTTTTGGCAGAATGTGATGACTCTATTCTTAAAATGGCATTCAAATCTGTGCCTAAATTTTTAGATTCCAACATAAATATACCGTTAAAAGGCGCAGAACGCATTAATCTTATCAACCAATTAGGACTGTACGGAGTATTTATCATTACCCATTTGCTAAAGAAATCCCCAAACCTGTCACTTGAAGAAACAAAAGCTATCCTTCACAAAGAAAGTGGAGCTGACGATTTCACGAAAGTTCTTCACAATCATTTTGGTTCTCGGGCAAGGCTAATAAAATTGGAAAGCATTTATCAATGTCTTAATCAAGAAATAGATAATGCCCAAAGAAATATTAATGATGCTACCCTTTCAAGGGTTCTTGTTAAAACAAAAGGCAAATTACGTAATTTGTTTTCTTCCTTGATGCATGAACATTTAGAGTATGAAACACTTAACAGGATTTATAATGGAGACTTAATTTTAGATGATGATGACAAAGATGAATTGTTGGCTCTATGGGGAGAAAAAGGATTTTCAGCTCCAGAACGCATGAGAACACAAGTTGGAACACAACCAACAGAATTGGTAAAAAAGTCTCTTGAAAGAGAAAGTTTTTGGCGAAAGAGCATTGCTTTGGAACCTGATCCAGAAGAACGAGAATGGATGAATGTTGCGTTAAAATCATACACTCAATTAAGGAATGCAATTGTAAGTATGAATTATCAATATGAACAATCTAAAGCATTTTTGTTTAACGAATAGTTTTATGAAAAATTGTAAAGAATGTCATAGTATAAATAATAGCGATGCAAAATATTGCAGGCATTGTGGTACGATATTTATACAAAGAAACATATTGGAACTATATCCCAAGCTGAAGCTTGTTCCAACAAATTTTTATGATTGGAGGAAACCTAAAGTTGGTATGTTCCTAAAAATTATCTTGTTTATACCAATTGTTTTCGGCATATTTGCTATATGTTTTAGCACATGGTCTTTATTTTATTACAACCAACATGAGCATGAAGATAATGAACGCTATGAAACACGTATTAAAGATCCTTTAGAAGGTATTATACCATGGTGTTATAGTTATGGTTATGGATACGCATATAAATCTGATGATGGATTATGGTACAAAGATTATGATTATGACTATGATTCTAAAACAACAGTATATAAATATCAAATTGACGATCCAAGCATATACACTATTGCAATTGCAAAAGAACAGTATATTAATAGTATAATATTTGGGAACGTTGGGAGTCTTATTGTTATATTTTTTCTTTTCTTGATAAGAAATTATGTAATTTGTGGTTATCCAAAACGTCCAAAAAAATTAATGCAATTAAGTTTTTATGCAGACTATGTTCAAAAGTATTCTTATTGGGGAATTTTCAGAAAAAGAAAAACTCCAAAGTTTGTCCTTTTTGTGAAAAATAATATGTTTGGAATATTAGATGTTGCGCATTATAAGGTATATCTTACCGCCCGATATGATTATCTTGAATGGCGAGAAAAGAAAAAATATTTGAATGCGACTTTGAATGACCGTAATTTCATAATAGACATACATGGAAACGAACTCAAATAAAGATACATGGGTATGCATTGATTTTGGAACTTGCAATACTGCTGCAGCTATAGACATAGATGGCAAGCCACATGTTGTAAGTTATACCAATTCACAATATTTTCCTACGGTAGCATGTGTTATGCCAACAGGAAAAATTAAAGTTTGCCACGAAGCAGAGGATTTTAAGAACAGTATGCCAGAAGGCTTCTTTCAGGAATTCAAATTGCAAATTGCCGATTTTTTGGATTACAACGGAATACAATATGTTGATATTGTTGCAGGGATATTGTCCTTTGTCAAAACTTGTGCAGAAACAGAAAATAACAATATTCCAATAAATGCCGTTTTATTAACTATACCTGTATTGTACGGAAGTGAAGATTCAAGAATAGATGTTATGCAGAAAGCCGCCTTTAAAGCAGGATTTGAAAAAGTAGAATTTCTTTCTGAATCAAAAGCTGCATGTTTGCATTACTCTCAAATAATGGGAAAAAAGAATATTGGTCGCTCTTTGATATACGATTTGGGAGGCAGTACTTTTGATACTTCGATAATAGGCATCGATGACAAAGGAAATCAAGAGATTTTGGGCTGTGACAGTGGTATTAGATGCGGAGGCTCTTTTTTCGATAGTGCTATATATAACTATATTTGTCAGATTTTTAATGAAAAAGAAAAGCCACTTGACAAATTGAAAAAAATCGAAGATTATGCGGTATGTAAAAGAATTAAAGAAATTCTGTCTGTAAGGGAAACTACATCACAAGTGTTTTCTAATGGAGAATGTATAGAAGTGGACAGGCTAGAGTTTGAGAAACTTATAAAGAAACAGATACTTCTAACGTTTGAAGCTTGTGATTCTGTCGTACATTCCGCAAACGTAAATTGGGGAGACGTAAATCAAATCCTACTTGTGGGTGGATCAACTGCCATTCCTTGCATATCTGAGATGCTTAAAAAGCATCTGGTTTCACATAACGCACCAAATGTAAAAGTAATAAGAAACACTAATGGGCTAAAAGGGGAATATAACTATAGATTTGCAACATGCCTTGGTGGAATCTCAACAAAAATACAGCCACCCAAGCCTCCGAAAGAACCTATAGGACAATTAAACGTAAATGGTAAGACTTTACAACTCAAAGAAGGTGTTAATACATTTGGTAGAGACAGCAACATGGACTTTACTTTTGATGATGCCTATATGAGCAGAAAACATTTTTCGATAACCGTAACAAGAGATACAAACTCACACTGTAATTACACCTTGACAACATGCAGCGAAAAAAGGCCGACGATTATCAACAATCTTGATGTCTTGGATTTGAGTTCTTTTCCCTTAACAAAGAAAAGTATCATGCTACAAGATAACTGGTTTATTGCAGCCGGTAAAACCAAATTTATTTTTAAACGAGCAAAAATGAACAACAATGAAAATTAAAGGATATACATTAATTGAACCTCCTTTTAAAGGAGGAATGGCATTAGTCTATAAGGGGGTTAATGATAATGGGTTTGAAAGAGCTTTCAAGTTTGTAAGACCCGACAAAGCTGAGAATTCTCCTCGCCTTTGTCAGCAATTTATTAAAGAAATAAAATTGCAGACCCAACTGAACCATCCCAATATAATACGTATACTTGATGCTTTCTCGCATACAGATACCACAGGTAAAGCTTTTACCGTATTGGAAATGGAATGGCTCAAAGGATTAGACCTGGAACGATACGTTCAGCAAAAAGCAAAAAACGGTCTTGCTGATGACATCGTAAAAAAAATATTGCTTCAGGTGCTTGACGGTTTGGAATATGCGCATAAGCATAACATTCTTCATCTAGACATCAAACCAAGTAATTTATTTAGAACATTTGACGGCTATGTTAAGATTATAGACTTTGGCATAGCACGTGTAGTTGGCGATAATGCAAAAATTATAGAGGGTGCACAAAAGTTGACGCTTGTTACAGAAACAGGTGAGTCAACATTCAAGGGAACAATGGCATTCGCCTCGCCAGAGCAGCAAGTGGGAGGTAAACTGGGATTTTATTCCGACATCTACTCTTTGGGGAAAACTTTGCATTTCCTTTGTACAGGAAACACTGATCCTTCTGTAGAAATAAAGTCCCCACTTTTTTCTTCAATAGTTGACAGATGTACTATAGATAATCCTAAGAAACGTTTTCAGTCATGTGCTGAACTACGAAATGCTTTACTGAACTTTTCAAAACCACAACAAAAGAAATGTATTCATTGTGGTCGAACAATATCTTCTGATGCTGAATTTTGCTCATTCTGCGGTAGCAGCCAATCTAAGCCAAAGCCATCTGAACCAAAGAAATGGAAATGCACAAACTGTGGTAAAATTGCGATAGACCCTGTTGTGGACAATTTGACTAAGTATTGTATCTACTGCGGTTCACAGAATATAGTAAAATATTGAAAAGAGTTTAGCTTATGATAAGTATATCTGAAATTAATGGCATTTCAAAAAAAGGTGTCAGAGAAAACAATGAGGACTACATAAAGTTTTATGTAGATAACAATCAGTCCAATCTCTCAAGAGTAATTGTTTTGTGCGATGGAATGGGAGGACATGCACATGGAGAGATTGCCAGCAAAATTGTAGCGGAAAGTGTGTTCTCTACATTAAGCAATAAAGAAGCGGATTTCTCTGAGGATGATTTACAGTTTGCCTTGGACAATGCGTTAATAGCCTTAAATAAGGCTAATGTATATGATGATTGTAAGAAGATGGGAACAACATTAGTTGTTGCTGTTATCAACAAAAACAATGTGTTAGTAGGGCATGTCGGAGATAGTCGTTGTTACTTGTTTAATGACGACGGACTAAAGTTGTTCCGCACAAACGACCACTCAAAAGTCGCAGAGGCTGTAAAGGCAGAGATTTTAACAGAAGAAGAAGCGATAAACAGTGAATATAAAAACATTCTTACACGTTGCGTGATTGCTGGCAAAACTGATGTTAAGATTGAGATAGATAAACTCAATATAAGAGATAAGGACAGATTATTACTTTGCTCTGATGGCGTTATTGATGCCATTCGTGATGAAGAATTATCAGAAATTCTTGTAAACCGCAACATAAATGATGCATTGGCTTTAATTGATTCCAAATGTCAAATGAAATCTCATGATAACTATTCCGTTATTATCGCAGACTTAAAAAATGATGGTTTTGATGAACAACCTGATTTAGCTTTTTCTGACGAAATTGCAATACCAACCAAAGAGAATGAAATTTCATGTGAATTGAGTGAAGAAGATTATAAACAGAAAATTAATGAGTTATATAAAGAATTGAATTATTTGAATGAAACTCATAAAAGAACTGTTAGAAATCACAGTATCTCTTGGTGTTTAGTCGGGCTTGTTTTTGCGTTTCTAATTTGTGGTGCATTTTCTTATTTTGTTTTAGAACGTGTATATAAAGTATCAGAGGGCGAAAGAAAAGTTTTTTACAAATATGAATCTTGCACATCTACAATGGTAAACAAGATGTGCAAGCAAAAAAGCAAGAATGATTCTGTTATTTTAAAACGAGAACTTAAAAGACAATACGAATCAATCCAAAAACTATATAATAAAGAAAAAGGGGAACTACACATCAAAGGCAATGAGAGAAAATGAAGAACTGTAAACAGTGCAATACAATAAATATTGATGAGGCAAAATTTTGTAGAAAATGCGGAAAGAAATTAGGGAAAAAGAATGTCTTTTACTTCATCGTAATTTTAATTGCAATAACAATTGTGTCTGTTTGCTTTTTTACATATAAAACGAGTAATATGGTAGTAGAACCTCCCATGCAAGACTCTAACTATGTTGCTGAAGATACTAGCACATTAGACACTACGACGAACAGAACAGAACAGATTCTTACAATGACATAAGGGAGGAATGGGATGTCGATTTGGGAAAAATTACTACGAATTATCGTAATGAAAGTCAAAATGTAGGTGGAGCATCAATTGTTATTTGGGTAGATGTTATAAATAAAAAAAAGAATGACGAATTCTGCATTTTACAATGTAATAGTCGAATTCTTTGATGAAGATGGCACAACCCCAATATATGATAGTGAAGGAAATAAATTTAAAATACATAAGAAAATCAAGTTGAAAGATGATGTAACTATACCGGCATGTTTTTATCTCAATGACGATAAAGTACGTTTTCTAATGAACAATACATCTGATTTGCTTGCAAAATACGATGTATTGTTATATGATGAAGCAGAAAAACTGATAAGTAGTGATTCAAGTTATAAATTAAATCTACGTCAATTTACATCAGGTCCAGACGATTACTAAATATTAAAATTGAATAATTATGGCAGAAACAAATTTAATAAACAGTGTAGGTGATTTTACCAATCCCTATCAGCAAACATATCCTGACACTTGTGCAATCAAGTCTCAACAGTTGATAATGAATGATTTTGGCATTCCTGTCACAGAAGACCAATGCGTACAATATTCGATAGAAAACGGTTGGTATACAGGTGACGGAACTGGTACTCAATGCCAAGATGTCGGTAAACTGCTTGCCGATTCTGGTATTCCTTGTACTCAACGAGAAAATGCCAACGTATATGATTTAGCCAATGAACTTGCACAGGGACACAAAATCATAGTTGGAGTTGACAGTGGAGAACTTTGGGACGGAAATATTTTGGATTGGTTAAAGGATATATTTGTTGGAAACACTCCAGACCATGCACTTATTGTTGCAGGAATTGATATGTCAGACCCAAACAATCCTATGGTAATGGTGACAGACCCTGGTACAGGAGAATGTGCAAAGCCTTATCCATTAGATCAGTTTATGGACGCTTGGTCTGATTCTAACTGTTATATGGTTTCTACTGATGTAGCAGCACCACAACAAACTGAGCAAATGGTAGCAAACGGATTGACTGAAGGTCATCTTCCAGAAGTTGCAAATGTTGATTATGATACTTTTACGCAATTTCAAGATTATAGTCACCAAATAGACTACTCAACACAAGGAGGGCAATTGTATGATATATTCCAAAGTTATCCAAACATGCCTTCATCTTACTCCTTCAATGATACTTTAGCACATTTCGACATGCCTCCTTTTAATCCTAATTTAATAATGCCAACAACAAATTATATTGATCCTTATAATTTTGACTATAGTGGTTTAAACAATCAAGGATGGTTGACTGATTTGAACTTATATCAAGATCCTGTTGTTGATACAGACTCTGGTTATAACAAACAGTTAACCTTAGATAAAATGCAGGACAATTTGGATTTTGCCAAAGAGCATGCTCAGCAATGTATGGATGATGGCATGTATATTTCTGCAACAATGTGGCAAAATGAAGCTCACGAAATACAAAACGATATGAACGATGTAATAAATAATGATATTTAAATATGAAGATTTTTAAGTGTCCCGGATGTTCAACCCCTAATAATTCAGATGCGAAATTTTGTAGACATTGCGGTTATGCCTTTTCCGATAATAAGGAAGAAGAAAAATCGAATACTGGATGTATCTGGGGAATTGCCTTATTGGTGATTATCGGCATAATCGGCATAATATGTTATATTGTAATAGAAAATAGTTACTCTTCCTATCATTATTCCCCAACACCTGCTGCGGATGATCGTGATTCGTCGGCAACGGCAGTGGCTGATCCTGATACTACTATTGAAGATACAACATATCTTAACGTTACAACATATCTTAACGTATCTGACGACAACATTGACATTGATGCTTCTGGAGGCAGCAAAGAAATATCAATTGAAACAGATGGCGATTGGGAGATAAGTACAAATACTGCAAATTGGGGACATTTATATTTATCGAAATATAATAACAGCGTTACTTTGACTATAGATGAGAATACGTCGTCTTCAGCTCGAAGTGATTATTTTGAGATTACAGCAGGTTCTTATACTAAGCGAATAAATATCAATCAAGAAGGAAATACAGAACCAATAGCAGAAATCAAATCGATATGGATGGACCACAGTATATATGTAAACAATGTAAAGGGAATGAAAATCCATGTTAAATTTAACGTGAATAACATGGAAGGGGAAAAAATATACGGTTATGCGTACTTTTATTATGGAGATAATGAAACACCATTACGCGATACGTATGGCAACAATCTAAAATTTTATAGCTATGGAACTTCAAATTATGAGCGTAGCACATTCAATGATTTTACCATTTTCGTCCCATATGATGGTTTAAACATGCAACCAGGAACAGGAAGTGCCGAGTTGTCTTTTGATATCGCAATTTATGATAGCTCAGGCAACAAACTTGCAAGACAAGATAATAATAGTTTTACTCTCTGCAGATACTAACAACTGTTTTTTGCTTACGGATTGGTTACATTAAGTTTTGGACATTCATAAACAAATAAATCATTTAAAAGTTGTGCCCGACACAAATTAGGGTTGAAGTGTATGAGACAGTTTCTTTTAGCAACATTTTTATTATTGGCATCCTTTGTCTTTAATTCTTGTGATTCATCTAAGAAAGAATTGCAAACTAATATTGAAGCCGTTAATAAAGAATGCCCTATGGATTTAGGTATGTTTGGCGAAATTTCAAGTATAGAGTTTGATGAAGATGCTGATGAAGTCATTATGACAATGACAATTAGTAAAGATATGCCTCTCAAAATTTCTGCTTTAAACAAGCTCAAGAATACTCTTAAAAGAGCGGTGTTGAGCAATTGGGCAAAACCTGATTCAGGTGATGAACTAATGAAAGAAATTGCTAAAGCGGATTCTAAGATTACATTAGTAATGCAGACTGAAGACACAAATGAGAATGTAAAAATAAAAGTAACCAAGGATGAGGTAAAGGATTTGGCTGAAGGAAAAATCGATCCCATTTCTCCTCGTGATTTGTTGGAAATCTATGTAACTTCTACGAATGCACAATGCCCAATGCAAATAGACGAGTTTACAATTCTTTCAACAGTAGCCCTTGAAGGAAGTTATTTCGTTTATAACTATAGCATAGACGAAAACTCCGTTTCAATTGATGCCATCGAAGAAAATAAAGCAGCAATAAAAGCAAATTTGAAACAAGCATTATCTGCTCCCGACCCAATGATGAGACAAATGATAAGTGTTTGCAAAGAAGCCAATACAGGAATTTCATACAGATATATAGGAGATACTTCTGGTAATGCTTGTATTATAAAGTTCAATTCTTCAGAGCTTTAAATGACAAAAAAAATGTAAAAATAAAAGTTGCACCCGACACAAATAAAGGGACATAAAAATGAAAAAATTATTAACAATGATAGTTCTGTCCATTTGTGTGGATGTATATATGCACGCACAAGGACTACCTGGCAATATTGTAGGAAAAACTTTGCCTTATACTTGGGAGTTGCCATTTATGGGAGGAAAAATAATCAGCACATTAACAGAGGATGGAACAATATATTCCCAATCAATAACTCCTTGCTATTCCTGCAATGGCACTGGACGGTGTGGTGCTTGTGGTGGTATAGGTGCAATATATTATGGTTTTGGGGAATCTGTTCCTTGTGGTGCATGTTCTATGAATGGAGGAAGGTGTATGGGATGTGGCGGAAAAGGATTTAGCATCATGAATTACCAAACAACATCTTTTGGAGGAACAATAGGATATGATGAATATGGCAATTGTTATGTGAGTAGTACGAGCCGTGGTGGTAGCAGAGGTCCTGGCAGGAAGTCTTCTATTTATAATTGTTGCTCAGGAGTGCCTACATTTGGGTATGACAGAAAACATACTTGCAAAAACTGTGGCGAATACCATTACATAGGAAGTCATAAATGTATAAGGGAATAGCCTAAGATTGATATTCATATCTTAAGATACTTTACCAAGTAATATAAGATACTTTGAAAAGTAATCTATATGTACTTATGAACACTGAATGAGAAATAGAATAATCACACACCTTCTCCTGTTGCTCTCCTTGTCTGTTACCGCACAGACAAAGAGAGCTTTGGTTATAGTTTAGTCTAAGGCTATATTAATCATAGAATATACTTGTCATACCTGTTAAAAAACACACTCATCGTAAGTACCATAGTTAGCCATCGTAACCAACATAGATAGAAATTTATCTCAGTCACTTAGTATATCTAACCATGTCACTTATTAAAATAGCCAAAAATAGAACAGAAAAGCAAAGAAAAGTTCGTTTTCTGTTCAAAATTTAGCTATCTTTGCACCATGATATTGGATTTAGAACATATAGGTAACATACCTGTCAGTACTTCGGTTATTGCTTCGTTGTTTACAAACATTGAAGCAGGAAATCAGAAAGTGCGCAATCTTGAGGCGGCTCATAAGATTATCCGACTCAAGAAGGGGCTTTATGTGGTTGCTCCAGCAGTGTCTCGGGTTGCTATATCCACAGAACTGATTGCCAATCATCTTTATGCTCCATCTTATGTGTCAATGCAGACGGCATTACGCTATTATGGTTTAATTCCAGAGGCTGTTTACACCACTCAGTCGATGACGCTAAAGCACTCTCGTAATTTTGACACTCCAGTAGGACGCTTTGAATACAAGAATATGGCACGAGAGGCTTTTTCCATAGGAATCACAAGTATCAATATGCAGAGTTACGCCTTCCTGATGGCAACACCCGAAAAGGCACTTTGCGATTTGATAGCAAATTCTCCCAAGGTTAATTTACGCTATCTGAAAGATGTTGAGAACTATTTGGAAGAAGACATCCGAATGGAGATGGATAATTTCAAGAATATGGACATAAGCATATTTGAGCGGTATGCTCAGGTTGGCAAAAAGTCTAAATCCATAAAAACACTAATTAAATATTTAAGGAATGAGCACAAATGAGATATTCAATCAGATGCTTTCAGGCTATGACGTAACGACTGAGCAGCAAAAGCGCAATGCTATCTTCGAGGTCAACCAGCAGATTATCCTTGCAGGTCTTTACAATGGTGGCTTTTTCAACGAGGCAGCTTTCTATGGTGGAACTTGTCTGCGCATATTCCATGGATTGCAGCGTTTCTCCGAGGATATGGATTTTTCCTTACTTGCACCAAATGAGAACTTCGACTTTACACAATACTTTCAGCCCATCATTGACCAATTCGCTTTGGTGGGTAGAGAGGTTGAAATCAGAAAGAAGGACAAAAAGAACTTTGGCAAGGTGGAGTCTGCCTTTCTGAAAGACAACACAGATGTGTATGATATTACATTCCAGACTGAGAAATCCGTTAAGATAAAGATAGAAGTTGATACCCAACCTCCATTGAAATTCAAAACAGAACAGAAGTTGCTTCTGCTCCCCCAGTCATTTATGACAAGGTGTTTCACGCTGCCAACCCTCTTTGCAGGAAAGATGCATGCCTTGGTGTATCGTGCTTGGAAGAACAGAGTAAAGGGACGTGACTGGTATGACTTCGAATGGTATGTTCGCCACAATGTCCCTCTTGACTTTACCCACTTGTGCGAAAGAGCCTTGCAATTCAATCAAGAGGAGCTTGACAAGGAGACTTTCCTGCAAAAACTGAACGAGCGACTTGCCACGGCAGACATGAATCAAGTAAAAGCAGACGTGTTGCCTTTTGTAAGAAATCCGAAAGAATTGGATATTTGGTCGAATGACTATTTTATGCAATTAGCCAAAATGATTAGATTTGAATGAGGATAAGAACCATCACATATCTTCTCCTATTGCTCTCCTTGTCTGTTACCGCACAGACAAAGAGAGCTTTGGTTATAGGGTTGGGCGAACAGCAGGACAAGGCTTGGAACAAAATCAATGGCGACAAGGATGTGCCGCTTGTTCAGGCGATGCTGAAAGATGCTGGTTTCAAGTCTGTCACGACATTGGTGAACCGACAGGCAACAAAGGCTGGCATTGTTGGGGTGTTCAAACGGATGGCAGCATCGTGTAAGCAAGGCGATGTGGTGTATGTCCACTATTCTGGGCATGGACAACAGATGACGGATGTGCATAATGACGAGAAAGACAGACTGGATGAATGTTGGATTCCTTATGATGCCTATCGAAAAGCAAGTGCCACTTATCATGGGGAGAAACATCTGACAGACGATGAACTGAATGTCTATCTCAACGCTATTCGTAATAAGATAGGGACAAAAGGAAAACTCCTTGTAGTGATAGACGCTTGCCATAGCGGTGACGGCACTCGTGGAGATGATGAAGATATTGTGAGAGGCGTGGAAGATACATTGACGGTTGATACTCTGAATGCTCGTGGCTTATACGAGACCTTTGAGACGATTAAATCGTTCTTTATGGGTGACAATGGCAAAGAAAAAGCCATTAATCATAAGGCCAAACCTTTGGCAGAACGATGGATCACTATCAGTGCTTGCAAAAGCGACCAAGTGAACATCGAAATGAAAAGTCCTGCTGTCGGCAAACTGACTTACGCCTTGTGGACAGAACTGAAGAATGGCGACAAGGTTGGCAATGATGAGTTTATAAGGCGAATCAGAAAGTTCGTGAACCGCAATACCAGCAGCAGACCACAACAGCCTGAAATGACAGGTGAAGACATCGACAAATATAATATAACGGACATACTGAGTAGATAAAGAATGGCAAAGACAATACAAATGCGTACACCACAACAGGAAAAGGAAGCTCGGCTTGTTGCTGGCATGTACGATAAGGATAGGAAAATACAGTCGGAACTGTATGCGTATTGCTCACGTTACTTTTGGGCAAACTACCGTGGCGTGTTCTTCGCTGACGAGGAATCTGCCACAGAGATATTCCAAAACACATTCATTGCGATGTGGGAGAATATCGAGCGCAGGAAGATTTATGTGAGCGATGGCAGAGTGATGGGCAAGAACAACGAACCGTTGAGTGGTAGCATCCTCACTTATTTCATGGGAATTGCCCGCATCAAGTATCTGGAATGGGTAAGAGAACATCCTGCCTATGCCGACCCTGAAACGGAAATGGGACGGAAGATAATGGAAAAAGGATTTTATGCCCGGCAGTACATCAATATGCTGTATGACTCGGAAGACAATAAGATGCTTGACATCATTGCTGATGTCATATCTCACATGTCGGAGCGGTGCCGTGAGATATTGAGCAAGTTCTACTATGAGGAGAAAGACTTGGACACAATCCTGTTGGAGATACCGACAATAGACTCCAAGAACGCCCTCAAAACGAAGAAGCACAAGTGCATGGAGTCGTTGCGTACTTTGGCAAAGAACATTTATCACAACTATTTGAACTCATAACACGGCATACGGATATGGACAATAATAATTTCCAAGACAGAATAGATGAGTACTTGCTTCATTGTAACACCATGCCAGAGGAAGACAAGGCGCAGTTTCTGAAAGAGATTGACGAGGATGTGGAGAAAAGAGAGCTGTATGAGTTTACGAAGAATGTAAAGGCGGCTATGATGAGCCGTGGAGAGAAGCTGAAAGCCATGACTGAGTTTCAAAAGGAAATGAAACATGGTCACAGAAAAACTTGGCTTTGGATTTCGAGTATTGCAGCTATCTTAGTTGTCGGTTTCTTTGCCATCAATCCACTGTTTGTTGGAAATTCCCCTACCGATAATGTGCGAGGCGATGAAAACGATGTCTTTGATCTGACCGTACCAACAGATAGTATTAGCAATGACTCTATATCAACAGATACCATATCATTGCATCATGAATAAGGCATTGCTATTGTCGTTAGTTCTATTCTGTTGTGGTTTGCAGATGCAAGCGCAGACATTGACCGAGGCGGAAGTCACGGCTAAAATGAATGAAGCCTTTGCATTGATCAATGCCAAGAAGACCGCTGAAGCCCTGGATGCCTTTCTCCTTGTCGGAAGAAATACGGAACAGCAGCGAAATGAAGTTGAGCATCAAGTATATGTGTGCAGTCAGACGATGGCTTGTATGTGTTATGAAACTTTGAAACGCTATGAAGAGGCTTATCTGTTGGCTAAGAAACTGATGTCTGGCGGTCTCACAGAGAAAGAGAAGAAAGATGTCGGTCATCTGTATGCCATGAACGGATATATGTATGCCACCAGTTTTATGCACGTAGACAACAGGCAATTAGCTAAGGCTCGTGTCATTTTGGAAGATATTATGCCATACGCTGACGGAAAGGTAAGAGAGTATGCTCTGCCAAAGATACCGTTGACATGGTATTTTGAGGCGGCTGAATACCATTTGTCCCAACAGTATGACAAGGCTTTGTCATGTTACCAAAACGCCCTGAAAGGTTTTATGGAACTTGGGAAAACAGATGATGAGATTTCTGTATTGCGACATATAGCCGAAATAAAAGGAACTCTTTATGATGTGGCAGGTTCAGAGGAAGCTTACAAACAGGTACTTTCCTTGTCAAAGCAGATTGGCAAATCGGATCTTCAGATGGAAATTCTGAAAGAGCTATGGAATATAGGGAATACAATAGGTGATGTACAAGAGGTGCAAACCTATGCTGCGAGTATAGACTCATTAGTAGATGCAACGGCTGACTTGCAGACAAAGTACACCTATTATAATCAGAAAGGCAATGAAGCAAAAGGCTTGGGGCAATACGGCATTGCAGAGCAATGGTACTTGTGTGGGAAGAATATTGCTGAACGTACTGATGCCAAAGCCGTATCAGCCAATAAACATCTGAGCTATTCCAACTTGCGCAACCTGTATGCAGCCATAGGACGATATGACGATGCCCTGCTATATGGCAAGAAAGCAATAGAGGAATTTCAAGCACATACTCCAATGAGTGACGCTACTTATAATATGCCTTACTTGGCTTTGGCTGATATTTATCGGCTGATGGGTGACAAGGAGAACTGCTATAGAAGTCTTGACAAACTCTTTGAGACGGCTTCACGAATGACAGAACCTAAAGGACTCTATTCCCTATATACAACAAGAGGCAGATGCCATTTTGCTTTCAAAGACTACCAATCAGCCTTGAATGACTATAAGAAAGCAGACGAATTACTTGCTACAAAATATCCGCAGACGGATGGCGACAGAATAGCTTTGTTAGCTCTGATAGGAGGTGTGGAGCATCAGTTGGGGAACAATGCAGAATCGGAACAATACTATCGAAAGTATGCCGAATATACCAAGGGGCTATATGGTGAGAAAAGTCTGGAACATATCAATGCGCAAATATATCTTGCCAATGCAGAAGGTTTTGCTGGGAATATAACGAATGGTTGCAATGATTATGTGGCAGCGGTATTGCAATTGAAGGCTTTGATGAAACAACGCATCCTTTATATGAGCAGTACGGAGCGTGAAGGTTTGTGGAATCCACTGTCCTCATTGTTTACGATGATGACGCCCTATGCTTTGGAGGCAAAGCAGATGCAGACGGCTTTCACAAAGAATTGCTATGACGCTCTTGTCATGTCGAAGTCTTTCCTCTTGGAATCGGAACGCTCCATGTATGATGTCATCAAAAGAAAAGGAACTGCTGAGGACATGCACGACTATACCGTGATGGCAAGCATGAAGAATCAAGTCAAGGTTTGGGAAAAGGACTATAAGGCGAATGCCGACAGCATCCTGAATGTGTCAAGAAGAGTAAGCCGTTTGGAAAATCTGTTGGCTAACAGATGCAAGGGGTATAGCGATGGGACAGACTTCATGGATGTGGATTATAATGCCGTGAAACAGGCATTAGGACAGAATGAAGTATTGATAGATTTCACTGACTACATTTCACAATCACAAGGAAGAAAGTATGCTGCCTATATAATAAACAAGGTGCAGGATTATCCACAACTGAAACCACTGTTTGCAGAAAGACAGATAGATTCGCTTGGCATCGTCCGACCAGACATGTATTATGACAAGGATTATGCACAGGATGTATTACAACTGCTATGGGAGCCATTGAAAACGAATATACCAGAAGGTACAACTGTTTATTACGTGCCATCGCAGTTGTTGTTCCAAGTGTCATTGGAGTCATTGCCGTTGCCAGATGGCTCATTGTTGGGTAGCCACTACAACTTCGTGAGATTGTCTTCGGCTCGTGAATTGATGAAGATGAAATCAAGGAAAAATGATAGAAAGGAAAATACAGCTATACTGTATGGCGATCTGCAATATGACTTGGAAGAAGTTGCTATGGTTGAAGAATCCAAGAAATATGATTTGTCAAACTTGCTTGCCATGCATGGTGAAATTGCTCATGGTGATTCCGTGTTCCATAATTTGCAAGGAACAAAAGAGGAAATCTTGAAGATAGAAGACTTGTTGAGAAGAAATAAATGGCAAGTCACTCCATACATGGGCAAGAACGGCACAGAAGAGTCATTCCTAAATATGCATGGCAACTCGCCTAAATTGCTTCATCTTGCCACTCATGGATTTTACTACACTCCAAATAGAGCGGAGAATGTTGATTATCTCAAAGGTTATACGGATGCCATGTCTCTTTCTGGGCTTGTTTTGTCTGGAGGTAATGCCGCATGGTTAGGCAAGTCATTACCAAAAGGTGTACTTGGTGGAATACTTACAGCTAATGATATAGCACGTTTGGATTTGAGTAATACGGATATGGTGGTATTGTCAGCTTGTCAGACAGGACAAGGCAAGGCTACAGCCGAAGGATTATACGGTTTGCAACGAGCCTTCAAAAAAGCAGGAGTTGGAACAATCGTCATGTCTTTGTGGAGTGTGAGTGATAAAACAACTTCAGAATTTATGACTACATTCTATGAACGCCTTGCCGACACCCATAATGCATGGAACAAACGCAAGGCATTTGAGGAAGCCAAGGAAATCATCAGAAAGAAGCACCCCGATCCGTTCCATTGGGCTGCGTTTGTGATGTTGGACTGATGGAAATGGTTACTTTTCTCCCTCTCCTATCATAAACAGCAAAAAACTATTGTGAATATGAAGCAGGAAGAAATAGTAAACGAGATTCGCCGAATGTGCGGTAATGTAAAGTTTATGCCTTCTTTAGGCTGGCACTTCAAGTACAAGGAACAAGTGTATTTCTATGTGATAGGTAAAGATGAAAGTCTGATACGATTCTGCATTCCTTTTGTCACAAGGCTTCCCTTGCATAATAAGGAGTCTCTAAAGAATGCGGTGAACGAAACCAACAGAAATGTAAAGTTCATCAAAGCTCTTTTATCAGAAAAAGATGAAACGAAAGTATCTTTGGATTATGATCACAAGATAACGGACGAGGAATCTGCCAAGGACATCGTTCCGCATATTATCAAAGCATTGGACTTTGCTGTTGGATATTTGGAGGAGAGAGTAAGAGAAAATTGATAACAAAAAACTTAAAGTTGTGCCCGACACGAAATAAGGGTGTTGAAATATGAAATTTAACATACGTTTTGCACTATCTGATTTGTGTGGCAAATTCCGCCATCGCAGCAATACCAAATTCACAGATATAGAGAAGCGTGCGAGAAACACGATTCATCTTTATGTTCATCACAAAATTGATGATGGGCAAATGCTAAATGATATGTTAGAAATTCGCAAAGAGTTTTATGGGCTAATAAATACCAACGACCAGATTGTCATTGACGAAAACACTCCATTATGGATGAATCGTTTCTTTGGATTCAAATTTCACGATTGGGCAAACTTCCAAATGATAAAAAGCATTTCAAAGAGCATCCTGAAGAATTGATTGGCGAGACTAAAAAAGTTACGACAAAATCTGCGAGATGGGCTACAATGAAGAATTTATTGAAGCTTGCGAATATATTTTGAGAAATCTTACAAAATAAATATTTTCTGATAGTAAATGGTTACTTTTCTATTCTATGTATCATAAACAGACAAAATAACAAATTTAGAAGTTGTGCCCGACACGGATTAGGGAATTAAATTATGAAAACAAGAAATCTTATGATTGGATTTACATGTATCGCTATTGTCTTGACTGGTTGTGAATCAAAAAAACATAATAGTCATAACACTGATATTGATGTGGTATCTGTTGATGAGGAAAATTCGTCAAATGATGAATCTGAAGAGCCTAACAGTGTAAATGATGTTAGTGACATAAATTCATCAGGTACTTACTACTATCCTTCTGTTCCTGCAATGCAACAAAACACGACAGAATACCAAGAGCGTCAGCCTCATGAGGAATATTGCAGAGCTTGTAACGGTACTGGAACTTGCCACGCATGTAATGGAACAGGACAACAGGTCAGTGCCATGAGTCTTGCTTCAGACGAAACTGTTTATAGAAATTGCAGAGCTTGCAATGGAACTGGAACTTGTGGTGGTTGCGGAGGTGACGGTAAAATCACAGAAGGTATTGATTATTAATCAAAGAATAGAGATGGGAATTGTTGAATGTTTAAAAATTATATTTGGTCAGAATAAGACTAAACCCAACACAATTTAGGAGGGATTATTATGAAGACTATTAGAAATACAGACAAAATACGTGTCCTCGGCGTAATATTTAAGGACATACACGAAGCTATAACCTATGCCCAGGAGGGAAAGCCTAAAGAAGGGGTTTATGTTGCTGTGATTTCAGAACGCTACCCTTGTTTCGACTCTCATGATTATGCCTATGAGCGTCGGCGTTATTGGAACATCATATTTGCAAAATCGGAAGAGGAATTGAACTCGAAACTTGCAGAACTTGACAACACTGTTCATCATATCAATTTCTGCAAATACTCCGACGCACTTGCCCCTATGGCATAATGGGGAGGCGACAGCCGTTATCAAGGTTATGGTACCGATGTGGAATTGACAGATGACATAGAGAGGGTCTTTACTTTGTCAAGTGTATTAAAATCCCTAAGATACACAGTTCAACAGTGTGTTGGGAAGTTGAAGCGTAAGATTATGGGATATTGACCGATTTGGGTTGAAAACGTTTAGGACAACATTGGCACCCACCAAAAAAAGGCATCGCACCGCCTGTCCGAACACAAGAGACGCATAAAATCAGATGTCAGCCAACTCAAGCATGACGGGGCAATGGTCAGATCCGGTCACATCGCTGAGAATACGCGCATCACGGACATAAGGCCTCAGACGGTCGGAAACGAGGAAATAGTCTATACGCCATCCCACGTTCTTCTCGCGTGCCCTGAAACGGTATGACCACCAAGAATAGGCATCCCTGACATCAGGATAAAGCAAGCGGAAAGTGTCAGTGAAACCGCAGGCAAGCAGTTCCGTGAATTTCTGTCGCTCCTCGGAAGTGAATCCTGCATTCTTTGTGTTTGCCTTGGGATTTCTGAGATCTATCTCCGTGTGCGCCACATTCATGTCGCCACAGGCAATTACGGGCTTCCTCTTGTCAAGGGATGCAAGGTAATGCCGGAATTCGTCATCCCATTCCATACGGTAGTCCAGCCGCCGGAGCCCTTCTTGCGAATTGGGGGTGTAGACTGTCACGTAGTAGAACTTGTCGTATTCGAGTGTTATCACCCTGCCCTCGTGGTCATGAACATCTATTCCCAGTCCTGCCGCCACACTACGCGGTTCCATGCGGCTGTATACGGCAGTGCCGCTATACCCCTTTTTGTCGGCATAGTTCCACCAGCTCCTGTAGCCGGCGAAGTCAAGATCAAGCTGCCCTTTCTGCATCTTGGTTTCCTGCAAGGAGAACACATCGGCATCAAGCTGTCTGAACACGTCAGAAAAGCCCTTGTTCACACATGCTCTCAGCCCGTTTACATTCCATGATACGAAACGCATATACTCTATTATTTTGGCTTTGTGAATGCAAAAGTATGGAAAGTTTAGCTAACTTTGCCCTATATACAAAGGAATATTGAAATCCAATGAATTTCTTCCCTTCATACAAAACAGTCTGCCTCTTGATGCTCCTGTGTTGCCCGGCAGTCCTCACGGCCCAGTTCAGCACCGACAGAAAAACGATAAGTCTGGGCAATGTGGAACTGTACTCGGACATCCACACCACTTTCAACCTTAAGAACAACTCCGGATCCGATGTTGTCATTACCAAAGTCACAACATCCAACTCGCAGATTGCGGCAACCTGCGGCAATACGGCACTGGCTGCCGGAAAACAGACAACAGTCACCGTGAGCGGCAAAGCGACAACGGCAGGCCGCTTCACCTATGCGGTATATGTCCATACAAACCGTAGCGGTACCCCTTTCCGTCTCCTGGTCAAAGGGCGTTCTGTCCTTGATATCACCTCGTGCGCAAAGGACACCGGCAAAGAGCAGTCCGATGCATTCGTGGTAATGTTTGACAACCTGTCTTTCAGCACAGACAACATTGAATTTGACTATGTCAACGACGGTGATATCGTTTCCAAGACAATCTATGTGACCAACGAAGGCGACACGGAGTGTGAGCCGAATCTCTTGATGCTGCCAAAATACCTCAGTGTGAAAGCATTGCCGAAAAAGCTCAAGCCAGGAGGGAGCGGACGGCTGGTGGTCACGCTTGAAAGCCGACTGCTCGAACACCGCATGGGGCTTACCCAGAATACAGTGTACGCAAGCAGTTTCAGCGGACAGAAAGTGGCCAAGAGCAATGCCATACCTGTCTCTATAGTACTTTTCGACACCACTTCCGTTGTCAGTTCCGCCGATGCCCCGTCAATCCGGTTGGAGACGGAGCAACTCGTTCTCCCGACAACGAAGAAGAAGAAAGCAAAGGGTGAACTGACCATAGTCAACAATGGCAAATCCAATCTTAAGATACGTTCTCTGCAGACTTTCCATCCGGCAGTCAATGTGGAACTACCCAAAACAGACCTCTCGCCCGGCGAAACGATGACACTCAAGGTAGCCGTGATAAGGAAATACCTTGATATGTCAAGCGCAAGCCACCGCATACTCATGATTACCAACGACTACAGGAAACCAGTAGTTCTGGTGACGGTAAAAAGCAAGTTCAAATAAACCCCACCGACAATGCACCATCCGGAAAACGACGCAGAATACCAAGGGCTCAGAGTGGAAACCAGTCCTGACAATCCCGGAGTGATAAACCCGTATCTCGCCGCCCGCCCGCGCACCCGCAAGCGCAGTCTCAGTGTCAATGAATACGTTGACGGTATCCTGCAAGGAAACGTCACCATCCTTTCACGGGCTGTTACGCTGCTTGAAAGCACACGACCCGAACATCAGGATATGGCACAGCAGATCATAGAAAAATGTCTCCCCTACTCCGGCAATTCCGTAAGGATAGGTATCAGCGGAGTCCCCGGCGCAGGCAAAAGCACCTCGATAGACGAATTTGGAATCCATGTGCTCAACACGCGCGGCGGCAAACTGGCCGTTCTGGCCATTGACCCAACATCCGAACGCACCAAGGGCTCCATCCTCGGCGACAAGACGCGCATGGAGAAACTGGCCGTGCATCCCAAGTCTTTCATACGCCCCAGCCCGAGTAGCGGCTCCCTGGGTGGGGTGGCACGCAAGACGCGCGAAACGATAGTCCTCTGCGAGGCGGCGGGCTACAACACTATTTTCATAGAAACTGTCGGTGTAGGCCAAAGCGAAACTGCCTGTCACTCCATGGTCGACTTTTTCCTGCTTATCCAAGTGGCGGGCACAGGCGATGAACTGCAGGGCATCAAGCGCGGCATAATGGAAATGGCAGACGGCATAGCTATCAACAAGTGTGACGGCGACAACGTGGAACGATGCAAGGTGGCTGCGGGCTACTATTCGAACGCCCTGCAACTGTTTCCGCTGCCGGAGAGCGGGCTGATGCCCAAAGTCCTGACATATTCGGGCTTCTACGGTTACGGCATCAAGGAACTGTGGGACAGCATCTTTGAATACCTTGACAGCGTCAAGGCAAACGGCTATTTCAGTCGGAGGCGGCGACAGCAGAACCTCTATTGGATGTACGAGACCATTGACGAAAGGCTGCGCACCGGTTTCTACAAAGATCCGGACATCAGCACAATGCTGCACCGTGCCGAAAGCAATATAGAGAACGGCAAACAGACCTCTTTCGTCGCCGCCCAGTCTCTCCTTGACTTTTACTTCGGAAAACTGAAAAAAACAGCACAGTAGTTCTGCAACAGCACGACATGGCGGCTGCAACAAGACGGAAGTGCATATCTGCACATCTGGCAGTACGGCCCCGGAAAAGCGCGAAGCGTTTTTCCGGGGCCGTACTGTCTGGAGGGGCAATAATCACAAAGGATAGTTCTCAAAGTCATACAGCACGGTGGACAAATACCGCTCGCCTGTATCGGGCAGGATGGCGACAATCGTCTTGCCCTCGTTTTCAGGGCGCATGGCCAGCTTGCGCGCCGCCGCAACAGATGCTCCGGATGAAATACCCACAAGCAGTCCCTCGGTAGCGGCAAGCTGCCGGCTTGTAAGTATCGCGTCATCGTTGTCTATGGTAATCACTTCGTCAACCACTGCACTGTTGTAGGTCTTCGGCACGAATCCGGCACCGATGCCCTGTATCTTGTGCGCCCCCGGAGCCCCTCCGGAGAGTACGGGAGAAGATGCCGGTTCGGCGGCAACCACCTTGATGTCTGGATTTAGTTCTTTCAGTTTCAGACCTGCGCCGCTGACGGTCCCCCCTGTTCCTACACCGCCCACGAGAATGTCAACCTTGCCGCCGGTGTCACGCCATATCTCCTCACCCGTGGTGTTGTAGTGCGCCCTTGGGTTGGCCGGGTTCTCAAACTGCTGCAGTATTACTGCACCGGGTATTTCCGCTTTCAACTCGTTTGCGCGGGCAATGGCGCCCTTCATGCCGTCCTTGCCCGGAGTGAGCACCACCCTTGCACCATAGGCTTTGACAAGGTTGCGGCGTTCCACGGACATCGTGTCGGGCATGGTAAGGATAAGCTTGTAACCTCTCACTGCGCTCACAAATGCCAGCCCCACACCGGTGTTGCCCGAAGTCGGCTCTATAATTGTTGCTCCAGGAGTGAGGACACCTGACTTTTCGGCTTCGTCAATCATGTTGAGGGCGACCCTGTCCTTTACGCTTCCGGCAGGATTGAAATATTCCAGTTTCCCAACGATTTTCGCTTTTATCCCGTTCTGCGCCGCACTGTAGGCAGCCAGTTCAAGCAACGGGGTGTTTCCCACAAGTTCTGTAAGTTTGTTTGCTGTCTTTGCCATGACTGTAATGGTTTTAGGAATTTCTTTTTGTTCGGTGTCTGTAAATCACGACTGTAAAGTTATTGAATTTTTTCAAAAGCCTGTCCGAGATCGGCAATAATATCATCAATGTGTTCCACGCCGATTGACAGACGCACGGTTGAGGGCGTGATATGCTGCTGTGCCAGTTCTTCGGGACTCAGCTGCGAGTGCGTCGTAGTATATGGATGTATCACGAGGCTCTTGACATCGGCCACGTTGGCGAGTAGCGAGAATATCTTGAGTGAATCAATAAACTTCCATGCGTCTTCACGGGTACCGTTGATTTCAAACGTGAAAATCGAAGCTCCGCCGTTGGGAAAATACTTCCTGTACAGGGCATGGTCAGGATGGTCAGGCAGCGACGGGTGTGACACGCTCTTTACCTTCGGATGCCCGGAAAGCCACTCCACCACTTTCAGAGCATTCTGCACATGACGCTCCATACGCAGTGGGAGGGACTCCACACCCTGCAACAGAATCCATGCATTGAACGGACTGATGGTGGCACCGGTGTCGCGCAGCAGCACCGCGCGAATGCGCGTGACAAAGGCTGCCGCCCCTGCCACATCGGCAAACACCGCCCCGTGATAGGAAGGGTCGGGCTTTGCTAACGTGGGATATTTGTCGGCGTTGGCCTTGAAGTCAAAGTGCCCGGCATCTACAATCACCCCACCCAGACTCGAACCGTGGCCTCCTATGAATTTGGTGGCGGAATGGACTACAATGTCTGCCCCGTACTCTATGGGGCGCACCAGTATCGGGGCGAAAGTGTTGTCAACTATGAGCAGTGTATTGTGGCGATGGGCGATAGCGGCAATGGCGGCGATGTCAGCAACATCGGAATTGGGATTCCCCAGTGTTTCAATGTATACAGCCTTGGTATTGGGCTTTATCGCAGCCTCTATGGCCTTGAGATCCCTTAGGTTTACGATATCGTAGCTGACGCCCTGGGTTGAAAGGGTATGGGTAATCAGATTGTAGGTGCCCCCGTACAGGTTGTCGGCGGCAACGATGTGGTCTCCGTTGGAAGCGATATTCTGCAGGGCATAGGTTACCGCAGCCGCCCCGGAGGCTACAGCCAGACCGGCCACGCCACCCTCAAGGGCGGCCACACGGTCTTCAAAAACGGCTTGGGTGGAATTGGTGAGACGCCCGTAGATGTTTCCCGCATCGCGAAGCCCGAAGCGGTCGGAGGCATGACGGGAATTACGGAACACATAGGATGTGGTCTGGTAGATAGGCACCGCACGGGCATCCGATGCCGGGTCTGCGGTTTCCTGGCCTACATGGAGAGCCAAAGTCTCAAGATGCAATTTTCTTTCTGCCATAGTAGTGTTTTTAGAGTGTTTGCAATCGTTGTTTGTTTTTCTGCTGCAAAGGTATAACTCTGCACAATTACCCACAAGTTCCTTTGAAAAATTGGAAAAACTCCCTATTTTTGCCTTATAAAACAGAATATAATTCCAAAACCAGCTTAACATGAGTCACAAAACAGAACCATACAAACTGGACGACAAAGACGCACTCCTGCTGAGAGCCTTGCAGCAGAACGCCCGACTGACCAACAAGGAGCTTGCAGCCAAAGCGCACCTGTCCACGACTCCGACATTCGAACGGGTACGCCGTCTTGAGCAACTCGGCTTCATCAGGCAATACGCCACGATTCTCGATGCCGGGAAACTCAACAAAGGATTTGCTGTGTTCTGCAGCATAAAGCTGAAGACCATCAACAGCGAAAAAGCCCGGGAATTCACAGAACTGGTCAACGGCGTACCGGAGGTAACCGAATGTTACAACATTTCCGGCAAGTTCGACTATCTGCTGCGCATACAGTCGCCCGACATGAAACACTACCAGCAATTTCTCCTGAACGTCATAGGTCATTTTGAAAACATTGCCAACCTCGAAAGCACGTTCGTGATGGAGGAAATCAAACATGACTACAGCGTAAGCGTGTAGCTCACTTAATCAGCGTAATCTGCCGGTTATATTTACATTTGTTTGTATCTTCGCAACAGTTATGAAATATTCCGTAATAATCCCGGTCTACAACAGGCCTGAAGAGGTCAGCGAACTTTTGGAAAGCATTGTCAGGCAGCAACGCCCGATTGGCGACATTGAGGTCATCGTGGCGGAAGACGGCTCAACCGTCACATGCGAAGATATAGCAAAGCGCTATTCCGCAAGTCTCAACGTCCGGTATTTCGCCAAGCCCAATTCCGGTCCGGGTCTGACACGCAACTACGCTGCGGAAAGAGCCACGGGCGACTATCTTGTCATACTGGATTCGGACACGGTGTTGCCTCCGGGATATTTTTCTGCCATTGACAAGGAACTCGCCTCGCAGGATACCGATGCTTTCGGCGGTCCCGACAGGGCGCACAAAGATTTCAGCACCATACAGAAAGCCATCAACTACGGCATGACCTCGTTTTTCACTACAGGCGGAATCAGGGGAGGCAAGAAGAAAATGGACAAATTCTATCCCCGTTCGTTCAACATGGGGGTGAAACGCAGTGTCTACCGGGCTCTCGGAGGATTCAGCGAGATGAGGTTTGGCGAAGACATTGACCTGAGCATCCGTATCTTCAAGAACAATTACAGCTGTCGCCTGTTCCCCGATGCTTGGGTGTGGCACAAGCGGCGCACCGATTTCCGGAAATTCTTCAAGCAGGTACACAATTCCGGCATCGCGCGCATACATCTGGAAATGCGCCATCCGGGAAGCATGAAACCCGTACATGCGCTCCCCGCCGTTTTCACCGTGGGAACAGCGGCATTGCTGACGGGAGAAATCTGGTGCGTGTGGAGCATTGTGCCCCTCGTTGCCTATGCACTGCTCATAATGGCCGACGCAAGCGTAAAGGAGCGCAGCTTCAAAGTGGGTCTGGTGGCCGTAGCGGCGTCTTATGTCCAGCTGTTGGGATACGGCACGGGATTTCTGCGCGCATTCTGGAAACGGGTTGTTCTCAGAAAGGGCGAATTCAGTGCCTACGGCAAGACCTTCTATGAGTAGGTTGGAAAAACACGCCACCCATAACCGAAAGGACAAGGATATTCCGTAATTTTGGCTTCGATTATGAAAAAAGGTATCAACAACTGGTGCGAAGAAAGCCGGCCGCGCGAAAAACTGCTCCGTTTGGGGGCCGAGCACCTTGAGGTGCCAGAACTGATGGCCATACTGATAGGATCCGGTTCCGCCGAACAGGATGCGGTAAGCCTCATGAAAGAAATATACGCCTCATACAACAACAATCTCTGCACGCTGTCGCACATGACATACGAAGAACTGACAGCGTTCAAAGGCATCGGCAAGGCCAAGGCCGTAACCATCATGGCCGCCCTTGAACTCGCCCGCCGGCGCATGGAGGCCACTGTCGGCAAAAGAGACAAGTTTGCCAGCCCGGCGGACATGTTCAATTTTTTCAACTCCAAGATGTGCAACAAGAACACCGAAGTGTTCTGGGTCTTGCTGCTTGACAACCAGCTGCACCGCCTTGACGACCGCTGCATAAGCGTAGGCGATGTGAAAGGCACTGTGGTAGAGCCGCGCATGGTGTTCAATTACGTGGTGACAAAACAGGCTACGGCTTTTGCGGTGGCACACAACCACCCCAGCGGGTCGCCAAAGCCAAGCGAGCAAGACAAGCGGCTCACCGTGCGTCTCAAAAACGTTTCCGCAGAACTGGGTGTGAGACTCGTGGATCACATCATTGTATGCAACGGAACGAACAACTATTTC
The DNA here is from genome assembly GCA_963617965.1 of Anaerovoracaceae bacterium. Lineage (GTDB taxonomy): Bacteria > Bacteroidota > Bacteroidia > Bacteroidales > Bacteroidaceae > UBA6382. The sequence goes on from CAVEQO010000002.1 coordinate 71,159, forward strand.
AGTTTCTCCCAAGAGGGACTTATGTAGAACTACAACACATATACACTGTATGGACAACACATCATTGAGCGTAGAAGAAAACATAGTAAAAGTTCTGAAAACCGTCTACGATCCGGAAATTCCTGCCAATATCTATGATCTTGGGCTGATCTACAGGATTGACTTCAACCACGATGACGGCTCGCTTGATATAGACATGACACTGACTGCCCCCGGATGTCCCCTTGCCGACTATATAATGGAAGACGTCAGGCAGAAGGTACTTGGCGTGGAGGGAGTGAAGACAGCTCAGATAAATCTGGTGTTTGAGCCGGAATGGTCACAGGACATGATGAGCGAAGAAGCAAAGGCCGACCTCGGTTTTCTCTGACTTGCGCTTGTGGAAAAGCTTTTGAGCCGACAAACATGAAAAAGACTTTCTTCATATCCGATGCCCATCTGGGATCATGGGCCATAGCCGACAGCCGCCAGCAGGAACAACGTCTCGTGCGTTTCCTTGACTCTGTCAAGGGAGAAGCTGCCGCCGTATATATGCTCGGAGACATGTTTGACTTCTGGCACGAATACAAATATGCCGTACCCAAAGGCTTTGTCCGTTTCTTGGGCAAGCTGTGCGAATTGACCGACAGCGGTGTTGAAGTTCACCTCATTACGGGAAACCACGACTTGTGGATGAAAGACTACCTGCACACGGAGTGCGGCGTGACAATACATCAGGAAAAAATCATCAGAATAGAGCTCAACGGCAAACGTTTCTACCTGTCCCACGGCGATGCCATGGACGGCAAAGACCTCGGATACCTCATGCTGCGCGGCATTTTCCGCAACAAGATATGCCAGAAACTTTTCGCTTCGCTACACCCGCGATGGGGATTGGAATGGGGCTATCTGTGGGCTGGGCACAGCAGGCGGAAACACAACGGACAAGAGGGCATCCGTCTGGCCGAAGACAAGGACAATACGCTTGCGTTTGTACGCAGGTTTGTACAGACACATCCCGATACCGACTATTTCATAATAGGACACCGTCACATTGACCAGCAGACCGCGTTGCCAAATGGCGGCAAATTCATCATTCTGGGTGACTGGATCACAAAATTCACCGTGGCCTCGTTTGACGGCAAAGAACTCTCAACCTACCACTTTGAATAAAATCACGGGACAGGCAATGCCCGATGTTACACCCTCTAAAATCTGTTCTCATGTTCGCAACACATATCAAGTCCCTGCGTACTGCCGTCATGACAGTCTTCCTGACAACATTTCCTCTTGCCTCGGTTTCGCAGTCGTACAAGTCTCTGTGGAAGAAAGTCGACAAGGCCTGTTCGCAGGGACTGCCAAAAACCGCACTGCGCCACCTTGACGCCATCGTGAACCTGCCGCAAAACGACAACGCCCAACAACTCAAGGCCCTCATCACACGCCTGACGATAGCCAAAGACATTTCGGAAGACAGCGCGAGGGCAATGCTGCCAAAGATTGAAGCTGCGGCACGGGCCCGGACATCCGGCACCGACATAAGCTTGTGGAACATGGTCTTGGGGTGGCTGTATGCCAAACAAGATACAAGGCTGTATCCACAAAGCGGCACAAAAGCCATAGCGGCATTCCGCAAGGCAACAGCCAACACCGAAGATCTGGCAGCAACAAGCAGCCGGCAATATCTCCCCCTCATCCGCAAAGGAAACGACAGCCGCTACTACGGACACGACATGCTAAGCATTGTGTTCCCCTTTGCTGCACAGCAGCTGCACAATATGCACACACCAAAGACCGATAGCCTGAGCCGCACAGTCATGGGCAGGGAAATAGAATATTACCGGTCAGTCGGCAACCGCACAGCCACCCTTCTGGCAAAAATGGACTCTGTGGCCATAACGGCTTCTGCCGGCAAGCAGGTCTACAGGAAACTCATAGAGGACTTCCGGGACTGCCCTCTCGTCAGTGAGGTCTATGCAGAACTCGCCGGCATGTCTGCCGACAGCGACGCATACAGGCTGACCAACACCGCCCTGGATAAATATCCCGGAGCAAGTGCCGCAAACAGGCTCAGGAACACGCTGACAAACATCACACTGCCCACTATCCAGTGTTCCATCGGACAGGGCGTTGTTTATCCTGGCGAAGAAGTGGCTGTTTCCATTGTACACCGCAACACCGTCTCGGCCACACTGACCTGCACACGGCTTCCTTTCAAAGCCTCCGACAGCAAACTCCACGAACTGACTGAAAAGGATTATGCAAAGCTGTCACAGAAGCCGGATTTCCGTACCGAACTGACTTTCACCCGTAGACCACCCTACGAATTTGCAACCGACACAACCCGTATCAGGTTTTCCGAAAGTGGAATATACCTTATGACATTGCAAAGCCCCGAAACCGAGACCGCTTACCGGATTTTGCATGTGTCCGCCCTGGCTGTTGTCCAGTTGCCCCTGCCCGGTCGCAAGACAAGAATCTGCGTCGCAGACAATGCCAACGGCAAGCCCGTAGCCAACGCCAGAATAAAAATCAGGACTGTCACGGAAGATACACCATCGTGGAAGGATTATGTCTGCGACGGCAAAGGCGAGCTGACAATAGACTCCCCCAAGCACTTTTCAGAGATTTTCGCCTCGACAACCGACGATGAGGCTCTGCCTGCCAAAAGACTTGTCATAAGCTATGACTACAAATGGAATTTCCATGACACCTATACGCAGGCAAGAATCTACACAGACCGTGCCGTATACCGTCCCGGACAGACGGTAAAAGCCGGAGGTTTTGTCTATCGGCAGGACGGTGACTCCACCTTCACGCAAAGCGGCATTCCACTCAACATTGAACTCCACAACGCAAACGGCAAGCTGATTGAAAGCGCCCGTCTGACAACCGACGAATTCGGTGCGTTCGGCACTGAATTCGTGTTGCCCAAGGAGTGTCTCAACGGCACGTTCCGCATCAGATGCGACCACGGCAGCACCTCTTTTCGCGTGGAAGAGTACAAGCGGCCTACATTTCTGATAAACGTCCGTCAGCCAACTACGGCCTACTCTCCGGGCGACACCGTATACGTGGAGGGGAATCTTGCCACCGTTTCGGGGTATCCAATGGGCAATACGGCAGTGTACGGCTACACCGTACGCAACAGAAGCCGCTGGTTCCGTCTGCCGGGCAGCGACAGCCCCACAACCCGGCGTGATACCGTAGTGACAGATCCCGACGGCAATTTTGTGTTGCCGGTCATACTGTCACGCCCTGATGGAGACGACAGCGGAACAGGACAGATGTTCTACACGTACACCGTAAACGTCAAGGCGACAGCCGATGACGGCGAGACGCAGGAAAATACACTGCGCATATTTGTGGGAAACACCAAGGTTTCCGTTTCAACCAACATACCGGACGTTATATGCAGGGAATACCTGCCGGAACTCATCGCCACACAGAACAACTCCATGGGCAAAACCGTTGACGGCAAGGGCTTCGCGACAATCGTGCAAGGACAGGACACCATGTACAGGGGGGTAATTGACTTTAACAAAAAAGGGCAGTTTGACTTTGTCAGATCACTGCCTTCCGGCGAATACACCATAACAATATTTCCAGAGGGCGAGACCGACCGCAGGCTTCGCTATGAAAGGGCCTTCACCCTGTTGTCGCTCAACGACAACAGGGTGTCAGGGAAATCCCCCTTGCAGGTATGGAGCAGCAACAGCCGGTTCACAGACAACAAGCAACAAGTCCATGTCATGGTGGGCACCCCTCTCGGCGACACGTGGCTACGCTACGACCTCATGGCCAACGGCAAAGTCATTGACAGTAGGCTGATGCATCTCAACGATACGGTCATCCGCTTTGACTACGCCTATTCCGAAGCCTACGGCAACGGCATACACGCACAGTTTGCACTCTTGGCGGACGGCAAACTCCATCGCAAGTCCGTGGTCATTACAAAACCCGTGCCGGACAAGTCTCTGGAGATCAAATGGAGCACATTCCGCAACAAGCTCACTCCAGGAGCGGAAGAGACGTGGGTCATGCATGTTTCCAAGGACTCCGTGCCGGTCAGGGCATCAATACTCGCCACCATGTATGATGCCTCGCTCAACAAGTTCGGGACACATTCCTTGCCTTTCTCTCTCAACTACAATCGCACGGTGCCCATGCTGTGTTGGAGTATTGGCTTTCAGAACGGTTTTCATCTGTCGGCAAGCAAGCAGGCGCAAATGTTGAAGGAACATGAACTTGACTTCTCCGTTCCCGACCCTGTGCTCTTCAATTTCTACACTTCGTTTGGAGAAAGCCGTTACGGTATTCGGCCGCGGCTGGCAAAAGGTGCCATGCTTTATTCACTCGCCAATGCCGACAACGTTCAATCACAGGAAACCATTCTGGAGGGGAAAATAGGTGCGGCCGTCTCTGAGGACTCTCTCTTCGACCGGGTAAAACTGCGCACGGACTTCAGCGAGACGGCTTTCTTCACACCGTCACTGAAGACCAATGCCCAAGGCGATGCATATATGGAATTCAAACTGCCGGAGAGTATAACGTCATGGAATTTCCACGCGCTTGCCCATACCACTGGACTTGACTATGCCACAACAGACACCACGATAACCGTAGAAAAACCTTTTGCCGTCCATGCAAACGTTCCGCGCTTTCTGCGCAACTCCGACAAGACAATTCTTCCGGTCAATGTAACCAACAATTCCGGCAAAGAACAGTCGGGCAAGATACGCCTTACCCTCACAAATACGCTAACAGGCAGACAAATGGCGCAAACCACACAGCCGTTCAGCGTGGGCCCGGGCGGAAATGTGACAATCGGATTCGCCGTTTCCGTCCCCGACAATGTGTCACTGATGATATGTCATGTCGCGGGAATCAGCCGGGATTTCACCGATGCCGAACAACAGTTCATTCCGGTGTTGCCGAGCATTCATCCGCAGCTTTCCACCGTACCGTTCACCGTGAGCGATTCCGCCAGCCACACCGTACCGTTGAAAGACCTTGGCTACAACGAAGAGGCAAAAAACGCCGCTCTGACATTTGAGTATGTGGCAAACCCTGTCTGGACACTGCTGACAGCAATGCCCTCAACGGTAGACCATACAACCCCCTGCGCTACGGCACTGGCCGCCAACTACGCCTCGCTCGCAACAGTTCGCTCTGTTCTCAACCGCTATCCGCAAATCAGGACTCTCGTCCGCTCATGGCAGTCCGCAGACGCTTTGAGCGGTTCTCCGCTTGCCGCTTTGGAGAACAATGCGGAACTCAAGGACATAATGCTTGATGAAAGTCCATGGGAACAGGATGCCCTCCGGGAACGCCAACGCCTCACCGCCCTCGCACAAAGCGACAGGGAGCTCAATCTGAAACAGATGTCCATACTTGACAAACTCAAGGAACTGCAGACATCCGACGGCGGGTGGCAGTGGTTTCCGGGTATGCCGTCAAGCCTCCACCTGACGCTGCGGATAACGGAAACCCTTATGCGCTCGAACAGCCAAGACAGCTATTGCAACGACAAAGCCACGACTATGACGGACATGGCCAGAAAATACCTCGAAAGCAAAATTCAGAAGATTGTAGCAGAACTCAAGGAAAACAACGCCAAGGAATTGCCTGACGCTTGTATAGAATATCTACACGTCATGGTCATGGCCAACCGGACAAACAACCCCGAGTGCAAATACCTGCTCAGTCACCTGAAAAAATATTCCGCACACTACAACCTCTATCACAAGGCCGTTGCAGCCAGCGTGCTCGAAGCCACCGGACACCGCAAGGAGTCTTTGGCTCTGGTGCGCAGCCTTATGGAGCACACCGTTTGTTCACAGGCAACCGGACAGTATTTTGACAGCGGCAAAGCCCCATCCTCGTGGAATATGTACCGCATACCGACCCAACTCCGAACCTTGGAAACACTCCAGCAAGTATGCCCCGACAGCACAGAGGCAATCTTCCGGATGAAACAATGGCTGCTGGTCGGCAAACACACACAGGCATGGGCGGAACCGCTTGCCGCAACTCAGGCGATACAGGAACTTGCCGGCACATGGTCTCTTGACTCTGCACTGGTTCTGCCGGCGGCAATAGAACTGGTCACCGACAAGGGAAAGACTCTCAACATTCTCGACTTTGCGGAAAACAACACTCTCGCACCATTGGGCTACATTAAGGCCACCGTCTCCATGAACAAAGCCAACGGGAAACCCGTTTACATTAAAATAGGCGATACCGGCAGTTCCGTCAGCTACGGTGCCGTATATCTTGTTTCGCAGTTGAACGCATCGCAGACAAAGGCTACAGACTCCGGCATCAGGCTCCGCATGACACTTTACAGGGAAACGGAAGAAGGCTGGAAAGAAATCACGTCCCACACCACTCTCCGCAAGGGCGACCGTATCAAGGCGCACTACACCATCCAGACATTGCGCGACCTTGACTTCGTAAGTGTCAGGATTCCGCGGGCTGCCTGCATGGAACCCGTTTCCACAAGTTCCGGTTTCCGCAACGGTTGCTACGTGGCCGTCGAAGATGTCGCCACGACATATTTCTACGACAAGGTAGCCAAGGGAGTCCTTGCCATGGAAGAGATATACAACATTGACCGCCAAGGGACATTCTGCATCGCTCCGGCTCAGGCGCAGTGCCAGTATGCACCTGAATTCATTTCCACCACACCAGCAACACCCGTCCATGTCAAATAGTTTCATCATACCGTTTGCGGTTTCGCTTCTTGCACTGCTGCCGGCAAAAGCGCAGCACGCGGAGACCAGACCGCAGCAGAACCTTGCCAAGTGGCATATAACGCCGGCCAATTACAGCGGTATAGCCCGTATTGACACCAGTCTCTACGCTTTGGTAGATGACAAGAGCCGGGCGGAGGGATTCTTCCTCTTCCAAATAGAACTGGACTCCAATACCGGCAAAATAAAGCACGTGAGCAGCACAGACCTGAAACATCCGGCCAACCCCGACAGCCTTTCTGCCTATGCCGACTGCGAAGATATAGTGTACGTACCCTCAAGCAACACGGTATTCATAGCGCAGGAGGGCACTGCAAGCGTAAAGGAATATACTCTCCGGGGAGAACTTACCGGCAGGTCGCTGTACATTCCCGAAAGCATCGGCTTGGGCAACCAGCGGAGAAACGGCGGCTTTGAAGCCCTCGCCTATGACGAACAGAGCCGGACATTCTGGCTTACAACAGAGAACAGCCTCAAGACCGACACCCTTATATCCGGCAAAAACGGCAAGACCCGTCAACAACTCCGATTCACCGGCTTTGACCGGAGCCTTGCTCCCGTATGCCAACGCCTGTACATAATGGAAGAGCCGCAACTGGACAGAGACGTGAAATACTACACACACGGAGTGCCGGCAATGACAGCTCTCCCGGACGGGAAACTTTTGGTGATGGAACGCGAACTGTCCATACCCCCCCGCTATCTGGGAGGCAAAAGTCTGATACGCATATTCGCGGTCAACCCCAAGGAAGCGACCCCACAGGATTCCGCTCTTGCGAAACGGGAAATAGCCACATTCGCTACCCATATCAGAATCGGCTCCGTCAACTACGCCAACTACGAGGGAATGTGTCTCGGACCGAAGCTGTCTGACGGACGGCAGACTCTGATTCTTGTAAACGACTCGCAGGCAGGTGCCGGCAACGCCGTCTGCAGGCTCAAAGACTACCTGAAAACAATAATCCTGCCAGCCGGTCTTTGAAAGTTGCTCCCCCGTAGCATTGGGATAAATCTCTTCCAATTGTTCTGCAGTCAGATTTTCCAACTTGCCATCAAAGAAGTCCCTTACAGAAGTTAGACACACCTGCACTTTTATCCGTTTTTAGGAGAACCAACAATTCTTCACTGGCAAACGCAATGATTTGACGCAATTGGACATGTGGGATTTCCAACTATTTCGCTCCAAATCTTACTGTTTTAAACTTTCCGTTGTATCTTTGCACATGATTTGTAAAACCACCTGTCTTACCCCATCTTCATGACCGACAACCAAAACAATCAGGCAGACCCGCAGAAGAACAGCCCATCACGCACAAAACCGCAGCAGAAAAAATATCCGCTATGGAAGAACATTTTGGCCATGGCAGTGGTGATGGTATTGTTCGTTGGGGGCGGATACTGGGCATCAGTCATATATACACGCCACGGTGAAGAGATTACCATTCCGAATCTGAGCGGCCTTACCGTTGAACAGGCGGAGGAAAGGCTCGGGGCTCTCGGACTTGACGGCGAAATCCAGGATTCCGTGTACAACCAGTCTGTTGCCAACGGACTGGTGTGCGCCCAGTCCATCAGCCCCGGCGACAAAGTAAAACAAGGTCGCACCATATACCTCACCGTCAGCTCCGACATGGCAGACCGGCTTACCCTGCCCGACATTGCAGACAACAGTTCCTACAGGGAAGCCACGGCCAGACTGTCCGCTTTGGGATTTACGCTCACTGCGCCGGAATACGTGCAGGGCGAGAAAGACTGGGTCTACGCCGTGAAAAGCAACGGCGGCAATATCCCGGCAGGAACCAAGGTCAAAATTACCAATCCGATAACCCTCGTGATAGGCAGGGGCTATTCCAGTCAAGAGGAAGAGACGCTGTCACCTTACGGAGACGACTCTCTCTGTATGGACAACGAAATTCTTGAACTGTTTTAGCCTGACGTTATCATCAGCACACAAACAATGGCGCAATTGCAGGATGACACGGTTAAAGACACCGCAAACAACTCTTTTTTTGATGCTGACACCGAACCTCTGCTTTATGAGCATTTCCGCATTGCAGCCGACAAGGGACAAAGCCTTCTGAGGGTTGACAAGTTCCTGATAGAACACCTGCAGAACGTTTCGCGCAACCGCATACAGAAAGCGGCAGAAGCAGGTTTCATACATGTCAACGAGCGACCCGTCAAGAGCAACTACCGGGTGAAACCGGGTGACGTGGTGAGCGTGATGCTTGACCGCCCGCGCTACGAGACCACCATCGAAGCGGAAGACATCCCGCTCGATGTTGTCTACGAAGACAGGGATCTGATGGTTATAAACAAGGCAGCCGGACTTGTGGTGCATCCGGGGTGCGGCAACTACACAGGCACTCTGATCAACGCCATTGCATGGCACATGAAAGACGACAAAGACTTTGACGCCAATGACCCTGAAGTGGGACTCGTACACCGCATAGACAAAGACACCTCCGGACTGCTTGTGATAGCAAAGACACCCACGGCCAAGACAAAGCTTGGACTGCAGTTTTTCAACAAGACAACCTCGCGGCTCTATAACGCCTTGGTCTGGGGGGACTTTGACCGCAACGAGGGCACCGTAACAGGAAACATAGGGCGTGACCCCAAAGACCGTCTGCGGATGGCAGTCTTTGATCCGGCATCGGACATAGGCAAGCACGCCGTGACACACTGGAGAGTGCTGAGACGTTACCGCTATACAACCCTCATTGAATGCAGGCTTGAAACGGGGCGGACTCATCAGATACGGGCACATATGAAACACATCGGCCACCCCCTGTTCTGCGATGACAGATACGGTGGGCGGCAAATATTGCGCGGCACCACCCAAAGTTCCTACACACAGTTTGTGAGGAAATGCTTTGAGGCATGTCCGCGGCAAGCCCTCCATGCCAAGACACTTGGATTTACACACCCTACCACAGGGCGTCATATGGATTTTGATTCGCCGTGGGCCGGTGATTTCCAGAACCTCATAGACCTGTGGGAAGACTTCACGCAGAAACAGCTGCAAAGTGACACACATAACCATATACATACACTATGAAACGCATTATAGCAATTGTTGCTGGAGGCGACAGCTCCGAGCACGACGTTTCCATGCGCAGTGCGCAGGGCATCATGTCCTTTATTGACAAGGACAGATACGACAGTTTTGTCGTTGAACTGAAAGGGCTGGTATGGCAAGCCCTGCTGCCCGACGGAAGCCGGGCGGACATTGACCGCAACGACTTTTCATTCACAACGCCACAAGGCAAGACAAAACCGGATTTCGCCTATATCACCATACACGGCACGCCCGGCGAAAACGGCATCCTCCAAGGATATTTCGACTTGCTGAAACTGCCCTACTCCACAAGCGGAGTCCTTGTCGAAGCATTGACTTTCAACAAGTTCACTCTCAACAACTATCTCAAGTCGTGGGGGGTCAAAGTTGCCGACAGCATACTGTTGCGCAAAGGGCAGGAATGCGCCTATACGACCGAGGACATTGTAGGCCGCTTGGGACTGCCCTGTTTCGTGAAGCCCAACGATGACGGCAGCAGCTTTGGCGTTTCCAAAGTCAAGACAGCCGAAGAACTGCGCCCCGCCGTGGACAAGGCATTCAGCGAAGACAGCGAAGTGATCATCGAGTCCATGCTTGAAGGAACCGAAATAACCTGCGGCTGCTACAAGACCAAAACCAAATCGTGCGTCTTTCCCATAACCGAGGTGGTCACAAGTCAGGAATTCTTTGACTACGATGCAAAATACAACGGCAAGGTGGACGAAATAACACCCGCGCGCATCGCACGCCAGACTGCGGAGCGCGTAAGCAAGCTGACCTCCACCGTCTATGACATACTGGGGTGCAGGGGCATTGTCCGCATTGACTATATACTCAGTGGGGAAAGGGGCAACGAAACCATAAATATGCTTGAGATAAACACCACCCCCGGCATGACAGCCACAAGTTTCATTCCGCAGCAAATCAGAGCGGCCGGCATGAAACCCGGCGATGTGATCACCGATATAATAGAAGACGCTTTCACGGACTGACACGGCTTCGCGGTATTGTGCGGCATACGGCGGGAACCGTTCTTTTTAACATTTAATTAACAGTCACGCACTTTGCCACACAAAAATAATTTTGTTACTTTGCACACATAACAGAGAATTTGCACTTGCCGTGACAAGCCAGACAACCGCAATATCACACACAATGAACATACCGACCGAATTTGACGACATACGTCCTTTCACTTCCGAAGAGCTGCCGCACGTTCTTGACGAGCTGATACAAGACCCCACGTTCCGCCACGTTGTGGAGACAGTACTGCCGCATTTGCCTTTCGAGGCCTTTGTCCAAAAAGCCAAGAGCTGCAAGTCCCCCCTTGACTTTCAGAAAGCGTTCTGCTATCCGTTCCTCAAAAAGCTGGCGGCTGAAAAAAGCTCTGGAGTGTCCATGGACTGCAAGGCCATAAGCAAGTCGGGCAACTACACCTTCATCTCCAACCACCGCGACATTGTGCTTGACAGCGCATTCCTGAGCATGCTCCTTATAGACAACGATTTCGGGACTACCACGGAAATCGCCATCGGCGACAACCTCCTGATATATCCGTGGATAGAAAAGCTGGTGAGGGTCAACAAGTCATTCATTGTTCACCGTGGGCTGACAATCAAGCAGCAACTCAGTTCAAGCATACAGATAAGTGCCTATATGCACTATGCCATACAGCAAAAAAAGGAAAACATCTGGATTGCCCAGCGCCAAGGGCGCGCAAAGGACAGCAACGACCTGACACAACGATCCATCATCAAGATGTTCGGTATGGCCGGCGAGGGGTCTCTCATTGAACGCCTCAAGCAGCTTAACCTCACTCCTACTGCCATTTCATACGAATATGACCCGTGTGACTATTTGAAGGCCAAGGAATTCCAGCAAAAGCGCGACAACCCCGATCACAGGAAAGCCCCCAACGATGACCTCGTCAATATGCAGACTGGCATCTTCGGCTGGAAGGGCGAAGTGCTGTTCAGGCCCGCGCCATGTCTCAACGACTGGCTTGACTCCCTTGAGCCGAACATGGCCAACAACGATGTATACGCTCTGCTCAAAGACAAGATCAACACGGAAATACACAAGAACTACAAGCTCTACCCCGGCAACTATGTTGCCGCCGACCTCATCAACGGCAACGCAGGATGGGCGGACAAGGGAATGTATACCGCAGAACAGAAAGCAGGTTTTGAAACCTATCTGCAACAACGCGTCGCACTCGTTGACCTGCCCAACCCCGATACCGCATTCCTGCGCAATTCCATCCTGTCAATGTACGCCAATCCGCTTTTCAACCACTACAAGGCCATAGGAGAATAGCATTGCCGCAAACAAAAAAGTCGCCCGCACTTCCTGTTCTGTGAAGTGCGGGCGACTTTTTTGTTTGTACGCAGGATGACAAGGGTTCTCACGAAGACGGGCCGTATGGGACGAGCGGAGCTGTTCGCCAAGCGGAAAATGAGCCTTTTTGCCCTTGTGCGGTCTTGTTTCGCACAAGGCAACGCCGCAAAGCCTTCTGGGCGCGAAAAATGCTGATGCGGCAAAATTTCTGCTTGTTCTAACGGGCGCGTTCCGCCCGAAACGCAATTGGGTTTCGGCGGAAACGCAATCGCCCATCGCCCGGAGTGGAACTCCGTTTCGGGCGAAAGACCTCCGTTAGAACAAGCAGAAATTTTGCCAGCTCAAGCTTTTTTTCTTTCCGCACGGGCTTTTTTCCCGCACTGTCTTTTCTACGGGTTCATAAAGAGCCACGCCAAGGTAAAGAGCGGCTGCCAAAACACGCTGCGCCATAGATTCTTACAGCGACTCCAGTATGCGCTTGATGACAACCGAGGCGGAAATTTCACGGTTGGCAGCTTCCGGAACCACGAGCGAAGTGGGGGCTTCTATGACCTCGTCGCTGACAATCATGTTGCGGCGCACCGGCAGACAGTGCATGAAGTACGCGTTGTCGGTGACTGCCATGTGGGCGGCATCTACCATCCACCCCATGTCACGTGACAGCACCTTGCCGTAATCTTCGGGCCGGGTGACGCCGGGACAACTCCAGTTCTTGGCATATACAAAATCCGCACCGGCAAGGGCTTTCATCTGGTCATATTCGGGTTCAATACCACCGGTAAACTGCGGGTCAAGCTCATATCCCTCCGGACAGGTATAGACAAAGTCCACGTCGGCGGCAAGCATCCACTGCGCGAAGCTGTCAGGCACAGCCTGCGGCAGGGCTTTCGGGTGCGGTGCCCAGGTCATCACCACCTTGGGGCGGTCTTTCCTGCGGTATTCTTCAATGGTAATGAGGTCTGCGAAGGCCTGAAGCGGATGCACCGTGGCACTCTCCATGGAGAACACAGGTTTTCCGCTATAGCGTATGAACTGGCTAATGACACTTTCCGTATAGTCATCCTCACGGCTTTCGAAACGGGCGAATGTACGCACGCCGATAATATCACAGTAAGAACTCATGACGGGTATGGCTTCAAGCAGATGCTCGCTTTTGTCGCCGTCCATCACCACCCCACGCTCGGTCTCAAGTTTCCATGCACCCTGATTCACGTCGAGCACAATGACATCCATACCGAGATTCCGTGCCGCTTTCTGTGTAGAGAGGCGTGTGCGGAGGCTGTTGTTGAAAAAGATGAGCAAGGCGGTTTTGTGCTTGCCCAGATATTCGTACTTATAGCGGTCCCTCTTGATTTCAAAGGCTTCGGCAAGGGCTTTCTTCAAGTCGCCGAGATGGGATGGATAGAGAAATTCTTTCATGTGTTTTATTTTGTTTCATTTCCTTACTGGTTCTCCAAGCCACTGCGACAGGATGGACAGGATTTCGTCGCGTTGTCCGGCCGGCATATTGCCTATGCGGGTGGAATGCGGACCTCCGGGCTTGACATACACCTTGAGGTTCTTCTTGGGATATTTGTCCAGCCACGTGACACCGGCGGCAGTCCAGGGGTCTATCTCGCCGTAAATGCATATCATCCGCGGGTCGTTTTTCCTGAGATACTTGGTTATGTGCCGCGACAGCGTCTTGTCAAACTTGACAGACCGCAACTCGGGAGGCAGCATCACGTCGCGCACGTAGTGCTTGGCGGACTTGACGGAGAGATACGGTTTAAAAGGCTTGAGGTCATAGCCGTAATATCCAAGTTCCCGGTAGGCCTGCACAAAAAACGGGAGGTCTCCTGCCGTGGAAAAATACTCCGGTCCCACAACGTTGACAAGTTCGTTGAACAGCACGTCATCGGGTGCGCCCGGGTTGGGTATGGACGAAATCTTCTTGCCCCACTGCCACACCGAGAAACTGTATTCCAGCACACAATAGTCATAGACTTCTTCAAGAGGGATATGGAACTCCAGTTTCCTGCTGTCACACAAAGCCTTGAAGCGGGGCAAGAACTCCGCCTTCTTCTTCAGTACGGCAATCTGGAAATTCTCTATCATCTTGCGGTCGGCAGCGGTGCCCACCTGCCTTAGGAAAGTCTCATGGCGACCGTCGATCACCCCACGGCAGACAGGGCCGACATAGGGCACGGAGATATCCACGTCTTCGGGATAATAAGAGCGGTATTCCATGCACGTTTCGCCGCCCTTGCTTATTCCTGTGCTGATCCATTTTCCGGCATACACACTCTTGAGAGCCGTGACAATCTCATGCAGGTCGGCCATTGCATCGCGGTCGCGCAGGTACCGCCAGTCGCAAGGCGACGGTGTGGACTCCTGGAAGAACCGGTGTTCCACAAACACGATGTTGGTATGGAAATATGCCGACAACTCGTTGTTGTAGCGCGGACCGGCGGCGTAGCCGGCCCCGTAGCCCTCCGTAACCAACAGTGTGGGGCGGTCAGCACCGTGATTCATCACTATGACACGTTGTGAGAAAGTGCCCTTTGAGGCATCCTCATGGTCAAGCGGCTGTGTAAACTTCAGTATGTAGCGGCACTCGAAGCCCGCCTCGTCCTTCACCTCCTTGATTTCCGTAACTTGCGGCAGCGATGCCAGTTTTCTCTTCAGAGCCTCATCGGCCTCCGTTGCCAGCGGCAACAGGAGCAGGAGCAGCGGCAGCAGAAGCCTGCCGGCACGGGACCGGCTTGAGAATGGAATGCTTGGCATAGAGTCCCTCCTACTTCTTGTTCAGCGCATCTTCTATCTGCGCCACCATTACATCATCGCCCGGATAACCGCCCGTGGCAATGTTGTCATAAGAACGTTTCCCGTCTTTGCCTATTATATAGTATGTGGGAATGCCTCTGATGCCAAGGGAACTCAAGAGGGCGTTGTATTCCTTGTTGCCGAGCCGGTAGTGGTATCCCTTGATTGACGGGATTGTTGACTTCCACTTCTCCAGAGGAGATGTTTCGCCGGTGACATATACGAAAGCCACGGGTTTCTTTTCGTTCAGATACTTGTCCTTGATAGGGTCAATGCTCTTCATCGCCGCCATGCACGGAGGACACCACGTGGCCCAGAAATCCACAACGACCACCTGGCCTTTGAACTCGGCCGCAATATTGTCCAGAATCTCGTCAACGGGCAATCCCACCGGCAAGGTCTTCACAACTACGGAATCATTTCCCCCTGCGGTCTCCGTTGCCGTCCTTGCCGGTTTCGCACAACTGCCAAAACCTGCCACAAGACAGACAATCACCATTAAAAACACTTTCTTCATACTGCTTGTCATATTTTCTGTTGTTATGTTCTCCTTTGTTGTTTTTCTCCGGGCACACTCCCGGTCTACTGCAGCTTGCCGTCGGCCAGTTTCAGAAGGAACTGGCCGTATTCGTTTTTTATCATAGGCCGGGCAATCCGGCGGAGCCTGTCAGCGCTGACCCAGCCGTGTTCGTAGGCAATGCCCTCCAGACAAGCGACTTTCAGACCTGTCCGTTTCTCAATAACCTCTATGAACGTGGACGCTTCGCTGAGGCTCTCGTGGGTGCCGGTGTCAAGCCAGGCAAAGCCACGCCCCATAGTCTGCACCTTCAGGCGTTCCTGCCTGAGATACTCCTGATTGACGGCCGTGATTTCCAGTTCGCCGCGCGCACTGGGTTTGATGTCACGGGCTATCGACAGCACATCGTTGGGATAAAAATACAGTCCCACAACAGCATAGTTGCTCTTGGGGCTTGCGGGCTTTTCCTCTATGGAGACACACTTGCCGGACTTGTCAAACTCCACCACCCCATAGCGTTCGGGGTCATTCACCCTGTAGCCGAACACGCAGCCGCGCCGCTCATTCTCTACCGTCTCGACAGCCCGGTGAAGGAGATCCTCAAGGCCGCTGCCATGAAAAATGTTGTCGCCCAGCACGAGGCACACGGAATCGTCGCCCACAAAATCCCGTCCGATAATGAAAGCCTGCGCCAAGCCGTCGGGCGAGGGCTGCTCCGCATACTCGAAACTTACCCCGTAGTCCGAGCCGTCACCGAGCAAACGCCTGAACAGGGGGAGGTCTGTCGGTGTGGAAATAACCAGAATCTCCCTGATGCCCGCGAGCATCAGCACCGAAATGGGGTAATACACCATCGGCTTGTCGTAGATGGGTATCAGCTGCTTGCTGATAGCCTTGGTTATGGGATAGAGCCGCGTTCCGCTTCCTCCCGCCAGAACAATACCTTTCATCTCTTTTGCGTTTGGAGTTATGTCGTAAACCAGCTTTGCTGTTAACTCTGCAAATGTAGCGATTTAAAACCACCAGAACGAATTTTAAGCGCAAAAAACAGCAACGTTCCTTTTTGCGAACGAATATTTTGCCGATATCAATTTAAAACGTTATCTTTGTGCCACGAAAAACAACATAATTATTCAAGTTTACTACCGCAACAAAATGAAAAGACTGAAATTACTGACTGTCACACTATGTATGTTTACGATTGCAACAGCCGTCACCAAAGACGAGCAGGCGATGTATGACCTTGTCGGCCGCATTGCCCCACAACACAAAGCCAATTTCACGTTCAGACAAAAGAAACAGAAAGCGGATACCTATACCGTTGAAGCCAAGGGAGGCCACGCGACCGTAACCGGCACAAATGCCAACACCATGGCGGTGGGGCTTAACTATTACCTGAAATATGTCTGCCGCACAACTGTGTCATGGCTCGTTTCAAGTCCTGTGGTGATGCCGGAAAAGCTCCCCGACACCAAGAAGCTGAGCCAGACGGCACGGTGCGGCAACAGGTTCTTCCTGAACTACTGCACCTACGGCTACACCATGCCGTGGTGGCAGTGGGCTGACTGGGAACGGCTCATCGACTGGATGGCACTAAACGGCGTGAACCTGCCGCTCGCCAATACCGGTGCAGAAGAAATAGCCTACCGCGTGTTTACCGGTCTTGGGCTGACAGACACGGAAGTCCGTTCGTTCTTCACGGGCCCCGCCCACCTGCCCTGGCACCGTATGTCCAACATCGACAAATGGCAGGGCCCGCTGCCCCATAGCTGGCTGAAAGGACAACTTGAGCTGCAGAAGAAAATCGTGGCACGCGAGCGCGAACTCGGCATGAAACCCATACTGCCGGGATTCTCCGGGCATGTGCCCGGAGTGCTGAAAAGCAAATACCCTGACGCCAAAATCACCAAACTCCACAACTGGGCGGGATTTACCGACGAAACTTCGTGTTTCTTCCTTGACCCGCAGGACTCCCTTTTCGCTGAAATACAGCATCGTTACATAAAGGAGGTTATCAAGGAGTTCGGCACTGACCACATCTACGGCATAGACCCATTCAACGAGATGAAGCTGCCTTCCGAAGACCCGGCCTATCTGGCGGGCGTGGCGAAAGGCATCTACGGCACACTTACGGATGTCGATCCGGAGGCCACATGGCTACAGATGACATGGATGTTCTACTTTGACAAGGCCACATGGACTCCGGAACGCATCAAGGCCTTTCTCGGTGCGGTGCCTCTGGGCAAACTCCTCCTGCTTGACTACTGGGGTGAATTTCAGGAAATATGGCGGCGCACCGACAAATACCACGGCCAGCCGTATCTGTGGTGCTACCTCGGCAACTTCGGCGGCAACACCGGCTACAACGCAGAGTTCCAGAAAGTGCGCGAACGCATAGAGGGCACATTCAAGGACGGCGGCAACAACTTCTGCGGTCTTGGCGGAACACTCGAGGGTTTCGACATCAACCCGTTCATGTACGAGTATTTCTTCGAAAAGGCGTGGACAGGCTATCCCTCCGACGAAGAATTCATCAGAGGTCTGGCAGACCGCCACTGCGGAGCAGCCGACGAGGACTACCGCCGGGCATGGCATGACCTGTTCTACAAGGTCATCAACAGCCCGGACTATGCCGGCAGTCCCAACACCGCGACCGAATACCCGCGGCTGCGCAAAACAGATGTGGAAAAAGACGGTACGAAAACGAAACAGGAAGTCCCCTACCAGACATCCGGCAAGATTGCCTACGACAACGTGCTGGCTTTCAACGTGTGGCAACAGATGCTGTCTGTCAAAAACAACAGCAATATGCTGTATGTATACGATGCCGTAAACCAGGGGCGCGAAGTGCTCGGCACATATTTCTACTGTCTGCGCAACGATTTCTCACAGGCCTGCTATGCACGCGACATAGCGACTGCGGAGCAGAAGGCGCGCGAGATGCTCGAAACGCTTGACGACCTTGATCTGATACTTGGCCTTCACAACGACTTCTCATTCAACAAATGGGTCAACGACGCCCGCTCGTGGGGGCAGACAGCCGAGGAAAAGGAATTCTTTGAGGTCAACTCGCGCACACTGCTCACCACATGGGGCTTCAAGGGACACTCGCTGCGCGACTACGCACGCCGCACCTGGCACGGACTTGTCTCCCATTTCTACAAACGCCGTTGGGAAATATTCATAAACCACTCGCTGACCGCAGCACGGCAGGGCATTGGTGTGGACGAGAAGAACCTCCGCGAAGACATCTTCCAGTTTGAATGGAATTTCACCCAGAAGCTGGCCGAACCCAACCTTACGGAGACTGCGGTAAAGGACAGCCCTGTCAAGGTGATGCGTGACATTGCCGTGAAATATTCGCCGCTCATTCAGGCACAAGCCGACAAAAACGCGGAAAACACCGGAACAGAGAAGAAAGCCAAGGTTACGCCCCATGACTTTTACTGAGAAGCATACCCCCGCCAGGGGGAACCACGAATTGCACACACCACAAAAACATTACCCGATGAGAAAGGCAATACTCTCCATGCTGGCTGCCGGAACAATGCTGCTGGCTTCGTGTTCCCAAGACCCGGTGACACGGCTCACAGAATCAGGACTTGACCCCTCGAATTTCAAAACCGACTCCACCGCCCTGTTCGTGCTGACAAACAAAAACGGAATGGAGGTGTGCATCACCAACTACGGAGGGCGCATAGCAAGCATCACCGTGCCGGACAGGAACGGCATCATGCGTGACGTGGTACTCGGATTCGACAACGTTGCCAGCTATCTTCCCGAAAACAACAAGACAGATTTCGGAGCTGTCATAGGCCGCTATGCAAACCGCATTGACCACGGAAGATTTGCATTGGGAGACTCCGTATACCAGTTGACAATAAACAACGGAGTCCACTCGCTGCACGGAGGCACCACGGGATGGCAATACCGCACGTTCAAGGCCAGACAGGTTGACGAAAAGACACTTGAGCTGACCCTTACCTCGCCTGACGGCGACAACGGATATCCCGGCACGGTAAACGCCAAGGCGGTATACACCCTTACGGACGACAATGCCATTGACATACAGACCTCTGCCACGACGGACAGGCCCACCGTGGTAAACATGACCAACCACGCATACTTCAACCTGAACGCAGACGCCGCAATTCCCGTGACAAACAACATCCTTTATGTCAACGCCGACAGATACACACCCGTTGACAGCACTTTCATGACCTCGGGGGAAATCGCGCCTGTGGCCGGCACTCCGTTCGACTTCAACAAACCAACCGAAATCGGACTCCACATCAACGATGACAACGAGCAGCTGCACAACGGCAACGGATACGACCACAACTGGGTGCTAAACGGAGGGTGCGACATAAACCGCCTTGCCGCAAGCGTGGTTTCGCCCGTCACAGGCATAAAGCTGGAGGTCTATACCGACAAACCGGGACTACAGGTTTATACGGGCAATTTCCTTGACGGCACCGTAAAAGGCAAGAAAGGCACCGTCTATCGCCAGCGCACCGCAATTTGCCTTGAGCCCCAGGTGTTCCCCGACTCCCCCAACAAGAAAGGGCTCGGCGGATGGTACGACCCGACCGTTACGCCAGAAAAGCCGTACAGTCACCATTTCATCTACAAGTTCTCGGTGGAGAAGTAGACACCCCGGAAGATCTTCCGCTTGCCGCAGACAGCCACAGGCAGGTCTGCCCAAAATTCGGGCAGACCTGCCTGTTCCATACAATTACAGACAAACAAAGCGCAGATAGCATAAATACGCAAATTATGCGATATTGTGCCGAAATCTCATTATTTTTGCATCAGAACAACCCATCAGGAACAAAACCGGCATCATAGAACCTTTGATTGGCAACAAAAAAGAAGAACCATGGAGCAGACACAATATAATGCACTGTTTTCGTTCATCTGGAACATAGCGACCGATGTGCTTGTGTACGCTTTCGACAAGAGCGAATACAAGAAGATTATTCTGCCGATGA
>CAVEQO010000003.1:0-84304 GCA_963617965.1 Anaerovoracaceae bacterium
GTGTCTATGTGGTCAACGGCACGAAAGTGCTGGTGAAGTAACGGCACTGTTGCAATGATATAACCAAGGATACATTCCCCGGCAACGGGGAATGTTCCCCTGAAAACAGAGAAAAGCCCCCGCGTCCTGCAAGACGCGGGGGCTTTTCTCTGTTGATATTCCTCTGCTTTTATAAAGCCGTTTTGCGAAATAGTGCGTAAATTTGCACTCGCTTTGGAAACCGGCACAGTCGTGCCGGGATTTTTTCATGTAAAAAGTCATAGAATGGATTGGTTCTTGAAACTGTTGGAAGACACGGGCAGCATCGGCCATATCATGCTGCTGTATGCCGTTGTGATAGCCTTGGGGTACAAGCTCGGCAAGATCAAGTTCGGCGTTGTCACGCTGGGTTCAACGTTTGTGCTTTTCGCCGGCATCCTGCTGGGGCACATCTACAACTGTTTCGGGCTGAACAATGCCGAAGGCTATGCCGCTCCCGGAGCGGTGCTCAATTTCATGCAGGACTTCGGGCTGATACTGTTTGTATACTGCATAGGGCTTCAGGTGGGTCCGGGCTTTTTCTCTTCGTTCAAGAAAGGCGGAGTGAAGCTCAACCTTTATGCGGCCCTCACCGTTATGCTCAACGTGGGGATGATGTTCCTGCTCTATTTCCTGTTCTTTGACACCAAAGACCTCAAGAACCTCCCGATGATGGTAGGCGTGCTTTGCGGTGCGGTCACCAACACGCCGGGACTTGGCGCCGCCAACGAGACCCTTGTCGACATCATGCGCCGCAACCCGGATCTGCAGGCGGCCATGGGGACAGACCAGATAGCTTCGGCCTATGCCTGCGCCTATCCCCTCGGCGTGCTGGGCATGATAGGGGCGGTGATACTGTTGCGCTACATACTGAAGATAAAGCTGCAGAACGAGCAGGAACAGATACGCCGCGAGGTGGAGGACAATCCCCACGCCAAACCTTGCCGCATGACCGTGCGTATGCAGAACCATTCGCTGGCCGGCATGGAGCTGCGCAAGATAAGCGAGTTTCTGGGCCGTCATTTTGTCTGTTCGCGCATGGAGCGCAACGGGGTGGAGGGTACGCCTGTCTACAACACCGTGCTTCAGGAAGACGACCTTCTCAACGTGGTGTGCGCCGAAGACGACGCCGATGCCATTGTGGCGTTTCTGGGCGTGAGGGAAGACAAGGAGTGGGCTACCGACATTTCCCGCATCATCTCCAAGCGTGTGCTTGTGACCAAGCCGGACGTGGAGGGCAAGACTTTCGGGCAGATGCATTTCAGCAGCATCTACGGAGTCAACGTCACCCGGCTGACCCGCGCCGGCATGGATCTCTTCGCCGACCGCAACGTACACATGCAGATAGGTGACCGCATACTCATGGTGGGCCCGGAGGAGAACGTGCTGCGTGCCGCCTCCGCCGTGGGAAACTCCGTGAAGAAACTCAGGAATCCCAACATCGGGCCCATATTCATTGGCATTCTGCTGGGCGTGATACTGGGCAGTATTCCGTTTACGTTCAGCGGCATCCCGAATCCCGTGAAGCTCGGTCTTGCCGGAGGCCCGCTGGTTGTGGCCATTCTGATTGGCGCAAAGGGATACAAACTGCACCTTACTTCATACACCACCACCAGCGTGAACCTGTTTGTCAGGGAACTGGGTCTGAACCTGTTTCTTGCCAGCGTGGGCATCAAGGCGGGTGCGAATTTCTGGAGTACTCTGGTGCAGGGTGACGGAATCAAGTATGTGTGGATAGGTTTCCTGATAACAGTAGTCCCGATTTTTGTCATGGGCATTTTGTCGAGGATAAAGCTCAAGCTCAACTATTTCACCATGATGGGTTTTGTGGCCGGCACCTATACTGACCCTCCTCTTCTCGGTTTCTCCAGTCAGGTGGCGGGGAACGACGCTCCGGCGGTGGGCTATTCGACCGTCTATCCGCTGTCGATGTTCCTGCGCATACTCACGGCCCAGCTGATTATTCTCATGTGCTGTTCGTAGACCACAACTTGACTGCGAAGCCAATGTGAAAAAAGATGGGCGGAGACATACCGGGCTTGTTGCCCCAAATGAAAAAGTCCCGCAGCCTGTTTTGTGCAGACTGCGGGACTTTTTCATTGTTCTTACTGTCAGTTGAGGACGCTTGCGGCAGAATTCCGCAGAGTGAGGATTCTTGCTGCCGCCCTGATGACGGCAATCGTTTCCGTCCGTGGGGACAGTTTCAGGAGTAGAGTTTCGTCCATAGGCAATGCGTTTTGCTGTTATACACCAATATAACGCATTGCGCCGCGAATTATTTTGCCGTACCGGCGAAATAGTTTCGAACAGGACTACAGCATTGCCTTGAGCTTCTCCTCGACGGTGGCTGCCGGAACGGCTCCGACCGTCTTGTCGGTCACTTGCCCGTCCTTGATGAAGAAGATAGCCGGAATGGACATTACGCCGAACTTGACAGGGAGTTCCTCGTTGTTGTCGACATTGCAGGAACCCACGATGACCCTGTCCTTGTATTCCTCGGCGAGTTTCTCGATAATCGGTCCCATCTTGCGGCAGGGGCCGCACCATTCCGCATTGAAGTCTATCACGACGGGTTTGCCTTGGCTGACCAGTTGCCCGTAGTTGCTGTCAGTGATTTCCGTTACCATAGTGTTGTAGTGTTTTTAGGGTTAGATCAATACAAATGCAAAGTAAGCCATTATTTTTGAGATAACCGCATGCGGATGGCCAAACAATTGTGCCGTTATTTCAAAAAGGCGAAAAACACCGCCATCATGATACATACGAACGCCGCCACGTGATTCCACTGCAGATGCTCTCCCCTGAACATCATTGTGGCGAGGACGGTGAACACCACAAGCGATATGGCCTCCTGTATGATTTTGAGCTGCATGAGCGAGAAAGGCCCGCCGTTTTCCCTGAACCCGATCCTGTTGGCGGGAACCTGAAACGAGTATTCGACCAGGGCGACGGCCCAGGAAAACAGGATTACCGCAACCAGCGGCCAGTGGGAGATACGTCCGGTCTCCTGCAACTTGAGGTGTCCGTACCATGCGAGAGTCATGAACACATTGGAGACGACGAGGAGCAATATGGTGTACAGTGCTGTCATACCGGAGTCTGATTACACGAGAGTTTCGTTGCCGCAGAACTTGAAGCCGCAGATGAAACTGGCGGCATCCATTCTTTTTTTCCCTGCCATCTGAAGTTCGGTGATGCGCAGAAATCCGCCTTCAAGAGCCACGTCGAGGTTCTTCTTCCCGTCGCACACGACCGCCCCCGCAGGCAGGCTGTGGACGAGGGGGATTTTCCTTGCCCCGTAGATTTTCAGCATGAAGTCATCCTTGCCCGTGTGAAGCATAGCCCATGCTCCGGGTGACGGAGAGAGACCGCGCACGAAATTGTAGACCTCTCCGAGAGGTCTGGTGAGGTTCATGCGGCAGGTGTCCTTGAATATCTTGGGTGCGGGGCGCAGCGGTGTGTCGTGGCACAGTGCGCTCTGGGGCGTACTTGTCACGGAGCCGTCGAGGATACTGTCTACGGTCTTTACGGCCAGCTCGCCGCTGAGGGACATGAGAGAGTCGTGAAGTTCGCCGAACGTGCAGTCGTCGCTCACAGGCACTTTCACCCGGTCTATGATGTCGCCGGTGTCGATGTCGTGCTGCAGGAAGAACGTGGTCAGCCCGGTCTCTTTCTCCCCGTTCATTATCGCCCAGTTGATGGGAGCCGCTCCACGGTATTGCGGAAGCAGGGAGGCGTGGATGTTGAAAGTGCCGAGGCGCGGCATACTCCACACTATCTCAGGCAACATCCTGAAAGCCACTACTATCTGCAAATCTGCGCGGTAAGATTCCAGAGAGCCGATGAACTCAGGGTCTTTAAGCCTCACGGGCTGCAGCACGGGCAGGTTTTTCGCCAGGGCGTATTCCTTGACAGGGCTTGCCTGCAGGCGGCTCTGGTGACGCCCGACCGGCTTGTCGGGCATGGTGACCACGGCCACTATGTTGTAGCCGCCCCCGACAAGCCGGCGGAGAGCCTCGACGGCAAATTCCGGGGTTCCCATGTATATTATGCGTAAGTCTTTCTTGTCCATAAGCGTACAGAATTGGAAGTCCTATTCTTCGGAGAAGTCAACGAGAGTTTGCCTGTAAGTCTCAAAGAGGTTAGTCTTGTGTATGAGGCCCACGAAACGGTTGTCGTCGTCCACTACCGGCAGCACATCGGCCCCGGATTTGGCGAAACAGTCCATTACGTAGGTCATGGACGAGCCGATGGGCAGAATGTCGGGTGCCGGAAGCATGAGCTGGTCGGCTGTGAACACGTTGTAGAGTTCCTGCCGGAAGATGACTTTGCGTATGTCCTTGAAACTGATGAGACCGTGCAGGTTGTTTCCGCCGTCGACGACGGGGAACACATCCTCCTTTTCCTTGGCGAAGATCATGACCAGCCCGCCCAAAGGCATGGTGGGCGGCACCTTGGTACACTGCCGGTCGATGACGGAGTCAAGGTTCATGAGCGTAAGAACGGCCTGATCCTTGTGGTGAGTCACGAGTTGCCCTTTCTTGGCCAGTCGCATGGAGTAGATGCTGTGGGGCTCGAATATCCTTATGGTTATGTATGACATCACGCTGACCAGCATGAGAGGCACCAGCAGACCGTAGCCGCCCGTTATTTCGGCAATGAGGAAGATGCTCGTGAGCGGGGCGTGCATCACGGCGGCCATCACGGCGGCCATGCCCAGCAGACAGCATACCGTGGACGGCACAGGCGAGGGCATGCCCATGTTCCACAGCGCCGCAAAGACAAATCCCGTCAGACACCCCAGGAACAGAGAGGGGGCGAACAGACCGCCGCATCCCCCCGCACTGGTGGTGACAGTGGTTGCCACAACCTTGAGGAACATGATACACCCCAGAATAGCAAGCAGGTGGTGAGTGCCGTAGAACGGCGAGTTGTTGAGAATGTCGCAGGCGTTGCCGTTGAGCAGAGTGTGGATGGTGTCGTAGCCCTCGCCGTAGAGTGCGGGGAAGAAGAAGACCAGCACACTGAGCACTGCGCCTCCGCATGCCCATTTGAGAATCATGTTGCCGGACTTGCGGAACAGCGTCTCGATGGCGTTCATCACCTTGGTGAAATAGAGGGACATCAGTCCGCATCCCACTCCAAGCAGGATGACCGGCAGCACGTAGGCAATACGGAACGGCTCGTTGGCATTGAGGGTGAACATCGGGTCGAAGCCATTGAGGGCGAAAGTCAGGATGGAGGCGGTGACGCATGACACGATCAGCGGCACGAGGTGAGCCATGGTGAGATCCAGCATGAGTACTTCGAGCGTGAAGAGCAGTCCGGCGAACGGAGCCTTGAAAATGCCCGAGATGGCTCCTGCCGCACCGCATCCTATGAGCAGGATAAGCGTTTTCTGGCTCACGTGGAACGTCTTGCCCAGTATGGAGCCTATGGCAGACCCCGTGAGCACTATCGGCGACTCGGCACCCACCGAACCGCCGAAACCGATGGTGATACTGCTGGCCAGAACGCTTGTCCAGCAGTTGTGGTTGCGTATTTTGCCCTTGCGCCGCGAGATGGCAAAGAGAATCTTCGTCACGCCATGGCCGATGTCATCCCTCACGACATATTTGATGAACAGGGCGCAGAGCAACACGCCGAGCGGCGGCGAGATGAGGTAGAACCAGTTGATGTGCGTTATGTCGGGGCCGTGCGTGACAAAATCCTGCATCAGTTCTATAAGCCACTTGAGCAGCATGGCGGCAAGGGCGGTGAACACGCCGACCAGAAAACTCAGGAGGATAACCAGTTGTTTCCTGCTGAACCTTGCGGCAATCCAGACAACGGTGCTGCGGGCCGCAGTCTTCAGAAACGAGTCTGTCGCAGAGTGTACCATGCTGTTTTGGTGCTATCGTATGATTTTGACTTCGCTCCCGTTGCCAATCCTTATGATTGACGAGGGACTTGCCTGCGTGCGGTCATCCTGCCTGTAGCGTACCACATAGTCCACAGCCCTGACAATCTCTTCGGGAATGTCGCCGAACGACTTGGGCGACGGTTGTCCGCTGATGTTGGCGGAAGTCGACACGACAGGCCTGCGGAGGTGGAAGCACAGTTGGCTTGAGAACTCTTCGTGCGTAAGCCTGAAAGCTATGCTGCCGTCCTCCGCCATCAGGTTGTGGGCAAGATTGCGGCCCTTGTCGAAAATCACCGTGGTCGGTTTCGTGGCAAGCGCAATGACATCCCATGCCACCTCCGGGGCCTGTATCACGTGATTCGCTATCATGGCTTCGCTGTCGGCCAGAACTATCATGGCCTTTGAGTCCTGCCGCTTCTTTATCCCGTAGACCCTGCTGACCGCATCGTGGTTGGCGGCGTCGCACCCGATGCCCCAGATGGTGTCGGTGGGGTAGAGAATGACCCCACCCTCGCGGAGAGTCCTGACGGCCTGCTCCATGTCGTCCTTGTCAAACGGGAAGATGCGCGGTCTTTTAGTACTCATTGGTGAAATGGAACTTTATGTTCTTGAAATCCTGCTGTGCCATCTGCAGCACGTAGCTGCTGTCGGCCAGAAAAACATCGCGCCCGTCGCGGTCTTTCGCCATGTACTGGTATTTGCGGCGTTTGAAATTCTCAAGTTCCGCATCGTCGCCGCTCTCTATCCAGCACGCCTTGTAGAGGCTGACCGGTTCCCAGCGGCATTTGGCGTTGTATTCGTTCTCAAGGCGGTACTGTATCACCTCGAACTGCAGTTGTCCTACGGTGCCTATTATCTTGCGTCCGTTGAACTGGTTGACGAACAGCTGTGCCACGCCCTCGTCCATGAGCTGTTCGATGCCCTTGTTGAGCTGCTTGGCCTTCATGGGGTCGGCATTCTCTATGTACTTGAACAGTTCGGGTGAGAAACTGGGCAATCCCCTGAAGTGCAGCATCTCCCCCTCGGTGATAGTATCGCCTATCTTGAACGTCTGGTTGTCGGGCAGTCCCACAATGTCGCCCGGCCACGCCTCGTCGATAGTGCTCTTGCGCTGTGCCATAAACTGCGTGGGCGAGGAGAAGCGTATGGTCTTGCCGCTCCTCACGTGCAGGTAGGGGGCGTTGCGCACGAATCTGCCGCTGCACACTTTGCAGAACGCAATGCATGAACGGTGGTTGGGATCGATGTTGGCCGTTATCTTGAAGACAAATCCCGTGAACTTCTTCTCATCGGGTTCCACTGTGCGTTCCACGGCGGGCGTGGGTCTCGGACAGGGGGCAATCTTGACGAAACAGTCAAGGAGTTCCTGCACGCCGAAGTTGTTGAGAGCCGACCCGAAGAACACCGGAGCCGCATCGGCACGGAGGTAGTCCTGTTCGTTGAATTCGGGGTAGACTCCACTGACAAGTTCAAGGTCTTCGCGCAGTTTAGCCGCATCCTTGTCCCCGACGTGTTCCTCGAGTTGTCGGGTGCTGATGTCCACTTCAACGCGTTCCGTGACCTTCTGCTTGTCGGGAGTATACAGATTGAGATTGTGCTCATAGATGTTGTACACCCCCTTGAACTTCGCTCCCTGGTTGATGGGCCAGCTGAGCGGACGCACGGAAATCTGCAGTTCCTTCTCAAGTTCGTCAAGGAGGTCAAACGGGTCTTGTCCCTCCCGATCCATCTTGTTGATGAAAACGATGACAGGAGTTTTGCGCATTCGGCACACGGCCATAAGCTTGCGCGTCTGCGCCTCGACGCCTTTGGCCCCGTCGACCACGATAATCACACTGTCCACGGCCGTAAGAGTGCGGAAAGTGTCTTCGGCAAAGTCCTGATGGCCCGGGGTGTCGAGGATGTTGATCTTGTAGTCGCGGTAGTCAAATTCCATCACGCTGGTCGTGACAGAGATGCCGCGCTGTTTTTCAATCTCCATCCAGTCAGACGTGGCGGTTTTCCTTATCTTGTTGTTCTTGACGGCTCCGGCCACCTGTATCTGTCCACCGAACAGGAGCAGTTTCTCCGTGAGGGTGGTCTTGCCCGCGTCGGGGTGTGATATGATGGCGAACGTGCGCCGGCGTGTTATCTCGTTGTTCATTGTTGGCAAAAGTGTTTTGGCGGAGGGCTTACTGGCTGTCCTGTCCTGCCATCCGTGCGAGGCACTCTTTCAGAGACTCCTCCCAGTGCGGAATGCTTATGTTGTAGGTCTGTTTTATCTTGGCTTTGTCGAGTACCGAGAACGCCGGCCGCCGCGCAGGCGTGGGATAGTCTTCGGTGCGTATGGGGTCTATCCGGCAGGAGCTTATGCCTGCGGCACTGTGTATGGCTTTGGCGAAATCGTACCATGAGGTTACGCCCTCGTTGCTGAAATGGAATGTGCCGTAGACTTTTTTGTCTGAGGAGGCTATTGCGGCAATGGCCCTTGCGAGGTCGCGGGCGTAGGTCGGCGTGCCAATCTGGTCAAACACCACGTGGAGCTGTTCTTTTTCCCTGCCCAGCCGCAGCATGGTCTTCACGAAGTTGTTGCCGTAGGGTGAATACAGCCATGCTGTCCGTATGATGACACTCCTGCCGCAGGCTTGCGTCACCCGGTGCTCTCCCTCGAGCTTGGTGCTGCCATAGACAGACTGCGGTCCGGTGGGACAGTCTTCGGTGTAAGGTTTCCACCGTTCGCCGCTGAACACATAGTCGGTGGAGATGTGTATCATTTCCCCGCCCCTTTCGCTGATGGCGCGGGCAAGCATTCCGGGAGCTTCAGCGTTGAGCATCCGGGCCTTGCCGATATCGCTTTCCGCCTTGTCTACGGCAGTGAATGCCGCGCAGTTCACCACAAGTCCTATGCCGTTGGCATCGATGGCGGTGCGGATATCCTTTTCATCGGTAATGTCAAGCTCGCCGACGTCAGTGAACACGAAATCAAGTTGTCGCCATTCGCCGGCGATGGAACGCAGTTCGTTTCCAAGTTGACCGTTGGCTCCGGTCACGAGAATTTTTTTTGCGTGCTGTTGCATTGTTTACAGTTCCAGAGGCTCTTTGAGGTTCTTGTGGTAGTATTCGCCCAGCATCCCGACAAAGGCGGAAATCGTCTGCAATGCCTGCTGTGTGTCATGGCTCACGGGGCTGTTCTTCATCTTGAGCAGCGTCACTCCGTAGATGAGTTCAAAGCAGCTTTCTATCTCGTTTGTCTTGTCGGCGTGCGGCTGGCGTGAGCGCAGCTCGACCACAAGCGGCAGTGCATGATTGTAGGCCATGTGGTAAT
Source organism: Anaerovoracaceae bacterium (assembly GCA_963617965.1). Lineage (GTDB taxonomy): Bacteria > Bacteroidota > Bacteroidia > Bacteroidales > Bacteroidaceae > UBA6382. Next base: position 9,225 of record CAVEQO010000003.1, read on the forward strand.
ACTGGAAGTTGTGTGAGGCCATGAGGTCGCGGTGCAGTTCCGCGAGGTTAGCTATGACGTTTTTGCAAATCTGCAGATGACCCCTCTTCGTAACCCCCTCGCTGCGCATCATGTCGGCAATGTCCCGATACCATGCCAGGGCATCGGCTTTCTGGCTTCCGTTCCACTGCGTGAAGCGCGCGAGATAGTTTTTCTCCACGAGATCCGTGTCAAGGTCGAAAGCCCTCAGCATATCCTCAATCTGCCACATGTAGAGCAGGTACTGGACAATATTCTCGTTTCTTAGTTTCTGGGCAACAAGCATGGTGTTCGTTTGGTGGTGCGCAGGGGTGGGGCAGTACGGCAAAGCCGCATGTGCCCTAATACCAGTGCAGTCCGGTAATGGTAAACACAAAGCCCGCAACGGCTGCGGAGATGACAAGGATGCCAATGCCCTTGTTCATGGTTCTGATATACTTGTCGCTGAAGGAGTTGCGGATTTTGTTGATCACGAAAGAAAGCCCCAGCCACCAGAGCATGGCCCCGAAAATGATGGACAGGTAGCCAATGGCCATGTTGACAGGATAGTCGGGCGTTATGAAGTCGAAACGTGCGAACAGCACCAGAAAAAGCAGTATTATGAGGGGGTTGGAGAAAGTCAGCAGAAAGGCCGTGAAGAAATTCTTGAGGAGTCCGCGCTCTTTGGATACCGTGATGTTGTGCCTCTTGTGGTGAGAGAGGAACATATAGATTCCGAAGGCAAGGAGCATGGCACTGCCCAGCAGCTGCATTATGAGTTTGTTGTTCTCGTCCTTGACGAAATCGGTCACGAAGCTCATGCCGAGTCCCGAAATGAGGGCATAGATGATGTCGCTCAGCGTGGCGCCGATGCCTGTCAGTATCCCGTATTTGAAACCCTTGTTGAGAACGCGCTGAATGCACAGAACACCCACGGGACCGCACGGCGCAGAACATATCACACCGATGAACAGTCCTTTGAGAATTATGAGCAGTAATGCAATCATGTCTGTCATAGCGAAATGCAAAATTGCCTTTTTTTTTTGAATAACGGCAGAGTAAAGAGCCAAAAGTGAGGAAATGCCGCGTTGGCTTGGACAAACGGTTGCCGGAAGACGTGCGTTTGTGACAAAATGCAAAACAGTGTGCAGTTTTCCTGCGGGTTTTCCGCATGAGTGCAGCCGTGCTTCCACGGCCGGAGGCAGCCCCGTCTTGTGTGCGGAAAAAGTTCGTCTTTTAGTTACCGAAAAATTTTGAATGTCGTGTGAATTGTCTTAACTTTGCCCAAAGGAGCGGGGTCTGCCCCGTGTTGTCCGGGGGTGTCATTCACAGTCCCCGGCTGTTGTTTTCATTGATAATTAAGGAGAAAGCAGATGGAAGACTTCGTACACCTTCATGTCCATACGTATTACTCAATCCTTGACGGAATGTCGCCTGTCCGCAAGATAGTGGACAAAGCCATCGGTGACGGAATGCGCGGAGTCGCCATCACTGATCACGGCAACATGTTCGGGGTCAAGGAACTGTTTGACTACTGCAAGAAAGTCAACGGCAACCGCAAGGAAGAGGGTTTGCCCCCTTTCAAGCCAGTGTTCGGGTGTGAGATGTATGTGGCGCGGCGCAGCAAGAAGGACATGGACCACACCAGAGGCGACCGCGGTGGATACCATCTGGTGGTGCTGGCCAAAAACGAGCGGGGCTACCGCAATCTCGTCAAGCTCGTTTCGCGCGCATGGGTTGACGGATTCTACGGCCGTCCCCGTACTGACCGTGAGGACTTGGAAAAATACCACGAGGGGCTTATTGTCTGCTCCGCCTGCATAGCCGGCAATGTGCCGAGGAAGATACTGGACGGCGACATTGCCGGTGCGCGCGAAGCTGTCGAATGGCACAAGTCGCTGTGGGGCGAGGACTATTATCTTGAGCTGCAGCGTCACGAAGTGAAAAACCCTTCGCAGAGGGCAAACCGCGAGACCTTTCCGATGCAGCAGAAAGCCAATGCCGTCATAATGGAACTTGCGAGGGAATACGGCATCAAGCTGGTGTGTACCAATGACTGCCATTTTGTTGACGAAGACGATGCCGAAGCCCATGACCACCTGCTATGCCTGTCTACGGGAAAAGACCTTGACGACCCCGACCGTATGCTCTACAGCAAGCAGGAGTGGTTCAAGACGCGGGCGGAGATGAACGAGGTGTTCAGCGATGTGCCGGAAGCTCTGGCCAACACCTGCGAGATTCTGGACAAAATCGAGACCTACGACATCAACTCCGACCCAATCATGCCTTTCTTCCCCATTCCGGAGGACTTCGGCAACGAGGAGGAATGGCGCCGCAAATTCTCCGAGGAAGACCTGTTGCGCGAGTTCACGACGGACGAAAACGGGCAGAACCCGTTGCCGACCGCCGAGGCAGAGGAGAAAATCAGGAAACTCGGCGGCTATGACAAGCTGTACCGTATCAAGCTGGAGGCAGACTACCTGCGCAAGCTGGCCTATGACGGAGCAGCGCGGCTCTACGGCGATCCCCTCAGCCCTGAGGTGGACGACCGCATCCGTTTCGAACTGCACGTGATGAAGACCATGGGCTTTCCCGGCTACTTCCTCATAGTACAGGATTTCATCAACTCCGCGCGCAAGGAACTCGGTGTGTGGGTGGGGCCCGGGCGAGGCTCTGCTGCAGGCAGCGTGGTGGCCTACTGTCTGGGCATTACCAGAATAGACCCCCTCAAGTACGACCTCCTTTTCGAGCGTTTCCTCAACCCCGACCGAGTGTCCTTGCCCGATATAGACACCGACTTTGACGATGACGGGCGCGGCAAGGTCCTTCGCTGGGTGATGGACAAATACGGGCACGAGAACTGTGCCCATATCATCACGTATGCCACCATGGCCACCAAGAACTCCATCAAGGACGTGGCAAGGGTGGAGAAGCTTCCGCTCGACAAGGCCAATGCCCTCTGCAAGGCCATACCCGACCGTCTGAGTGTCAACGGCAAGAATGTCAAGATGAACCTTGACAATGCCATAAAGTTCGTCAAGGAACTTCAGGAAGCAGAGCGTAGCGATGACCCGCGTATGACCGACACCATAAAATATGCGCGCAAGCTCGAGGGCACGGTGCGCGGGACAGGCATACACGCCTGCGGGTTCATCATCTGCCGAGACCCGATATCCGACCACGTGCCGGTATCCACGGCCGAAGACCCCGACTTTCCCGGAGAGAAGACAGCAGTGACGCAGTACGACGGTCACGTGATAGAGTCCACCGGCCTGATAAAGATGGACTTCCTCGGGCTTAAGACCCTGTCGGAGCAGAAAGAAGCCGTCAAGATAATCAAGCGCACGCGGGGCATAGACATAGACCTTGACAACATACCAATTGACGACCCCGCTACTTACAGACTTTATCAGGAGGGACGCACAGTGGGTACGTTCCAATTCGAGTCGCCGGGAATGAGAGCCCACCTGCGCAAGCTTCACCCTACGGTGTTTGAAGACCTCATCGCTATGAACGCCCTGTACCGTCCGGGACCGATGGACTATATTCCGTCGTTCATTGCGCGCAAGAACGGGAGCGAGGAAATAACCTACGACATCCCGGTGATGGAGAAATACCTCAAGGAGACCTACGGCATCACAGTATATCAGGAACAGGTGATGCTTCTGAGCCGACTGCTGGCCGATTTCACGCGCGGCGAGAGCGACAAGCTGCGCAAAGCCATGGGCAAGAAGCAGAAGAACATCGTTGACGAGATGAAGCCCAAGTTCATCGAGGGCGGGAAAAAGAACGGCTATAATCCAGCCGTGCTCGAAAAGATATGGGGCGATTGGGAGAAATTCGCGTCCTACGCATTCAACAAGTCGCATGCTGCCTGCTACTCGTGGGTGGCGTACCAGACGGCATATCTCAAGGCCAACTATCCTGCCGAGTTCATGGCGGCCATCATGACACGCCGCAAGGACGACATCAAGGAAATCACCAAACTCATGGACGAGTGCCGCACGATGAACATCACCACGCTGGGGCCTGACGTCAACGAGAGTTTTGCGGAATTCGGCGTGAACAGGAAAGGCGAGATACGCTTCGGTCTTGCCGCGGTGAAGGGCATGGGCAAGGGACCCGCCAGTGCCATAATAGAGGAGCGCGAGAAAAACGGCCCCTACAGGGACATCTATGATTTTGCCGAGCGCATCAACTATTCGTGTGTCAATCGCCGCTGCTTTGAATCGCTGGTGTACAGCGGTGCATTTGACAGTTTTGGCCTGCACCGGGAACAGTATGCCGCCGCTGACTCCAGAGGCGACGTGTTCCTTGATATGCTGATGAAATACGGCAACACGGTGCAGAACGACAAGATGAACGTAATGGGCTCGCTTTTCGGTGATGACGAGGCGGCCTCGATAAGCAAGCCCGAGCCTGCTCCCTACCATGGCACGGAGACCAATCTTGAACTGCTCAACAGGGAAAAAAGCCTTATAGGCATCTATCTCTCCGCCCACCCGCTTGACGACTACAAGGTGGTTCTCAAGCGGTGTGTCTCGGCCAGATGTCAGGAAATGACCACCGATAACATTCCCACCCTGTTCAAGCGCGGCAACCAGTGGACGTTCGGCGGCATAGTCACGAATGTGGTGGAGCGTTACACCAAGCGCAACACACTTTTCGGCAAAGTGAAGATCGAGGATTTCGACGGCGAGGGCGAGCTGCTCGTCTTTGACCAGTGGAGTGATTTCAGAAACAAGTTTGTGGTGGGCTGTGCCGTTTATGTCAAGGTGAACCTCGAAACACCACGGTGGAATCCCTCGCTCGTGAAGATGCGCATAGAATCCGTAAGCTATCTGGCCGATGCGGCGGACAGCCTGCTGAAGAGGATACGGATAAAGGTTTCTGCCGATGTGTTCTGCCCGGTATTCAACAAACTGCTTGCCGACCAGGTCAACAGCAGCCCCGGCAATACCGCTGTCATACTTGCGGTGACAGAAACAAAGACGAGGACTCCTGTGGAACTGCAACTCAAAAATGGCGTGCGGCTCACCATGGACTTCATTGAGGGGCTGGAAAGCTATGCGGGAGTCTCGGTGTCCATAGAGAACCAGTGATATGGCTTTGCCCTGCACGGCGTTTCGTCCTGTTCTTGTTGCAACCCTCTCCCGTTTTTGTTGAGTTTGGACAAGAAGTGGACGAAAAACTTTGCCATGTCGGAAAAAAGCCGTTCCTTTGCACCTGTTTTCGCGCAATCGCTGGCAGGAAGAAGAGTTGCCTGTTATGTTGTGCGGAGTATGTGAAACATTCCAATATGATAGAATAATGGAAGATTTGATTAAAGTGGCCGAAGAGGCGTTCAAGACAGGTGTTGAAGCTCCCAAGTTCAAGGCTGGCGACACGGTCACGGTTGCTTACAAGATTGTGGAAGGAAACAAGGAGAGAGTCCAGCTCTTCCGCGGTGTGGTGATTAAAATATGCGGCCACGGCGGTCTGAAGCGTTTCACAGTGCGCAAGATGAGCGGCACGGTCGGCGTAGAGCGTATTTTCCCCATCAACTCGCCGGCAATCGACAGCATCACCGTCAATAAGGTGGGCAAGGTGCGTCGCGCGAAACTCTATTACCTCCGCAAACTGACCGGCAAGAAAGCGCGTATCAAGGAGAAGAGAATTTCTGCGACCAAGAACGAGGATTGAAATTTCCGGTTTGTCGGCTGTGGCTTGACAACAAGACCGCAGCACGGGAAAACAGGATCTTTGGGTGTGCAAATACACCAAAAGATCCTGTTTTTGATTATATTCGGCCGGGTGAATGCCGAGATTGTGTTTTTTTGCATATCTTTGCGTCCGGAGATTCCCCACAGCGGCAGTCCGCTGCCGGGCGATGACATCATGAACCACAGAAAACACTGTCGCTATTTGCTCCACTGACGCCAAAATAAAATCCCTTCTGCAGGAGATGCCGCCCATTTCGCTTGACGAGATGTCGGGTATCAGGCTGATGAAACGCACCGATACTAAATTTCTTGCCAACAAGACCCAGCTCCTGCAGGTGCTGGCTCTTGCGAAGGATGATTATTACGTGCAGGAGGTACAGCAGATGAGGATAGCCCACTACCGTACCATCTACTGGGACTCCAGCGACTATGCCTTCTTCCGTATGCATGAACAGGGACGCCGCCCACGCACCAAGGTGAGGGTGCGCACCTATGAAGACTCCGGCGGACTGACGTTTCTTGAGGTCAAGAAAAAGGACAACCACGGCAAGACGCGGAAAAAGCGCATAGAGGTCGTGTCGCAGCAGGAAGTGTTCGGCAGCGGCGGAGAAGAGTTCGTGTCAAGACAGACGCAGAGCAGTCTCAGCCTGTTCCATCCCTGTCTGCAGAACTACTTCAAGCGCATAACCCTTGTCAACAGGGGCAAGACAGAGAGGCTCACGATAGACTTTGACGTGGAATACAATAATTTCGACACAGGGCAGAAAGCCACGTCTGACCAGCTGGTGATAATAGAGCTGAAGCGCGACGGCAGGGTCTTTTCGCCAATCAAGGACATCCTGCTCAGACTCAGGATCAAACCGCACGGATACAGCAAGTACGTCATAGGCTCGTGCATGACAAATCCGGGACTGAAAGCCAATATGCTGAAGCCCAAAATGAGGGAGTTGGCAAAAATCAACATGAAACGCCCGGTGGCCTGTGCCGGGACGGAAATCAAGGACTAAAAAACAAACATATATGTTAGACATGATCAACACAATGCAGCTTGCAACAAGTTTTTTGCTGAACATAGAATGGATTGACGCTCCGGCTCTTGCCGAGATGCTGTGCCGCTTCACACTCAACATTGTCATGGTGTGGGTGGTTGTGCAGTTCTTCTACTATCCAAAGAGCAAACGCCGCGACTATTATTTCACGTTTCTTCTCATCGCCGTGAGCATTTTTATGCTCATCTACCTGATGGACGGTTCCAAAATGAAAATCGGAGCGGCATTGGGCCTGTTCGCCGTGTTTGGCATCATACGCTACCGCACAGAATCGGTGCCCATCCGCGAGATGACCTACCTGTTTTTCCTCGTGGCGCTGTCGGTGGTCAACGGTATGGCCCAAAAGCTTAGCATAGCCGAGCTTGCGGCGGCCAACGTCATATTTGTCGTGGCGGTGGCTATGGCAGAGAGCAATCTGCTCGCCAAGCATGTGGCGTGCAAGTATGTGAAATATGACAACATTGATCTCATCAGACCGGAAAAGCGGGACGAGATGATCGCCGATCTGGAGAAGAGGTTGGGTGTCAAGGTCACCAACGTAGAGATTGGATCTGTGGATTTCCTTAAGGACAGTGCTCTCATAAAGGTGTTCTATGAAGGCGGTCCCGCAGGCAACGGGACAGACTCCGTCACCCGTCTGCCCAAGGAATATTCGTAGAGGACACGAGATTGTCTTGTCTGGAGCCAAACATCCAAATATTTATCAGTTATGAAAAAAATCAGTTTCGTTTTTGCCATGTCGCTGGCGGTGCTGGCGGTGAGGGGTGATGATTTCGGCATGTGGTCGGAAATAGGTCTTACGCAGAATCTTGGAGTGAAAGGGCTCAGTGCTTCCGCCGATGTCGGCTTCCGCGCCAACAACAGTCTGCGCAGTGTGGACAGGTGGAGTGCGGGGTTCGGGCTGAGCTATGACCTGTTCCGCTGGCTGAAAGTCGGTGCCGGCTATACGTATATGTACAGTTATTCGGATGAGGAGCGCAAGGAAAACTACAAGAGTGACAACGTGACATGGGAGGGCTACAATCTGACCCACGGTTACTGGCGTAGCAAGAACCGCTTCACTTTCAGCCTGAAATCCGGTTTCGATGCCGGGCGTTTCTCTTTCTCGCTGCGTGAACGCTACCAGCTAACCGGCTACAACAGTGCCGGAGTGACCAAAGACAAGTACCGCTTCAACCTTATATATGACGAGAACAACAACATTGTAGGCAAAGTTCCGCAGGGCGGCTATCCCGAGTATGGCGTGCCTGACCGCAAGGACTCCAAGTCAAAGGAGTATCTGCGCTCCAAGTTGGAGGCTTCTTACAACATACGCAACTGTCACGTGGACCCTTTTGTGTCGGTGGAGCTGGAGAACAACCTGCGTGACGGCTTCAAACTTGACGAGGTCCGCTATGTGGCGGGTCTGGAATGGAAAATCTCTAAACAGGCAAACCTAAGCGGAAGTTACCACTTCAACAAGGGTAGTGACGCAGACAACGATGAAGACCTCAATGCGGTAGAAATCTCCCTGAAGCTAAAGAACCTTTTCGGCGGAGTGCAGAAAAAACCGAAAAAGAATTAAAAAAGCCTGGTTTAACCGGCGTGCCCGGAGCAAGAACGGGTGCTGATGTACAAAAACGAAAAAACCTGTGGAACCGAAATTCCGCAGGTTTCAATCTCTCTAGTAATTGTGCTAGACAAAGCGATTACTCTGCTACAGTTGCAGTCGTATCGCCAGCAGTTGCAGTTGTGTCTTCAACTGTAGCAGTTGTGTCAGAGTCCTGAGCAACTACAGTGTCAGAGTCCTGAGCAGCGCCCTTCTGTGCGTTGCCGCAAGAAGCGAAAGACATAGCAGCAAGTGCTACAAAAGCGAACAATAACTTTTTCATTTCTTTCCGTGTTTAGAAGTTAAACGAATTGTTTATTAAAACCGAGTGCAAAGGTAGACACTTTTTTGGACGTGCAAACGATTTTCCCGTTTTTTTTTGCGTTGTTTTTGTAACATTTTTTATTCGTGCTGATTATCAACAAGTTGGCAGGACAGAAAAAACCCCCGGCCTTTGCTGATTTACGATATTTTGTTAACTTTGCGTTTCAAATCATAAAGGTTTATACGTGAACAGGTCAGGATGGACACTTAAAGCGGCATATGTGACGCTGGGCTGCAAGCTGAATTTTGCCGAGACATCGACTTTGGCGGACAGGCTCTGTGAAACGGGAATTGCGAGAGCCGCAGAGGGTGAAGTTGCCGACATATGCATTGTCAACACGTGTAGCGTTACGGAAACGAGCAACCACAAATGCCGTCAGGCCATAAGCCGCATGATACGCCGAAATCCCGGTGCCATGATCGTGGTGATGGGGTGCTATGCCCAGCTGGCCGGCTGCGAACTGGCGGAAATGGATGGTGTGGACGTGGTGATAGGAATGGAAGACAAGAGCCGTGCCGTAGAGATAATCCGCGCGGCATACGAAGAGCGTTCCGCCGCATCGGTACCGGACGGGGCAACCGGCAGCACTGAAGTTGCGCTGCACCGTTGGCACGGGGTGGACCGGAAAGACATACGCACGTTTGTGCCATCGTGTTCGCGCGGCGAGCGCACGAGGTTTTTCCTTAAGGTGCAGGACGGGTGTGACTATTTCTGCTCGTACTGCACCATATCGTTTGCCCGCGGCCGTAGCCGCAACGGTTCGGTGGACAGCCTTGTGGCGCAGGCAGAAGACGCGGTGCGGCGCGGCGGGCGCGAGATAGTCATCACGGGAGTGAATACCGGTGATTTCGGCAAGAGTACCGGCGAGACCTTTCTGGACCTGATAAAAACCCTTGACAGGGTGGATGGGGTGGAACGCTACAGGATTTCGTCGATTGAGCCGAACCTGCTCACACCCGACATAATGGATTTCTGTGCCGGATCGAGGCGGTTCATGCCCCACTTCCACATTCCTCTGCAGAGCGGCAGCGACAACGTGCTGCGCCTCATGCGCCGCCGGTATGACACGAAGCTGTTTGCTTCGCGCGTGGACTACATAAGGAAAGTGATGCCCGACGCTTTCATAGGCGTGGACATCATCGTGGGTATGCGCGGCGAGACGGAGGAATTCTTCGCAGACTCGCTGGCGTTCGCTTCGGACATTGACGTGTCGCAGTATCATGTGTTCAGTTATTCCGAACGTCCCGGCACGGCGGCACTGCGCATCCCCCTTGTTGTGGACGAGCGTGAGAAACGCCGGCGGAGCAAGGAGATGATGGCTCTGTCGGAGCGCAAGAGGGTAGAGTTCTACGGAAAACACATCGGCACGGTGCGTCCGGTGCTGACGGAACACAGTCATGCGGGCTTTGCGGCCAGAGGGTTCACCGACAACTACATAAGGGTGGAAGTCCCGCCCGGAGAGGACGGCACCATTGCCGACAACAGCATAGTGAGATGCAGGCTTGCGGGTTTCAACCCCGACAGGAGTGCGCTGGTCGGCGAGCCCGTTCTGAATGGGTGACATCCGTGACGCAGACTGCGGAAACAAGATACATTGATGAAACAGATGAAAGACATATCGGTTATCATATTGAACTGGAACGGTGCGGAGATGCTTCGCAGATTCCTTCCTTCAGTAGTGAAACATTCCGCTGAAGCCGAAATCGTGGTCGCCGACAACGGCAGTACGGACAATTCGCTGGAGATGCTGGCAGACGAGTTTCCAGTGGTGAAAACCATCCGCTTTGACAGAAACTACGGTTTTGCTGAGGGGTACAACAGAGCCATTGCGCAGACAAAGACCCCCTATACCCTGTTGCTGAATAGCGATGTGGAAGTCACAGAGGGGTGGCTCGTGCCGCTGCTTGCTTTTATGGAGGAACACCGTAGCGCGGCGGCCTGCCAGCCGAAGATACGGAACTGCAACCACCGTGACTTCTTTGAGTACGCCGGTGCTTGCGGCGGATTTATGGACAGTCTGGGCTACCCTTATTGCCGCGGGCGGATAATGGGCACGGTGGAGCGTGACGAGGGACAGTATGACGGCGCTGCCGTGCCAGTGTTCTGGGCTACGGGGGCGGCATTGCTTGTGCGCACGGACATATACAATAAGGTAGGAGGGTTGGACGAGCGTTTCTTCGCTCATCAGGAGGAGATAGACTTCTGCTGGCGTCTGCACAGCCGTGGCTACGGTGTGTGGTGTGTGCCGGAAAGCGTGGTGTACCACCTCGGGGGAGCCACGCTCGACAAATCGAACCCGCGGAAGACATTTCTGAATTTCCGCAACAACCTGCTCATGCTACACAAGAACCTGCCGGCCGGCAGACGCACGGCGGTGATGGCCGCGCGTTATTTCATGGATTATCTGGCGGCTTTTCAGAAACTGTTGTCAGGCAATGCCAAAGAAGCCCTCTCCATCGTGAGGGCAAGGTTCGAGTATTCCCACATGTGCCATGAGTTTGACGAAAAACGCAAGGAGAACCTTGAGGCTACGGTAGTGGATGTCATCCCGGAAATGCATCCGCGATCCATACTGTGGGCGTATTATGCCAAGGGTGTGCGCAAGTTCTCGCAGTTAGGGAAATAAACAGCATGCGTACTTGCCGGATTCTTTTCAATGCTCTTCGGTGAAGTCGATGTATTCGCCCTCGCCTTTCTCTATCGGCTTCCGGGGGCTGCCGTGCGCTTTTTTCTGCGGTTGTGCCCCCTCTGTACGGTCTTGGCTTTTTCTGCGGTTGCTGTTCGGGGCAGTGCCCTTGAACGCATCGTGCCAGATACTGCCAACCGCCTTGACGCAATAGTATGTTATGACAAGCAATATCAGTATGGTCAGAATGCTCATGGAAAGAGGGATTCGGTTGTTGTATGTCTGATATACAAGCAGTGTGCCAAGTGCCAGTGACGGAGGAGAAAACAGTTTGCAGGCAAAGAGAGTGCGGCAGTGCTATCTGATTTTGCGGGTACAGAGCAACGACAGGACCACATACCAGACAATGCACAGTCCTATACCCGTGGTGATGTTTTCAGGCCCGATCAGAATGGAAGCAATGACAAGCACGGCCGATGAAAAGAGGAAGATGAACCGTACGGAATTGTCCCGCCAACTGAAATTCTTGAACTTAAGAGCAAAAAGAGGCATTTCGCTTACCAGCAGAGCAGAAGAGACCGCTGTTGTTGCCACCAGCGCGAAGATACCTGCAAGGCAGGTCGAGGAATCCGTGGAGGCCGAGAGCCCGAGACAATGCCTGTCGAGTTCTATCGCGACAGACGAGAGCAGCAGTGCATTGGCTGGTGTGGGCAATCCCAGAAAGCTTGAGGTCTGCCTGGTGTCGATGTTGAACTTGGCCAACCGCAGTGCCGAGAAAGCCACAATGAGGAATGCCACTACGTTGATGTGGGAAAGAACTGCATCAGCAAGGGGGCAAGACTGTAGCCCACAGTGACTGGCAAGATTGCCGATAAGCGAGAAAAACATTGCCGACGGAGCGAATCCGAAAGTTATCAGGTCGGCCAGCGAGTCGAGCTCCACGCCAACAGGTGACGAGACGTGCAGCTTCCTTGCGGTGAAGCCATCGAAGAAATCAAACACGGCTCCGAGGATTATGAAGAACACGGCTTCGGTATACCGTCCGCAAAAAGCCAGCCGGACAGCTATGCTTCCGCACACCAGATTGCACAGGGTGATGATATTGGGGAGATGCCGTTTCATCGCATGGCATCGGTCTGTGCGTCTGCGGAAGCCCGCAGGGTGGCGATTACTGTGCCGTTGCCCACAGTGGGCTGTCCCATGGTGACCCTGATGTCGCTGTCGACAGGCAGGAAGAGATCAACGCGACTGCCGAACTTGATAAACCCGAGGTGCTCGTCTATATAGCACTCTTCATCGCACCGCGCATAGGTGACTATCCGCCTCGCCATGGCACCGGCAATCTGCCGCACGAGGATTTCCCCGTATTTCCCGGTGTCGATCACGATTGTCGACCGTTCGTTTTCCATGCTTGCCTTGGGCAGCCACGCCTTGTGGAAGTTGCCGTTCTGGTGTGTCACCTGTCTGACGATGCCGTCTACGGGAAACCAGTTGGCATGAACGTTTGTCAGTGACATGAATATCGATACCATCTTGCGTCTGGCGTGGAAATACTCCTGTTCGTCAACCTCCTCAATCACCACGATCTTGCCGTCGGCAGGAGCAACGACAACGCCTTCGGTATCTCCTTTGAAATAACGTATCGGGCAGCGGAAGAAGTTGACCATTATACCGTACACTGTGAGCGAAACGGCCAACAATATGCAGAAAATATAAGGCAGGTCAAGAATTTTGACGAAAACCCAAAGGAATATGGCGTTGGCTATCAGGAGAGCCACTGCCATGACGGTCAGTGTGGAAGTTCCCTCGTGGTGAATACGTATCTTCTTGAGTTTTTTTATCCTTTTCAGCGTTTCCATATACGTTACACTTATGTACGAAATGAGATATAAATGCAAATGTACGTATTTTTATCGGTATGCAGGTATTTTTGCCGTGCCTTTTTGACCAGCCGCCGCTTTGCGTATCCGAGGGGTGGCGGAGCGCAAGGAGGGACGCTGTTTCTTTCCGCATTCAGTGTCCGGAGGTCTTGTTGCCGTGCATGCGTCGCACGGAACGCTTGTGTTCTTCAGACCTTCTGTGATGTTCGCGTGCGTGCTCTTCGGCAATCTGCAGCTCTTTTGTACGGAGGTTCTGCAATACGGTGTTGAGGCTGTGCTGCGAAATCATGATGTCCATTTTGGACAGTCCGCGCAGACTTTCCTTGAGAGTCCTTACGGCGATGGCCTGCGCTCTGGCGACCACTGCCGAACCCTTGCGGGTGAGAGCGATGTAGTTGTTCCTCAAGTCTGTGCGTGCCTTGCGGCGCTCGACAATCTTCATGTCTTCCAGTGCGGAGACGATACGGCTCATTGTCGGCTTGCTCATGGCAGTGGCGTTGCAGAGATCCTGCTGTGTGCAGATGTCGCGTTGGCTTGCAGCCACGAGCACGTCCCACTGGTCGTCGCTTATCTCGATGCCGGCATTGTGGAAGTCCTCGTTGAGTCTGCGCCGCAGCGCATTGCTGACTTTCCCGTTCATCAGTGCGAAGATAAGGCGGTAGTCTATGGTGAGGGGACTGCTCATATGCGGTTGTTCTTGTTGCCGGTGTCAGAGGAGAATGTCTTTCAGTGTGGTGTTGGAACTGAAGCGGTTGAGGTCTACATCGCCGGGAATCCCGTTGATGTGCCCGTGCTCGGTAAATTGCCAGATATTGTGGCTTTTCCCTCCGAGTTCGGGCTGCCGGTGGTTGTAGCGTGCAACGAAGAGAATCAGATTGTCGAATCTGGGCGAAAGGCAGTTCTTGTAGAATCTGTGGCTGCAGTACAGAACGGGAGCGACCCCGTAGTGTTCCCTGACGAGTTGCACGAACTTGGCTATGCTGTCCTGTTTCTGCCGTGCAGTCCATTCGTCAACCTTGTTTTCCTCTATGTCAACAACAGGAGTAAGGTCTTGTTTGTGGTCGCCGACAACGCCTATGAAAAAATTGAATTGCGTGCGCATACTGGTTTTTGTGGTTAGCAGGTGGTAGGCTCCAACCTTAAGCCCGAACTTGCGTGCCTGTACCGTGTTGTAGGCAAACAGCCTGTCGCGGTGTCCGTATCCCTCGGTGGCCTTGATGTAGACAAATTTTATATTGGGGTCTTTCGCCACGGTCTCCCAGTCTATCGTGCCGTTGTGATGCGACACGTCAATGCCGTCGTACAGCTCATATTTGTCCGGGCGGTAAGTGCCGGCGACCTTGTAATACAGGCTGTAGAAAACGTTGGGGAGCAGAAAGCAGACGACAAATCCCAACATAAGGACCACGAACACGCTGATGCAGAGTGCGCGGACGAGTCGGGTCATGATTCCCACGGATTTGCCAATCCGCTTCCCGGGGGAGCGTTTGCCATGGCGCTTCATGTGTCGGCTGTTTCTTTTCATGGATAGTGCGGTGTACGTTTTTTGCGATGCAAATATACTTAAATATATGTATCCAAGGCGGTTTGATACGGAGATTTAAGTAGCCTTTTCAGAAAAACGCGTATTTTCCCTTTCTGTTTTTAGCGTATGAAAAAGGTTATTCTTATTTTTGCGTTGGAATTAAAGAGGCAAAGTGCGAAGCCATGAATGAATGTGTGGACATAATAAAGGTTGCCGGCGGCCGTCCGTTCTCCGAAGCCCTTGATGATCTGAAAAGGTCGCTTGCGGTGTGGCTCGGATCGAGACAGGCAGGACCGGACAATCTGATATGGTCACGTGCGTATCTTACAGATCCGGCAAACCAATTGCATGAACTGAAAGGGCACAGTCTCTACGGCGACATCCTGGCAAAAGCGGCTTTCTCACACGTGGGCCAGCCCCTGCTTGACGGATCAAAAATAGCACTGGTATTCGCGGCAGATCTTGATGCTGCCGTTGTGAAAAAGGGCATGCCTGACAGAATGGCGGTGGAGTATGGTGATGCGGAGGTGTTTTTCCAGTCGGTGAGACTGGCAGATGCCGAGGCGGAGGGCCTTTCCGCCAAGGAACAGACAGAACTGATTTTCAACCGCCATATAGGCTGGCTTTGCGAAAACGGCATGACTCTCAAGGACAACTGCATGCGCACGTGGCTCTATGTGAGGGACATTGACCGCAACTATGCCGATGTGATGAAAGGACGCAATGCCGTGTTCGGGCGCGAGGGGCTTACGTCCGGCACTCACTATATAGCGTCGACAGGGATAGGGGGCTGTATGGCGGAAACGAAGTCCGTGGTGGCCATAGACTTCTTTTCAGTAAAACAGCGCACACCGCAAGTCCCACAGTACCTCAACGCTCTCGACTACCTCAACCATACCCACGAATACGGCGTGGCCTTTGAGAGAGGAACCAAGATAAACATAGGCGGCTGTGACAAGGTCTTCATTTCCGGCACCGCAAGCATAGACAAATTCGGCGAGTGCCTTTACGAGGGTGATGTCGCCAGACAGGCAGACCGTCTGTTTTTGAACATATCGCAACTGTTGGCGGCTGCCGGGCGCACGCTGGATGACATGACATATATGGTGGTGTATCTGCGTGACATTGCCGATGCCGCTTTTGCGGAGGGCTATCTCAAAGACCGCTTCCCCTCAGTCCCACATCTTGTGGTGCAGGCGTGTGTGTGCAGGCCAAAATGGCTCATAGAGGTTGAATGTGTAACGAAATGAATTGTTTTAAGGTAAGTTAGTAAATAGTTAAGAAGACTGGAAATGCTTGCGATGTGAATTGTACATTTTTCGGATTTCTTGATGTGCCCGTTCGGAAATGGAGATTTTCGTTCGGGCATGTTCTTTTGCCGTTCCGACAGCCCGGAGGTGCAAAGGCGTTTCCTAAAAAACAGTTCCCTATGCAAATGAGCGTTCTCACGCTGTAACGATGTGAACCTAACGCGCGCGAACATTATAATATATTATATACGACATACGGCAGAGACAACCAAGCGGTGTGGATGCAATCGTGGCAACGTAAAGCCTTTGCTATGGACAGATCACCGCGCGGCAACTGTTAAGACGTGAAAAAAAATCCGAATTTTACCAAAAGAAACGCAAAAAGCCTTTTTTGTTGTAGAATAGTGTGATTTTGCAGTATCAAAAGAGGGTGGAATTGCTAAGATTCATTAATTTTGTCCCTTACATAGACGGTCTGTATCCAGACGAGAAAAACAGAAACAATATAAATTTAAAATCAATGTGTATGAAAAACCGTTTGTTGAGGTTTAGCAAGAAACTCTTCGGAGCTGTTGGCTTGCTTATGATCGGCGCGTTGATGTATTCTTGCTCAGATGATTATGATTTGCCTGACAAAACCCCGAGTTGGCTGGGTTCGAGCATCTTCAATTATCTGGAATCGCAGAAGAACTACACCAACACAATTAAGCTGATTGAAGATTTGGATTATGCAACAGTGCTTTCAAGGACAGGCAGCAAGACGCTGTTTGTTGCCGACGATGATGCTTTTGCGGAGTTCTTCAAGAAGAATGACTGGGGGGTGACCTGCTACGAGGATCTGACCTTGCAGCAGAAGAAGCTGTTGCTGCACACGTCGATGCTGGACAATCCCTATCTGCTTGAGATGCTGCCGAACCAGACCTCATCAAGCACCGGGACAGACGGTAGCTACCTTGACCTGAACGTGTGTATGCGCCGTCCGACATCGTTGGAAATCACCGACTCCATTTCGTTCTTCAAATGGAACAGCCCAGCCATTCCGTATAGCTACAATGCGAGCGACAGGGACTACTGGTCGCGCTTCAAGACCGAATCCAAGGGAGGTCTCTACATGGCAAGCGACGGAACGGTGCCCATGATGATCCATTGGATCAACGGCCAGATGGAAGAGCAGGGCATCACTGACGAGGATTTTGAAATCATAGCCGGTCGTTCGCGCGAGAAAAACGACGTGTTCATATATGGCGGAAAAATTCTTGAACAGGACATTACCTGCCAGAACGGTTATGTGAACAAGCTTGACCGCGTGCTTCTCGCTCCTACCAACATGGCTGAGATGATCCGTACCAACGGCCGCACCTCCCTGTTCAGTCATCTGCTGGACCGTTTCAGTGCACCATATTACAATGCGTCGCTGACCAATTCCATCAGGCAGATTCCCGGTTTCGAGGGTGTGGATTCCGTTTTCGAGAAACGCTATCTTTCAAGCCGGTCGAAGGAAGCCAAGTCGCTTGAGACAGACCCGAGCGGCCGTAATGTGTCATATTACCTCAACTATGACCCGGGATGGAATACTTACTATAATGCCAGCCGTGGCGTGCAGCAGGACATGGGAGCCATGTTCGCTCCTACCGACGAGGCGATGGAGAAATATTTCCTGCCCGGCGGCGGTGGGGAATTTCTGGTTAACGCCTATGCCGAAAAGCCCAACACAAGAGAGAATCTCATGGAAAATCTTGACCAGATTCCTCTTGATGTGATTCAGGCGATGATCAACAACCTTATGAAGATATCGTTCATAGAGTCGGTGCCGAGCAAATATCTCACCATCATGAACGATGCCCGCGACCCCATGTTCTCTGATGTCGCTTCCGTTTCGGAATACAGGACGATGATTGACACCTGCCTTATTGCAAACAACGGTGTGGTTTATGTGATGAACGAAGTGCGTACTCCCGCAAAATATGCTTCCGTGTCCGCGCCAGCACTTGTGGGTGACAGCCTCCGCATATTCAACTGGGCAATCACCGCCGATGACAAGTATATCTCCAATCCGAACTCCGCGCCTCTGAACTCGTTCATCTCCACGTATCTGTTGGCGATGGGGTCCAATTTCAGCTTCTTCATACCTACGGACAATGCTCTGAGATGTTATTACGACCCCGTG
Organism: Anaerovoracaceae bacterium; assembly: GCA_963617965.1. Classification (GTDB taxonomy): domain Bacteria; phylum Bacteroidota; class Bacteroidia; order Bacteroidales; family Bacteroidaceae; genus UBA6382. Next base: position 27,334 of record CAVEQO010000003.1, read on the forward strand.
TCAATGAGTTTGACTCAGCCATACATCCTTTCGTTCAGCTTCGATTCAAAGAATGCGTCTACTCCGGTGTCGGCCTACGCATACAAGTTTGACCCCAACACATATCAGATTGATGAGGTGAGGATCACCACAAGCATCAAGTCCGGGCAGATCAACAACCGTCTCAAGGATATGCTTGACCAGCACATCATCGTACACGATTCGGCTGATGTTGACGGAATACTGAACACCAAGAAAGAGTTCTTCACCACCAAGGGCGGAGCACCGATAAAGGTGCAGTCCAGAGGCGGCATCACCAAAGAGGGCATCGTGGGTACAACCGTGCAGGGTGCATGGCAGATAGAACATAACGAGTATGCCACCATAAACGAGTATTTTGACCAGACAAAGAAGACCAACGGCTACGGCAACGGTATGACATATATTATCGACAAGCCTCTGCAGGCCACGGTCAACTCCGTATATAAGGTGTTGTATGACAATGGCAACGAAAATTCCCCGTACGATAGATTCTACCAGCTTTGTCAGGTTGACCCCGACGTGCTCGAGGAGGCCGGTTTTGCGGACGATTATTCAAGCCGTACAGACAAGGACAAGGCATTGGCGAAATACCAGATCTTCTCTGCCTCAAATCCTTGCATGGACTACAACGTCCGTTTCTTCAGTACCTACCGCTACACGGTGTATGTTCCCACGAACGATGCCATTGACACCGAGATTGCCAAGGGGCTGCCTACGTGGGAGTCCATAGCCAGCTACATTGAAGAGGCCAAGGCGGAAATCTCGCGTCACGAGAACGAGTCCGGCTACAATGTGGAGGCCGCTACAGCCGCATATAAGGCGAAAGCGCAGGCCATGTGTACCTGTCTGTTAAATTTTGTGAAATACCATTTTCAGGATGATGCCGTATACAATGACAAGAACGCCATAAGCAGTACGGAGTACGAGACAGCCTGCATCAATGCGGAGACCAACCGCTACATCACTGTTTCCGTACAGAACTCCGGCGACAACAACCTTACCGTTACCGACAAGCTTGGCAACACCCTTACCGTTGACGCCACACGCAACAATATCCTCACCCGCGACCTCCAGTTTGACAAGGCCGGTTCAAGTGCCTCGACAATTGAGACGTCTTCGTTTGCTGTATTGCATCAAGTGGTGGGTGGAGTCCTTCATTTCGCGGACTTGCCCGGCGGCCGTTACGAGGGGCTTTACAATACTTCTGCCAAGGCCAAGGCTTTTGTGAGAAAGTATCCAATCCGATAAAAAAGTGCAACTATGAATAAGATAAAGTATTTACTGTTATTCATTCTCTGCCTTGGCATTTCCGCTGTTTATGCCCAGAAGAGAATTTCGGGACACGTGTTCAATCCAAAGGACGGCCCCATCATGATGGCTAATGTGCTTGAGATTGACGCCAACAACCGTATCCAGTCGTCTACCCAGACTGACATGAGCGGTAACTTCGCATTGACAATCAAAAACCCCAAGAACAAACTCAAGGTGCATTTTTACGGCTACCGTGTGTTTGAACAAGTCATCGGCGACAAGACGACATGGAAAATCCAACTTACGGAAAACTCCCGTTCTCTGAAAGAGGTGAAAATTTCCGGACGCAAGATTGTCAAGTCAAACGGTCTGATGATACCCCAGCGTGAGGTTTCCGTGGCAACGCAGAAACTTGACATGGACGAGATGAAGGGTCTTGCCTTCGAGTCCGCCGACCAGGCCCTGCAGGGTCAGATTGCGGGTCTTGACGTTGTGGCAAATTCAGGAAACCTCGGATCGGGCATGAGCATGCGTCTGCGTGGTGTCACCACAATCTCCGGCAATCAGGAACCCTTGATTGTCGTGGATGGTCATATACTCGAGAACTACACCTCCACGGATGTAGACCTTCAGGATATGGACAATACGGAACAGTTCGCCAACCTCCTCGCCGTCAACGTGGAAGACATCAAGTCCATTGAAGTCAAGAAAGACGCCGGCTCCTGCGCCATGTGGGGTGCTCGCGGTTCCAACGGTGTAATCGAGATAACGACCCGCCGCGGCTCCAAGGGCAAGACACGCGTGTCGGGAAGCTACACTTTCCAGGGCAGCTGGCAACCGACCGGCATGAAGATGCTCAACGGTGACGGCTACACCATGATGCTCAAGGAAGGATATTTCAATCCCCGGCAGAGCGACCTCACGTCGAACATCATAGAGCTTATGTACAGGTCTGACAGGGCCATGTACTACAACAACTACAACAAGAATACGGACTGGGTTGACGAGGTTACACAGTTCGGTACGGCCAACAAGTTCTTCGTCAGCGTGACGGGTGGTGGTGACCAGGCCCAGTTCCGCGTATCCGGCGGCTATGACCATGAGACCGGAACCATCATCAAGCAGGTACTTGACCGTTTCTCCACCCGTATGACTCTTGACTACAACGTGTCTACGCGCATCAAGTTCAGTTCAAACTTCAACCTTACGTACACCAAGAACCAGCAGAACTATTCAGGCATTCTGAGTCAGGCCTACAACGCCATGCCCAATATGAGTGTCTACCGGTATGACGGTGCGGTGAACACCGGCGAATATTTCAAGATGTATCCCCGGGCGGCAGCAGCGGGAGAGGTTCAGGACGGCTACACGTCTTATTACCTGAATGACATGATCAGCAACGGCAACCCTGTCGCCTATGCCAATCTCGCATGGAAAAACTCAAGCCAGTATGTGATAACCCCGCAGTTTGAGCTTGAATACAAGCTTATGGGAATTGACGGCAACAGTACACAGCTCAACTACAAGGGCGAGGTGTACATGAACTCGACATCAAATACTACCGATGCCTATTTCCCCGGCTCGCTCTCCACGGACACGTGGTCTTCCACTTCCGGCATCAACAGGACGGCAACATCAACATCGCGTGACTTGAGGTTCACAACAACCCACACGCTGATTTTCTCGCCGAAACTGCCGCGTGACCATTCGCTGCAGTTCCTGCTCCGCGGGCAGTTGAACACACAAGACGGTGTTGCAGAAGACATATCCTCTGCCGGTGTCGTAGGCGGTATCACCGATCCCACGATAAGCGCAGAACTCAAGTCCGCATCGACTTCCACCAGCAAGTCGCACGGTCTTAACGGTCTTGTCACCGCCCACTACTCATTCAAGTCAAAGTATATCCTTGACTTCACGTTGCGCGCGGACGGCAGCACGTCTTTCGGCAAGGACAAGCGCTGGGGCTATTTCCCGGCCGTGTCAGGACGCTGGAATATCAGCGATGAATATTTCTTCCGCCCCCTGAAGAAATATGTCAACATGCTTTCCGTTTCTCCCGGCTGGGGCGTAACCGGAAACTCTCCGACCACCAACTCCATCATGTATAACACATATTCAAGCAAGGGCAGCTACGGAGCCAAGGGCAACACCCTGATAGCTATTGCCCCGAACAACCTCCGTCTTACCACCATACAATGGGAAAAGACTTCTTCATGGAACGTGGGCTTTGACCTCAATCTCCTTGAGGACCTCATCCAGATGAACCTCAACGTCTACAGGAAGCACACGAGCAACCTTCTCCAACAGGGAGTCAAGATTCCGTCCTCTACCGGTTTCTCTTCGCTTGACTACGCCAATGTCGGCACAATGAAGAACAAGGGTTGGGAACTTTCCGTCAACACAAAGCCCATCTTCAAGATCGGCAAGTTTGCGATGAAGTTCAAGTTCAACGCTTCCCAGAACCAGAACCGCGTAACCTCCATGAACGAAAGCGTGCTGGCCTCCATCAACACCGACTTCAACTACAAGAACGTCACTGACGGTGGAGGATATCTGAGCCGTGTCCAGATTGGCAATGCGCTGTATTCAATCTACGGTTTCCGCTACAAGGGTGTTTACCGCTATGACTATGAACACTCCGGCTACTTTGCGGACGAGTCCAAGAACGAGGTGTATGGCTCCAACACGGCCGCAGCTGCAGCTGCGCGCGGCGAGAACGCCACATGCCCTGTGGCTCACGACGCCAACGGCAATATCATATTTGACGCGAGCGGCAACCCTCTCCGCATGTATTATAACTACGGAGGTCTCAACTACCAGTTCTCGGGTGGTGACGCCATCTATGAAGACATCAACCACGACGGGCAGATCAACGAACTCGACATTGTCTATCTGGGCAACTCGAATCCCAAGTTCACCGGCGGTTTCGGTGTTGACTTCACCTATGGCCGCTGGACACTCAAGACCAGCTTCAACGTTCGTCTTGGTGCGAAGATCATCAATAAGGCCCGCATGCAGGCAGAAGACATGCTTACCAACAAGAACCAGTCCACCGCCGTCAACTGGCGCTGGCGCAAGAACGGTGACATCACGGAGATTCCCCGTGCCATGAACTCCAATGCGGGTGCGTCGTATAATGCACTCCCGTCCGACCGCTACGTGGAGTCCGGCGATTTCATCCGTCTGCAGTATGTGCAGCTTTCTTACAGCTTTGATGCAAAGAACCTGCGCCGTCTGGGTCTGAAGGGACTGAGTTTCTACGTTTCTGCCAACAACCTGTTCTTCTTCACCAAGTATTCCGGTGTTGATCCAGAACACTCGGCCAGCGGTTACAGTCCGGCCTATGACTCTTCGCAGACTCCTCGCTCACGTTCGGTGACATTTAGCTTGAATGTACAGTTCTAAATCTAAAAACTGGATAAAATGAAAAACGTTAAGATATACAACAAAGTAATACTGCCAGTCTGCCTTGCTGTGGTAACGCTGTTTTCCTCATGCAGCGCATTTGATGACTTCCTGACAGTATATCCTACCAATCAGATTACGGGCGAGCAGTTCTGGGAGGACAAGAACGATGTCATGAATGTGGTTGCAGCCTGCTACACTCAGCTCAAGAGTTCCGCAGTTTCCCGCCGCATGTTTGTTTGGGGCGAGATGCGTTCTGACAATCTTCTGCTTACGTCTGAGAGCAATACGGATTTCAAGAACATAATGAATGCCAACCTCCTGCCTACCAACAGCTGGTTTGACTGGGCTTCGTTCTACACGGGCATCGGCTATTGCAACCTCTGTCTGCAAAAAGGTCCGGAGGTGGTAAGAAAGGATGCCAGCTTTCAGGAAAACGACTGGAAACCCATCGAGGCGGAGCTCAAGGCCCTGCGTGCTCTCTACTATTTCTATCTGGTGCGTGCCTACCGTGACGTGCCGTTTGTAGTGGAAGCCAACGACACCAGCGAGGGGGCTACGGATCCGGTTCCCCAGACTGCTTCGGAGACAATCCTCACGTTCCTTATCAATGACCTTGAAGCGGTCAAGGACAATGGAATGAAGAACTTCGGCAACGAAGAGTTCAACAAGGGACGTTTCGGCAGGAGGGGCATCTATGCCCTGCTGTGTGACTTGTATCTCTGGAGGGCATCGAAGAACTCGTCAGCGGACTCCATCGCCAAGTATCCCGGCGAGGCGGAGGGTGACTACCGCAAGGTCATTGAATACGCAGATGTGCTTTCCCAGGACATGCTTGAGGATTTCAAGGGCACCAGCACCAGTGCCAGTACCAGTTTCGGCGAAGTCTACTATGGTCATAACCGGTCAATGTTTTCCGGAGAAGATCCCCTGCCGCTTTATGTGAACAACAAGAGCGTCCAGGTCGAGGACTATCCCTATAGGCAGATATTTGGCGAGAATTTCTCCAAGGAAGACATCTTTGAAGTTTGTCAAGGAATGGAGAACATTGTTGAGACAAGAAAAATGGTGGGAGACTATTTCGGCATATATGAGAATGATTTCAATCCCGGTTGTTTCTCTGCCGCCGCTCCGTTCCAGTCTCTTTCAGACAAGCCCAACGAGGCCAGTACCGTTTTTTCAAAGACCGACATCAGGTATTATTCAACAATCCAGAAACCTACGGGCTCGACTGTCAATGCTGTCTACAACATCGTGAAATTCGTTGCAAAATCAGTTCAGATCAACGGTTGTGATAATTTGAACAACACCTCAACCACCGTGAATTATGAATGGAATCCGGTATACAGCAATTTCAAGGTCTACCGCATAAGCGATGTGCTCTTGATGAAAGCGGAGGCTATTGCCTGCCTACAGGAATATATTCTCAAAGCTGATGACGAGACGATGCTCAAGGAAGGCTTCAGGGTGGCCAAGGCAGTGTTTGCCCGTTCCAATCCCATGATAGACCCCAACGATGACCTCGTGTTTGCGAACTACAGTACGGCCCAGAACCTTGAAGACTTCGTGATGAGCGAGCGTCAGCGCGAGCTGTTTGGCGAGGGCAAACGGTGGTTTGACCTTGTGCGCTATGCACTGCGTCAGGGCAACACCCAAAAGATGTTGAACCTGCTTGTCCGGAAATACAACACCAACTCGAATGCCATCAAGGCCAAGCTTGCTTCACTCAATTCTCTGTACAACCCCGTTTACAATGAGGAAATGAAGATCAACACGGCATTGGTTCAGAATCCTGCATGGGTAACAGACGAGACGATAGAGAGGAATTGATGTCGGCGGTCTGAAACTAAGTAAACTCACAAAATCAAAAGGAATTGATTATGAAAAACAAATATGCAAAATGGGTCACCTGTGGTTTCCTTGGACTAATGGCAGTGCTTTGCCTTGATTCATGTACAGATGACCATTATGACTTGAATTCCAACAACGCGAAAGGAACCCTCTGGGAAAACCTCAATGCCACGGGGGAATGCAATGATTTCCTTGACATCCTCTCGAAGTCTGTCGTTAACAAGAAAGCTTATGGCGTGCCGGCATCCATTACCTATGCCGACTTGTTGAAAGCAGACAACTCCATGACGGCCTGGGCGCCGAAAGACGGCACCTATGACGCACAGAAATGGCAGGCTCTCCTTGCCGAAGCCAAGCAGGCGGAAGAGAGCGGCGACCTTGTCACTGCAGCAGAGAAGTATAAGCTGGTTGAGAAGCAGTTCGTCAAGAATCACCTTTCCTATTTCAATCACACCGGGAGCTATGCTTCAGTAAAACGCATAGCTCTGGCCAACGGCAAGTATGCAGAGTATGACTCCGGGGAGGGGACTATAAAAGGAGTAGGCATTGAGAGCGGAGCAAACCGCAACATTGCTTCGGTCAACGGAACGGCTCACTTGCTGTCTTCCTATATTCCCTATGCCTATGACCTGAAGGAAATTCTTGAGACAACGCCGGATCTGTCGCTCTTGTATGAATATGTCGCCAGCAAGGATACCCTTATCTTTAGCGAGAGTTCAAGTATCAAGGGTGCGACCGTTGACGGGCAGGTGCAGTATGTTGACTCCGTGTTCTACGAGTCAAACAAAATCATGCCGGACATCGCCACCGATGCGGACTCCCTTGTGGCCGCCATCTATTTCAAGAATGACGCATGGCAGAAAGCTCTGGAACAGGTCAAGAAATCGTTCAAGTACAAAGAGGCATATTCGTATGTTGACGAAAAAGGCGTGCTCTATACAGACTCTCTTCGTGCGGACTCTCTTCAGGAGGCAAAAGCCGTAGATGCCTTGTTCAAAAATATGTTTTACAGTCTGGACGAACAGCCGGCGTTTGACCAGTCCAACGCTTCCGTGGAAAGCGTCAAGACTTTCTTTGAAACTGCCGACTCTCTGGTGTCCAAGGAATATTACGGTCAAAACCGTTACTATCAGAGAGCTCCGTATGCCAACGTCCTTACTGACGGGCAAACCCCTGTTGAAGTGTCAAACGGCTATGCATTCATAGTGGACAACTTCAATTTCAAGACAAACAAGTCCTGGCAGTTTGACAAAACATTGGAGGCGGAGAACAGTTATCTGGTCAACACCCAATACTCCAAATCCTTGTCGACGGCTTCGCCGCGAGGTGTCACGCAGACTGTGCTTGACGGTGCGCGCAATCCCATAGTGTCGGGCAAGCTGAGCGGGAACTCTTTCCAGGAGTTTGTTCCTTCTTCCTCTGCCGCAAATCCACAGGTAACGTTTGACTTGGACGACCTGCTCTCCGGCACCTATGACATATATGCCGTGTTTGTGCCCGAAAACATCAACGACTCCACGAACATAAGCCCCAAGGCAAACAAGTTCACAGCAACCCTCACCTATGATTTCGATGACAAAGGCAAACAGTTGACGGTGAGTTCGACAGGAGGTACGGACGGGGTCTTCACCACGGATGTCACAAAGATAGACACGATACTGCTGTTCGAGAACTACAAGTTTGACGTGTGCTACTACGATATAAGCAAATCCAACCCCATGCTTACCATCACGAGTTCGATAAAGCTCAAAGACCGCAAGACGTGCACTCCAAACTTGAGGATAGACTGCATCCTGCTAGTCGCCAAAGACGAGTAAGCCATTAACTAAAAAAACAGAAGACAATGAAAAACATATTCAGCAATTATCTTTCAGCTAAGATTTTCGGTGCGAGTTTGTGCTTCTTCTTCCTTGTCGGTGCTGCGCCTGCATATGCGCAGGATGATGTCAGCGAGCAGGAGGGTGAAGCGGACGAGGAGGAAGTGATTGTAAAGCGTCCCACCGTTTCCAAACTCCCGACTTACCCGATGCGCGAAGTGAAAGGCACGGTGCTTGATGCTGCAACCAAGACTCCTCTCGCAGGAGTCAGGGTGCAGTCGCTTAACGACCCCCGTTTCTCTGCAATGACCGGTGAAGACGGAAAGTATACACTCTCCGTTCCGAAGTTTGAGTCCACACTCTACCTCTCCACGCCGGACTACAATGCCATTCAGGTGGCGGTTAGGGATGGCGAGCAGACATCAGAACTATACAGTACTGCGTTCAACGCTTTCTACAAGAGTACGAACCAAGTGTTCACCAAGGCGGAGTCTTCAGTAACCAACAGTTCTGCCATTTCCATGGAAACGGACATTGAAAACACCCTTAATGCAAACGTGCTCACCACGATGCGCGGTGGAATGCCCGGCCAGGGAGCCAATATGCTCATCAACGGAATTACATCGCTCAACACAGTTACACAGCCGCTTATCGTCATTGACGGTGTGATATGGGATGCGCAGTATGACAGGTATTCGCTTCATCAGGGTTTCTTCAACAATGTCCTGAACACCATTGATCCGGAGGATATTGCCAATGTGCGTGTTGTGAACACGGGAACAGCCCTCTATGGCGCCAAGGGCGCCAATGGCGTGATCGAAATCACGACCAAACGCGCAAAAGAACGCGCCACGCGTATCAACGTGCGTCTTTACGGAGGTTTTGAGACACGTCCGAGCACTATTGATGTGCTGAACGGTTCGCAATACCGCAACTATATGTCTGACATTCTCGGGACGTTCACTCCGAGCGACGGTTCCTCTACTACTGCTGCTCTACAGAAGATCGCTTCGCAGCCGTTCATGAATGAAGATCCTTCCTATACGTATTACAATCTCTATCACAACAATTCCGACTGGCAGAACGGTCTGTACCAGTCTGCGTTCACACAGAATTACCGTGTCAATGTGCAGGGTGGTGATGACATAGCCCTATACGGTCTGTCTCTGGGCTATACCACTTCGGATGCCACAGCCAAGAACAATGATTTTGACCGTCTGAACATCCGATTCAATACCGACGTGATACTGTCAAGCAAGCTTGATGCTTCATTTGACATAGCGTATGGCCGTACGACATACAATCTGCGTGACAACGGTTGGGCACAGAGCTATGCTTCTTCCAATATCTCTTCTCCCAATGTTCTGGGAACAATTGTCCCGTCGATGATCAGCATTACCGACTATTTCCTGTATTGGGACGAAACCACCAGATCCAACAAGCTCGGTGTAAACGAAGCGGTGTTCTCCGGCAAGACGTATACGGACAACAACAACCCTTTCAGATTCTGCGAAGCATACAATACCGATGCACTTTCCAACCCTTACTGGATTTTGCGCAACGGAGAGGGCAACAACAAGAACTATCAGGAGCAGACACAGTTCTCGCTTAATGTCAACCCGCGCTATCAGGTGACTCCGTGGCTACAGATAGCCGACCGTTTCAGTTACGGTATCAACCGTGTGTCGGAACTGTATTACTTGCCGTACGACGGTACGCCAAGCAAGTTTGCAGAGGGTATCGGCACGATATCAAGTGCCGTGAAATCGCAGTTTGCAGACGAGTCAACGGTGTTCAACAACCTCTACGCAACTTTTGACAAGAAATTCGGAGCTCATTCAGTGAGGGCCACCGCAGGCTTCCGTCTTGCATCCTACAACTATTCCATGAGTTATGTATCCGGTTACAACAATACCAACGACAAGATGCCCAACCTGACGACAAGCCTTCAGTACCTCACGTATGGCGGAACCAACGACAGCTGGGTGAACCTTGCCTATTATCTGGATGCGTCTTACATATACAAGAACCGCTACTATATCAACGGAACGTTTACGGCAGAGGCCTCTTCGCGCTTCGGCGACAAGACGGCGGAAGGCATCAAGCTCTTTGGCGCAAACTGGGGCCTGTTCCCATCCCTGCAGGCGGGCTGGCTGGTTTCATCAGAACCGTGGTTCAATGTGCCGGTTGTCAATTTCCTGAAAGTAGCGGCAGGCTACGAAGAGTCCGGCAACGACAACATAGACTACTATGCATCGCGTACATACTTTGAAGTGCAGAAGTATCTCAACAGTGCCACATCATTGAATCTCGCCAACATCTCCAACTCCAAAATCCAGTGGGAAACAACACGCAGGTTCAACCTCGGTCTTGAAACATCGCTGTTCAACAACCGGGTGACTCTTGGCGCAAACGTCTATTTCAGCAAGACTTCAAACCTCCTTGCCAAAATCAACCTTGACTATCTTACCGGCCTCAAGTCAATGTGGTCCAACTCCGGCGAGATGACCAACAAGGGCTTTGATATCAATGCCAACGTTGCTGTCATAAACACCAAGGATTTCAAGTGGAAAGTGGGTGTTTCCGTAGGTCATTACACCAACGAAATCAAGAAACTTCCCTCTTCGGTCATCACGACCTACAATCTTGCAGCTGACGGAACCAAGGAGAGCGTGTACAAGACGATCAGAGGCTATGCCTCTTCAATCTACGGCACGGACAATATCCTAACGGCCGTGGGTGATGCCGCAGGTGTGTTCTACGGCTATAAGACGAACGGTGTCTTTGCGACAGACGCAGAGGCTTCCACTGCCGGCAAATACGGTTACCTCCGTTATCCTACGGGCTATTCAGGCGATGCATACCGCAATTTCAAGGCTGGCGATGTCCATTTCGTTGACCAGAACGGTGACGGCTGGATTTCTGAGGCGGACAAGGTCAAGATTGGCGATGCCAACCCCGATCTGTACGGAAACTTCTTTACCTCTTTCACATGGAAGAAATTCCGTCTTGACGCTATCTTCAAATACTCCATCGGCAACGATGTGTTCAACTACCAGCGTTCGCAGCTGGAGGGCGGCAACAACCTCTGGAACCAGTCAAAGGCGATGGCCAACCGCTGGACTTACGAGGGGCAGCAGACCAGTGTGCCGCGTGCCGTGCTGGCCGGTTCTTCGGAGTGGGTCAACAACGAGAGGTTCTCTGACCGCTGGATAGAAGACGGTTCGTTCCTCAAACTCAAGAATATCCGCCTTACATACGATCTCCCGCTTTCTCTTACATGGCTCCAGGGATTCGCCGTATGGGCAGAGGCCAATAATGTGTTCACTATATCCAAATACATCGGTTCCGACCCTGAGAGTTCATGTAGCAACGGGGTCTTATACAGAGGCATAGATGCCGGGCTGCTTCCGGTGTCGCGCAGCTTCAATTTCGGTGTAACTGTTAATCTGTAAAAATCATAACGATGAAAAGAATCTCAATTATATCAGTATTTTCACTTGTCTTGTCTGCCTGCATGCTGACAACGTCGTGTGACGATATGCTTAGTCCGAACATGGACCGTTATGCTGAAAGGGACAAGTTCGGGCAGGATTCCATCTATTCTGCTCTGGGCGTACTGCGCAGTATCCAGAGGGTGGCGGAACGTACAATTATCCTTGATGCGAGCCGCAGCGACATGGTTACGGGCGGAACCTATACGACCGACTCTATCAATGACCTTGTCAATTTCAACAAACCGGCAGACGGTTCTTCGGCATTGTGCAACGTGGCGGATTACTATCATATTGTCAACTCCTGTAATTTCTACCTTGCCAATGTGGACACGGTGGTGACTGTCAACGGAAGGAAAGAAATGCTCAAGGAGTGGGCTCAGGTGCAGGCCATGCGTGCATGGGCTTATATCCAGCTAGTCCGCAACTATGGTGAAGTGCCTTTTGTCACCACGCCGGTCGGGAGTACCAGCGAAGCGGAGGAAATAGCATCCTCCGCAGGCAAGGCCAATGCCTCCAATCTGGCATCTCTCCTTGTGGAGAACGGTCTGCAGTACGCTTATACTGTCCAACGCAGAGAGGGAATGCCCAATTATGGAAATTTCAACAACGGGGATGGTAATTACAGTTCGCAGGAGAACCTGTTCCCCGTAGAACTGATGCTGGCTGATGCCTATCTTATGGCAAACGACTATGCCAACGCAGCCAACTATTACTATGAATATTTCTCTTACAACTGTTCTGCCACCCCGAGATTCGGGGCGGGTTCGTTCAAGTGTGAGTATTCTACCAGTGGCGGCTCTGACCGCGATATGGTGAAGTCTGTGAACTCCGGCAATATCAGTGAAATATTCGAAGGCGGTCTTGGAGACAATATCGTCTGCGCTACCAGTGCGACAACCCCGTCTGCCGGGCAAACTCTCACTCAGGTGCAGAACATATATGGCTTCAAGACAACCATCTCCGGAACAAGCATAAGCGCAGTTTCCAATGAACAATATGTCCAGCTTGTTCCCTCCAACCAGTACCTTACCACCAGTACGGCACAGAATTACAATGTGTGTACCATTGATGGCGAAATAGTGGAGATGGAAAGCATAGACCCGGGTGACGGGCGTTTTATCGCCGCAGCTCCCAAAATTATCCTTAATGGAGGTTCGGTACAGCGTCTTGTCGCCAAATTTATCAAGATGGGGATTTCGTACAGAACTGATGGGACGCGCATAAACGTATCTAACGGTAATATCAACTATCATCTTCAGCTCTACCGTTTGCCTATGGCTGTTCTCCGCTATGCTGAAGCCGTGAACCGTTTGGGATTCCCGGAATTTGCGTTTGGCATACTCAAGGATGGAATGTTCAGCGAGAATCTGCCCACGTTGGGCCGTATGGATGTTGCGTTGGAAACAGCCCGTTATTTTGATGTCTATGACGAGGCCGACGGCTCTTTGCTCAGAACGGATACGGTCAAGGGTATTGTTGTCTCCGAAATCGCTATCAGAGGAAACTCTGCCTATGCAGACTCCGAAGTGGACTCCACCGTTGTCGTCTACGAAGACAATAACGGCAGAAAAAGATACAAGGGCGATTTCATTCCCAATGAGCCTGACAGCAGGGTTTCGGGAATTTCTCTTTCCGAAATACCCGAGGAAGTACGAAACTCATGGTACGATGTAGAGTATATGATACCCCCCAGAGCTTATTCGGGCGGCATGTACTATCTGTCCATGGATGAGGCCAGGGGCATGACCCAATATCCTTTCCTGGATTTCTCCAATACCAGATGGTCTGTCTCATCCTCCGCCAACGAGATAGTTCAGGGCGGTGTCCACTCAAGGGGGAGTGGCGCATGCGGCGGACGTTATGACACGGTCTATACTTACGCAAAGCAGGTGGCAGCCAAATTGGCGGAAGAGTACGCTCGCCAGAACAATCTCAGCCATGCCGAGCAGGAGGCTTACGCCAAGACTCTTTATAGCGGCGACCAACTGTTGGTTACAGACAAGGAGGCCATCAAAAATGCCGTAGAGAATATCATAGTTGACGAATTGGCACTGGAAACGGCCTTTGAGGGGAACCGCTATGGCGACCTCATCCGTATTGCGGGACACAAGAATGAGGCAGGCTATAACGGCACAGACTGGTTTGCATGGAAGATAGCCCGCCGCAACAACAACTTTACCGACAATGTGGGGCTCTTTGATGCCACACTCAAGGCGAAGCTGCTTGACAAGTCAAACTGGTATCTCAGTCTTCCTGAAAGATAGCAGGCAGGGGTCTGTAGACCGAACATGAACAAAAAGGAAAAGCGGTGCTTCTCCATTTCGGGGAAACACCGCTTCCTTTGTTTGCCCGCTATCTCCTCTGTTCATAAAGGCGGCAATATAACAATTGCCGGCGTTTTGCATTTGGGAATCTTACTGTATACTTACTTATGGCGAAGCACAATGAATTGGGGCGGCTCGGGGAACAGGTGGCTGCCCGCCATCTGCTGTTGTCCGGCTATAGTATTCTGGCATCCGACTGGCATTATGGGCACAAGGATATAGACCTTGTCTGCATGAAAGACGGCATCACAGTTTTTGTGGAGGTCAAGACACGGGCTGCCGATATTTTCGGCATGCCCGAAGCAGCTGTTGACCGTCGCAAGATGCGCAATCTTGTCAGTGCCGCCGGCAGATATGTGCGACTTCACAGAGTGTCGGGACCGGTACGCTTTGATGTCATCTCTGTGGTAGGAACGGCAGAACCTTTCACCATAACTCATATTCCGGATGCATTCAACCCGTATAGCCTTACGGAATATTAGTCTGCCGCAGACCAACTGGTTTTATCGGCGGGGACTTAAAATAGTGCGGTTTCCGTTCCCTCTTTGTCGGACAAGATGTTTATCTTTGCAGTTCCGGTGGCAAAAGAGGTATTCTGTATGTTGTTGTCCAATCGCATGAAAGAGTGCCGGTAGTCTGTTCGCAGTCCACAAACGCCAGCCAAAGATTTAACACCTTAAATTACAAAGAAAACAATGAGCCTCCTTATTTCAGAAAGAGCGCAGAACATGCCCAGTTCGCCGATCCGCAAACTCGCCCGCTATGCCGATTCCGCCAAACGCAACGGTATCCACGTATACCATCTTAATATAGGACAACCTGATATCAAGACACCGCAGTGTGCCCTTGATGCGGTAAAAAACGTTGACTTGGACATCCTTGCATACAGTCCGTCGCAGGGAAACAAGTCCCTGCGCACGAAGCTGGTCGGCTATTATTCCGAATATGGCATAGATCTCAGCCCCGATGAGATAATCATTACGACAGGAGGCTCGGAGGCGATACAGTTTGCCTATATGGCATGCCTTAATCCCGGTGACGAGATAATCGTGACAGACCCCTCGTATGCCAATTATATGGCGTTTGCCATAAGTGCTGGTGCGGTGGTCAAATCGGTCAAGACCAGCATTGACGATGGATTCCGTCTGCCTTCTGTTGAAGCGTTTGAAGAACAGATAACGCCAAAAACCAGAGCTATCCTCATCTGCAATCCCAACAACCCTACCGGTTACCTCTATTCCCGCAAGGAAATGTGCCAAATTAGGGATCTCGTGCGGACACACGGACTATATCTTATCAGCGATGAGGTCTACCGCGAGTTCATCTATACCAAACAGCCGTATATCTCGGCCTGTCACCTTGAGGGAATAGACAACAACGTCATTCTGGTGGATTCGGTGTCGAAACGCTATAGCGAGTGTGGTATCCGTATCGGTGCGCTGATAACCAAAAACAAGGAAGTGCGCCGTGCCGTGATGAAATTTTGCCAGGCACGCCTGAGTCCGCCGTTGTACGGGCAGATGGTAGCGGAGGCTTCATTAAACACCCCCAAGGAGTATATGGCGGAAGTATATGAGGAGTATCTGCAACGCCGTAACTTTCTGGTTGATGAGCTCAACAAGATTGACGGGGTCTACAGCCCCACGCCGATGGGTGCGTTCTACACTATGGCAAAGCTCCCTGTTGACGATGCCGAGAAATTCTGCCAGTGGTGTCTTACCGATTTTTCCTATGAGGGACAGACCGTGATGATGGCGCCCGGCTCCGGGTTCTATACAGACCCTTGCGAGGGGCGTGACGAAGTGCGTATGGCCTATGTCCTCAACAAAGAAGATCTCGCCAAAGCCATGGAAGTTTTGCGGAAAGCCCTTGAAGCGTATAATGCGCAGGAAAAATAGTTTTCTTGGCGCATTGAAAGATTCTGCACGGACAACATAGGCACACAGCCTGTTCCCGTTAGTCTCTATGGCCACAAGTTGAGGGTTGCCGATGCTTCAAGACTGTCTTGAAGCGGTTGCGGCACGGAGTGGAAAAGATCGTATCCGGTGAGTGCTTCCACGGAATCTATATTGCATGCGTAGTAGGTCATGGGGTGGGTCTCCGTGTTGTTGGAATAGATAAAGGCAACGCCCTTTTCTTTTCCTTTGTCAAGGCACAATATTGCCTTGAAGAATTTTTCCGGCACCGGAATGCGTTTGTTTAGCCTGCGGTGTCTGCGGTTTTCAAACAAAGGTCCGCATACGATGTAAAGAGTGGAACTGTGCGTCCGCACCCGGTTTCTGCATGCCGATTCCAACTCTTCCCAGTCGCCGCCGTTGAGGGTCTGCGTTTGCGGGCAGACATTTGACAGGTAGAAAGACTGTTCCATGGCGGCCTTGCTCCATTTGTTGTCGGCGGCAGGACACATGTGCCCTCTGCTGTAGCCGGAGTTTTTGTAGTCGTCGAGCCTTGACCGCTGCCCGTCGCCAAGATCCGGGTCTTCTGAAAAATTGTTGGAGCGTCTTGTGCTACCGTCAAGTCTGTATGGAGTCAGTGCCCAGCTCACGTAGTTCGGTTGTCTGGTCTCGGCGTTGTAGGAACAGGTGTATCCCTCGCGCTGCAATATCACCTCTCCGCTTACGGGTGATGCCATAAGCGGTATGGGCACGGCATTCCGTGAGGATATCGCAGAAGATGGACGCGCGTGGGGTATCTCTTCCCTGCCTGTTTCCGTGTGTTGTCTGGTATTGCATTGATTCTGGACGGCAAACAGAACCAATGCGCATACTGCAAGCGGCAATATTTTGGGCAAATTCTTTTTTGTCATAAGACTGGGTAATGGTGATCAAGGTGTTGTCTCTGCGACAGGGTTCTGCACGGGCACAATCTGTTGGGCAAGATCTGCACCGCTTCCATGTTTGTGCCTTTGCATCAAAGCGCAGGCCTGGTCTTCCATGGCATGAAAACACCAGTAGCCCAGGATAAGCCTGAATGCGGAGTCATAAACGGGATTGGCAATGTGCAGTATCATGGTCAGTGTTTTTCGCGCAGGCAAACTTACCAATATTGCGTGACAGCACCAAAATATGGTGCGTTTTTGTCGATCTTGCTATAGTTCCACACAACCGTTATAGTTTTTAAAGGAGAAGATAGTGTTGGTCACATCGGGCCAATCTCGGCTCGTCTGCTGCGTCTTTGGAATGCCGGAAAAGGAGACGGAAATATTTTGTGGCCGGAAAACACTTCGCCTATAGAGAATAATTAGTACTTTTGACCGCTGAAACAACAAATATCTGCCTGTGGAAAAGTCTGGACTTACGGTTCTGCTTGTGCGCATCCGCAATTGGGGCTGCTATGCGTACAGGAGTCTGGTCATGTTGCCTGTATCCTGGTGGCACTGGTACTGCGCCCTGTTTACGGGCAAACCATGGTACAAAAAGATGTTCTATGGGTTGTTAACCATATTTTTCCTCCTGTTTTTCTATGTGTTCGGGGTGTATGTCAATCTGCTGTGGCTTTTTGGCAAAATGCCGTCGATAGAGAGCATCATGCACCCCGAGACGGACGAAGCCTCTGTCATATATTCTGCTGACGGCAAGGTGTTGGGGCGATTTTTCAGGGAGAACCGTTCAAACGTGAAATATGCGGACGTGGACTCTATGTTTTTCCGTACCTTGATAGACACAGAGGACGAGCGTTTCTATGAGCATCACGGAATTGACTACCAAGGTATCGGTGCCGCCGTGAAGGACATCATCAGAGGCAATCCTCGCGGTGCTTCCACCATTACCCAGCAGTTGGCGAAAAACCTGTACAGGGTGCGTACACAGTTCTCCATGGGACTGTTGGGGCATATTCCAGGTCTCAGAATACTTATAATGAAGACCAAGGAATGTATTATTGCCACAGAGCTTGAGATGCTTTACAGCAAGAAAGAGATTCTGGAGATGTATGTCAACACCGTTGACTTCGGCTGCGGGGCCTATGGCATACGTACGGCAGCGAAGACATATTTCGGCAAGACTCCAGACAGACTCAACATAGAGGAGAGTGCGGTACTGGTAGGTCTGCTGAAGGCAACTTCCACATACAACCCGCATACTAACTACGAACGGGCATTGGCACGCCGCAACGTAGTGCTGCGCAATCTTCTGGATCATGATGATGTCACTCGCGCACAGTTTGACTCGCTCTGCGCTCTGCCCATAGACATGAGCCGGTTCAGGATAGAAAAAGTCTATGACGGCTCGGCTCCTTACCTGCGCCAAGAGATAGCCCGTCTGCTTGATGACAAGTTTGAGGGGAAGGAATTGGGGTCTGTGGATCTCTACGGTGACGGATTGCGTATCTATACCGCTATTGACAGCCGTATGCAGCACTATGCAGAGGAAGCGGTGCTTGCACAGATGAAGTTCCTACAGCGCAATTTCCGTATGCGTTCAGATGTTGCTGAACGTTATGTGCAGACGGTGGTCCGTTCCATGCCGCGCTACAAGGCGGTGAGGGACAATGCCGACTCTCTCAGGCATTTCCTTGATGTAGAGCTTAACCGTATACATGAAGTTACTATCAACAACCCTTACACTGGGGCAGAGACAGCGATGATGTCTTCGCGTGACTCAATACGTACCATGTTGGGTTTTCTACAGGCGGGATTTGTGGTAATGGAGCCAAGCACGCATCATGTCAAGGCGTGGGTCGGCAACCTCAACTTCAAGACATGGAATCATGACAATGTGGTGGCCCGCCACCAGACCGGGTCTACTTTCAAAGGGTTGGTCTATATGGCGGCAATGGAACAGGGATGGACTCCGTGCGACCGTATTGTTGACAAAGCCCCGGAGACGGTCACTTTGCTCAAATCATATGAGTCTGGGGCAAATATGTATCTTCGTTCTGCGTTCAAGTACAGCAAGAACGGAGCTGCCATCAACCTGTGTGACCGTGTAGG
The DNA here is from genome assembly GCA_963617965.1 of Anaerovoracaceae bacterium. Classification (GTDB taxonomy): domain Bacteria; phylum Bacteroidota; class Bacteroidia; order Bacteroidales; family Bacteroidaceae; genus UBA6382. Next base: position 46,430 of record CAVEQO010000003.1, read on the forward strand.
GGTGAAAAACGTGATTCGTCTGGCGCGCAAGTGTGGCATTAGTGACCCCCTGTATCAGGATTGTCAGAATCTCACGCTCGGCTCTTCTTCAACCAGATTGCGCGATTTGGTCAATGCCTATGCTGTGATCTGTGCCAACGGCTATGCCCGCAAGCCCGTAATCATAACCAAGGTGGTAGATCGTGCCGGAAATGTGATATACAGCGAGGAGGAAGAACCTCAACAGCAGGTGATATCAAGACGTGCGGCATTCCTTATGCAACAGCTGCTCAAGGCCGGGATGGAGGGAACATCGCACTCGTTGGCAAACTATGTTTCGCGCTTTATGGGCGACACCGATTTTGGTGGGAAAACCGGCACTACGAACGAGGGTGCCGATGCTTTGTATGTGGGCGTGATACCCAATCTTGTCGGCGGAGTTTGGGTGGGTGGAGAATACCGCGGCATTCACCCATACGGTTCGGGGGCCAGTGTGTCATTGCCCGTCTGGGGCAAGTTTCTGCAGAAAGTGCTGGGCGATTCCCGCTACAGGAACTACAGAACGAGATTTCCGGATATGAGGAACATTGCAAAGAGTTGTTACCAGTGTGGCACAATGGTGTGGGTAGACAGCGACACCGTGGATGCGACTGCCGGAGGTGTAGACCCGGCGGTACCGTCTGCCGGGACGGAAATTTCACTTCCGGCATCTGCAACCAATGAAGAGCAACAGAAACCCAAGATTTGAACTGATAAGGATTTGCGCCATCGCTTTCGTGGTGTTGCATCATGTGCTGCTGTTTGGCGCGGGCGGTTGCGGCTATCTCAGCCCATTTTCTGCAGATGCAAAAGGGGTGACGTGCGTGGCGGTCAACTCTGTTGCCGTGACAGGCGTCAATCTGTTTGTCATGATTTCAGGCTGGTTCGGCATACACCACGTATGGAAACCCGCGATGCGGTTGATGGTGGAGTGTGCGGTGTTCGGTGCGGTTGCCTTGGCGTTATCACTGTGCCTGTCCGTGCTTTTCCCGATAGACCATGTTGATTCCACCTCGGTTTGGACTCGACTTTGGCATAGCGTGAGGTTCACTAACTGGTGGTTTGTAACCCACTACCTGATGCTTCTGCTCCTGTCTCCTTTGCTGGAGCAGAGTCTGAAGAATATCTGTCGCAGGGACTTTGAAAGGGTGCTGGCAGCTTTTGCCGTATTCACCTTCATATTCGGTTTTGGTTGGGGATTTGTCAATGCCAGTGGCTACAATGTGCTGAATTTCGTGATGCTGTATCTTGTAGCCCGTTATATGAGGCTTTTTCCAGAGTCACCGATATGCAGGATTGTCTGTGGAAGACCGTGGCTGACAGTGCTGTCGTGTGTGGGATTGATGTCCTTGTGGTTCCTTTGCGACACGTGCAGCTGGCAACCCGGTCGCAACTGCAAGGCATGGAACTATAACTGCCCACTCGTGGTGGCAGAATCCATGGCGGTGTTTTCTTTGTTTCTAAGGATGAAACCGGCAAAGTGGAATGTTGCGGCAGTATCGTCATGCGTGTTCGGAGTCTATCTCATTCAGAGTTCGCCTGACCTTGTGCTTTTCCGCAACGCTTTTGGTGAATGGCTGTGGCGTGAGTGTGGTTTTGCGGGCGTGGTGTTGGCTGTGGTTGCATTGTTGCTCGTGTGCCTGTTGCTGAGTGCCGTTGTCATGCAGCCGTTGCGCTTCTTGTTCCGCAGAGTTGGGCTGTGACTTTCGATCAAGGTTTGGATCTCCGCAAGTCTACAAAAGAAAGAATCGCTTGTGTGTCATCTGGATTGAACCATGTCATCTCGGGGTCTTTCTTGTACCACGTGAGTTGTTTTTTTGCATAGATGCGTGTGTTTCGTTGCATCTTTTGTATGGCGGTGTCAAAGTCCCATTCCCCATCGAAGAACTTGAACATTTCTTTGTAGCCTACGGTGTTAAGACTGTTGAGACTGCGCAGCGGGTAGACCTTGCGAGCCTCGTTTTCGAAACCCATATCAATCATCTGGAGAACCCTCTGGTTGATGCGCCCAAAGAGCTCTTCGCGCGGACGGTTAAGTCCTATCCTTACAATGCGGAACGGGCGAGGTTTGGTTTGACTGGTGAGAAACGAAGAATACGGTCGTCCCGTCATGTGGCAGATTTCAAGGGCGTGAATAATCCGTCTCGGGTTGTTGAGATCTACCTTGCCGTAGTATATGGGATCAAGGTCTTTCAGTTTTTCACGCAAAAAATCCAGCCCTCCGTTTTCATATTGCTGTTTGAGGGTGCGGCGCGTGGTGTCGTCAATGGTAGGGATGTCGTCAATGCCGTTGCATACAGCGTCAATGTACATCATGCTTCCGCCTGTCAGCAAGATGTTGGGTGACTGTGTGAAGAGAGTTGGCAAAAGGTGGATTACGTCTTGTTCGTATTCTGCGGCGCTGTAGTATTCTTCAAGATTCAGCGTGCCTACAAAATAGTGCTTCACCATAGCTTGCTGCTGCGGTGTGGGAGCGGCAGTGCCAATGGGCAAATGCCGGTATATTTGCCGGGAATCAGCATTTATGATCGGTGAGTTGAGCTTTTGGGCGATGGTTAGCGACAGGTCTGTCTTGCCGACCCCGGTCGGACCTGTCAGGACGAATAGCGTGTTCATGGCAAAAACAGGTTTCACCGCACCTTATGGGACGATAAAACCTGCGTCTGTTGGTTGTCTTTCAAGGAGGAGTTGTTTGTGACCGTTCTTGCAGTCTGCACGGCATATTATTCTGACACCTGCATATCCGCATTGCTTCCATGATGTCATGTGGCGCAATAGGATGACCTACTCTATAGTATAGGAGTCAGGATCGTACTCGTCGTCGTTGAACCCCTCTTCGTCGTCAAGGTCAAGATCGATGTTTTTGTCTTCGGTCGCAATGCTGCTGAAATCCAGATCAAAGTCGTTGAGCTGTTTCGGAGCCGGACCTCTGGATTGCGTACACTCAGCGCAGTCAAGTTTTGCCCCCGTTATAATGTCTGTCACCTCAAGATAAAACACACGGTCGTTGGCGGGATCAAACGTGAATACGAGTTTCTGTTCCTCTTCCTCTATGAGATCGGAAAGTCTGGTTTCTGCCATGATGTAGATGTCCTGGTCTTCTGCAGAGGTCCCCATGTCTTCCCTGACAACCTGTTGCTTCTCTTCCCAGGCATCAGAACAGATGCTGAAACTTGTAATCTGGCTGTCGTCATAGTCACAGGACTCAAGTATGGCTTTGTTCAAATCCAGAAAAGAACAATCCGAGTCAATGGTGATTTCGCGGAAGAAATTCTCGACCTCGTCACAGATGATGGCGATTTTAAATAGCATGTGTTTTGTTTTGGCGGTTAGTAAACAATGCCCCGTTTGGAGGTCTTTACAAAATCAAGGATGTATTCCACATCGGGATTGTCAGGGATTTGCTCGCGTACCATTGCCATCCGCTCTTCAAAGGTGAAGGTGCGGTTGTAGAGGATGCGGTATGTTTCATGAATGTCGTCAATCTGCTTGTCCGTGAATTTGCGTCTGCGCAATCCAATAAGGTTAAGTCCGCAGTATGTGGCAGGTTCGCGTGCCACTGTTGAGAAAGGCGGAATGTCCTGACTCGTTCGTGTGCCGCCACCGAGCATAGAGTAACTGCCTACCCGACAGAACTGGTGTATGAGTACGTTGGCACTTATCACGGCAAAGTTGTCGATGACGACCTCGCCTGCGATTTTTGTGCTATTGCCGATGATGTCACCGTTGCCCACCGAGGCATCGTGGGCAACGTGTACGCCTTCCATGAGAAGATTGTTGTCGCCGACAACAGTCTTGCCTTTGGCTCTTGTTCCGCGGTTTACGGTCACGTTTTCGCGTATTTTGTTGTAGTTGCCGATTTCTGCCGTAGTGTCTTCTCCCTGAAATTTCAAGTCCTGCGGTATGGCACTGATTACGGCTCCAGGAAAAAAGGTGTTGCCATTGCCTATGCGTGCGCCATAGAGTATTGTCACGCTGTTCATGAGGATGTTGTCATCGCCAATCACTACATTCTTGTCAATGTAGCAAAAAGGTCCGATCTCGCAGTTTTTGCCGATTACGGATTCGGGATGCACAAAGGCTAAAGGACTGATGTTACTCATTTTTTGTGTTGTGTAGATGAATAGGATTTGGCAACAGGTCACACGGCTTATTGCCGGCAGAACCCTATCTGTTTTTCGTGAGTTGTGCGGTAAAGGTACATTCGCTGACAATTTTCTCACCTACGAAGATGTAGCCTTTCATAGACGATATTCCGTGGCGTACTGGGGCGAGCAGTTCTACCTTGAATATCAAGGTGTCGCCCGGCACTACTTTTTGACGGAACTTGGCGTTGTCTATACGCATGAAATAAGAACTCCATTCTTCGGGCTTTTCAAGTTGGTTCAGAATCAACAGCCCACCGGCCTGGGCCATGGCCTCTATCTGTAACACGCCCGGCATTACCGGCTCCTGCGGGAAATGACCTTGGAAGAAAGGCTCGTTGCTGGTCACGTTCTTTATCCCGACAATGTAGTTGGTGCCCATTTCTATTATTTTGTCTACCAGCTGCATAGGATAACGGTGCGGAAGCAGTTCGCGTATGCGGTTGACATCCATCAACGGAGCTTTGTTGCAGTCATATTGTGGAGCCTGTACCTCGTGAGCCCGTATCTCGCGTTGCATCTGCCGCGCAAATTTGTTGTTGATGGTGTGACCGGGTTTTGTAGCTATTATGCGGCCTTTCAGCGGTCGGCCGATAAGAGCCATGTCGCCAATGATGTCAAGCACTTTGTGCCGGGCGGGCTCGTTTTTCCATACCAACGGCTTGGTGTTGAGAAATCCGAGCTTGGTGGCGTCTTTGTGCTCAATGCCTACTTCGTCTGCGAGGCGGTCAAGACGCTCCTGCGAAATCTGGTTCTCGTAAATCACTATGGCGTTGTTGAGGTCTCCGCCCTTTATCAGTCCCGCATTGATGAGCGGCTCTACTTCGCGGACGAATACAAACGTGCGCGCTCCTGCAATTTCCGTTTCAAAGGAGTGGACATCTTCAATGGTGGCAAACTGGCTTGCAAACCAGTCGCTGTCATAGGATATCATTGCCGTCAAGCTGAATTTGTCATCGGGAAGCAGCACAATGGATGCCCCTGTCTTTTCGTCGCGGAATTCCGCTTTTTTCTTTATTACGTAGTAATTCCGTTCTTCTTTCTGCTCTTCCTTGCCGACCCTGTTGATGTTGTCCACGTATGTCTGTGCACTGCCTTCAAGGATAGGCATCTCTGGACCGTTGACTTGAATGAGGCAGTTGTCAACCCCCATCCCGCAGAGTGCGGCGAGGGCGTGCTCCACTGTGCCTATGCGCACATCGCCTTTTGCCAGAACTGTACTACGCGTAGTGTCGGCAACATTGTCGGCAACCCCTTCTACTATAGGCTGTCCTTCAAGGTCAATGCGTTGGAACTTGTATCCTGTGTTTTCTGGCGCAGGATTGAACGTTGCTACGGTGTATATCCCCGTGTGAAGCCCTTTGCCTTCCACGGAGAATGTTCCTTTCAGCGTATGTTGTTTTGACATATGTTGTGTGTTGTATGGATTTCAGAGTGGTGTCACTTCTTGTTGGGCGACCCCTTGAGTTCGGCTATTTCGCGCTTGAGATTTTGTACGTCGGACGAAATTTCGGGCAGATTGCGGAATACTGCATTGCAACGCGCGAATTTGCGCGCGTCAATGGCGGGGAGACCGAGCAGTGTGGTGTGCTCGTTGATTACGGAACCGGACACTCCCGATTTTGCTGCGCACGTGGTGCGGTCTGCAATGCTTATATGTCCGGCAACCCCGACTTGTCCTCCGAACATGCACCAGCGCCCCACCTTAGTGCTTCCCGCAATGCCCACCTGTGAACTCATGACGGTGTTTTCTCCGACCACCACATTGTGGGCGATTTGGACAAGGTTGTCCAGTTTGACACCTTTCTTCACGATGGTAGACCCCATTGTAGAGCGGTCTATGCAGGTGTTTGCGCCTATTTCCACATTGTCTTCAATGGTGACAATGCCTATCTGGGGTATCTTGTTGTAGCCGTCCTCCGAAGGGGCGAAGCCGAATCCGTCTGCTCCAATCACGCAGCCGGCGTGAAGTATGCAGTTGTTGCCCACTTTGCACCCATGGTAGACAACGGCGTTGCTGTAAACCTCGGTGTTGCTGCCAATGCTTGCCTCTTCGCCGATGGTCACATGGGGATGGAGCACGCATCCGTCGCCTACAGCAGCCTTTGGTCCGATAGCCACGAATGGTCCGATATAGCAGTCTTTGCCGACAGTGGCGGTGGGATCGATGTAGGCAAGGGAACTGACGCCGGTTTTCTTCTGTTTCATGGAGTCATAGAGCTGCAGCAGTTTTGCAACGGCTTCATAGGCGTTCTGTACCCTTATCAGCGTGGCGGCAACAGGCTTTGCCGGTTTGAAGCTGTCGTTGACAAGCACGATGCTTGATGCGGTGTCGTATATATAGTGTTCATAAGCTTGATTGGCCAGAAACGAGATTGCACCCACCGTGCCTTCTTCAATCTTGGAAAAGGTGTTGACGGTTGCGTTTTCATTCCCCTCTACAGTCCCGTGAAGAAACTCTGCAATCTGCTTGGCTGAAAATTCCATGTCCAATTGTCTTGTTTGTCTTATATGAATGCAAATGTCGTAAAAAATAATAACATAGCCTAAGGGAACGGGCGTGTTTTGTGGTTTTTGCGTGTGTTGCGACACGAAAAGTTCTCAATAATTGTTCAGAATGTTGCAAACGGCCGGATCGTAAATTATTCGGGGGTCTCTGTGCAGGAAAAAGTAATGTCGTTCGCTGCGCCGGTCAACCATTTCGCTGTGGAGCAATTCGGAAAAATGGGAAATGTCACGTACCGCATGGTTTTTCATCAGGATGTTTATGTGGTCATCTGCGGTGGAATAAAGTATCTGGGAAACGTCGAGTGGTCTTGCAAAGTAGTGGGCGCATTCTGGTTCGATGTTCAGGTGCGACACCACAGCCTGTTCCAGCTGTTCCAGATCGCGTGCAATCATCGGGCGGCATAGTTCTCTGGTCTTGTAGAGGTTGCGGTTGATGTAATTTCGCGAAAGGATGCGCAGTGCCGGGTCTTCGCTCGTTTGCCACTCCTTGAGTGCGGAAATGATGTCGCTGTCATCAAGCAATATGAATGCGTCTATGGCTTCGGGGTGATCTGTGAGAAACTCTTTGTCAACATTGTTGTAGAGAAAATATTCCAGTTGGCTTGCTGAACGCAGCCGGTGTCCGGCATTGATGAGTTCCTTGGCGCGCCCGATAGCTGCCGAAAGAGTGTGGCATGCCGCCAGCACTGTCTTGTGGAGGTATACCTGCCAATACATGAGCCGCCGCGACATCAGGTAATTCTCTATAGTGTAGATGCCTTTTGATTCTATCACAAGGCGGTCGTCGCACACGTTGAGCATCTTGATGATGCGCTCTGCACCAATGTTGCCCTCTCTTACGCCGGCGAAGAAGCTGTCTCGGCACAGGTAGTCAAGCCTGTCCATATCCAGCTGGCTGCATATCAGCTCGTGCAGGAAATGCTTTGGGTAATTGTCCCGGAATATGCTTATGGCGACATCCAAAGCCCCACCGAATTCGTGGTTCAGCCTTTCCATCAGCAAGAGGGAGAGATCTTCATGGCTCATCCCGGTTATGAACATTCCTTCAAGGCTGTGGGACATGGGGCCATGTCCTATATCGTGCAGCAGCATGGCAATCTTGGTGCCCTGTTCTTCTTCTGACGTTATGTCGCAGTGTCGGCTTTTGAGGGTCTGTAGGGCGTTGGTGATGAGATGCAGCGCGCCAATGGAGTGCAGAAAGCGCGTGTGCCGTCCTCCGGGATAGACATACGAGGTAGGCCCAAGCTGCTCTATGCGGTTGAGACGGATAAAGAAAGGGTGTTTTACCAGAGAAGAGAAAATGCCTTTGGGTATATCGATAAAGCCGTGTACCGGATCGTTGATAATCATCTTTGTGTGTTTTGCGGCGTTTCTTACGGTCAGGGCAGTAGCGCAGACATTTGCTGCTGCAGCCCAAAGGCTTCCCTTCCCGCAGCGGCAGCGAAGTCTTCGGTATCATCGGCGTAGATTATTCCCCTTGAAGAATTGACGAGCAGTCCGCAGTCTTTGGTCATGCCATATTTGCACACTTCCTCAAGAGAACCTCCTTGCGCACCGACTCCCGGTACCAGCAGGAAATGGTCTGGCACGATTTTCCGTATGTCCTCGAAGAGCCGTCCTTGTGTTGCACCCACCACATACATCATTTGCCTGTCATCTGCCCACAGCTGTGAGGTGCGAAGCACTTTCTCGAAAAGCCGTTCACCATTGCTGTTCTCTGTAAGCTGGAAATCGTGCGACCCCTTGTTGCTGGTCAGGGCAAGCAGGATAACCCATTTGCCTTCGTATTGCAGGAAAGGGGTGACGCTGTCTTCGCCCATATACGGTGCCACGGTCAGCGAATCGACATTCATTTCCTCAAAGAAGCTTCGGGCATACATGGCACTGGTATTGCCGATATCGCCGCGTTTTGCATCTGCAATGACGAACAAGTCCGGATAGTTCCCCTTGATATATCTCACTGTTTTTTCCAAGGCTGTCCAACCCTTGATCCCGAAGCATTCGTAGAATGCGAGGTTGGGCTTGTATGCCACGCAGTAGGGGGCTGTGGCGTCAACAATGGCTTTGTTGAATGCGAATATGGGGTCGTCTTCTTTAAGGAGGTGCTTGGGTATTTTTTTGATGTCGGTATCAAGGCCTACGCAGAGGAATGAGCGTTTGCGCTTGATATTGTCAATGAGTTGTTGCTTGTTCATGTCTGTAGTGTTTTGTTATGAGAGCCCCTGATGTCCGGGTTGCCGGTGTTCTTTGGGCTTAAATTGGTGAAAGCGAATCGTGGGGAGGGGTCATTGCAAGCTGTTCTCTTTGAGGCGTTCGGTGTTTTCTGCCACGATGAGATGGTCTATGCAGTCCTGTATATCACCGTCCATAAATGCGTTGAGATTGTAGATTGTGTAGTTGATACGGTGGTCTGTGATGCGCCCTTGCGGATAGTTGTAGGTGCGTATCTTGGCAGAACGGTCGCCGGTGGACACGAGGGATTTGCGCTTGCTGGCGATATCGGCATCGTATTTCTGCCGTTCGTTGTCATAGATGAATGTGCGCAGGCGTGCCAGAGCCCGTTCTTTGTTTTTGGGTTGGTCGCGTGTTTCGGTGCATTCTATGAGGATTTCCTGTATCTCGCCGGTATTGGGGTTCTTCCAGTTGTAGCGCAGACGCACGCCCGACTCTACCTTGTTTACGTTCTGTCCGCCGGCGCCCGACGAGCGGAACGTGTCCCATTTTATTTCGCCTTCGTTGATTACTACGTCAAAGGCTTCCGCCTCTGGTAGTACGGCAACGGTAGCAGCGCTGGTGTGTACTCTGCCTTGGGTCTCGGTGGCGGGCACCCGTTGTACACGGTGTACTCCGCTCTCATACTTCAGCGTGCCGTAGACGTTGTCTCCTGTCACGGAACAGATTATCTCTTTGTAGCCGCCCACTGCGCCTTCGCTTGAACTGGACACTTCAAGTTTCCAGCCTTTCGCTTCGCAGTATTTTGCATACATTCTGAAGAGGTCTCCGGCAAAGAGGGCGGCTTCGTCGCCGCCGGTGCCGCCGCGTATTTCAAGGATGGCATTTTTGGAGTCTTCCGGATCTTTCGGAACAAGCATGAGTTTGATGCGTTCCTCGATTTCGGGTATGCGCGTTTCGCATTCCGCCACTTGCTCGCGCGCCATCTCCTTCATGTCGGAGTCCTGCTCGTTCATGAGCATGTCTTTGCCCTCTTCAAGATTGCTCAGCAGGTTGGCGTATTCCTTGCGTGCTGCCATGAGGTCTTCAAGTTCCTTGTACTCTTTGGTCAGCTTCACGTAGCGTTGTTGGTCGGCGATTACATCGGGGTCAGTGATGAGGGTGTAGACTTCCTCAAAGCGTGCGACAAGGGCATTGAGTTTTTCCAATAGTGAGTTCATTCGGGAATGGATGTTTCTTGCTTGGCGGAGCAGGTGTATGTTAGTAGTTGAATTCGCCGAATTCACTCTTGATGGTGAGCGAACGCGCGCCGTCCTCTATGTGTCCTACAATCTTGGCTTCAATGTTGAAAGCCTGCGAAATGTCAATGACTTCCTGTGCGTGTTCAGGGGCGAGGTAGATTTCAAGCCGGTGTCCCATGTTGAACACCTTGTACATCTCGGCCCATTCCGTGCCGCTCTCCTTGGCGATAGCCTTGAAGAGTGGCGGTACCGGAAACATGTTGTCTTTTATCACCCGGCAGTTGTCGCCCACGAAATGGAGGACTTTGGTCTGCGCACCGCCGGTGCAGTGTACCATGCCGTGTATCAGGGGACGCATTTTGTCAAGCACCCGCTTGACAACGGGAGCGTAGGTGCGTGTGGGCGAAAGGACTAGCTTCCCTGCGTTTACGGGTGAACCATCCACGGAGTCGGTCAGCTTGTAGCTGCCGCTGTACACCAGTTCCTCCGGCACGGCCTTGTCGTAGCTTTCGGGATATTTTTCGGTCAGATATTTTGCAAATATGTCGTGGCGCGCCGATGTCAGTCCGTTGCTACCCATACCCCCGTTGTATGCGGTCTCGTAGGAGGCCTGTCCGCTTGACGAGAGTCCCACAATCACATCACCCGGCCGTATGTTGGCATTGTTGATCACGTCGCTCCGTTTCATGCGGCAGCTTACAGTGGAGTCTACGATGATTGTGCGCACGAGGTCGCCCACATCGGCAGTCTCGCCTCCTGTGCCGTAGATGCCTATCCCCATTTCGCGCATCTGGGCCATGATCTCGTCTGTGCCGTTGATGATGGCGGAGATTACCTCACCGGGAATCAGCATCTTGTTGCGCCCGATAGTACTGCTCACCAGAATGTTGTCAATGGCGCCTACACAGAGCAGATCGTCTGTATTCATAACGAGTGCGTCTTGGGCGATGCCTTTCCATACGCTGAGGTCACCGGTTTCCTTCCAGTACATATAGGCTAGGCTTGACTTGGTGCCGGCCCCGTCGGCGTGCATGATGTTGCAGTATTCCGGATCGCCTCCCAGAATGTCAGGGATTATTTTGCAGAAAGCCTGAGGGAAGATGCCTTTGTCAATGTTCTGTATTGCGTTGTGAACATCTTCCTTCATGGCACTCACGCCACGCATCATGTATCGTTGTCTGTTGTCCATAATAGTGTGTGTTTTTGTCGTTTGTCGGTGTGGGGATTATCTGTTATTCCATATTTTCCAACTTGCCAGAGCCTGAAGACGGAGCATTTCCAGCCCGTTCTTGATGGTGGCACCCTGTGCCTCGCCTTTACGCAGGAACATTGTCTTGGCGGGGTTGTATACGAGATCATAGAGCAGGTGTCTGTCTGTCAGGAACTGGTACGGAATGTCGGGGAACGTTTCCTGATGCGGGAAAGTCCCCAGCGGCGTGCAGTTGACGACCACCGTATGCTGCGCCATGACCTGTGCCGTCAGTTTACGGTAGACCATTCCCCCGGCGCGCTCCGTGCGGCTTACGGGAGTGGACTCGATCCCCAGCCTGGCGAGTCCATAGCGTATGGCTTTGGATGCGCCTCCCGTCCCCAGCACCAGAGCCTTGGTATGGTGTGGTTTGAGCAGGGGACGTATACTGTCTTCAAACCCCGCAACATCGGCATTGTAGCCTTTGAGGGTGGTGTTGCCGTCGCTGTCACGCTTAATGGCTATTACGTTGACGGCCCCGATTTCTCTGGCCTCGGCACTGATGTCGTCAAGCAACGGCATGACATTTTGCTTGTGGGGGATGGTAACGTTGAGTCCTTTGAGTTGCGGATGTTCCTTTATCATTTTGACAAGGTCACCCACGGTTTCCGTTTCAAAGTTGAGATACCGTGCGTCAATGCCCTCCTTTTGGAACTTTTCAGTGAAGAACTGTCTGGAGAACGAGTGTACGAGGGGGGAACCTATGAGCCCGTATTCTGTCATGGCGTATTGTTGTTCCTCTGTGGGGAGGCTGCTATATACATTGTGCAGAGTCCGGAAGTGAACCGTTTGAACGTGACGTGTTCAAACCCTGCTTTTTCGATGATTCCCTTCATTGTCTCGCCTTGGGGAAACACTTCCATCGTGGCGGGCAGATACTTGTAGGCGCAGTCGTCTCTTGACAACAGCTTGCCTATGGATGGCATCACCAGACGGCTGTACAGCCGGAAGAGTTGTCGCATGGGAAAACGTCTTGGGGTGCACAACTCCAGTATCGCCAGATGCCCACCAGGTTTGAGCACTCGGAGAATCTCGTGCAGCCCTTTGTCGAGGTCGTGGAAATTCCGCACTCCGTACGCCACGGTGACAGCATCGAATGTATGATTTCCAAAAGTCATGTGCATACAGTCTTCCTTGCGGAATGAAATGACGTTGGACAGTCCTTTTCTTTCCGTCTTGCGGCGTGCCACCTGCATCATGCCCTCGGAGAGGTCTGCCCCCATGATGCTTTCCGGTTTCAGTGTCTGTGCTGTCAGAATGGCAAAATCACCGGTGCCTGTCGCTACGTCAAGAATGCGGGTGGGCGCAAAGGGCTTCAGGGCGTTGACGGTGGCTTTGCGCCAACGGCGGTCTATGCCCCACGACAGAATGTGGTTGAGCCGGTCATACGAGTGGGCGATACTGTCAAACATGCGCTCAACCTGTACCTCTTTTTCTTCCTGCGGATTGTAGGGTTTTATTTTTTCCTGTGCGTACATCACGACAACTCCAAACTGCCTACAAAGGTAAGACTTTTCCATGAAAGGAGAGGCCCTTTCATGCCGTTTTGAAACGATGGCCAGACTGTTGGACTCTCGTTTTTGCCGGGAGTCAGAACCGGAGTTTGAAATCAATGCCCAGTTGCAGTGGTTTGCCTTTCTGCACGTATCGCCGGTTCATGCTTTCAAAGCAGAATGAGTGGTAGCGTTTGTCGGTAAGGTTTTTGCCCCACAGGTTGATTTCGTATATGCCGAAGTCAAAAAGCAGGCGTGAGCCGATGATTGTGTATAGTGGTTGGCTTGCGTCGTTGTTCTCCGTCCAATAGATGCGTCCGCAGGCTTTGATGTCAGCTCCGGCTGTCAGTGATTTCAAAACTCCTCTTTTTGGCATCAGGACAGTATAGTCGGCACCTGCGCTGAGGGTGTTCTGCGGAATGAAAGGTATGCGGTTGCCTGTATAGTCCTTGCCCTTGCCTGCATCGTGTTTGGTGAATGTGGCGTGGGTGTACCCGTAGCTTGTCCATACCGTGAGTCTGGCGGAGGGGGTATAGCGCAGGGTGATTTCCGCCCCGTAGCTTCGGCTGCGTCCTGCGTTGACCATGGTGCGCCCAAGCCCGTTCGGTGCGAACCGCACTGTCTGTTGATCGCGAATGGTGGCAAGGAAGAGGGCAACCTCTGCCTGTAGTGTGCCGTCAAGGAATCTTAGGCGTGAGCCGATTTCGTAATTCCAGCTGAATTCGGGCTTGAAGGCTACAGCGTTGTTCACATCGGGCGGTGCGCTTGCTGGCATTTCTTCAAGACAGGCCTTGATGTTGCTGATTACGGCAGAGGGCATCCCCATTTGGGCATACTTGTCAAGGGCGTTGTTTGTTGCGTCCTTGATACTTTGCGTCATGTCTCCACGCATGGACTCTTGCAGGAGGTCGGAGAACATTTGTACGTTGTAGCCTCCCGGACGGTGTCCCTTGGCGGCAGAGGCATAGAGCATGAAGTTGTCGCAGGGATGAATTTTGAAAGCAAGCCTAGGGAGGACTTCAAGGCAATTGTCGGATAGTTTGCCGTGGAATGAGGGAGTAGCTTTGAGATCGGTCAGATTCAGGGGCATTCGTCCGCCGGTCATGCTGAAATTGTAATTGACAGTTCCGGCGGAGTTGTAGGATAGCGAGTTGTGCTCGTAGTCAAGACGTACGCCTATGGTGAGGGAGACGGCTTTGGTAAAGTTCAGCGTGGACTGGTGGAACACGGCCAGATTGGTTGCAGGCGTGCGGAAATCCCCACCCATGGTAATGTGCGGGTCGTTGATGGTAACGCCCATTGAGGAGATGCCTTTGCCGCTAAGATCGGGCATATTGGAATTGATGTTGTGTTGCAGAAAATCAACGCCGTCTGTCTTGAAGTCTACCGGGCAGGAGGTTTTGAGCCATTGTTTAAGGGTACTGACACCGTTGAGCCATTGCCAGAACGAGCCCCGGCGTTTGTTTATTGTCAATTCCTGACTGACGGTGTTGAGGAGTTGCTTTTGTTCAAGCGTATAGATGTTGTCGGAAATGAAATCCTGATCCATGAACAGACGGTCTTGCAGCCGTTGCCAACTTCCTGTGTAGTTGAGGGAGATATCGCCTGTGCGGTATTCCACGTTTACGCCGGCATTGGCCATGTTGCGGCGGTAGGAGCTTTCTTCGTTAGCGGAGATCTTGCCCAGAAGCGACGGGCGTGTTTCCTCGCCTTCTGCTTGGCCGGCATAGCAGTAGGGGTAGCCCCCCTCGTGGGAGTAGTCGTAGCTGGCGGTGAAATCTGCTTTCAACTTCCCGGTGCGCAGTATAGCGCGCATACGTCCACCTCCGGAGTTCATCTTGTCCTGCCGTTGGTGAAGCATGGTGTTTTGGTAGAAACCGTTGCTGCCGTCATAGTATCCTCCTGCACTGAAGGCGAAGCATTGGCTTATGCGGCGGTAGTGGGTCAGCGAGATGTTGCGATGGGCATCGGCGGTTGCCATACCAAGATTGAGCGTGAAGCCCTGATAGGAAAAAGGGGAGAGAGTGTGTATCCTTATGAGCCCTCCCATGGAGTTGCGTCCGTAGAGGGTGCCTTGGGGTCCCCGGAGTATGTCGATGCGCTCAATGTCGTAGAAGCGGAAATCAAACGTGGATTTGTCAGAGTAGGGGATATTGTCTACGTACAGCCCTATGGCGGGGGTGTTGATGCGTGAACCTGTTCCGCGGATGTAGATGGCTGAGGTGAGTCTTGAGCCGTAGTCCGGAAGGAACGTGTTGGGTACTATGCCACTTATGCCTTTGAGGGAAGTGATGCCATGACGTGCCATGTCGTCCTTGCTGATGATTGAGACAGCACCGGGGCGTTCCATTAGCTTGCCTGTTTCCTTGGGGGCTGACACGACGACCACTTCTTCTATGTCTTTCACGTCCGTGGAATCCTTTTTGTCGTTGGCATACAGCAAAACGGGGACAAAGGTCAGAAAGAGGAGAGCCTTGAGGGGGAGTGTTGTGTTCATGAGAGAGGTTTTGGCGGCAAAGTTACCGCCCTTTTCTGGGGCTGCAGTGAGCCTTACAGCAGAAACCTGAATATGTCATTGCCAAGGGCGTAGACCATCAGTAGTAGCAGAATGAACATACCCGCCATCTGGGCCCGTTCCTGAAACTTGATGCTGAATTTTTTGCGGAAGATCATCTCGATGAGCAGAAACACGGCGTGGCCTCCGTCAAGGGCAGGAATCGGCAAGATGTTCATAAAAGCGAGAATAATGCTGATAAACGCCGTCAGTTCCCAAAAACGTTGCCAGTCCCATACCGTCGGAAACATACTGCCGATGGCTCCGAACGAACCGACACTCTTGGCCCCCTCCTTGGTAAAGAGGTATTTCAGGTCGCTTACATAGCCCTTGAACACGTCTACGCCGTGGCGGCAGCCAGCGGGGAACGATTCGATGAGGGAGTAGTGTTTGGTGACGGGCTTGTAGTAGGTCAGGGCTGAGGCTTGGATCACGCCCATGCGCAGCTCGGAGTCAAGCATCATGCGTACGGTGTCGGTGTTGCCTGTGCTGTGCACAACGGTGATTTGCACGTTGCGCTTGCGTATGGAGTCGTTGGTAGTGGCTCCCTCAAGACGCTTTGCAAGAATCCTTAGAGCCGCATTATAGTCGCTCCATGTCTGCGTGGGGGTGTTGTTGAAACTTGTTATCATGTCGCCTTTGCGCAGTCCGGCCTTGTCTGCCGGAGTGCCTGCCATGACACTGTCTATCACGGTAGGTATGTAGGGCGATATGAATGGTTTGTTGCTTTGGAACATGTCAAGCAGGTTCTGTCCTCCGGTGGGCATGGTAATCTCCTTGCTTATGCCGTTGCGCAATACCGTAACGGTCTTGGCGGTGGAAATGGAGCGCACGGCATCGGTGTTGAAGCTGCGGAAAGTCTTCCCGCCGGCTCCTGTCACGATGTCCCCGTCCTCGAAGCCTATGCTTTTTGCCTGACTGCTGAAAGTGAATCCCATGGTCATGTCCTTGACTGGGATGTATTGCTCGCCCCAGACAAACAGAATCATGGAGTATACAAACAGGGCGAGGAAGAAGTTTACTGTCACTCCGCCAAGCATCACGAGCAGTCGCTGCCACGCCGGCTTCGTGCGGAACTCCCATGGCTGGGCTTCCCGTTTCATCTGCTCCACGTCCATTGACTCGTCAATCATTCCGGCTATCTTTACATAGCCGCCAAGAGGAATCCAGCCAATGCCGTATTCGGTACCCGAATAGGGGTAGTTGCCGTCTGCTCCTTTCTCTATGGGTTTTTTGCCGCACAGTCTGCGCCACCATCTGGAGTAGGTGCTGAAGATGCGGAATTTGTAGTCAAAGAACAGGTAGAACTTCTCCACGCGGATGCCGAACAGCTTGGCGAAGAAAAAGTGTCCGCCCTCATGAAGGATTATAAGTATCGAGAGACAGAGTATCAGCTGGGCGGCTCTGATAAGAAAGACTTCCATGGGTAATGATAGTGTTTGTTGTTATTTTTTGTAGATGATGGCTTCTGCCGTTCTGCGGCTCTCCTTGTCCGATGAGAGGTATGTGTCAAGCGACGGAGTGGTGCAGAACGTGGTCGTTTGTATGGTTTCTGCCAATGTTTCGTAGATTTGGGGATAGGTTATGTCGCCTTTGCGGAAGGCCAGATTTGCCACTTCGTTGGCGGCATTGAGGACGCACGGCATGTTGCCCCCTTGTCCGAGTGCCTCATAGGCAAGTTTCAGACACGGGAATTTGTCGGTGTCCGGTTTCTCGAATGTCAGGGTGCCGGACTGGAAAATGTCAAGATGTGAATGCGACAGCTTGAGTCTGGTAGGATATGACAGGGCATATTGTATGGGCATGCGCATGTCAGGCTGTCCCAGCTGGGCTTTGACGGTGCCGTCAACGAACTCAACAGCCGAGTGTACAATGCTTTGGGGGTGGACTGCCACATCTATCCTGTCGGGGGCGATTCCGAACAGCCATTTCGCCTCTATCACTTCAAAGCCCTTGTTCATCATCGTAGCTGAGTCTATGGTTATCTTTGCACCCATCTTCCACGTGGGGTGTTGCAGTGCTTGCCGGGCTGTCACACTTGACATTTCAGATGCGGAAAGCTGGCGGAAAGGACCGCCGGAGGCCGTTAGCAGCAGACGGCTGACGGTGTCGGGGGACTCGCCTGCCATACATTGGAAAATGGCCGAATGTTCACTGTCGACAGGCAGGATGGGTGTATGGTGCTGTAGGGCGAGACTCGTTACCAGCTCGCCTGCCACAACAAGGGTTTCCTTGTTTGCCAATGCAAGTTGTTTGCCTGCCTTGATGGCGGCAACTGTAGGCTCAAGCCCGCAGAACCCCACAAGTGCGGCAACAACGGTGTCCACGGTGCCGAACTCCACAACTTCGCACAGGGCTCTTGCACCGGCAAAGACCTTGACCGGGTGATTTGACAGGGCTTCGCGGACGTAGTGGTATTTCGATTCGTCGGCAATGACTACGGCATCTGGTTCGAAACGCAAGGCCTGACCTATAAGCAGATCGGCTTGGGTGTTGGCGGTAAGGACGCATACGTCAAACATTTCGGGGTGTTCTGCCACGACTTGCAATGTTTGTGTCCCGATGGAACCGGTAGACCCGAGTATGGCCAGATGCTTCTTCTTCATGTATGGAATGGTTCTGTGTATGTGTAAGTGGTGCTTGTGAATCAGTTGATGTCCAGAAGTCCTTCTGGGAGATTGAGGCGGAGAGTGCGTTGCCTGGCATTGACTTCTGCAACCAGATCCGGATGCACGGGCAGCAGCAGGGTGTCACCGTTGCCGGAAACTGTCTCCAGCAGAACATTGGCGGATGAATCGTCAACGCCGACAACCGTGCCGAGTTGCCCGACCTGACTGTCTGACACGAGGAATCCTGTCAGTGCCCGCCATGAACAGAGGTTGTCGCTACGTTCCAGTGCGAGTGATTTTGGGAAAAAGACCTCGGTGTTCTGTAGAAACTTGACATCGTCTTCGCTGTCCAGTCTTTCAAACTTTATTATGGCAGTGTCGGAACCCTTGAAAAACCAACCCTCCATAAAGAAAGGGACGAGAATGCCGTCAATATTGCACACGAGGTAGTCCGCATCAACACTGTCAAACACGTCATCGGTGAAATGCATGCTGATTTCGCCCTTTATCCCATGGGGACGGCCTGTCGTGCCTATCTTGAAGACTTCGTCAAAGGTTATCATGTGTAATGCGGTGGAGAACTATCTCCGTTTGATGTTTGCACCGAGGGCGTTCAGGCGGATGTCAATGTCCTCGTAGCCTCGGTCAATCTGTTCCACGTTGTCTATCTGGCTCGTGCCGTCGGCACTGAGGGCGGCGATGAGCAATGCTATGCCCGCCCTGATGTCGGGCGAGGCCATACGCCGGCCTCTCAGCTTGATCTTGTTGTCATGTCCCACGACAACGGCACGGTGAGGGTCACACAGTATAATCTGCGCACCCATGTCAATGAGCCTGTCTACAAAAAACAGGCGGCTCTCAAACATTTTCTGGTGAAACAGCACCGTCCCCCTTGCCTGGGTTGCCACAACGATAAGCACGCTCAGCAGGTCGGGCGTGAGTCCTGGCCACGGGGCATCGTCAATGGTCATGAACGAACCGTCGAGAAAAGTGTCGACGCTGTAGTGTTTCTGCTCTGGTATTTTTATAAAGTTTTTGCCTTCGCGCAGCCTTACTCCTAACCGTTGGAATGCTCTTGGGATGACACCGAGTTCTTCGGGTATCACGTTGCGTATGGTCAGTCCGCCGCCGAGCATTACCGACATGCCGATGAAACTGCCTACTTCAATCATGTCGGCACTGACGGCGTGCGAAGTCCCGTGGAGGGAGTCCACCCCCCTTATGGTCAGCAGGTTCGATGAAATGCCTGTGATGTCAGCCCCCATGCGGTTGAGCATCTTGCAGAGATGTTGGATATATGGTTCGCAGGCGGCGTTGTAGATGGTCGTGGTACCATGTGCCAGCACTGCGGCCATGATGATGTTGGCAGTTCCGGTGACGGAGGCCTCGTCCAGAATCATGTGAGTTCCCTTGAGCCTGTCGGCTTCGAGAGTGTAGCGTGAGTTGACGGTGTCTGGGGTGAGTCTGGCTCCCAACCTGCACATGCCGGAGAGATGAGTGTCAACCCTGCGGCGGCCTATCTTGTCGCCCCCTGGCTTTGCCAGTACGGCCGTGCCGAAGCGGGCCAGCAGCGGACCGGCAAGCATGACACTGCCACGCAGTGCTGCGCATCTTGTCATGAAGTCTTCGCTCGTGGAGTAGCCAAGGTCTATGTCTTTTGCGCAAAACGAATAGTCGCCTTTACCGTGCCGGGTGATTTTCACTCCCAGGCTGCGCATCAGTTCGGTCAGGTGGAGGACATCCAGAATCTCCGGAATGTTGCTGATTCGCATTTCTTCGCTGGTAAGCAGCGTTGCGCATATCACTTCCAGAGCTTCGTTCTTGGCTCCCTGTGGGGCTATTTCGCCTCTTAGCGGATGTCCGCCTTCAATGATGAATGATGCCATATGTGTGTGATGCAAAGTGCCGGGTGTGACCGAATCACTGTTTCCTCTTCCTATTACTGCGTGCGGGGACGTTGTGCTGGTGTGATGTTGCAGCGGCGATAATGGCGTTTATGCGTTGCGAACTTACTGTTGGCGTTGTTTTGCCGTCGGTCAGTGTTACCATGTCGTTCACCAGTTTTTCAGGAGACAGCACGTTCCTGTTCCACTGGTACAGGCTCTTTGCCATTTGTGCCAGCGCGAGTTCGATGACGGCCTGCTTGGAGTCGCCTTCAGGAATATTGGCGATGGCTCTCACCGCTTCTTCGAGGGTCTGTCCGTAGTGCCGGAATTTGGGGTGGGTTTGGGGGTAGCCAAGATGGGGTCTCTCCTGTTCCTCTTCCGTGTGGATGCTGATTGGAAACGGGGAGTCCACGTCAAGACGGTAGCCGGATATAAGTGCCAGATGATCCCAGAGCATACGCTGTTGGTCTTCGGGGTCTTTTTGTAGCGGCACTTTGGTGCTCATGATTTTTATGATGGTCTCGGCGCAACGCTGCCGCTCCTTTCTGTCTGTCAGGGTCATGGCAAACTCTACCATACTCTGTATGTTGCGCCCGTAGTCGGGCAGTATAAGCTTTTCTTGTGCTGTGTTGTATTCCATTGTGGGGATATGTTGGACTGGTGTTGTTCTGGTACGCAGTACGGTCTTCAGAATAGTTTCCTTGGCTGTCCTGCGACAAATTCTTTCAGATAGAACGGTTCGAAATAAGCGGTGTCTCCAATTTCGCCGCACATGAGCGAACGCTCGGCAAGGGGTATCATGTTTTTTGCCAAAGGTTCAACACCGTCAGCGAAGATTGCATTGGGGTGTGTGATTGTTCCCTTGCATTTGGCTGCCCCGTTGCCTGCAAATATCACGGTTCTCTTGTCGAGAATGTCCAGGAACGATTCGGGCGTTATTATCTGTGCGCTTGTGTCGAGTATGGTGTTCAGTGCGCGGTCATATATGGCGGTGTATACTTCCATGCGCCTTGCGTCAAGCATGGGGCACAAAAGGGCATCGTCAGGCAAATCCTCGCGGTAGAGCAATATCGGTACGCAGAGAAGTTGGAGCGTGGATACACCTATCAGCTTCAGCCCCCGTCCGTAACACAGCCCCTTGGCAGTGGACACGCCGATGCGCAGTCCGGTGTATGAACCGGGTCCGCAACTTGCGGCAACGGCATCAATGGGAATGGCGTGGCTGTCGGCCATGCTGACGGCCTCTTCCACAAAGGGGGCAAGGACTCGTGCGTGCGAGTGCCCCTCGCGGTTTTCCCGGTGAAAGATGCAGCGCCCGTCTTCGCTGAGTGCCACCGAACATACATCCGTGGACGTTTCTATGTGTATGATGGTCGGCATTATTGTGGTCTCCTCGTGAATTTGGAACCGTTCCATTCGTAGCGGAACGTTTCTTTCTTGTCTGCGCTCACACCGGCAACGCCGTCGTTTGCGTCAATTGTGATGTCAAGCGAAACTCTGTCTTTGGTCCGGGAGAGGGACATGCAGACGTAGTCTACCAGCGAACCTTCCGTAACTTGCCTCGTTTCTCCTTTTGTAGGCAAAGCGACAAACCGTTTGGCAACGAGCGGCTTCCAGCTTGTGGTGTAGAAGAATATCTCGCTGTCGGGTTGCGGACACCTTATGGTGCGCACCATACATATGATGGTGTCACGGCCTTTCAGACTTAGCATGGTCATTGTTGTGCTGACGGTGCCCTGTATGTCTTCGTTGAGCTCTATGAGGCAGTCCTCAATCTTTGTGAGTTGCGAGTTTGCCGACCATTCATTTGGCAGCAGAGGCTTCATGCCGCTCTGGTAGAAGTCAACAAGGTCTTTCCGTGCATTCTGGCTCAGCATTGGCATCAGCGAGTCGGGCATGACCACGAACAGGTCTGTCATGGTGCGTGTGCCTGCGGTCAAAGCTCCGCTCCAAAGACATAAAAGTATAAGGGCGAAATTCTTCATGCTGTGCAAAATTAGACATAAATATTGAGTTATATGCCGGTGTGGTGGAAAAAAGTCAAAAGCCGGTGGCAACGGGTGCTGTTCTTGCCCGTATGTTAAGATTTTGCCTGTCAGAGTGGGCTGTTTTCAATGATCGGCAAGTGTGTGTCAGGCCTCCTCCCGATCCTCGTCTTCCGCCTTGATGGTGCGCTGATACCACAGCCGCGGAGTCATTCCCACAACTTGCGAGAATTTGCGGTTGAAGGCAGGGGCACTAGTGAAACCGCATTCCTGGGCCACCGTTTCCTGCAGACAGCCCGGGTGTTCTTTCATGTATTTCATGGCGTGGTCTATGCGCAGTTGCCCCACCACGTCCCTGAACGGAATGCCGTATTCTTTGTTCACAAGATATGAGAGATAGGTGCGGTTATAGCCCAGTGTCCCGACAAGTTTTCTGAGGGTCATGTCCTCGTCAAGAAACCCTTTCCTTGTAACCAGCTCATGGTTGAATCTTCTCAACAGGGCAGAGTATTCTTCGGGGCTCATGTTGATGCCTGCTGCGTTTTCGGGCTCCGCCCCGTGTGGAAAAGCCACATTCAGCCCGACATCTTTTCCTGCCGTCACGTTTTGCACCGTCTTGTCGTGTGCTGGACTTGCGTCGCCTCCAAGCATGTCAATGCGCACAAGTTCTCCTCTGACATTCAAGGTGACATTGCATAGCACCGTGATTAGCAGTGTTGTGAGCAGCGGCAGGATCACCTTGGCGAAAGTCGTTCCGTAGTATGCAGTTCCGGTTGCGCACCTCGCAATGACGCAAAGGAGCAGTGGTATAAGCAGCAGTACGATGACGGTGTTTGTCTTGAGCTTGATGCGCTTTCTTGTGAACAGCAACAGCTTTTTGGGTGTAAGTCGGTCTTTTGCAAGACGCCAGACCAGAAAACCTATGACAGACGCCATCTGTAGTGACACAAGCACGAAGAACAGTATCGCTTCCACAAACAGGTGTGCTTTGCAGGGCGGACTGTTGAATTTGTCTGGCAAAGGCAGCCCGTGCCGGGTGTAGTGTTCCATCAGTTCCGCACTTGCATCTACGCCTATCATGCCGTACAGAAGTACCGAGGTCAGACCAAGTCCCAATGGCAACGCCAGCCACAGCAGCCACCACCAGGGCTTTGTTCGGGTATTGTAGCGGGCGAACACGAATATCAGTATCAGTGGTGCAAGGCTTGGACTTAGGAACTGGCTCATGATGTCGAGCCACACTTGCATGTGACTGTCAGCGGAGGGAACAGAGAAATACAGATCACCGAAGAAAGTGGCAAAGGACAGCAGCATGATGGGCACTAGCATCTTTTGCGCCAGGGTCTTGTTGCTTCGCATCATTGCCAGAAACAGCCAGAGCAGACAGGTGGCACACTGCAGGCAGATAAAGAAGTCTGTCATGTCCTTGAGTCGTTATGCGGCGGTGGAACGTTCCTGCGGTCTGCTGGCAAAAGACAGGCAGACCGCAGGAACGCAATCCTCTCCCTGTATGTACAGGGGTGGGGTTCTGTTATTGGAGATAAGTCTCCACGCTTTTTTCTATGCGCCCGGAGATGTCTGTGGTGTCCTCCTTGACGAAAGCATCTCCGGTGATGTGCTCGTATAGTTCTATGTATCGGTTGGATATGCTTTCCACGATGGTCGGGGTCATTTCGGGTACTTGCTGCCCGGGCTTGCCCTGAAAGCCGTTGTCCATCAGCCATTCGCGCACAAACTCTTTCGACAGTTGTTTCTGGGGCTCGCCTTTCTCGAATTTCTCCTCGTAGCCTTCGCTGTAGAAATAGCGGCTGGAGTCGGGGGTGTGGATTTCATCCATCAGGTAGATTTCACCGTTGTGCTTGCCGAATTCGTATTTCGTGTCTACAAGGATGAGCCCCCTCTTGGCGGCAATTTCTGTGCCGCGCGCGAACAGGGCGAGCGTGTATTTCTCCAGCAAGGCATACTCTTCGGGGGAGGCAAGGCCTCTTGCCAGTATTTCTTCCTTGGATATGTCGGCATCGTGCTCCCCGATTTCTGCTTTTGTGGTCGGCGTGATGATCGGTGAGGGGAATTTCTGGTTCTCGCGCATTCCCTCGGGAATCTTGACCCCGCAAATCTCTCGTGCCCCGTTCTTGTAGGCTCTCCATGCACTCCCGCACAGATATCCCCTGACAATCATCTCTACAGGAAAGCCCTCGCACATCACGCCCACCGTAACGTTGGGGTCCGGTGTGGCCAACTTCCAGTTGGGGCAGATGTCGGTGGTGGCGTCAAGGAACTTGGCGGCAATCTGGTTGAGCATCTGGCCTTTGTAGGGGATGCCTTCCGGAAGGATTACGTCAAAAGCCGAGATGCGGTCTGTGGCAACCATTACCAGACGGTCGCCTAAATTGTACACGTCACGGACTTTGCCGTGGTAAACGCTCTTCTGACCCTTGAAACGGTAGTCAGTCTTTGTCAATGCCTTTGTCATGGGACGGTTATGTATTTGTTTTTTTTGATTAAATGTTTCTTCGCCTTGCGTCTTCCTCGTAGGCTGCCACTATGCTTGACACGAGTCTGTGGCGTACAATGTCGCTTTTGTCGAGGTTTACAAACGCTATGCCGTCAATGCCGCTCAATATGCGCAGGGCTTCCGTCAATCCGGATTTCTGCGACGGCGGCAGGTCTATCTGTGTGCGGTCGCCTGTGATCACCATCTTTGTGTTTTGCCCCATGCGTGTCATGAACATCTTGATTTGGCTGGTGGTGGTGTTCTGCGCCTCGTCGAGAATTACCACGGCATCGTTGAGTGTGCGGCCGCGCATGAATGCCAAGGGGGCTATCTGAATCACGTTGGCGGCCATGTATTCCTGCAGCTTGGCTGGCGGTATCATTTCCTCCAGCGCATCGTAGAGCGGTTGCAGGTAAGGGTCGATTTTCTCTTTCATGTCGCCAGGCAGAAATCCCAATTTCTCACCGGCCTCCACTGCGGGACGGCTCAGCACGATTTTGCGTATTTCTTTCTTCTTCAGGGCCCGGACTGCCAGTGCGATGCTCACATAGGTCTTGCCTGTCCCGGCCGGCCCTACGGCAAAGACCATGTCGTTGTGCTCGTAGGCATCCACGAGTCTTGCCTGGTTCTGGGTTCTTGCCTTTACGGGCTTGCCTGTGGTGCTGTATACAATCACGTGCTCCGCACTTTCCTCCTTGGTGCGGTTGCCGTTGAGCAGCATCACGATGTCTTCTTCCTCCAGTGCGTTGTATTTCGCGCAATGGGCTGCCATCTTGCTGAAGAGGCGTTCGAAATCTGCAAGGTCCTCGTCTGTTCCCATCGCTTTCACTATATTGCCGCGTGCCAGAATGCGTAGTTTGGGGAAAAGCGATTTTATCATTCGCATATTGGCATTGCCTGCGCCGTAGAACACGACGGGGTCCACATCGTCTATAACAAGGACTTTCTCTATCACTATGCGCATTATTTCATGCAAAAGTATAAAGAAAGTGGCACTCTACGCAGTTTTTGTAGTCTAAAAGAATTATTTTTGCTCTTGAAACAGATGTATTTTATGAAATTGCATTTCAAGCCCGGTGGCAGACTGTTGTTCAAACTGGTGTTTTTTTTCATAATAGTGACAATCTTCATAGTTAGGGCTTGCAGTGATACCGGACCGGAATCTCCGGACACGGATGCCCCCCCGCTGTCTGACACGCTTGCGCTGGCGGCGATCGTGTCGGATTCCGTGCTGGCAGCGCCGTTTCCGCCCCCCGCTGTCGTGGCTTCAGGTTCCAAGCCTCACGGAATCTACAGTGTCAACGACTACGAACTGGCGTTTCCCGACATAAATTCCGTGCAGCTTGCGACGGCAAAGTATCATGGCATAGAGCCGCAGCCCACGAGAGACGACCTTGAGAGGGTTTCCGGAAAATCTATGGTATGGGTCGGCTACAGCCCGTATTACTCCGTTGCGAGGCTCACCCATTCGTTGCCCTATCTGGTGCCGCGCGCACAGAAACTGCTCAGTCGCATCGGGCGCAATTTCATCGACTCTCTGCTCGTCAAGCACCTCCCGCCATCGTTGATTGTCGTGACCTCGGTCACACGCACCCTTGAAGACGTGAGAAAACTCAAGACGGGCAATGTCAACGCCACCGACAACAGCTGTCACTCCTATGGTACTACCGTAGACATCAGCTATAGCAAATACAGGGCTTTCAAGGATGCACACGGTGTTCCCATGCGACAAGTCCGCGATGACACCCTCAAACAGGTGCTCTCCGAAGTCCTCAACGATCTGCGTCAGGCCGGCGCGTGCTATGTGAAGCATGAGCGTCGGCAGGGATGTTTCCATATTACGGTAAGATGATGCGCTACGGTATATTCTTTTCCTATGACGGCACTGCCTACCATGGCTGGCAGAACCAGCCCAATGCCGTCACGGTGCAGCAGAAAATGGAGGAAGCCCTTTTCGTCATCCTGCGCAGGAAAGTCTGCGTCACGGGGGCGGGTCGCACGGATGCCGGGGTACATGCCAGGCAGATGGCCTGCCATCTTGATTTGGACGAGCCTGTGGACACGGCTTGGCTTGAATACCGTCTCAACTGTGTCCTTCCGCCCGACATTGCCGTGAGCAAGGTCTGCGGTGTGGAGTCCGACTGGCATGCACGTTTCAGTGCCACTTCGCGCACGTACTGTTATTATGTCACTACGCAAAAGTCTCCGTTCAACAGGGTCTATGTCCTGCGGCTGCACTTCAATCTTGATGTCGCGCTCATGAACGAAGCCGCTGCATTGCTGCTGCAGCACGAGGACTTCGGATGCTTCTGCAAATCGCACTCCGGCAACAAGACCGATATCTGCCATGTCACCCATGCCAGGTGGTCTGTATTGCCCGACGGCACTTTGTGTTTCTGTATTTCCGCCAACCGCTTTTTGCGCAATATGGTGCGCGCCATAGTCGGCACACTGCTTGATGTGGGCAAGCATCGCATCACCACCGATGATTTCGCGCGTATCCTCAATAGCGGTACTCGCACCTGTGCCGGAGAGTCCGTACCTGCCCGCGCCTTGTTTCTGGAACGGGTCGAGTACGCCGGCTCTGTGTTTGGCGACGGCTATTAGGTTCGGGCGTGGTTGGCTTTTGACTGCCATCTCTGGCAAGGGTGTTGTGCCAAATCAATAAAACCTGTGGCGGTCAAGGTCTTTCCAGTGCCCTCCGGTGAAGTCCGGACATTCCACCGGCTGTCCTCCGAGCGAAGCTGACTTTCCCGTCAATTCTATGAGACTTGACCATTCGGCGGCATCGAAGACATCGATGTCAAGGGGCAGCCCGTTGCGCAGGCTGTATATGAGCCGGCAGTCCATGGCGTGGTTCATCACGTTGGACGACCCCTTGCGTTCGCCGTCGTCATGCCATTCGCTGACCCCGGACTCTCTGAAACGTTTGGCGCATAGCAGGGCTTCTTCACCGCAGAGAGCCTTGTCCATGCCCCGGAGCTGCACCGTCGGCAACGGGTATTTCTGGGTGAACCCAAAAGTCCCGCAGGTGGTCTGCAACCTATTGTAGGGACGCGGTGTCCCGATGTCGTGCTGTAGCAGTATTGTCCGCCCTAACATGGTGGTGATCAGCGTGTTGTTGACTCGCCCTCTGACTCCCTGTCCTTTGCTCGTTACCGACACAAGTGTCTTCATGCGATCGCCGCGGTGCAGGTTCATAAGCAGGGCCACTGGCCCTATGCTGTGTGTGGGGTAGGCGTTGCCGGGTTGCGAAAGGGTCTCGTGCGCCATCCAGTACTTCCGGTCGCCGCCGAGAGTCTCTATCTCATGGTTGAGGTCGTGGATATAGGCTCCCTCGCAATGGGTGATGTCGCCGAGCAGTCCGTTGCTGGCCATGGTGCGGGTGGCGGAGGCGAAAGTGTCGTAACAGCAGTTCTCGAGCATGGTGCAGTGGCATCCCGTTTCAAGCGACACGTCAATGAGCTCCCGGCATTCGTCTGTCGTCATGGCGGCGGGCACCTCTATGGCCACGTGTTTGCCGCCCCGCATGGCCATGACGGCCAGCTGTGCGTGGCTGCTCCAGTCCGTGCACAGATATACCAGATCCACGGAGGAATCCTCCATGAGCCGCTTGTGGGCGTCATCGCCGTGATAGGCGTGGGCTTTCGGACGGCCTGATGCCACGAGAATTTGGTTTGCCGCAATGGTACAGCTCTCCTTGCGGTCGGCCAAAGCCGTGATTTCTGCATCCGGCACCAGCTCGTATCGGCCTACGGCTTTCATGCCTCTGTGCCCCAAGCCTACGATGCCTATGTGGACAGTGTTCAGTGGGGGGGCGGTATGTTCAAGTAGTCTGCGTGTCAATGCGTGTTCCGTGTTTTCATGTTTCTCTCTCTGCTGACAGGCCATGGCGGAGAGACTGTTGTGTGCGCAAATTTAGCAAAAAAAACACGTCGTCCATGACAGACGGCGTGTTTTTTGTATTGCGTCCCCAAAGGGCGTTGCGTGTTCTTCCGGTTTATTTCTTGCGGGTAACAGCGTAGCGGCTGAGGAACTTGTCCACGCGGCCGGCGGTGTCGACAAGAGTGGATTTGCCCGTGTAGAACGGGTGGGAGGTGTTGGATATTTCCACTTTGACGAGAGGGTAGGTCTCGCCTTCGAATTCGATGGTCTCCTTTGTCTTGCAAGTGGAGCGGGTAAGGAACATATCACCATTACTCATGTCCTTGAATACCACTGGACGATAGTCAGTAGGATGGATTTCTTTTTTCATGTCTGTATGTTTGTTTTGATATTGTCTTCTCAAAGCCTGCCGCACCATTCCTCCGACATTATGGAGAGGAGAGAAGAGTACGGTGCACAAAATGCGACTGCAAAATTACGACTTTTTGCCGTATCGCAAAATCTTTTACGGTTTTTTTCGCTTGTCCTGTTTTGGATGCAGGGTCGTTTTGTGCTTTCTCCGCTGCGAACTTCGGTTTTTATGTCTTAATTTTGCACCTCGTCAGCGTAATAATAGACGGCTTTATGAGCGACGGACATTTCAATCGCAGTTTTTTGCCGCACGGTGACTTTGCCAGCGGCGTGAGAGTGGGGCGCGCATCCGAGAGGGTGGTGTGCATGGGCGTGTTTGCCGAGATGTTGGGCGAGATTTGCCCCGGTGTTTCGGAGAGCGACAGGATTGCCTTGACGGACAGGTTCAGGTCGCTGGTTTTGCAAAGGGAAAAGTGATATGTATCGTGTGTCTATGAAATACATTGCAAGGTTTTTCACCGCCGGTGCACTGTGTGCGGCGGTATTGTCGTGCGGCAATGCGCCGCACAGGGACACGGCGCGCAGTGCGTCGTCCGCAAGGGAGAAAGACTCCGTGACGGAGCAGTATCCCGGTACTTCGTTGCCTTCGGCTGCGGCTCTTGACTACGATATCACTGTGTTTGACAGCCTTGACAGTGGCAGGCTGTCTTCTGCCGCAAGTCTCTACGATGGCCGCCGGGGCTGGCTCACTTTCCGTGGCAACACGCTGCGTGACGCGGACTTCGGCGGCAGGGTAAACGGCGTACCGTCGCGGGTTGTGGTGGACTGGGTGTTCACCACGGGCTACGATACCGCCAGGACTTCTGTGGGTACATGGGGCGGCGGTACTGGGTGGACGGGACAGCCTCTCTACGTGCGCTGGACAGCCCGGCAGGTCGGGACTTTCCGCAGGGATTTGCCCGGGCTCGCCGACCGGTTGGGCCGTGAGGAGATAATAGTTGCATCGCTCTGCGGCAAGGTGTACTTCATAGATTTCCACACGGGTGAGGCCTCCCGCAAGAGCATTGACGTCACCAATCCCGTGAAGGGCACCTGTAGTCTGGACCCCACAATGAACGGAAACCTCTACGTGGGGCAAGGCGTGCCCAAGGTGGCGCCCATGGGGCAGGTGGTGATAAACCTCGCGGAGCACAGGCGTACTTTCTTTTCGGGAGCCGACCCCAAAGCCTGGCGTGGCTGGGGTGCATTCGATTCCTCGCCCGTGGTGGTGGGCGGCTATCTTTTCTGGCCGGGCGAAAACGGCACGGTCTACAAATATAGGGTGGACAAGTCGGCTCTCGTGCTCCACAGCACCCTGCGCTACCGCTGCAAGGGGGCTGCGCCGGGTGTGGAAAACAGTCTCTGCGTATACAACAACTACGGATGGTTCGGTGACAATCGCGGCAACATCGTCTGCATAGACCTCAACACGCTGAGACCCGTGTGGCATTACGACAACTGCGATGACATCGACGGGAGCATTGTATGCGAAGTCATTGACGGCATCCCCTACCTGTATGCCGGCTGTGAGGTTGACCGTCAGGGCGACCGCGGTTTCTGCTGTTTTGTGAAGCTCAACGGCCTGGACGGCAGTGTCGTGTGGGAACAGAAGATACCGTGTCGCAAACTGCATATAGGCGGCAAGCATTTTGACGGTGGTATGTATTGCACACCGCTTCTGGGTAAAGGCGACTGCCGGAATCTGGTGTTCGCCAACATCTGCCAGCGCGACTCGTCCTCCGGGGCGGAGTTCACCGCTTTCGACAGGGCCACGGGCAGGGTGGTCTACCGCACACCGTTGCGTTCATGGGCATGGTCGTCACCCGTGGCCTTCTACAACGAAGACGGCAGGATGTTTGTCTTCACCGGCGACTCCTACGGCAATGCCTACCTCATTGAGGGCAGGACGGGCAAAGTGCTGTTCCGGCAGCGCATGGCCAACAATTTCGAGAGTTCGCCCGTTGTCGTGGGCAACAGTATCGTGGTGGGGTCGCGCGGCAGGGAGATCTATCGTTTCTCGGTAGAATAGTTGCATTTGTTCGTGATTTCCGGCCTGTTGGAAATTTCTGCTGAGCCGTAAAATCCGTAGGGATGTGCCGCCCGTACCGCATTCCCTTGAGCGATTTGCCCCACATCCAAAGACTTGTTTGGATGTGGGGCAAACCATTTGGATTCCGCTGTGGGGCGGTGTGTCATTTGACGGTCAGCGCACGCTGTATGCCGGAGAGCATCTGTTTGTAGTGGGCCTGTGTGGCCGCGTCGCTGTTCACCGCATTGCTTATCTTCTTTTCTATGGTGCAGAGGGTGCTGTAGATGGCGGCAATGGCGTCGTTGCTGATGGCGTCGGCATTGGTCTTGTATGCGTCGCAGAGGTTGTGGACGTATATGTTCTGTACGTATCTGCGGTAGCGGTCGGTCGGTGTCGAGGTGTCGAAATTGCCGAAAATGGCCTTGTTCAGGTCTTCCAGATACCGTGCGGCTCCGTAGTTGGGGTTTACGCTGGCTATGCGGCTTCCCGAAGTGACAACGTGTATCAGAGGACCGGCGATGCGCTCTATCTGCTCTTCGCCGTCGGAGAACAGGCGGCCTGCATAAGGCACGTCAACGAGCCACGAGGGGCGCGTGAAAAGTTGTTTCTCAAGGAACGGCACGACTCCGGCGGCTTTCTCCACGGCAGGATATTTGTACACGTCACCATCCTGTTCGGGCGCAAGGGGTGTACGGCAGGGTCCGGAGAGGTTTTTGATAACGTGTAGGCAGTAGCGCGAGTACTGGTTGGTGAGCTGGTTATACATATTGGCGACTTTCCTGTCGGTGTTGTCGCCTCCCCAGTAGTTCCACTGGCGCAGGTGCGGGGCTATGCGCTTGAGGTTCTCGATGCCGAGGGTGTTGGCCTTGACGGCATCGTCGCCGAGGTCTTCGGTCTGCGCGCGCGGGTCGCTCCTGTAGCTCTCGCCGTCATACCAGAAGAGCTTGGGGTTCTGGCTTGTGCGCTCTGTGGTGATTTTGTTGAGCAGGTAACGGTCGCTCTCCGCATCGGTGGCGTCGGGCATGGTGCGGTATCCCCACTCGATGGCCCACTTGTCGTATTCGTTTATGCGCGGCAGCAGGTTTTTGAGTTCTATGTTGTCCTGCGGCTGCGCTACATAGTTGAAGCGCGCGTAGTCCATGATGGAGGGACAGAAACCGTGCTGCGCCAGATAGGAGTTGGAGCGCAGGCTGTCAACCGGCACTGTGGCGGAGGCTCCGAAGTTGTGGCAGAGGCCGAGGGTGTGCCCCACTTCGTGCGACGACACGAAACGCACCAGTTCTCCCATGAGCTCGTCGCTGAAGAAGGCATTGCGCGCTTCGGGGTCAAGGGCTCCGCATTGTATCTGGTACCAGTCGTGTACGAGCGACATCACGTTGTGATACCATCCTATGTGACATTCTATTATCTCTCCCGAACGTGGGTCGTGGTTCTGCGGCCCGTAGGCGTTGGCTATGTCGGAGGCGAGATACATTATCACGCTGTAGCGTGAGTCCTCCATTGACATGGTCGAGTCGTTTTCCGGCCATTCAAGGGCGGTTATGGCGTTTTTCCAGCCGGCCTGTTCGAAGGCGGGGTTCCAGTCCTTGACTCCCTGTATGAGGTAGGGTCTCCACTGCTTGGGGGTGGCTGGGTCTATGTAGTACACTATCTGCTGCTTGGGCTCTATCAGCTCACCGTTGCGCTGGCGCTGTGCGTCTTCCTCGTTTTTGGGTTCAAGTCTGCGGCGGCATACGAACGAGGTGCGCTCCACCTGCTGCTGCTTGTCGGAGTAGTTGTTGTAGCCGTCGGTGAAATAGCCCACGCGGGGGTCGGCAAGGCGCGGGCGCATGGGTTCGGCCGGCAGCAGGTAGAACGAGGTGTTGAGCCCGAATGTCATTGACGGTGTCGCTGACCGCTGGCCGCGGTTGTAGGTCCTCACGGTGCGCAGCTCCGTGTTGACGGGATAGGTGTGTATGCTCTCTATGTAGCTCATCGAGGGGTTGAGGTTGGTGAGCCGCAGCATCTCCTTGTAGGAGGCTGAGAGGCTCAGGAAATTGTCGCTGAGCAGGAAATCGGTAGCGTTGATCTTGTTCACGCCGTTCTTGCTGTCCACAATCTTGAACGCTGCCACTATGGGGTCGGTGTTGCTTATGCTGACAGCCTTGTAGATGGCGTCAAGCGTGTCGGCTTTCATGTAGTTCTGGGTGGAGCGGAGCGCAAGGGTGTTGTTGATTTTGTTCTTTTCGAAATAGAGGGTGTACGTGTGTACCTGCTCGCCGCCATATGTGCCTATGCCGCCGGGCACCGAAGTGAAACGGGTGACGGCCAGTATCCGGCGCCCGATGATGGAATCGGCGATTTCAAGGAAATACTTGTCCTCTTCCTGCTGCACCCTTATCATGGCGTTCTTGTCGTTGTAGACAGGGGTCTTGGGTACGGCAGTGGGGGTTGCGGCGGGCTTTGCGTTGCCGCCGGCCGTCTTGGCGTCGGTCTTGCCATTGCCGCCGCTGAGGCCAAACGGCATGGCGTTGTCGTAGTGTACGGGTGTTGATCCTGCCTGTGAGAAACAACACGGGAATTCAAGGCTGCGCAGCAGGGCTTCTTCCGTCGTGGCCCTGTCTGTCTGCGCATACAGGACTGTGCCTGTCATGGCGAGAACCAGAGTTGTGACTAAATGTTTCATTTTCTTTTTTTTATGGTAAATGTTGTTTGTCGTTGTCTGTCATTTCGCATATCAGCAGTCGGGTGGTTTGCCCCTCCACGACTTTGTAGCGGTCGTCGATGCGCTGCCCCACGAGCCACACAATGTCTTTGCCGTTGGTCATGACGGTCTGACTGCGCTTGCTGAACAGATCCATTTTGCAGTCTGTCATGAAATCGCTGACCAGCTTGGAGCCTTTCATGCCGAGCGGCACGAAGCGGTCGCCCATCCTGGCCGGACGCACGCTGAAGCTGTCGCCCACCTTGTCGGCGTCAAGGCACGCCACTTCCCTGCACTGCGGCACCGAACGGTATTCGGACGCGGGTGCATGACGGGTGTGTATTCCGGGTGCGCCACGAGTGTCGGCCAACGGCTTTATGATGAGCGTGTCGCGGTCGCGGAGCAGTGTGTGTGTCGGAGTCTCGTATACGGCTCCCGGAGTGTTGTCCATGTGTCTCCAGATGTCATCTGTCTGCGATGGGGTGAAGCCCTTGCCTTCAAGCAGCATGAACAGGGTGAGGTGGGAGTCAATATCCGTTTTCCGTATCGTGAGCGTCCCACCGTTGTCCTGTGCGGCGTATTCGCCGGCGGCGGAATGGGTGCGGACAAAGTCGTAGGCTTCCGCCAGACGGCCTGCGTTGCCGAGCAACGTGTCTTCTATGGAGGGGTTGAGTTCCCGGAGCAGCGGCATCAGCTTGAGCCTTATGACGTTGCGTTTCACGTCGGCCACGAAATTGGTGCTGTCGTCAACCCAGTCCTGTCCTATGGAGCGCAGGTAGTCGGCAATCTGCCGCCGGTCGGCATCAAGCAGTGGGCGCACCACGTTGCCGCGCCGGTACGGCATGCCGATCAGCCCCTTGATGCCTGTTCCGCGAATGGTGTTGAGCAGTATGGTCTCCGCATTGTCGCTGCGGTGGTGCGCCACGGCCACGGAGTCGATGCCGCGCTTGCGCAGCACGTCACCGAAAAAACCGTAGCGCAGACGGCGGGCTGCCATTTCCGTGCTTATTCCTTGGCTTTCGGCAAACTGTTTCGTGTCAAAATGCGCCGTCTCAAGCTCTATTCCCATATTGCGGCACAGCCGCTCCGTGAAAGCTTCGTCCCTCGCCGACTCGCTGCCGCGCAGGTTGAAGTTGCAGTGGGCGGCGGTGCAGTCGTAGCCGAGCTCTGCCAGTATTCTGAGCAGTGCCACCGAGTCGGCTCCGCCGCTCAGTGCCACCAGCACCTTGCGCGACGGAAATAGATGATGCCGCCTGATGGTGCCGGCTACGGTGTCTTTCAGGGTGTGTGTGCCGCTTTTTTCTTGCATGGGACGCAAAAGTAACGTTTTTTTTGCACAGCCGTCAGTTTTCGGCCTCAAAAAACAGTCGTTGTTCTTTTGTATGTGACAAAAAAACATTACCTTTGCATCCGAATTTTCAGGTTAAACGAGTAATGGTACCTTGGCCGAGTGGCTAGGCAACGGTCTGCAAAACCGTGTACAGCAGTTCGAATCTGCTAGGTACCTCAATGCGAAAAGGGCCCGCAGCACTGTGCTGCGGGCCCTTTTCGCATTGAGGTGTTATTGCTGTTCCTGCCGTGGCTCTGGAGTGAGCCCCATCTGGCGCGCGCGCTGTAGCATGAACTGGTAGGCGGCGTCATGCTCGTTCGGAATGCGCCCGTCTAGTATGGCATCTTTTATGGCCGACTTTATGGCTCCCACTTCGGCGCATGGCTTGAGGTGGAAAGTGGACATGATTTCCTCGCCGTCCACGGGAGGCTGGAAGTTGCGTATGCGGTCGCGTTCCTCCAGATCGGCGAGTTTTTGGCGTACCAGCTGGAAATTGTTGCGGAACCGTTGCTTTTTCGCCTCGTTGCGGCTGGTGATGTCAGCCTCGCACAGCGTCATGAGGTCGTCAATGCTGTCGCCGGCGTCAAAGAGCAGCCGGCGCACGGCACTGTCGGTCACGATGTCGTCGCTGATGGCAATGGGACGCATGTGCAGTTCTACGAGTTTCTCCACATATTTCATCCGTTCGTCCATGGGCAGCTTCATCCTGCGGAAGATGCCCTTGACCATCTTCGACCCCACGAAACTGTGGCTGTGGAAAGTCCAGCCCGTCTGTGGGCTGAAAGCCTTGGTCTGCGGCTTCCCTATGTCGTGGAGCAGGGCTGCCCACCTGAGCCACAGGTTGTTGGACACGTTCGCCACGTTGTCAAGCACTTCGAGGGTGTGGTAGAAGATGTTTTTGTGGCTTTTGCCGTTGCGTGTCTCCTTGATGTTGAGTGCCGCCAGCTCGGGGAAGATGTGGCGGAGCAGCCCCGAACGGTCGAGTTCCACGAAACCGCGCGAGGGTCTGGGGGCTGCTATCGTCTTGTTGAGCTCGTCGGTGATGCGCTCCTTGCTGATGATGCCTATCCGGTCGCAGTTTGCGGCGAGGGCGTCAAACGTTTCCTCTTCTATATGGAAGTTGAGCTGGGTGGCGAACCTCACGCAGCGCATCATGCGCAGGGGATCGTCGCTGAACGTGACATCGGGGTTGAGCGGTGTGCGTATGATGCGGTCGCGCAAGTCCTCAAAACCGTAGAAAGGGTCTGTCAGTTCGCCGAAACGCCCGCTGTTCAGACATATGCCCATGGCGTTGATGGTGAAGTCGCGCCGCTCAAGGTCGTCCTGCAGTGTGCCGTCCTCCACGATGGGCTTGCGCGAGTCGCGGCGGTAACTCTCGCGCCGTGCGCCCACGAATTCTATTTCGGTGTGGTGCCACTTTACCTGCGCTGTGCCGAAATTGCGGAACACGCTCAGGCTAGCCCCGCTGCCCAGAGTCCGGGTGAGGGCGGTGGCCACGTCAATTCCGCTGCCCACCACCATGATGTCAATGTCCTTGGAGGGACGCTCCAGAAACAAGTCCCTCACATAGCCGCCTATGAGGTAGCACTCCTTGCCAAGCTGGTCGGCGGTTTGTCCTATGGTGTGGAAAATCTGCGCTTTGAGACACTCGCAAAGTTCTTTTTTGCTCAGTAGACGCATTCCGTTTTGATTTTTTAACGCCAAAATTACGACTTTTTCATGTATAAACGGGTTCTGCCGGGCGAAAAACCGCTACTTTTGCACAGGGCGAAAGAATAGCCCGCTTGTTATGAATACCGTTATTGACAAATGCTGTGTGTGCCTGTTGGCGGCCGTGCTGCTGGCGTGCTCGTGCGGCCGGAGCGACGGCACTGCCGACCTTGAGCGGCAGGGGCAGCGGTGGTTGGGTCTGGCGAGGGCTTCGCTGCGCGATGCCGACTACCCGTTGGCGCGCACATATGTTGACAGCCTGCGCGTCAGGTGCCCGTTGGCTCTCAACGCACGCGAGGAAGCCATAATACTGCTTGACTCCATAAATCTTGCCGAGGCGTGCGAACAGTTGGGTGAGGCTGATTTTTTGGCCCGTCAGACAGGGCTTGATTATCTGGCCCGCGATTCCTTTGAGACACGCCTTGACCGCGCGCAGGCCAAGGTGCGTTTCTTCGAGAGGAAAATGCAGTATGACAAGGAACACAAGGAAAAACACTGATATCAAACAATCAATAATCAATAATCAAACAAGGACAAATCAATGAAGACAAAAGACAGACATCGGGCATTCCGGGTGTTGTTGCTTGCGCTTGCCTGCTGCTTCGGGGCGGTCGTATATGCCCAAAAGACAGCGGAACCGGAGCTCAAGACGGAAAAGGACGGATTCACGTGGTACAAGATGCGCATCGGCGGCAACTGTCAGGTGCTTGATGCTGACAAGAAAGTGATAATACCGGCCTCAAGGGGTTACAGGACTTGCACCTACCAGCCCGAAAGGAAGAACTTCAAGGTGAGCAAGGCGGAGATGTCCAGGGAAAAGATGTTCATCAGAAACTCCTACGGGCTTTGCCGTGTTGACGGCACGGAAATCCTGTCGCCGGATCGCGGCTACACTGGCTTCACTTTCAACAGCCACGACTCGTACTACACGGTCAAGAAAGACAATCTCGTGGGAGTGTGCGACTCCACGGGGCGCGAATTGATTTCGCCGGGCCGCGGCTATACGCTATGCACGAAAAAACACGGGTTCTTCATCGTGTCCGACGGAAAAAGTGAGGGGGCATGCGACCTTGCGTCGGGGCGCGAAATCGTTCCGCTCAAGCGCGGCTACACCCTTTGCAATTTCAATCCCGCAAGGAATTTCTTCCATATCAGGAAGGGGTCGTTGTGCGGTGTCTGCTCCGCTGACGGCACGGAAATCATTCCGCCCGAATGGAGCGACTGCATCTACAACACGTCAGTGAAGAAATGGAGGGGCAAGCGTACCGTCAACTCGCAGTGGGAGGACATTGACGCTCCAGCCCCTGTCCCCGCAGGACGCGAAAAATGATGACTTTCAGGACTCCTTTCCCTGCTTCAACCCAAACGGGGCATTAAGCAGCCCGTCACAGTACAAGGGGGGGTGTGCCGGTTTTTCGGCACACCCCCCCTTGTACTGTGATGGAGAACACCTGATTATAACCCTTGCCGATAATCTATAACATGATATCAACG
>CAVEQO010000004.1:0-80456 GCA_963617965.1 Anaerovoracaceae bacterium
ACGTGATGAGGTTTGCCTGCAACTCCGTCGCACCAAGACTTTGGCGCATGGTTTCGAGCAGTGGCTGGTTGTAATACAAATTGGCAACTGTCAGTCCGGCAGTCACAGCCATCACAAAAAGTATGCTGCGGGGAATACCTCCGTTTGGTACAAGTTCCTTTTGCATTCTACTATCCTTTACCTTTGTATAACCAACATTCTTCTTCATGCGAGTCAATGATGCCTATGGCTTGCAGGAATGAATATACGATAGTTGTTCCTATGAACTTCATGCCACGATTCCTCAATTCCTTTGATATTGTGTCAGACAAAGGAGATGAAGTCCTTTCCCAATCATGGATGACCTTGCCTTCGGTAAAACTCCAAATGAACTTGTCGAACGATCCAAACTCGGTCTGAACATACATGAAAGCCTTGGCATTGCTGACAGCAGCCGCTATCTTCAATTTGTTTCTAACGATGCCTTCGTTATGGCGCAACGCCTCCAATTTCACGTCATCGTATTCTGCCACTGCGCGACAATCAAAGCCATCAAATGCCTTACGGAAAGCGTCTCGCTTGTTGAGAATACACTCCCACGAAAGACCGGCTTGGAAACATTCGAGAATCAGCATCTCGAATAACTTGCGGTCATCATGCACTGGTACTCCCCATTCCGTGTCGTGATAAGCAACATACAGGGAATTGCTCAGGTTGCACCAATGACAACGAGTCTTGGTAATGGATACGTCTTCTTCCATATTCATTGTTCCTCTTTTGGCTTTCTCTTTCCCAACGGTCTACTAAAGTGACCTTGATACAACTTCACGCCATACTTGTTCGGTCTGCGGAAGACGGAACTGCGACTGCGGAAACCGCTGACCGTCCGGATGTCATCGATGGTGTGACTGCTATCTGTCAGCTCGTCGGCATGGGGATTGTTGTATATGTGACCTGCTTTTGCCATGGTTTTTGTCGCTTTGTGGGTAAGTTGAATTCTTTTTGGATGCGAAGATTGTGCAAATCGAATGCAATGAAGTTTACTTCGATTGCTGAGATGCAGCCAATCTTATGCAAAGGTAACATGGAATTCGCAGAAACTTTCATGCTGCGAGTTAAATAGAGGTTCTATATGACATGGAATCCGTGAAGTCGGGCTAAAGTTTACGAAAGATTAGCATTGTGATGAATATGTTTCATCCAAAAAACCATGAGAAAGAGATATTATCATTTCGCTTTAGGAACGGTTCCAGACGGTCGGTTCGCAATTGAAACTGGCTTTTGGTTTTGGATGATTACAAAAAGTCCCCGCAATTCGTTGCGGGGACTTTTTTGTTTTCGGTTGATTGTGTGTTATTCGCTCCAGTCTTCTTTGGTCTTGCGAACATAACTCTTGTAACGTTTGAGTGCGGCTGCCTGTGTCGCGTCATACAGTTCCTGCGCTTCACCGGGGAAAGATTTTTTCAGCGAGAGGAAACGCACTTCCCCGTCGAGGTAAGCCTGGAACTTGTCCCATTGCGGTTCCTTGGAGTCAAGGGAGAACGGATTCTTGCCTTGCTCTGCAAGAGCTGGGTTGTAGCGCCACAGATGCCAGTAGCCGCATTCTACGGCCTTGGCTTCCTCGGCTTGGCTCTTGCCCATGCCACCCTTTGCCTTAAGACCGTGGTTGATACATGGTGCATAGGCAATTATGAGCGACGGTCCCGGATAGGCTTCTGCTTCGCGGATAGCCTTGAGACACTGTGCCTGATCTGCACCCATGCAAACCTGTGCCACGTAGACATAACCGTAGGTCGCCTGCATAAGACCGAGGTCTTTCTTGGTCACACGCTTGCCGTTAGCTGCAAATTGGGCTATAGCACCAATGGGGGTTGCCTTTGATGCCTGACCGCCGGTGTTGGAGTACACTTCAGTGTCAAGCACAAGTATGTTGACATCTTCACCGGAAGCCAACACGTGGTCAAGACCGCCATAACCGATGTCGTAAGAGGCACCATCGCCACCGATAATCCACTGGCTGCGCTTTGTGAGGTAGTGTGACAATTCCTCAAGCTGCTGGCATGTCGGGCAACCGTTTGAAGCACCCTCTTTTATAGCGGGCACGAGCTTTTCGGCGGCGGCTTTGGATGTCTCATACCTGTCCTTGCCGTCAATCCACTCTTGTGCCGCCTCCTTGAATGAAGTTGGAGTACTGTCGGCGGCTATTGCGGAATTCAGCAAGTCGGTTATGCGGTTGCGCATCTTCTTGTTGGCAAGAACCATACCGAGACCAAACTCGCAGAAATCCTCAAACAGCGAGTTTGCCCATGCCGGGCCCTGTCCCTTTGCGTTGACCGTGTATGGAGTGGAGGGGATGGAGCCGGAGTAGATGGATGAACACCCTGTGGCGTTTGCAACCATCTCGTGGTCGCCGAAGAGTTGGCTGACAAGTTTGACATACGGGGTCTCGCCGCAACCGGAGCAGGCTCCCGAGAACTCAAAGAGCGGCGTTGCGAACTGGCTTGTGCGCGGATTGGCTGCAAAGTCAAGCAGGTCTTGTTTTGATTTGACATTGTCCACGCAGTAACTCCAGTTGGCGTCTTCGTTCTCCTGTCCTTCGAGCGGAACCATTTCAAGAGCCTTGACAACCTGTCCGTCGACTTTCTTGCCCAGACAAACATCAACACAGTTTCCGCAGCCGAGACAGTCCATTACATCCACTTGCATGCGGAACTGCATGCCCTTGATGGATGCAGGGGCTTTGATTTCAATGGTCTCGCCGGCAAATCCGGCTTTCTCCGTCTCGTCCATCACGAAAGGACGGATGGCAGCATGGGGACAAACAAAGGCGCACTTGTTGCACTGTGAGCAGAAATCTGGCTTCCAAACAGGCACGAATGTGGCGACACCACGCTTTTCGTATGCTGCAGTCCCTTGTTTCCACGCTCCGTCTTCAATGCCCTTGTAGGCCGAGACAGGAAGGAGATCGCCGTTTTGGGCGTTGATCGGGCGAACTATCTTGGAGATGAATTCAGGCTCGTTTCGCTTGGGTTCTTCATCGGGCGGCAGTTGTGCCCACGCCGGGTCAATGGCGAGAGTCTTGTATTCGCCGCCGCGGTCTACCGCAGAATAGTTCATGTTGACGACATCCTGGCCTTTCTTGCCGTAGGACTTCTCTATGAATTTCTTCATCTGCTCGACTGCCAAGTCAACAGGTATGACCTTTGTAATGCGGAAGAAAGCGGACTGGAGGATGGTGTTGGTGCGATTGCCCAGTCCGATTTCCTGTGCTATTTTCGTAGCGTTTATATAGAAAACGTTAATGTTGTGCTCGGCAAAGTACTTCTTGACATTGTTGGGCAGGTTCTTTGTCAGCTCCTCACCGTCCCATATGGTGTTGAGCAAGAAAGTGCCGCCGTCGCGCAGACCGCGGAGTACATCGTACATGTGCAGGTATGCCTGAACGTGGCAAGCCACGAAATTCGGTGTCTTGATTTGGTATGTGGAGCGGATCGGCGTGTCACCGAAGCGGAGGTGCGAGCAGGTAAAGCCTCCCGATTTCTTGGAGTCGTAAGAGAAATATGCCTGGCAGTATTTGTCAGTATTGTCTCCGATGATTTTCACGGAATTCTTGTTTGCGCCAACAGTTCCGTCGGCACCGAGTCCGAAGAATTTTGCCTCGAAAATTCCTTCACCGCCGAGAGCCATTTCCTTCTCGAGTGGAAGAGATGTGTAGGTCACGTCATCGACGATGCCCAGTGTGAAGTGGTTCTTTGGCTCCGGCAAGTTGAGGTTGTCGTACACGGACTTGATCATGGTGGGAGTCGTGTCGGCAGAGCCGAGGCCATAGCGTCCGCCAACTATGAGAGGAGCGTTTTCCGCACCGTAGAATGCATCCTTGACATCAAGGTAAAGAGGCTCGCCGCAGGCTCCCGGTTCTTTTGTCCTGTCAAGGACTGCTATTTTCCTTGCGGAGGCCGGTACGGCGGCCAGAAGATGCCTTGCGGAGAACGGACGGTAGAGGTGAACGCTTATCATGCCGACTTTCTGGCCTTGTGCTGTCAGATAGTCGATAGCTTCACGGGCGGCTTCTGTGGCAGATCCCATCAGTATTATAACACGGTCTGCGTCTTTCGCTCCGTAGTAAGAGAAGAGTTTGTATTCGCGTCCGCATATCTTGCTGACTTCTGCCATATATTGTTCTACGATTTCCGGAACGGCCTCGTAATAAGGATTACAGCTTTCGCGATGGGCAAAGAAAGTTTCCGGATTTTCGGCCATTCCCTTCGCCTCCGGGTGTTCGGGGGTCATTGCCCGTCTGCGGAATTCTGAGAGGGCCTTGGTGTCAAGAAGAGG
The DNA here is from genome assembly GCA_963617965.1 of Anaerovoracaceae bacterium. Lineage (GTDB taxonomy): Bacteria > Bacteroidota > Bacteroidia > Bacteroidales > Bacteroidaceae > UBA6382. The sequence continues at coordinate 4,315 of CAVEQO010000004.1, forward strand.
ACGCAATTCCTCCTGATCCATAACCTCAATCTTCTGGTATTCGTGAGATGTGCGGAACCCGTCAAAGAAATTTATGAAAGGAACACGGCCTTTTATAGCTGCAAGGTGGGCAACGGCCGAGAGATCCATCACTTCTTGTACAGAGCCTTCGCAAAGCATTGCAAAACCCGTTTGACGGCAAGCCATAACATCGCTGTGGTCGCCAAAGATACACAGGGAGTGGGTTGCGAGCGTGCGTGCGGAGACATGGAACACGGTGGGCAGAAGCTCGCCCGCAATTTTATACATGTTCGGTATCATCAGCAACAAGCCTTGTGATGCCGTGAACGTCGTGGTAAGGGCACCGGCTTGAAGAGAACCGTGGACAGCCCCGGCGGCGCCTCCTTCTGATTGCATTTCCTGAACGGCAACGGTGTCGCCAAAAAGATTTTTCCTGTTTTTACAAGCCCATTCGTCTACATGTTCTGCCATAGGACTGGATGGCGTGATAGGGTAGATTGCAGCTACCTCAGAGAACATATAGGCAATGTGTGCAGCGGCCTCATTGCCGTCACAGGTCATAAATTTTTTTTCTTTTGCCATTGTTTAAGGTTGTGTTAGTTATTTTTTTGTGTTATCCGGTCTTTTATAAAAATTTATATGCATTAGTCTTGTTTGCGGACTAATGCAAATAAATGTCATGGTTTTTTGCGGTCTGTACGATTTCCACGTGTCGGGTCAATAAAGGAATCCGAACATCCACAGGGGAATGTCCCCGTCGCGCGAAATCTCTGTGTTGTACCGCGCGTAGTAAATGTTTTCGAGTTTCGCGCGTTTTTTTGAGATCTTGTCACACACACAAATCTGTGTGTCGTCATCTACGATGAATATGTTTGACCTTCTCGTTGTCTCGACCTTGTGGTGTCGCCAGATGCTGTTGGTGAAGAAAGTCTCCATCACTTCCTGGTCAAACGGTGAACCGCTGAGCACCGCATAGAGAATGTTGGTGTTGTGGGTGAGGATACGTGTGGGCTTCTTGGGGCCGTTTGGCGCATGTTTGTATATCTGGTGTATCAGACGCGCTTCCTCAAGGCTGTTCATGTAGTTCATCACCGTGGCGCGCGACGTGTTTATCTCCTGTGCCAGATTGCTTACGTTGGGGGACTCGTTGCCGCCGGTTACCAGAAGATACAGCAGCTTTTTCAGACGGCTTACATATTTCACGTCAATCTGCTTGGTAAACAAGATGTCAACCTCGATCATGGCATTTGTCGTCTTGAGCAGTGTCTCTGTGAAATTGTGGTTCTCTATGTATATGGGATAATAGCCGTGGTGCAAATAGCTTTGCAGATAGATCCATGGCCTCACTTTCATCAACACGGTACGTTGTACTTCTTCGGTGTGATGAAGAATGTCGTCAAGTGTAAAACGGGGAATGTCGACACCCGCCTGCAGGTTGATGTATTCCCTGAAAGAAAAACCATGCAGGAAATAGAAATGCGCAATGGTCGAAAGCTCGTCGTTTTCGCTTCCGCTTTCCTCTACCGTGGTGGTGGCAAAGACAATCTGCAGTGCCGGCAATGTCTTGTAGCACTCGCACAGTTCATCGCGCCACCCGTTTTGCTTGAATATCTGGTCTATGATGAGAACCCTTCCGCCGCGCTTCACGAATTCCTGCGCAAAATCCACAAGCCCGCGTCCCCTGAAATAAAAGCTGTTCATGTTGACATACAGGCAGCGTCTTGTCGCGTTGTCATAGTTCTTTTTTGCATACTGCAGGAGGAATGTGGTCTTGCCCACGCCTCTGGGCCCTTTGATTCCTATCAACCGGTGTTTCCAGTCTATTTCGTTCATTAGTGGACGAGTCATTGACAAATCCGTATGCTCCAACAAATAAGCATGGCGCTGAAAGAAATTCTCCATATTGTATACAAGTTTGGATTTGTCAGCAAAAGTAGTAAAAAAACGGCTAAATTGCATACTGGTATTGAAAATATTTGGATAAAGGATTAACTTTGCGTATATGGAATGTTCGTTGGCAAACTTTTCACACGATTTGGCTCTTTCGCATGGAGGAGTTTCTTATACCCCTCCGCCAAACGTGAGGGCGATGGAACGCGATTTGGCCAAATTGGCGGATTTCTTTGTTCCTGCCGGTGAAGTGTCGTACAACCCGTTTGCTCCTGTGTGGGGGTGGGATTCCGCGCTGGTGTGCAAGTTGAAGTCATGCGGATTCTCGCATCTGCCTTCGTCCGGACAACTTGAAAAGATAAGGACACTGTCTTCGCGTGAAACAGCGATGAGGGTGCTTGGTGCACTGAGGAAGTCGTTGGGCGACAAGTGGCCTTTATGTGGTGAGAGTACGTTATGCACCTCGGGGGAAAGTCTGTGTCTGCCGGAGGGGCGGTTCGTGTTGAAAGAGCTGTGGTCGGGCAGTGGTCGTGGTTTGCGCTTTGTCAACGGCTGCGTCAGTGGGCAACAGCGAAACTGGGCGTTGCGTTGTATCAAATTGCATGGGGGGGTTGTCATTGAGCCGTATTACAGCAAAATCCGGGATTTTGCAATGGAGTTTGTCGTGACCGAAGACACAGTGGAATACAGCGGACTGTCGGTGTTCCGTACTGCCTCCAACAATGCCTATGCGGGCAACTTGCTGATGCCGCAGGAACGCTTGTGGAACATAATGGAGACCTGTTTCCCCCGTGAGTTTTACAGGGATCTCACAGAAGTGTTGGTCTCGGCTCTCCGTAAAATTTTTGTAGGCAATTATATGGGACCGTTGGGCGTGGACATGATGGTTGTGGACGACGGTGGAAGGCTCGCCGTACATCCGTGCGTGGAAATCAACGTGAGGCGTACTATGGGTATGCTGTCATTGCACTTGTCGGATCTGGTCGACAAAGACCACAATGCCGAATTCAGAATTGTTTACAGCAAAGACAGTGGAGAACTTGCGGCGAAGTGCAAATGTATGCCGAAGCCGGTTTTCGGTGCGGACGGCAGGCTGGCCGGGGGAGTGCTGTTTCTTACGCCGATATTGTCAGACACCCGTTTCGTTTCTTTGATAGAAATTGTGGGGTGAAGGAAACTTTCACGGTTTCACCGCCTCTTCCGGGCAGAGTCCGGTAAACTTCTGTATTTCCACAAAATGATGCGGCTTGTTCAGTTCCAGAGGCTTGCTTTCCACTCCGTAGCGGTTTATTGCCGTTATTGCGTAATACGGTGTCAGCCCGACGGGGTAGGGGGTGTCTATGGTGACACAAGGTTGGATTATGTCCGTGATGTATATGCAAGCGCCGTTGTTTGTGTCCACAGGGTATCGGTTGCTGCGGTATAGGACATACCTGTAGTCTTCCACATTGCCGCGCCAGACTATTCTGATGCCGTTGCCAGTGGCGGTGACAGTCCCGTTGGTCGGCGTTGCGGGAGTCGGGATGCCGTTGCCGGCAAGTGGCGGTACCAGAGCCTTTGAATAGTACAGGTTGTTCTTGATGTTGTCGTAGATGCCTTTTGTGTTGTTTGTTATGAACCGTGATCGGAAAAACACCTGGCCTCCAAGCCCGTTGGCTCTGCCAAACTCTATCTCGCTTTCAATTATGCCACGGTGCCAGTTTTTCTGGTTACGGTCTGTCAGGTAAACGCCCAATCCTGACGCTATGCACCGGCCGTAAGAGTCTTCTTGCCAGTCCAGGGCAAAGGGGAAATAGTGGTTGCCCCTGAAATACATCATGGGCATGAGAATGTCCATCCATCCCTCCTTGAGCCACAGCTTGGCGTCCTGTGCTACGGCGTTGTAGGCGTTCCATCCCCCAGAGGGGTATCTTCTGGTGTCGCGGAATTTTCCTATCGGGCTGCAGCTGACGGCCACCCATGGCTTTATGGCTTTCACTCTGTCATGTATGGCTTTTACGCAACGCGAGATGTTGCCCCTGCGCCAGTCCGACAGCGATTGTCCTTCGCCGGAAAGTTTCCTGTATGTTGGCAGGTCGTTGAATTTTATTTCTTTCTCCGGGTAGCGGATATAGTCCAGACTTATGCCGTCAATGTCGTAGTTCTTCGTAATCTCTTCACACAGCGAAGCCAGATAGTCGGCGGTTCCGGCAAGCCCCGGATTGAGCATATACCCCTCGCTGGTTTTCAGGCAGAGATCTGGTCTCCGCTTGTCCAACGACATCTTCCCCAACGCCTTCGACTGGGCGGACTTGTTGCCGGGAATGGCCACAAGCCATGCGTGAAACTGTAGTCCGCGCTTGTGGCATTCTTCAATTGCGAAGGCCATAGGATCGTATCCCGGACTCACTCCGTATTTGCCTGTCAGGCATGCGTCCCACGGCTCTATTGCTGACGGGTATATTACTGCGGCTCTTGTCCTCACCTGCATGACAACGGCATTGAAATTGGCCGCTTTGAGTTTGTCAAGAATATTGCGTAGTTCTTCTTGCTGGCTCTTGATGCCGGAAATGCCGTTCGCCTTTGCCGTAGGCCAGTCCAGCCCGCTGAGCGTGGTGAGCCAGACACCGCGGAACTCCCTCTTGGGCGACATGAGGGACAGCTGGGCGCAGGTCTTGTGACAGAAGAAAAACAAAGCCAGAAAGATGGCGGTATGTAATATGCGCATGGGCTGTTTGCCGGTTTTCTTGTTTCGTTGCGAAATTAATTATTTTTCCTTTCTTTTGGTGCTGCATACGAAAATAATACGTATTTTTGTACACGAAAGACCCTTTGTTTTTTCCGTATGGTTTAAACGGTCGCATGCTTAATACAAACTTAAAACAAAAAACACAAATGAAAAAGATTCTATTGGCAGTGGCTCTCCTCTTGGGGGCGACAGTTGGCAAGGCCCAGTTTGAACAAGGGACGAAATATGTCGGGGCCTCAATAACAAATCTGGGGCTGTCATACAGCAGTTCGGAAAAGCTGCGTTTTGGCATGGATGCAACGGCGGGCTATTTCCTCTACGACGGGATCATGCTTAAAGCCAATGTAGGCTATAGCCACAAGCCGCACTTCGATGACATCACGCTGGGCTTGGGCGGCAGATATTATTTCACCCAGAACGGTGTGTTTCTGGGAGCCGGTCTTGAGTATTGCCATGAAACCACGAGCTACAATGACCTCCGCATCCCCATTGAGGTCGGCTACTGTTTCTACATCAACCATTACGTCAGCATAGAGCCTGCCGTCTACTACAATATGTCGCTCAACGATTTTGGCGACAAGAGTGCCGTAGGGCTCAAAGTGGGCTTTGGCCTTTATTTCTGAAAGAGACGTGGCGGATTGCTATGACACAGAGGTCTGCCATTGAATTGCCGGATATAGCGAATGCAACAGGGCGCAGCGTCCTGTTGCATTCTTGTTGTGCGCCGTGTTCGGCTGCGGTATTGGAGTTTTTTTTGCAAAACGGCATCAGACCGACAGTGTTTTACTCCAACCCTAACATATATCCTGTTGCAGAGTACGAACACCGCCGCAATGAAATACGGGACTATCTGCGGAGTCTCTCGGTCCCTTTTGTTGAAGACACCTGTTGCCACGAAGAATGGCTTGGCCATGTGAGGGGTATGGAAAACCAGCCCGAGCGCGGTCTGAGATGCCTGCGTTGCTTTGAGTTCCGCTTGAGGCGTACCGCGATATACGCCAAGGAAAACGGCTTCGCTGTCATGGCCACGACTTTGGCGTCGTCGCGGTGGAAGAGCATTGCCCAGATTGCCGAAGCTGGTCATATGGCGGAGGCTTGCGTGGACAACGGAGTTGTCTTTCTGGACCGGAATTGGCGCAAGGGAGGCTTGCAGGACCGGCGCAATGCCCTGCTGAAGGAAAACGGGTTTTATAACCAGCAGTACTGCGGATGTGAGTTCAGTATGCGTCAGGCGCAACAGCGGAACTCTCTTCGGTTCAGAACGGAAACAGCAGCGGCAGAACAGCCACCATCACAATCCCCATGATTATCTGCAAAGGCAGTCCTACCCGTATGTAGTCAGTGAACCTGTATCCGCCGGCCTGCATCACCAGGGCGTTCGGCGGCGTGGAAAACGGCGAGGCGAAGCACATGCTCGCTCCCAGTGTGACGGCAAACAGCAGAGGGTAGGGACTCAGCCCCATCGCTGTGGCTGATGAAAGGGCTATCGGCGACATGAGAACGGCCGTGGCGGTGTTGCTTATGAACATTGTCAGCAGCGAGGTGGTGAAATACACGCCGGCCAGCAGGGCATAGGGGCTTGCTTTCCCCAGATTGTCTGTCAGCATGGAACTGACGGCTTCCGACACCCCCGTCTTTTCCAGTGCCACGGACATTGGCAGCATGGCCGCTATGAGTACGATGCTTTCCCAATTGATGGTTTTGTATGCGGCTTCCACGTTCCGCAGACATCCGGTGAGGACCATCAGTACCGCAGCTGCCATCACGGCTGTTACCGGCGCAACGGGAATAAAGTCAAACACCATGGCTCCCACCATCAGCAGCATTATCGTGACTGCGAGCGGGGCTTTGTAGTCAAGTGTCACTTTGGCCGCTTCCTCGAGGGGCTGTCCCATCACCACGATACCGTCTGTGTCGTTTGAAATCCTGGCGATGTTGCTCCACTTGCCCTGTATGAGAAGAATATCGCCCCTTTTCAGCGTGATGCCGGGCAAATCGCTCGTGATGTATTCGTCATTGCGCTTGATGCCCAACACGTTGATGTTGTACAGGCGTCGCAGGTTTGTTTCTTTGAGTTCTTTGCCGCAGAAACGCGAGTTTTGCATTAGGATTATCTCTGCAATGCCGATGTCGTAGAACGCAAGCTGCTCTGTGGCTTGCTCGAGCTGCATGTCGCGGGCAAAGCGGTCTGCCTTTTCCTTGTTTCCGCTGAGATATATGATGTCACCGCTTGCGAGGGCGGTGTCGGGTCCTGCCATCTGCTGTTCCACTTCTTTCATGAGGGGCGTGTGCGCCTTTTTAATCCGTCTCACCTCCAGCACGGTCAGCCCGTAGCGGTGGTGCAGGTCTATTTGGGCGAGGGTCTTGCCGCATGCCAGCGATTTTGCAGTTATGGCAAACACTGAGAGATCCTCTTCCAGCTTGTATTCGGAGATAAGATTTTCAAGAGTCTTGGCCTGTGGTTTGCGGCTGTGCCCTTTCTTTTGCCCGCCCGAAAGGAAACGTTTGCTGAGGGGCAGCAGAACGATTATGCCGACAACTATGCAGATCGCTCCTACCGGCAGAAAACTGAAAAATCCCAAAGGCTCGTAGCCGGCTTCTTCAAGGGTTTCCTGTATCACCAGGTTGGGCGGCGTGCCTATCAGGGTGAGCATTCCGCCCATGCTGCTTGCAAAGGCAAGGGGCATAAGCAGCCGGCTTGACTGTATGTTTGCCTTCTGGGCAAGGCTTACCACGATGGGCATCATGAGTGCCACAGTGCCAGTGTTGCTCACGAAGGCTCCGATTGCGGCCGTGGCTGCCATGAGCAGTACAAACAGTTTGAGCTCGCTGTCGCCCGCAAGCGACATGAGCCACGCACTGGCTTTTTTTGCCGCACCGGTCTGGAAGATGGCTCCGCCTACCACAAACAATCCTGCCATCATGATTACCACCTGGTTCGAAAACCCCGCAAGGGCTTCGTGCGGCGTGAGCACCCCCGTAAGCAGCAGGCAAATGGTTGCACAGAGAGCCACTATGTCGGAACGTATTTTTCCGACAGCAAAAAACACGGCGGATACCAAGAGTATGATGAGCGTGGAAACCATGACAGTGGTTTTGAAAGTTATATTGTCTGTAAAGATAGCCCGAACACCCGAAACGGCAAGTTGCAATTTAGTTAATAATTACAAAAAGCTGTCAGTCTGCATAAAACACCTGCGTGTTTCGGACAGCTTTGCCAGCATTTTTGCACGTTCATTGCTTATTTTTCCGAGTTTGATGAGTTTGCGGTTGTATTTCCACCAGTTCAGCAACCTTCGGTTTTCTGTTTTCTTTTTGTTCGGCAGTTGCCCGTGTTCTTCAATGTATGATTTCAGCTCCGTGTAGTTGTATAGCCATCTCTCCTCATTCTTCATTCTTCATCGTGGCTGTCCGTTTGCGCCGGGTGTTGGTTTTCCTGTGATTTTTTCCCTGAGAAATCTTGCCGTGTAACTGTCGGGGCATGATGCTATCTGTTCGGGGGTACCCTCCGCTACGATGCGGCCTCCCTCGTCTCCTCCTTCGGGGCCCAGATCTATGATGTGGTCAGCGCATTTTATCACATCCGGATTGTGTTCTATGACTACAAGGGTGTGCCCGTGGGCAATCAGGGTTTGGAAAGCTTGCAGGAGTATCTGTATGTCGTGGAAATGCAGTCCCGTGGTCGGTTCGTCAAAAATGAACAGAGTGGGCTGTGTCTTTTCACTTGCAAGATACGAGGCCAGTTTCACGCGCTGGTTCTCGCCTCCGGAAAGTGTTGACGATGCCTGCCCGAGCTTTATGTAGCCCAAGCCGACATCATGGAGCGGCTTTATGCGTCGTGATACGGCAGGTTGCCCGTTGTGCTCAAAGAAGTCAATGGCTTCGTCAACCTCCATATCGAGAATGTCGAAAATGTTCTTCCCTGCAAAAGTTACCTCAAGGACATCTTTCTTGAACCGTTTGCCGCAGCACTCCTCGCATTCTATTTCTATGTCGGCCATGAACTGCATCGACACCTTTATCTTTCCTTCCCCATTGCAGTTCTCGCATCTCCCGCCTTCCGTGTTGAACGAAAAGGTGGCGGCGTTGAAGTCCAGCTGTTTTGAAAGGGGCTGGTCTGCCATCAGCTTGCGTATCAGGTCGTAGGCTTTTATGTATGTCACGGGGTTGCTGCGCGATGAAGTCCCGATGCCGCTTTGGTCAATCAGCGTGACACCGCCGAGGGCTTTCAGGTCGCCCTCCAGCGACACGTATTCGCCGGGGCGTTCGCACGCTTCGTCAAAATGCCGCTTCAGCCCGCGGTAAAGGATGTTTGTCACGAGCGAGGACTTTCCGCTGCCGCTCACTCCCGTGACAACGGTCATGACGTTGAGCGGAAAGGTTGCGTCAATCCCTTTCAGGTTGTTGGCCCTCGCCCCCCTGACAACGATGCGGCGGTTTGAGCTGCGGCGCGACGAGGGTACGGGAATGGTGTCTTCGCCGAGAAGGTATCTCACGGTGTAGCTTTCGGTCCCGTGCCTCAGTTCTGACATATTGCCTTGATAGACTATTTTCCCTCCGTTGACACCGGCTCCGGGGCCGATGTCTATGATGTAGTCTGCGGAGCGCATGATCTCCTCGTCGTGTTCAACCACCACTACGGTGTTGCCAAGCTGCTGTAGCCTGCGCAGCACTCCGATCAGCTTCTCCGTGTCGCGCGGATGGAGTCCTACGCTCGGTTCGTCGAGGATGTAGAGTGATCCCATGAGGTTGCTGCTCAGCGATGTCGCTATGCTGATTCGCTGGCTTTCGCCTCCCGAAAGGGTGTTGGATGCCCTGTCGAGTGTCAGGTAGCCCAATCCCACATCGGACAGGGTCTGGAGCCGTGTTTTTATCTCGTTGGTGAGGATAGGGAAATCGTTGCTCTCCATATGCCGGAACAACTCGTTGAGCTGCCGTATCGGCATTCTTGTCAGCTCGGTGATGGTGTGCCCGTCCACCTTGACGTATTCCGCCTCTTTCTTCAGCCTCCGTCCGTGGCAAACGGGACATATTGTCTTGCCGCGGTAGTGTGCCAGCATTACCCTGTACTGTATCTTGTACAGGTTGCGTTTTACCATGCGGAAAAAGGCGTCGATGCTCACCTGTTGCTCTTCGGGGAGCCGCTGCTCTTCCTCGTCGCCGTGCCACAGTATGTTTTTGTGTTTTTCGGACAGGGCATAGTACGGTTCAAACACGGGAAATCCTTTGGGGCTGTTTCTCTCGCAGAACACCCGTTTCCATTCGCCCATCTTGTCGCCGCGCCAACATTGCACGGCCCCGTCCCATACGGACAGTGCGGTGTTGGGAATTACCAGTGTCTCGTCAATCCCCACGGTCATGCCGAACCCCTCGCATTCCGGACATGCCCCCGCCGGTGAGTTGAATGAGAACATGGCATCCGTAGGGCGTTCGAAAATAATGCCGTCGCGTTCGAAAGCCGTGCTGAAATTGCGTGTCACGGCATCGCCGCGCTTTCTTATGAAGCACTGTTGCCCTCCTTCCTCAAAAGCCGTTTCTATGCTTTCGTAAAGCCGTGACAGCGAGTCACGGTCAGACCTTACGGACAAACGGTCTATGAGCAGATTTACGCAGTCCGGACTAAGCGCATCTATGTCTTCCGGCTTGAGCTCGTTGATGTTCTGCGGTTCCCCGTTGGCCGTGATGCGCGAAAACCCCTGCTTGCATTCTGCCTCCAGCTGCTGGGCGAGAGTCCGTCCCGGCGAGATCGTCAGCGGACATTCAATGGTGAATTTCTGCCCCTCGCCCAGACTTGTGACATACTTGACGACATCGTCCACGGTGTCGCTTTTCACTTCTTCGCCACTGACAGGCGAGTAGGTCTTGCCCGCCCGTGCGAAGAGCATCCGCAGGTAGTCGTATATCTCTGTTGTCGTTCCTACAGTAGAACGCTGGTTGCGGTTGGTGGTCTTCTGCTCTATGGCTATGGCGGGCGGGATTCCTTTGATGAAATCGCAGTCCGGCTTTTTCAGCCTTCCCAGGAATTGGCGCGCATAGCTCGAGAGGCTTTCCACATACCGCCGCTGTCCCTCGGCGTACAGCGTGTCAAAGGCAAGGCTTGACTTCCCGCTTCCGCTAAGGCCGGTGATGACGACAAACTTGCCGCGTGGAATGTCAACGTCAATCCCTTTCAGGTTGTTGACTCTTATGCCCTTTGCCTGTATGGAACCTTTCATGACAGTAAAACGCTGTGTCGGCGGGTTATTGGTTTGCCACTACGGCAAGGAATTCAATGTCGGTTCCGCTGTTGTTGATTAGACTGTGGGTGTGTCCCTTGGGACAGTAGTGGCACTGGCCCGCACGTAGAGGAAAAGTCCCGCCGTCATAGATCACCGTGCCTTCGCCGGTTGTCATGAATATGACCTCGGCGTCTTCGGTGTGGGTATGCATTCCTATGCTTGCGCCGGGCGCGAGATGCCCTTTCATGATTTTTACGTTGTCGTCAATGTGCCTTTGGGTGACATACTCCTTTTCGCCCCCCTTGAAACGGGGCAGCGTCTCTTCCTTTATTTTGCTGAAATCTATGATCATATCGTGAACTTGTAAGAAATTCAGTCTGCAAAGATACTAACTTATATCCAACCCGAAACGCTTGTTCAGCGCAAAAGTGTTTTTTGTGTTGCGGGACAGTTGCCGCACATGTCAAAACCGCGAAGCCTTCCGGGCGTTGAAAAATGTTGACGCGACAAAATTTCTGCTTGATCTCCCGGACGCATTCCGCCCGAAACTCTGTTGCGTTTCGGTGGAAACGGATAACCGTTCCGCCCGGAGCGGACATCCGTTTCGGGCGGAACGACTCCGTGAGATCAAACAGAAATTCCGCCATCTCAAGCTTTTTTTCTTTCAGCACGAACTTTTTTCGCCGATAGTCTTCCGCTGCTTTTCCCGCTTAACCACAAAGCTCCACAGAGTGACGGTCTTCTCTGGCTTTTCACCTGAGGGCGTGTCAAAGCCGGCACATCCTCTTTTTTATGCCAAATCGGCCATCAGAAAAAGGACGTGCAGTTTTCTGATGACCGATTTGGGGTAAAGGCAATTGTTAGTCTCCGCCTATTGTATTCCGCCTATTGTATTCTGACTTTTTTGGTATAAGAGTCCCCTTGCCTGGTTGTGGCGTTGAGCACTACAATTTTGGACGTTGGAGCCACCACCTTTATCTCCGGCTTGTTGGAGACCCCTACGGTCTTGCCGCTCAGGTCAGTGGCTGTCAGACGTTGAATCTCCGGATCGCTCAATGAGATGCAGCTGCCGTTAATGACGGTATGTACCTTGTCGCCGGCATTTTTTTTGCTGATGGACGTGGCGGTGTTGCCCAGGTCTATGACAGCGGTCTCTCCGGTTTTGAGCGGAATGGATATGGTATTGTAGTCTTCGGCGGTGCAGTCTATTTCCACGTTGTTTACGGTGACCATACGGTCAAAGACATTCGGGTAGTGCACCCTGAGGGGTTGTCCCTGGTTTGACTTGACAGTGATTAGTGTGGCTTGTCCGTTTTCCCATTCCACGCCCACTTCGAAGTCTCCGATGGCCTTGAGACCGCTGACACTGCCTTTTTTCCATACGGATGGCAGTGCGGGCAGGATATGGATGTTGCCTGCATGGCTTTGCAGGAGCATTTCCGCAATGCCTGCGCATACGCCGAAATTGCCGTCGATTTGGAACGGGGAGTGCGAGTCGTACAGGTTGTAGTAGATGCCTCCCGCATACTGGTTGGTACCGTACGACGTGGAGTGCTTCAGCGCATTCTTGATTATGACATGGGCATGGTCGCCGTCAAGGGCGCGGGCCCACAGGTTTACTTTCCATCCCATCGACCAGCCAGTAGCGGCATCACCGCGGAGTTTGAGTGAGTTTACGGCAGGTGTGAAAAACTCGCTTGTCGACGAAATCTGATCCAAGGGATACAGTGCCATCAGATGCGAGAGGTGGCGGTGGCCGGGGTCATTGCTGACGGAATACGGCGAGTATTTCCATTCTTTCAGTATGAGGTCTCCTTTCTTCACTCCGTTGCGTGGATTTGTCCATGCGCTGTTTGCGGATGTGTTGGCTGTATATATTTCTGTATGAAGACCTTTGTCTGTTTTGGTGAGGTAATTGTCCAAAGCTGCGATTTCCTGTTCTGTCACCCCGGATTCTCCACCCAGAATGTCTATCGCCTGACGGACAGCCTGCAGATGGTAGTATATGAGCTGTTGTGCATGGGCTGTCCCGTCTTCTGAATTGTGGGCATCTTGCTCCGGGGAATATTCGTTCGGAGCGACGAACGTGCCGTCAGGCGCGATGTTCAACGAAGAATACCCCCGGTCGTTGATCATCCGCTCCATCCAGAACTGTGCGGCACTGTACATGGCGGGAAAAGCCCTGAGCAGGAATTCTTTGTCAAGGGTGTAACGGTAGTGCTGCCACAAATGGGCGCAATACCACACGTTTGCCACAAAGTAGTTGCTTCCCCACGTTGACATTCCTCCGAATATGTTGTTTTCCGTAAAGCAAGTCCAGCCGTTGGTTACGTTTCCGTATGATGTGGCGGCTCTTTTCCAGTTGCTGCGGCTTGACATGTTGATTATGTAGTTGAGGAACGGCAGGTGGGTTTCCGTCAGGTTGGTCGGTTCTGACGGCCAATAGTTCATCTGTATGTTGATGTTGGAGTGGATGTCGGAGTTCCATGGGGCCTGTGACTTGTTGTTCCAGATGCCCTGCAGGTTGCTCGGCACATCTATGCCGAGGGAACTGCTTATTTCCAGATAGCGTCCGTAGGCAAAGTACAGCTGCTCAAGGAACAGCACGTCGGCTTCCGTGCCGGTTTTGTTGGTGGAGGAGTTGTAATTGTCAATGAGTTCGTTCGTGGGGAGCGAACTGTGTGCATTGGAGAGTTGGAACTTTACGCGTCCCATATATCCCTGGAACGTATTGACGTGGTCGCGGCAAATCGCATCCCAACCTTTTTGCTCCGCCTTGCTGACACGGTCTGACGCTTCGGCTGCAACATCGCTGTACAGCCCCTTGCATGACGCACTGTTGGGGTCGTAGTCCGTCAGTGCGGCGAGCAAGAGGACCGCTTCGCTCGCATTGCTTATCCTTATGCCTTCGTCAGTGCTTGTTATGACGGCATCATCGTCACCCGTCACTCTGAATGCCGTACTGTAAGTCACGGTTGTCAGTTTTCCTCCGAACGACGCTGTCGCGTTGTTGTAAGTCGGTGTGGAGGCGTTTATGTCTGCTCCCGGCGCATACGAAAACAGCAAGTCCAGTTTGTTGTCGCCCTCGGTCTTGTATCTTACGGCGATGACCTTGTCGTTGGTGGAGGCTATATATCTGCGCGAATATGCCGTTGTTCCAGCCGCGTTGGTGTATTCCACCCCTGCCGTGCCGTTTTCGATGTCGAGAAATCTCACGTAGTTTTTGACCATGTGGTCGGAGGAGTAGTCAAAGTCGGAACCGAGATCTTTCACAAGTACGCTTCCGAAGTTCTTGTACTGGCCGTATGATCCCATGTCGTTGGGACCGCCTGTCCACAGGGTTTTTTCGTTGAACTGTATTTCGTCAGTGGCCACGCCGCCGAAAAGGCTTGCCCCCAATTGCCCGTTGCCTATCGGCAGGGAATATTCCATCCATGTGTTGCTGACCTGTGTGAGTGTGGCGGGCTTGTTGTACCACAACGTCAAATCGTGCTCGGGTGAAAACGAAGACACCCCCGAGACCTTGTAATCTGCATAGGTCATTTTGTCTGGGCTGACAAAAGTGATGGGGTTGCCGGGATCAGAGGCTGTGTAGAGTCCTATTTCATGACCTTTTGCCGCACCCTGCCATTGGTTGAAACGGGAGTTTGCCACAGATACCGAATTGGCCTTGATTTCCCATGCCGGAGCGTAGGTGCTGTTTTGCGTTTCCGACAGGGAAAATCCGCCCTCGTATTCCACACCTTGTCTGGTACACAGACGGGCATTGTCGCCCGTGCCTTTTATGTATGCGTAGTTGCCCAGCTTGCTGACAAGCTGGAAATTCGCGGACGTTCCTACGAATTTCCACAACTGGTTGTCTGCCGGGTCTGCCGAAGACAGTGTCGCGTTGCTGTTTGCCCCGTTGTCGACAATGGTGTTGCTGCCGTTGGAGAATACAAGGAAATACCAGTATTCCTGTTTGTCATCGGAAAACTTCGGAGCGACAGACTGCGCCAGCACGAAGTCCAGCCCGTTGTTGGGATCTCCCGCATTGTATTCGCCAAGATTGACTCCAACCGAAGTCCCTCCCCACTGGTTCATGCACAGGGTTGATGTCGTGCGCTGTATTTCCCAACAGCCCGCACCGTTTACAAGGCGCAGGTTTACGGGAGTGGATTTTGACGAGCGGAACCTGCTTGCGGAAAAATAGACATGATTTCCTTTCTTGCTTATGAGTCTGAAATTGTCTTTTGTTCCTATCAACGCCCATTTCTGGTTGTCGGAATCGCTTTTGTCGGCGGTGACGAGAACCCCGTTGCTCACGTCAGGGTCTTTGAGGCAGTGCTTTCCTGTCTGGAACTGTATGTAATACCAGACGGTGTCTCCGCCGGCAGTGCTGAACTCCGGCATTGCGCCTTGGCCCTTAACCACAACAGCGGCAATCACAAAGGATACCGCTAACAAAAAAAACTTTTTCATGGCTGTTGATTTTGGTTTTTGCATTATGGGCAAAGATAGCACTTCTTTTCCGGAGAACAAAAGGAAACGGACACATATCTCAACAGTGTGGGATTTCTTTGCGGGTGTTGCGTCAATAATCGCTTTTTATTGCTACTTTTGCAGTTCGCTAACATAATACTATTTTTTTGACGAAACTGTTTGACTGGACATGAACAAGAACACCATTATCGGAATGTTGCTCATTGCCGCTGTAATCATTGGCTTTGGCATGATTAACACTCCATCGCAGGAAGAAATCAACGCAAAGAGGATTGCCGACAGTATAGTTTTTGAACAGCAGAGGATTTCAGAGATAAAACGACAGCTGGAGAACGACAGCATCATGGTCGCGCGACAGGACACGACGGGACTCGACACGACCTCCTTGTTCGGAGTGTCCATGCACGGCAAAAGCAGGATGTTGACTTTGCAGAACAGCGTTGTCAAGCTTGATGTCAACACTCATGGAGGGATGGTCTCCAAGGCTGTGCTGAAAAAGTTCAAGAACCAGCAGAAGACCCCTGTTGTCCTTTTTGACGAAAACAACTCCAGGCTGAATTTCGTTTTGGAGGCGAAAGACGAGAACATAAACACCGGGGATTTGTATTTCACTCCCTCCAATGCAACGGATTCCACCCTTACCCTCGTGGCAGCGACCCTTGACGGCGGTGAGCTGGCGATAGACTATCATCTGCGTGCGGAGACTTACATGGTTGACATGACCGTTACGGGCAGCAAGGGGCTGGACAGGCATTTTTCGCCCAACAGCAGGGCTGTCACTGTCGAATGGTCAGACTCCATTACACAGCAGGAGAGAGGGTATAAATTTGAGCAGCAGCGTTCTTCGGTGACATACAAGGAGAAAGGTAAAAGTACAGACTATGTCCGTGCAGAGACAGAAGACGAGGAACAAATCAAGGAACCGCTTGACTGGGTTGCCTTCAAGAACCAGTTTTTCAGCTATGTGCTGATAAGCTACAATGATTTCAAGGAAACGACCGTCGCAACAAAACCCCTGGCACAGGGAAGCGGCTACCTGTCATACTATACGGCCCGGATGAAGACGCAGTTTGACCCGAGCGGGCAGAACCCGACAAAGATGCAGCTTTACATCGGCCCCAACAAATACCGACTGCTTCAGGAGATGAACGGGCACACCCTTGACGGCCGTGATTTGGGACTGGAAGAACTCGTGTATTTGGGGTGGCCTTTGTTCAAGTACATCAACCAGTACATAACCATCTATCTGTTTGACGGTCTCACCTCCATCGGATTGTCAATGGGCATGGTCTTGCTTGTCATTACCCTGATTCTGAAAATTGCGGTATATCCCGCAACGAAGAAGAGCTACATGTCAAGTGCCAAGATGAGGGTGCTGCGGCCGAAGGTCGAGGAAATCGCCAAGAAATACCCGAATCAGGAAGACGCGCTGAAGAAACAGCAGGAAACGATGCAACTATACAGCCAATATGGGGCAAATCCGATGGGCGGGTGTCTCCCGATGCTGATTCAAATGCCGATCTGGATTGCGATGTTCAATTTCGTGCCCAATTCCATAGAGTTGCGGCAACAACCGTTCTTGTGGGCGGACGACCTTTCTACCTACGAAAACATACTCACATGGGACAAACCCGTATGGCTGATAGGAGACCATCTGAGCATATTCTGCGTGCTTTTCTGCGTCAGCAACCTGCTGTATTCGTGGCTCAGCATGAGGCAGCAGCGTGACACAATGGCCATGCAGCAGGCCGGTCAGATGAAGATGATGCAGTGGATGATGATGCTGATGCCGTTGATGTTCTTCTTTATCTTCAACGACTACGGTTCGGGGCTGAATTACTATTATTTCATTTCCCTGCTGGGATCGGCTGTCACCATGTGGTTCCTCAGGTGGCGCACCGACGATGCAAAACTGTTGGCCAAGCTGGAGGAGAACTACCGAAGGAACAAGGACAACCCCAAAAAGATGAGCGGCATTGCCGCCCGTCTTAAGGCAATGCAGGAAATGCAGGAGAAACAACAGCAGATAAGGAACAGAAGATAAATGTTCTGAAACCATACAAGCGTAGGCAGATATCTCTCCGGTGAGACACGAGCCCCGAAACAGCCTCTAAAATAGACTATTTATTTATGAAGACAGTACTGAATAAGTTCTTGGTTTTGCTGCTGGTTATTAATTTTGCAGTTATGGTAAGGTCAGGCAACAACAAACCAGTGGATTTCATCGGGCGCAGCACCGGGGTTTTGAAATCAGACCTTTTGACTCCTGAGACGCTATGGGCAATGGGGAGGATAGGAACCGCCAGGATGTCGTCAGACGGGAAAATGATGGTTTACAACGTGGTATACTACAGCGTTGAACAGAACAAGAGCCATTCTGTACTCTATTTGATGGACTTTGATTCCTGCAAGGTCATACAGCTGACAAAAACATCCCAGTCGGAAAGTAATGCGGTTTTTGTCAGCAACAACACCCGGATATTGTTTTGCGCCCGGGGGCAGTTGTGGACAATGGATACCGGGGGCAACAACCGCCGAGCCGTGACAATGCATAAGTCTGACGGAGGTGGCATTGAAGACTTTCTGCTCTCTCCCGACGAGAGCAGGATAGTGCTGGTGCGCCAAGTCGGCACACATGCTTCAATACAGGAGAATCCCGCTGACCTGCCGTTGTCGACAGGAATGGTCATAAACGACATGATGTACAAGCACTGGGATCACTTCGTCAAGTCCATACCCCATCCGTTTATCGCGGACTTCTCGGTTGACGGAACGGGGGAGGAAAAGGACATTCTTGACGGCGAACCTTTTGAATGCCCGTCACTCCCGTTTGGCGGAGTAGAGGAACTCGCCTGGAGCCCGGACAGCAAGAAGATTGCCTATTCGTGCCGTAAGAAGACAGGACGGGCTTACTCCGTGTCAACGGATACCGATATTTTCCTGTATGATGTGGAGAGTGGCGAAACCACAAACCTGTGCAAACCCAAGGGTTATGTTGAACCGGAGACAGACTGTACGGTATCTTTGGAAAACCAGAAGACAAACGCGGACTCGGACAAAAACGTTGGCTATGACCAGCAACCGGAGTTCTCGCCCGACGGCAGGTATATTGCCTGGACTTCAATGGCCCGCGGAGGCTACGAGAGTGACAGGGCGCGTCTGTGTGTGATGGACTTGGCCACCGGCAAGAAGACGTATGTGACGGAATCTTTTGATTCAAGTGTAGAGACTTATTGCTGGAGCACAGACAGCCGAACCTTGTTTTTTACGGGGACATGGCACGGAACGACTCATGTGTACAGCGCAGGGTTTGACGGAAAGGTCACAAAGATTACGGACGGGGATTTTGACCATTCATTGTGCGGAGCCTTTCCCGACGGAAAACGCCTGTTGGTGAAAAGGCATTCCATGAGCGAGGCCGATGAGGTGTATGTCCTCGACTTGGCCGTGCGCAAAGAAAAAAACCTTACGAAAGTCACTCATGAGAACGACCATTTTTTCGAGAACCTCTCAATGGGAAACGTTTGCGAACGCTGGGTGACGACCATTGACGGAAAGCGGATGCTGTGTTGGGTAGTCTACCCCCCTCATTTTGACTCTTCCAGAAAATATCCTGCCTTGCTTTTCTGCGAAGGCGGGCCACAGAGTGCAGTGAGTCAGGCCTGGAGCTACAGATGGAACTTTCAGCTTATGGCAGCCAACGGCTATATCGTAGTGTTGCCTTCCCGTCGCGGCGTTCCCGGTTTCGGAATGGAATGGTTGGAGGAAATAAGCGGCGACTATACAGGACTTTGCATGAAAGACTACCTGTCTGCAATAGACGACATCTGCAAGGAGCCGTATGTTGACAGGAACAGGCTGGGTTGTGTCGGTGCAAGTTTCGGCGGTTTTTCCGTCTATTGGCTTGCAGGGCATCACGAAGGGCGTTTCAAGGCGTTCATAGCACACGACGGCATATACAACACGCAGCAGCAGTATGTGGAGACCGATGAGCTCTGGTTCCCCAACTGGGACATGAAAGCCGCTCCTTGGCGCAAGGATGCCGGACAGTCCCGCAAAGTGTATGAAGATTCTCCGCATCTCAGCGTGGACAAATGGGACACTCCGATTCTTTGCATACACGGAATGCAGGACTATCGGATAATGTTCACCCAGGCCGAGTCCGCTTTTCAGGCGGCAAGACTCAGGGGAGTTCCTGCCCAACTTCTCCTGCTGCCTGACGAGAACCATTGGGTCTTGAAACCGCAAAACGGCATCTTGTGGCAACGTACATTCTTCGGATGGCTGGACCGCTGGCTCAAGTAGCAGGAGACAATGGTTTCTATACTCATTCCCGTATACAACTACGACTGCACGGAACTTGTCAGGGAACTTGCAGATTCCTGCATGTTGGCGAAGGTGGACTTTGAAATCATTGTCGGCAATGACTGCAGTACGGATTCCGTGACCCTGAAGGCTATTGGATGTTTGGGACAGCTGGATTACTGCCGTGTCATAAACGGAAAGGAAAACATTGGCAGAGCCTATATGCTTAACGAGATGTCGCAATATGCCAGATTCCCGTTCTTGCTTATTGTTGACAGCGATGCCCGTCTGGTGAATGACAGTTTCATCGAAAGATACATACAGGCTGCGGTAAGCCATGATGTAGTGTGCGGGGGGATTGAAGTCCGGGAGACCGACAAGTCCGCTGACAACCTGTTGCGTTACCGCTACGAACGGGGTGCGACAAAGTCGCGAGCATTGGGCTACCGCAGGAAACATCCTTACGAAAAGTTCAGCACGTTCAATCTGCTGATTCGCAAGAGGGTCTTTGACATGATAAAGTTTGACTCGCATTGCTGCCAATATGGCTATGAAGACACCGTGTTGGGATTGGACTTGATGAGAAAAAGAATTGCCGTTCTGCACATAGACAATCCTCTGATACACACTGGTATTGACAGCAATGCCTCGTTTCTTTACAAAACACACCAGTCTCTTGAAGTGCTTGTGAACCTTGATCCCTTTTATCAGGAACATATCCGTTTGTCGCATGTGGCCCATGCCTTTCAGCGCAAGCGTCTGCTGTGGCTACCTGTTCTTTGGCACATTATGTTCGGACGCATGGAATACTGTGCTTTGATGCGCAGTCCCAGCATAGGCTTGTTCTGGCTTTACAAGTTGGGCCGCTTCTGTTGCATATTGAACAAAAAGACAAGGAAAAAATAAATGGTTGTATCGGCGGATGTGATGAAACTCCTGAAAATAAAGGATTTGAGAGTTCCTGTACCGCGGGTTTCCAACTCAAGGAAGGCTTGCCGTTGACACAAGAAACGGTCTCGGAAGATAGTAATAAAATGACGAGTATCCCGATCAGACCGATACAACCGATGCAAAGATACCATTTAATTTCATAACATGGCAAGACTGCGAATATTTTTTTGCAATAATATTTGTCTGCAATTATACAACCAGCCCCACTTTGTGTGGGCGCAATATTTTTCATCATGTTAAAATCATTTTTTTTCAGGAAACCGGTTTTCGTGTTCCGCCAATTCAACGGCAAGGGTTATTCTGCCTTTAGTAGCATGAAGAAGGAAATCCGTATCGGGGTGCTTGCTGCCGGCACTTTGGCCATGGCACACAGTGATGCGCTGGCAACCCGTACAGACACTCTTCTTGCCGCAGGAGACAGAGAAACCGAATTTGACGTGAATCTGGACGAGGCGTTGATTACCGGGACGCAGCTCCCCATGTCCGCGAAGAATGCGTGGAGCAAAGTTGTCGTGATCACACGGCAGGAGATAGAACGGGCCAAATGCCAGACAATCAACGACGTGCTTAAGCTTTGCCCAGAGGTCGATGTCCGCCAGCGCGGGGCTTTGGGGGTGCAGACAGACCTGTCGATGGGCGGCGGTACTTTCGACCAGGTGTCAATCATGCTGAACGGCATCAATATCAACAACCCACAGACCGGGCATCTAAGTGCAGATTTTCCTGTTGCAATGGCGGACATAGAGCGGATAGAAATCCTCAACGGGGCGTCCGCGCGCACTTTCGGGAGCCAGGCACTCAACGGGACAATAAATATAATAACCCGCGCCGAGCCATCGACAAATGCCGGCCTGCACTTGGAGGGCGGGTCTTATGGGACGGCGGGAGCAGGGGTACACGCCAACGTTTTTTCAAAGGGAATCCGAAATCGTGTTTCTGCGGATTATTTACAGACGGACGGAGCCGTGGCGAACAGCAAGTTAAGCAGAAACAGAATTTTTTATCAGGGCAGGTATGCCGACGAGTCCAACAGCATGAGCTGGTTTGCCGGTTACAGCAACCAGCGGTATGGTGCCAATACTTTTTATTCTGCGAAATATCCCAACCAGTGGGAAGAGGGGCAGAGGTATATGGTTGCCGTTTCCGGCGAGTCTTCTGTAGGAAACATAAAATTGCGACCGGTTGCTTCTTTTTTGAGGAATTATGATCATTTCCAGTTGATTCACCGCTCCTTGACAGGCGAAAACTATCACCGCACGGATGTGAGTACCGTCAAGTTGAGCGGGAGCGGCAGCTGGTTTCTCGGCAAAACAGCACTGGGCGCGGAAATCAGACATGAGGGCATCCTGTCCACAAATCTCGGACGGCCTCTCGATGAAACGCAACGCGTCAGGATAGAACACAAGTCCGGCCTCTATTATGACCATCGCGACAGCCGTACCAATACCAGTATCTTTGTTGAGCACGCCGTTTCGTTCCGAGGGCTTGTAGCCAATATGGGCGTGATGCTCAACCGCAATTCGGCTGTGGATGACAGATACCGCGCCTGTCCCGGCGTGGATTTGGGGTACGCTCTTTCCGACAGGATCAGAATGTTTGGTTCGTGGAACAAGTCCATGAGGTTGCCTACGTTTACGGATCTGTATTACAAGTCACCCACACAGGAGGGAAATATAGGGCTGAGGCCGGAGCGGCTGTCAACTATCAGGTTCGGCATGGATTATTCCGGCAAGATTGCGGTCGTCAGCATGTATGGAATCTACAGGAGGGGCAACCACATGATAGACTGGGTGATGTACAGCAGTGACGACATATACCACTCCACGGCTTTCAAGCTGGATAACTGGCAGTATGTCGCCAGTGCCAGTGTAAACCTTGGACGTGCGTTTCCCTCGCAGGAGATTTTCAGGTCTTTGAGCCTGTCATACACACACAACGTGCAGAAGAGACACGACAACGCTGAAATATTTCAGTCCAACTACGCACTTGACTATTTGCGCAATAAGGTCATGGCTTCATTGGAACACAATATTTGCGGGAGTTTGTCGGCGACGTGGTTTCTGCGCTGGCAAGAACGCAGGGGGTCATATCTGGCGTATGTTGACGGGAACTCCTACAAGTGCGGCTATCGGCCGTATATGCTTGTAGACCTGAAACTCCGTTGGGACTGCTCTCCATACGATGTCTATGCTTCTCTGGAAAACTTGTTTGCACACCGCTATTATGACTTGGGGTCTGTTCCACAGCCCCGCTTCACTTTCGTCGTTGGCGTCTGCCGCAAGTTTGATTTCAAATCGCGTGCGGAAAGGCGGAGGAATGCTTGTGGCGGACAACTGCAAACTCCGTAGACCTGGCGGTAAAGGGTGTCTTGGAAAAGATGCCCTTTGCCGCCAGACTTCGCTTCCGAAAATTTTTTCCAATATTTTACATGCAAATTATTATTTTTCGTAAATTCGCAGCAACAACTACCGTCAACGGACACCACATCCGGTTTTTCCCCTCCGAAGGGTTCTGCCTCTATGCCGCAGAGAGCCGACGTTAGGGTATGGTGTTTCCCGACTATAAACAATGCGAATATGTCACTTCTTGGATTCAGTCCGATAAGAAAAGCCTACAGTTGGTATTTTTCCCAGAATGCGTTGCCGTATTGGACGGTTTTGGCATTGGATTGCGCAATAGTGCTGTTGTCATGTTATATAGCCAACCTCTTTGAGTTGAGATATAATGTGTTTGTTTCCAATTTCGCCAACATCACGTTCTCAAACGTTGTCTGTGTACTGCTTTTCTGTATAGCATTCAGGGTCTTCCATACCTATTCCGGCATTTTGCGCTACTCCACGCTGACGGATGTGGTGGGTGTAGTGGGAGCGTCAACACTCGGCACGCTGCTGACATTTTTGTTCGGACTCTGCACTTCTTTTCTTGATCTGCCGTTTCTACCGTTCCATTTGTTAAGGGGATATGTTCTCCTGCTATTGTGTTCGGCGTTTTTAATGAGTGTCATCCGCGTGGTGGCAAGGGAAGTGTTTTTCCGTCTCTATATGGAAAGCGCTACACCGGTCGCTGTCTACGGAGTCAAGGCAGGCGGAGTCAGTCTGGCAAAGAGCATCTTGAGCTCTTCCGGCAACAAATATGTGCTTAGGGCGTTTGTCAGTGACGAAGACGATGCTTGCGACACATATCTGTTGGGCAAGAAAGTTTACCGTAACGGCAACGGAATCGGTGATATTCTGAAGACTTTGGGGGTCAAAGTCCTTTTCGTGTCACCTCTCAAGAGTGTCAGGATGCGCAACAATCAGGAAATGATAGACGAACTGATAGAGGCCAACGTCAGGATAATGGTTGTTCCGAGAGCTGAGGAATGGGACGGGAAAAGCAAACTGAACTTCCAGCGGCTGCATGAAGTCAATATTGAGGAATTACTGCCGCGCGAAACAATTGATGTCAATATGGACACCATTGGCTCACTGCTCAGGGGCAGGCGTATCCTCATTACAGGTGCAGCCGGATCTATCGGTTCGGAAATGGTGCGGCAAATTGCGAAATACAGTCCGTCCTGCATGATTCTTATAGATCAGGCAGAAACCCCGATGCACGATGTCCGTCTCATGATGGAAAGGGAGTTCCACGGTATCAAGAGCGAGACGATAGTCACTTCCATAACAGACAGCCGCCATATGGAAAACATCTTCTCTGTCTACAAACCGGAATATGTGTTCCACGCCGCAGCTTACAAACACGTGCCGATGATGGAAGACAATCCTGTTCAGGCTGTCCGCAACAACATATACGGGACAAGAGTTATCGCAGATCTGGCAGTAAAATACGGCACGAGGAAGTTTGTCATGATCTCCACGGACAAAGCGGTGAACCCCACGAACGTGATGGGGTGTTCGAAGCGTATCTGTGAAATATACTGTCAGTCTCTCAATCAGGCGATAGTGGACGGCAAGGTCAATGGGGACACGCAGTTCGTGACGACCCGCTTCGGCAACGTACTGGGTTCCAATGGATCGGTGATTCCTCTTTTCAGGGAACAAATCAAAAACGGCGGTCCCATTACTGTCACCCATCCTGACATCATCCGTTTTTTCATGCTTATATCTGAAGCGTGCAAGCTCGTGCTGGAGGCGGGGACTATGGGAAAAGGCGGCGAAATCTTTGTGTTTGACATGGGCAAGCCTGTCAGGATTGTTGACTTGGCTAGGCGGATGATCAGACTTTCCGGAGCGGACGAAGTCAAGATTGAGTTTACGGGACTCCGTGACGGAGAGAAACTATATGAGGAAGTCCTTGACGACAAGGAGAACAACATACCGACAAACCATCCGAAAATAATGGTGGCGAAAGTGCGTGAATACGATTACTCCGTTGTCAAGAAAGACGAAGAAGAGCTGCTGGAGATTTCGTATTCCCACGACGACATGGCCATTGTCAGAAAAATGAAGGAAATCGTTCCGGAATTCAAGAGCAAGGTAAGCAAATACGAAGTGCTGGACAACTAACTCCCGCATAGGGATATAGAAAACATACAAGCGATGTTGTATTCAATGACAGGCTACGGCAAGAGCGAAGCCGTATTCGGCAACAGAAAAACAATTGTGGAAGTCAGAGCTCTGAACAGCAAAAGCCTTGACATCAACACGAGAATAGCCCCCATATATGCGGGCATGGAAATGCAATTGAGACAGATGGTTTCAGCCTGCGCCGTGAGGGGAAAGGTAGATCTGAGCATCAAGGAGGAGGAACAGGAAGTGTCTCCTGCGGCCACAGTCAACAAGGATGTTGTGGCATCGTATGTTTCCCAAATAAAGGAAATCTGCGGACAGCTCAAAATAGGAGAACCCCAGGACTGGTGGCAGACGATAGCGCATCTGCCCGGCGTGACCCATTCGCTGACCGTTGCCGATGTCGGCGAGGCGGAATGCCAGGTGGTTGCCGATGCCGTAAATGAGGCTTTGGATCGTTTTGTCGAATTCAGAGTGCAGGAGGGACGGGCGGTAGCCGTCAAGTTCAGGGAGAAAATCAGCAACATAGGCAGATATCTGGCAGAGATAGAGACTTATGAGGCTCAGAGGGTGGAGAAGATTCGCCGCGATATAGTAGGCAAGTTCTGTTCCCTGCCGGTGGAGTACGACCGCAACAGACTTGAACAGGAAATGATATACTACATAGAGAAACTGGACATCAACGAGGAAAAACAGCGTCTGGCGAACCATCTGGACTATTTCCTGAAAACAATGGAGTCTTCAGAGCCGCAGGGAAAGAAACTGGGCTTTATCGCCCAAGAGATGGGTCGCGAGATAAACACAATGGGAAGCAAAAGCAATCAGGCTGAAATGCAAAACATCGTGGTGAAAATGAAAGACGAGCTGGAGCAAATAAAGGAACAAGTCCTCAACGTGCTGTAACCCTTAAATTATTAACGGAAACTATGTTGTTGGTATTTTCAGCCCCGAGTGGCAGCGGCAAGTCCACGTTGATTGATTTTCTGATGCGGCAGGGTTTGAACCTGCAGTTTTCCGTGAGCGCGACATCAAGAGCCCCACGCGGAAACGAGAGAAACGGTGTGGAGTATTTCTTCCTTTCGCCGGAGGAATTCAGAAAGAAAATTTCGGAAAATGCCTTTATTGAATATGAGGAGGTGTACAAAGACACATTCTACGGCACACTGAAGGCGGAAATAGACAGAATGCTGAATGACCGGAAAAATATCGTCCTTGACGTTGATGTCAAGGGTGCGCTAAACATCAAGAAACAGTATGGCGACAGGGCTTTTTTGGTGTTCATCCAGCCTCCCTCCATTGAAGAACTCCGCAAGAGGTTGCTCGGCAGGAACACCGACAGTCCAGAGGTGATAGAACAGAGGCTGCGCAAAGCGTCTTACGAACTGTCTTTCGCAGACAGCTTTGACACAACGATAGTTAACGGCGACCTGAAGACAGCCGAAGAACAGTTGTTGCGCACAGTCGGGGAGCGTCTCGGAGTGAAGAATTGAAACTTGCGGAGGCTGTAGTGAGAATAGGCGTTTTCGGAGGTTCTTTCAACCCGTTGCACAAAGGACATGTGCTTTTGGCCCGCAACGTGTTGCAGTCCGGTGAAGTCGATGAGGTATGGTTCGTGGTTTCACCGCACAATCCGCTGAAAGAAAAGACCTCTTTGCAGGATGACCGGAAAAGGCTTGACAGGGTGCGCAGGGCGACGGAACACATGAGGGGAATCGTGGTCTCGGATGTGGAGTTCACCCTTCCGCAGCCGTCGTATATGTATCTCACACTGCGCAAGCTGAGGCAAATGCGGCCGCAGGACGAACTCGTTCTGATTATCGGTGCCGACAACTGGCATTGCTTCGGTTCGTGGAAGGAGTCCGATGAAATAATCGGCGGATACCAGATTGTCATATATCCGCGGAGCGGCTACAGTGTTGATATCGGCTCACTGCCGCCCAACGTCAGATATCTTGACATGCCGCTGTATGACGTGTCCTCTACAAAAGTCCGTCAGATGATGTCAAACGGCGAAGACGTGAGCGGGCTTCTGCCTTGATGCCCGTCTGCAGAAAAACGGGCTCTTATGGCGCTGTTGCTTCAACTTCTGCAAAAAAAGACTTGATGCAGCATGAGAATAGGCAAGGTTTTGCTATCTTTGCGCAGGTATGGACGCATGGTGGTACCCTTGCGTCGGAGTGAGCACCAGCGCATCCATCAACCGTACATGAACTGCAAATATTATAACAAACATCTCACTGCTATGATTAAAAAGTATAATTTCAATGCGGGCCCGTCCATCCTGCCCCGCGAAGTGATTGAGAAAACGGCTGCCGCCTGTTTGGATTTCAATGGTATTGGTCTGTCTTTGATGGAAATAAGCCATCGCAGCAAGGATTTCCAGCCTGTCATTGACGAGGCCGAGGCAATCATGAAAGAACTTCTTGACATTCCGGCTGGCTACAAGGTTCTCTTTTTGGGCGGCGGTGCCAGTCTTGAGTTTTGTATGGTGCCGTACAATTTCCTTGAGAAGAAGGCAGCGTATCTCAATACCGGCGTATGGAGCAAGAAAGCCATCAAGGAAGCCAAGCTTTTCGGCGAAGTTGTTGAGGTGGCTTCTTCCGCAGACAAGAATTTCTCCTACATCCCCAAAGGCTGGACTATACCGGCCGACGCTGACTATTTCCATATCACCACGAACAACACCATCTATGGCACAGAAATACGCGAGGACTTCAATTCGCCAGTGCCGATGATAGCGGACATGAGTTCGGATATCCTGAGCCGTCCGCTGGACGTGAGCAAGTATGCTATGATTTACGGCGGTGCCCAGAAAAACATTTCCATGGCTGGTGTCACTTTTGTGATTGTCAGGGAAGATGCCATAGGAAAGGTCAGCCGTCCGATTCCCACGATGCTTGACTACCGCACGCACGTAGAGAAAGGCTCGATGTTCAACACTCCGCCAGTACTGCCTATCTACAGCGCACTCCAGACCATGAAGTGGGTAAAGGCTCAGGGCGGTGTCAAGGAAATGGAACGCAGAGCCTATGAGAGAGCGAAAATAGTCTATGACGAGATTGACCGCAACAAGCTGTTTACCGGAACTGTGGAAACCGGTTCGCGTTCCGTCATGAACCTGTGTTTCGTGATGAACGAAGATTACAAGAATTTGGAAGCCGAATTTCTGGCATTCGCGACAGAGAGGGGCATGGTCGGTATCAAGGGACACCGTTCGGTTGGCGGATTCAGGGCAAGCTGCTACAATGCCATGTCGGTGGAAGGCTGCAAGGCTTTGGTTGACTGCATGAAGGAATTTGAGGCTAAACACTAATCTTCTGAAACCGGAAAAGATGAAAAAGATACTTATAGCGACCGAAAAGCCTTTTGCGCCGGTTGCCGTAGAGGGCATCGGAAAAGTGCTGGCTGAAGCCGGCTACGAACTTGCCTTGTTGGAGAAATACACGGAAAAGGCAGAACTGCTCAAGGCTGTTGCCGATGCCGAAGCCCTTATCGTACGCAGTGACAAAGTCGATGCGGAAGTCCTTGATGCGGCCAGGAATCTCAAGATTGTGGTGCGTGCCGGTGCAGGCTATGACAATATTGATCTGAATGCGGCAACGGCCCACGGGGTTGTGGCCATGAATACCCCTGGACAGAACTCCAATGCCGTTGCAGAACTAGTGCTGGGTCTGTTGGTTTATGCTGTCCGCAATTTCTACAATGGAAAGGCGGGAACAGAACTCAAGGGAAAGAAACTCGGAATTCTCGCTTTCGGCAATGTCGGACGCAATGTGGCGCGCATTGCCAAGGGTTTCGGTATGGAGGTGCTGGCCTACGATGCGTTTTGTCCTGCCGAAGTCATAGAAGCGGCCGGAGTGAAAGCTGTAGGGAGTGCGGCTGAGTTGTTCGGACAGTGCGATATCGTGAGCCTGCATATTCCCGCAACCCCCGAAACAGTGAAGAGTATAAATGCTGAACTTGTGGACAAACTGCCCAAGGGCGGAATCCTCATCAACACTGCCCGCAAGGAAGTCGTTGACGAGGCTTCTCTGCTTTCTCTGATGGCCAAGCGCGCGGACATAAAATACATAACCGACATAAAGCCCGATGCCGATGCTGAGTTTGCAGCCAATTTCGCTGACCGCTATTTTGCCACCCCCAAGAAGATGGGCGCCCAGACCGCCGAGGCCAACATCAATGCGGGGCTTGCTGCGGCAAACCAGATTGTGGCTTTCTTCAAGGACGGGGTGACAAAATTCCAGGTTAACAAATAACGTCCGGACTATGGCAATAGTTAAACCGTTTAAAGGCATCCGCCCTCCCAAGGAATTGGTGGAAGAGGTGGAGAGCCGTCCCTATGATGTACTGGATTCGGAAGAAGCGAGGGCAGAGGCCGACGGCAACGAGAAATCGCTGTATCACATAATCAAGCCTGAAATCAATTTCCCTGCCGGTACGTCGGAATACGCCCCCGAGGTCTACGAGAGTGCAGCACAGCATTTCAGAAAGTTTCTGGAAAAAGGCTGGCTGAAACAGGATGCGGAAGAGAACTACTATCTTTACGCACAGACAATGAACGGAAAGACCCAATACGGTCTTGTGGTATGCGCCCATGTGTCGGATTACTTGAACGGCGCAATAAAAAAGCATGAATTGACCCGCAAGGACAAGGAAGAGGACCGTATGAAACACGTCAGGGTGAACAATGCGAACATGGAACCCGTGTTTTTTGCCTACCCCGACAATGATACTCTTTTGGAAATCATAGGCAGGTATTCCCGGATGACCCCGGAGTATGATTTCGTTGCTCCGGGTGACGGCTTTGTACACAAGTTCTGGATCATTTCGGACGAGACCGACAAGGCCACCATAACAAAAGAGTTCGCTGACATGCCAGCACTGTATATTGCCGACGGTCATCACCGGTCGGCCGCTGCTGCTCTGGTGGGTGCGGAGAAAGCCGCCCAGAATCCGTCAACAACCGGAAAGGAAGAATACAATTACTTCATGGCGGTATGTTTCCCCGCAAGCCAACTGACGATACTTGACTACAACAGGGTGGTGAAGGATCTCAACGGAATGACTCCGGAACGTTTTCTTGATGCCCTCTGCAAAGATTTTGTGGTTGAGGACAAGGGCTCGGAGATATACAAGCCCACCCAAATCCATGAGTTTTCACTTTATCTGGAGACGCATTGGTACAGTCTGAAGGCCAAGCCGGGAACGTATGACGACAACGATCCTATCGGTGTTCTTGACGTGGAGATCTCTTCTCGTCTGATACTGGACAAGCTTCTGGGCATAAAGGATTTGAGGACAGACAAGCGGATAGACTTCGTAGGTGGGCTTCGTGGTCTCGGAGAATTGAAACGCCGGGTTGACAGCGGAGAGATGAAAATGGCTCTCGCCCTGTATCCTGTCACCATGAATCAGATAATGGACATTGCCGACAGCGGCAAAATCATGCCGCCAAAGGCAACGTGGTTCGAGCCTAAACTCCGCAGCGGACTTGTCATACACAGTCTGGATTAGTTTTTGCCAAAACGGGGGTCTTCAGAGGCGTGGTTGGCACGGCTCTGAAGATGCCCGTCTTGTTTTACAACAGGTTTCGTGTAATGAAGGAAATACATAAGGTCAACTGGGGATTTGTAGGTTGCGGCGAGGTCACGGAAAAGAAAAGCGGTCCGGCTTTCCGTCTGGTGGAGGACTCTGACGTGGTTGCTGTGATGAGCCGAAGCCGCGACAAGGCAGAGTCTTATGCCCGTCGGCATAATGTGAACAAATTTTATACGGACGCAACGGAGCTGATAAACGCTCCAGAGGTCAATGCCGTTTATATCGCGACACCTCCGTCAACGCATGCCACGTTTGCGATAATGGCCCTGAAGGCGGGAAAGCCGGCTTACGTGGAAAAGCCATTGTCGTCGAACTATCAGGACTGTCTTCGTATCAACCGTATTTCCCAACAAACAGGTGTGCCTTGTTTTGTGGCGTATTACCGCAGAGAATTACCCTATTTCAAAAAGGTCAAACAGTTGATTGAGGATGGTGCCGTAGGGGAAGTCATCAATGTGCAGATCCGATTTTCAGTCCCGCCACGCGATTTAGACTACAACAGCCACAATCTTCCCTGGCGTGTCCTTCCGGATATTGCCGGCGGCGGTTATTTCTATGATCTCGCCCCTCATCAGATAGATCTCCTACAGTGTCTGTTCGGACATATTGTAGAGGCTACGGGATATTGTACCAACAGGGGAGGACTGTATGAATCGGAAGATACTGTCAGTGCGTGCTTCCGTTTTTTCAGTGGTTTGCCCGGTTCCGGCTCATGGTGTTTCGTCGGGCACGAATCCGCAAAGGAAGACCGCATAGAAATCATAGGCAACAAAGGCAGTCTGCGCTTTTCGGTATTCACCTACGAGCCTATTACACTGTATAATGAAAAAGGGCAGGAGGTGTTTGTGGTTGACAATCCCCGTTATGTCCAGTTGCCGTTGATAACGCAGGTCGTAGAACACCTGCAACACAAATCCATTTGCAGTTGTGATTCAATAAGCGCGACTTCCGCCAATTGGGTAATGGACAGGATTCTGGGGAAGATATAATGACGGTACAGTGTGTGATGACGAGTAAGATCCTTTTTGTAGCCGTATGGCTGTTTGTTTTCTGCTCATGTACCAAGGCTGCTGCCGATACTGTTGCCGTTGCCGGGGGGGCGTGTGACGGTGACAGTGCCGTTATTCTTGACACAGGCAAAAAGAAGAAAGGAAATTTCTTTGTCAGAATATTGAGGAAAGCACTGGAGGTTGACACCAACTATATTGAACGGGACAAGTACAACGTCACGCTGAAGACACAGGCGGACTGGCGCTACAAGCAGATACGGCTGAGCGGTTCCGATGACAACGGGCATGGCCAGTCCCTGTATTTCAGTCCACACTCTCAGGTCACCATTGGCCCCTATGCAAGTTGCAGCCTGCTTTCACTCGGTTGGACGATTGACATCGGATCAAAACTTACCACGCACAATTCCAATGTATATATGTCTATCTATGCACCGATGATAGGAATAGACTATTATTATG
Organism: Anaerovoracaceae bacterium; assembly: GCA_963617965.1. Lineage (GTDB taxonomy): Bacteria > Bacteroidota > Bacteroidia > Bacteroidales > Bacteroidaceae > UBA6382. The sequence goes on from CAVEQO010000004.1 coordinate 36,464, forward strand.
AGAATGACGTAAACGGCTACAGAATACGAAAGCTGAAAGGATTTGACGGGGCAGTTACGGAACAGAGCAGAGACATGTCGTTTCCGGGTCTTTCTTCAGACATGACCTATATCCATGCTTATTATATCTTCAACCACCGCCATTTTTCCTATCCGGCGGCTTACAGCCATTCCTCTGTGCAACGCCGCACAAGCGGTGGGCTAATCTTGGGCTATTCCTATTCCAGACAGTTTGTGGAGTTTGACTATGAGCAGCTGCCATCGCCATTTCATGATGAAGACGGCGGTGTTGCCATAAATGACGCCTTGAAAGTAAAGGAAATACGCTACATAAACCATTCGGTGTCCCTCGGCTACAGTTTCAATTGGGTCGTTGCCCGCAACCTGCTGTTCAACGTGACGGCATCGCCGTCAATCGGCTACAATTTCACGAAAGGGGAAAAGCCGACCGCCGAAATGCTGTATCGGCTCAGGAACATAAACTTCGACTTTGTGGGAAGACTTGCTTTTGTGTGGAACACAAACCACATGTTTGCGGGCGGTTCTTTCACTGCCCATACCTATGCTTACAGGAAACCCACATTCTCGTGCCAGAACTCCCTTTTCTCTGCACAGGTCTATATGGGCATAAACCTGTGGCGCAAGAAAGCCAAAAACAACAGAAATGATTAACTTTGTACCGTAAACCCAGTAATAGCCAAACATGAAAGAACTACAGTTGAAATACGGATGCAATCCAAACCAGAAACCAGCCCGCATTTTTATGAACGATGGGGAGTTGCCGGTAAAGGTGCTTAACGGTCGCCCCGGATACATTAATTTTCTTGACGCACTGAACAGCTGGCAACTTGTCAGGGAACTGAAGTTGGCAACGGGCGTTCCGTCGGCCGCAAGTTTCAAGCATGTCAGTCCTGCCGGTGCGGCCATAGGTCTGCCGCTGAGCGAGGTTGAGAAGAAGATATATTTTGCGGACGATCTTGATGTGGAGCTCACTCCTGTGGCCAATGCATATATACGCGCACGAGGATCAGACAGGATGTCAAGCTACGGTGATTTCATTGCACTGAGTGATGTCTGTGACGAGGCAACGGCAACAGTTGTCAAGCGTGAGGTGTCGGATGGCATCATTGCTCCCGGCTATACCGACAAAGCCCTTGAAATTCTCCGGGAAAAACGTAAAGGCACATACAATGTCATACAAATAGACCCGTCATATTCTCCGGAGCAGATAGAACGCAAACAGGTGTTCGGCATCGTTTTCGAGCAGGGCCGCAACGAAATTGACTTATGCGGGGAGAACCTGTTTGAGAACATTCCCACACAAAACAAGTGTTTTTCCGAGGAGGCAAAACGTGACTTGAAGATTGCGCTTATCACTTTGAAATATACTCAGAGCAACTCTGTCTGTTATGTCAAAAACGGCCAGGCCATCGGAATCGGTGCGGGTCAGCAGAGCAGGATACACTGCACTCGTCTTGCAGGAAACAAAGCCGACATATGGTGGTTGCGCCAGCATCCGAAGGTGCTGAACTTGCCGTGGATTGAAAAAATCAGACGCGCAGACAGGGACAACACCATTGACGTGTATATATCTGATGACTATGAAGATGTCCTTTGCGACGGGACTTGGCAGACGTTCTTCAAAAACAGGCCGGCACCTCTCACGCGGGAGGAAAAGAAACTATGGATATCGAAGAACTCTGACGTCTGTCTGGGTTCGGATGCGTTCTTCCCGTTTGGCGACAATATCGAGCGCGCCCACAAGAGTGGGGTGAGGTATATTGCCCAAGCTGGCGGAAGTGTGAGGGATGACAATGTGATAGACGTTTGCGACAAATACGGCATTGCCATGGCCTTTACAGGAATAAGGCTGTTTCACCATTGATTTTGTCTGCCGAGAGAAGATGACAGAAGATGAGTTACAGAGAGCCATGCTTAGCGGCATTTCGTTTAAAGGCCTTTCAAAAAAGTCGCCGGGCAACGCCAGTTCCGTCAAAACGAAAGCAAAGAAAAAAACGTACATCACGGGTCAGCATGGTTCCGGATCTGCGAAGATGAAAGCCAAAATCCGCGAAAAACGCGCCAACAGACACAAACCCAAAGCGGTCAAGTGACCGGCTTTGGGTTTGTGTCTGTTGGCGGCAATAGGATTCTCAATCTCCTGTTGCCGTTTTCCTGCTTTTCCCCTTGCTCCCTCCCTTTGGCTTTGGAACTTCCTTGTCCTTGTTGGCCTTAAGGAGTTGCAGGGTTTTCTGTAGCTTTTCTATTTCCTTGTCCTTGAGCGTCAGCTCCTCTTCCTGATTACGGATGGTGGTAAGCAGTGCCGACAACTCCTCGTTGTCAGTGTCCGGGTAGAGGTTGTTCACTCTGGTGGTGAAGTCGGAAATAATATTCATGTAGTTTGTGAACGCATCGTATGGGGAGTCGTAGATGCCCCTGTAAGCGCCTTCGCTGCTTGGTTTTGTCGACATAAACCTGAAATTGTTGGTTGCCTGCAGGTAGTCCCAGTCCTGTTTTATCCGTTTGTCGTTGAGTATCTGTACGCGCTCTGCAATTTTGTACAGTTTGTTGAACGCCTCGCGCTGCATATCATTACCAAGCCACGGAGATATGTCGCGTTCTTCGTCAACCCATGTCACCGGATACTGGGCATTGAACGTGTCCGCCGCCTTGAACTTGGCGCATATTTCCGATGGGGTGGAGAATGTGATGCCCCTCTCTTTTGCCTGTGCAGGCAATGCTTTCATGAACTCAAGGATGTTGCTTGACAGGGGCTGGAACACGCCCAACGCACACAACTCCATAAAGATGTTGTATATCTGCTCCTCCTGAGGCTGGGACGCAATCCAGTTCATGTAGGTATCGGCAAAGAGCGGATATTCCTGCCAACTGGAGTCGTTGAACCGGTATGAGATGTCTTCGCTAAGGCTGTGGTCTCTCAACAGCAGTTTCAACTTTGGCGCCAGACCGCAGCTGTAGAGAAAATGGGGGCTTTTCCATCCTAAGATATGTTTGGCTCCTTCTGTAATCATGCCCTTGAACCCCATCTCGTATACCATCCTGCCGATGTCATCGGTGTAGATCAATGCGGAATTACGGAAAATCTTGGGCTGTGCACCGAAAACGTTCTTGACTTTGTCACACAGATGCTTGACTTCCTGTTTGAAACAGTGCTCATTTGCCAATGACGAAAGTCCATGGCTGTAGGTTTCCGCCAGAATTTCGCAGCATCCTGTTGAAACAAGCTTCTGGATAAGCTCAATGACTTGTGGCGCATGTATTTCAAGTAGCTCGATTGAGCATCCCGACAAGGAAAGCGCACATTTGAAGAATCCCTTGTTTTCTTCCGCCATCTCTATGAGAGTCTTTAGTGAAGGGATATAGGATTTTTCGGCTGTGTCAACGATGCTGCGCTCATTCTCGTAGTCGTCATAATAATAATGGTCTGTACCGATGTCAAAGAAGCGATATCGTTTGAGATGGATGTTCTGGTGTATTTCAAAATATAGGCAGATGGTTTTCATAACTGTTATTGTTTGTTGGGTTTCTTTATTTTATTGCAAATGTTTCTGCGGCATTACAGGCCTAACAGCCTTTTGTAGTGCTTGTAGATGCGCTGACCTACCTTTTCCCATGTAATGCTGTTGACTTCGTCGCGTCCCTCGCGTTCAAGGTAATCGTGAAATTCATCATTTGTACACAGGGAGTGTATGGCATCCGCCATGGCCTCAATGTCCCAATAGTCTGTCTTTATACAGTTCTTCAGGATTTCGCCGCATCCGGACTGCTTTGATATTATGCTGGGGACACCCGACTGCATAGCTTCAAGCGGCGAAATGCCAAAAGGCTCGCTTACCGACGGCATTACATAGACATCACTGTGCCGAAATGTTTCATACACAGCGTCTCCGTTCATGAACCCCGGGAAATGGACACGGTCGGCAATCCCTTTTTGGGCGGCAAGGTTTATCATCGCGTTCATCATGTCGCCAGACCCAGCCATGCAAAACCTTATGTTTCTGGTTCTGTCGACAACCATCTTGGCTGCTTCAATGAAATATTCCGGTCCTTTCTGCATCGTGATTCGTCCGAGGAAAGTAACGACTTTCTCTTTTTTCTCCCGGAAAGGTTGCCGCTGTTCAACAATTCTCTGCACGCGTTCAGGCAGCGGATAGACAGCATTGTGTATGGCAAAGCATTTGTTGGCATCTTGGTGGTAGTGGTTGATAACGGTTTGCCGTGTCAGCTCGCTGACGCACATGATACAGTCGGCATGATCCATACCGTCTTTTTCAATGCTGTATACCGTTGGGTTGGCATGCCCTCTGGACCTGTCGAATTCCGTGGCATGTACGTGTATCACCAGTGGCTTTCCCGAAATTTGTTTTGCATGAATACCTGCTGGATAGGTAAGCCAGTCGTGTGCATGGATAATGTCAAATGTCTGTTGGCGCGCCACGACTCCCGCAACGATGGAGTAGTTGTTGATTTCCTCCTGCAGGTTATCCGGGTATCTGCCGGAGAACTCTATGGCTCCGATGTCGTTTGTGCCGATATAGCGGAAATCCGAATAGATATGATCCCGCAGGGCGTAATAGAGTTCCGGAGTCATCCGGTTGCCAAGTCGGCCAGTCAGCCAGTCTTTGTCAATGTCATGCCAGACTACAGGCACGTGGTTCATGGCAATGATGTCAAGGAAACTCTTGTCTTCATCGCCGTGTGGGGCGGGAAGGCAAAATGTGATGCTTATGTCTCCTTGTGCAGCGAGCCCTTTTGTCAGACCGTAGCTTGCCGTGCCAAGTCCGCCTAAAATATGTGGAGGGAATTCCCAACCGAACATTAATACCTTCATGTTTATCAGATTGGAATTATTGGTTCTGGTTAATGTTGTCAAGCAGGCGTATGGCCCTCAATATGGAGGCCACGTTCATTGCAAAAGAAACGGCTCCCCTTCCGTGGAAAGGAGGATTTCCGTCAAATAGTTCCGGAATGGAACCCAAATCATGGTAGAACAGCTCTTCTTCAAAAGTCACGAGTTGGCGTTCTATGAAACTCAGCCCACTCATTCTGTTTACCTTGAGATACGCTTCCAGATAGAATCCCGTAAGCCATGGCCATGCAGTCCCCTGATGGTATGCGGAGTCGCGCTCCCACTGGTTGCCTGCATATATGGGGCAGTAACCTCCGCTTTTGGGGCTTAGTGAACGCAGTCCTTTGCGTGTAACGAGTTCCTTGGTACAGATGTCAAGTGTCCGTTTCTGCTGTTCGCGTGTCAGTGGGGAGTAGTCAAGTGCAACCGCGAAAATCATGTTGGGTCTTACTTCCCAGCTGACCATTTGCCCATCAACATAATCATACAGGTAGCCGCAGTCATTCACGAAAAGGTATTGGAAAGACCGCTGCACTTTCTCTGCAAGAACCAAGATCCTGTTTGCCTCATCCTCTTTCTTGCTGTCTGTAAGTATGTTCGCATAGAAACGGAGGGCGTTGTACCACAGGGCATTAAATTCTACGATATATCCAGATCGTGGTATAATAGGCTGTCCGCAGTGAACGGAGTTCATCCATGTGACAGGCTTGTCGTGACCGTCAGTATAGAGCAGACCGTTTTCCTGTATGGACAGGTTCTTGTGCTTGTCTTCAAGAATGAAAGTCATCAGTTTGCCGATCAGGTCTCCGTAAAGTTCGACGGCTCTGTTGCGGTTGGCTGTCCTGTAATATTGCTGCAGACACCACAAAGCCCACAATATGACGTCAGGATGTTCCGTTTCATAGATTTCAACATCAACGGGCGTGTCGTTGACAATTGACAACAGGGCTTTTGAGGCAGTCTTCATGTACAGTTCGAAAGTCTCGGTCTCTCCCAGAGACAATGTCAGTCCTGGCATGGAAACAAAGAAATCGCGTGCCCTGCATTTGAACCACGGGTAGCCTGCAATTATGTAGTTTTCGCCGCCTTTGTGGAGTCTGAACTGGTGTGCGGCATGGTACAGGCAGTTGTAGAAAGAGTCCATCGGCTCCGTATTGGTGGCATCAATGTCCATGATGTGTTTGAGATGACCTGGCTGTATTTCAGACACTCCGGCAGAGAAGCATATTGTTTCCCCCTTTTTTATCGGCATCTCAAAGTAGCCCGGGTGGTACAGATCTTCATTGGACTCGTAGCCGCGTTCCCGTTCCCTCGGATAGTCCAGTCCCATATACCAATCGTCAATCTCGACAAAAGACGCCTTCTTGTTCGTTTGCATGAAAATGTCCGGGTAGCCTTCATACAGGTTCATTCTGATGCCGTTTTTCACAGGAGTCTTTGTCTTGTTGCAGACATCATTCTTGTGGGTAAACGTGCGCACGCTGCGATATGCAAGGAACGGGTGCAGTCTTAGGGTAGTGGCAGAGTGAGCGTCCAGTAGTGTGTACCGTATGATTACACGCGATTCGCTTCTCCTGAAATGGATTTCCTTTTGCAGGACGACTCCACCCACCTTGTATATTGTGGTAGGGAATGACTTCCATTCGAATGACCGTATGTATTTGTGACCGTTAGGGCTGTAGTTGTTGCCTTGGTATTTGTGAACCGCGAGATTAAATTCCGCCCCATGCTGTATTATTGTCTCGTCAAGCGAAGACAACAAAACGTGCAACTCGTTGTCAAGCTCCGGCAGAGGCATTACGAGCAGACCGTGATATTTGCGAATGTTACATCCGACGATGGTGGTACAGCAATATGCTCCAGTGTCGTTGGTACAGAGTATTTCGCGAGGCAACGATTCTTGCAGGTTAGTCATCCGGACTTTGTCGAAACTGATATATGCGGTCATAATTTGAATGAATTAGGAATGGCTGTTTTTTATATATGCTCTCTGCACACAAATGTAAACAATTATTTTCAAACGCTTGCCAAATGAAGACGCTTTTGTTGTAAAATGAATGTAAATGCCGCATTGCATTGTTGCTTTTTTGTGCGGAGAGCTGTACTTTGCCTATGAGCCGGCAGAAAAACATTTCCTTTCGAACTTGCATTGTTATCAGACAAAAGGACGTAATTTTGCATGAGATGTTGAAATTCCACATGAAACAAACTGAAGAATTGTCAGAGGATACCAGCCGGGTGGCAGCCTTTTTGCATTTCTGCAAAAGGAAAAAAATCTTTCTTGCAGTGGTGTGTGTGTGTGTTGTCCTGTCGGGCTGTCTGTTTTCTGCCTTGTTCTGTCCGTTCTCGACAAAAGACGAGACAGCTTGCCTTTATATAGACAATGACGATGACATTGATTCCGTATATGCCAAGATCGAGAGAACCCTCAGCCCCGGCAGCATGTCGGCATTCAAGTTGCTTTCATCGTTGTTTTCCTACGACAGCAACGTGCACACAGGGCGGTATGAAATATCCGCCAAGGCATCGGTGATTTCTGTTTTTCGCATATTGGAGGGTGGAAGACAGTCCCCGGTTCGCATTGTTGTTCCGCCAACGTGGACTAAGGAAATGGCTCTTGGACGTATTGCCGGAAAACTTATGACGGACTCCTCTTCATTGGTAAGGATATTCAATGATCCGGAGGTTTGCGGCGAATACAATCTGGACACAAACACGGTAGTGTCAGTGCTGATACCTAACACCTATGAAGTATATTGGAACATCTCTCCTGAAGATTTCCTTAGAAAGATGTACAATGAAAGCAGAAAGTTTTGGACAGAAGAACGTCTGGACAAGGCAAGAGCAATGAATCTCAACACCATAGAAGTACTTGTACTGGCCTCAATTGTTGATGCGGAGACTGCCAACAGCAAAGAGAAACCGATAATTGCCGGCGTGTATGTCAACAGGCTGCGCAAGGGGATGCCGTTGCAGTCCTGTCCTACCGTGAAGTATGCTTTGGGTGAATTTGGATTGCACCGGGTATATGAAAAGATGCTGCGTACCCCCAGCCCTTACAACACCTACATTCATACAGGTCTGCCGCCAAGCCCTATAAGAATTCCTACAGTTGACGGTATAGATGCCGTCTTGAACTACACAAAGCACGATTTCCTGTATATGTGTGCCAAGGAAGACCTTTCGGGTACACACAATTTTGCCGCGTCATACAGCGAGCATAGTGTGAATGCCAGAAAGTATGCAAAAGCAATGGACGGACGGCGCATCAGGTAGTCAGGCTTTCACGGTCAACTCAACGGCAGAACAGCCAACGTTTGCCGGTACGGGCGGAGCCAGTTTCCGAACTTGTATGCAGACGGTGTCAATTGTGTCAAAGCTGTCGCATAGCTTTTGTGCGATTTCGTATGCCAAGTGCTCAAGAAGCCGTGAGCTTGCTGCAAAGACACCCTTTATCACGTTGAGGACATTGGAATAGTCCACTGTTCCTGCAATGTTGTCTGAAACGAGGGCTTCTTCTGTAACATTTACCTCCAGACTGACATTGATTTCAAACCAGGAACCAACGGACTGCTCTTCCTTTGATATGCCGTGGAATCCGTACAACCTGATTCCTTCTAATTGTATCTTTGTTTTTTCCGTTCTCATTTTGTTTTTTCCTGTTTTTCAAAGAGGTTTCTGATGCTTGGCGCAAAGTTAATGTTTTCCCTGCCAAGTGGCAGTGCAAATTTCACGCTTTTCTTGCAGCCGCTTGAATTTGTGCAAAAAAGGAGTTTGATACTTTTAATTTTTTTTAAATATGTAATTGGGGAGAAAGATGTATTTTTGCACGCAACAAAAACAACACATATAGAAAATCATGGAGCAAAACATTGATCTGCGCGGCCTTAACGAACTGATAGAAAGCAAATCTGCTATTGTGACTAACATTAGGACAGGAATGAGTCAGGTGATTGTAGGGCAGTCGCATTTGGTTGACTCGTTGCTTGTGTGTCTGCTCAGTAGCGGTCACATTCTGCTTGAGGGAGTTCCGGGATTGGCAAAGACTCTGGCCATCAAGACCTTGGCGGGTATTGTTGACGCAAGCTACAAGCGTATTCAGTTTACACCAGACCTTTTGCCTGCAGATGTTGTGGGAACAATGGTATATAGCCAGAAGACAGAGGAATTTACCGTTAAAAAAGGTCCCGTGTTCGCCAATTTTGTTTTGGCCGACGAGATAAACCGTGCTCCGGCAAAGGTACAGAGCGCACTGCTTGAAGCCATGCAGGAACGCCAGGTGACCATAGGCAACCAAACTTTTGAACTGCCAAAGCCGTTTCTGGTTCTTGCAACCCAAAATCCAATAGAGCAAGAAGGCACGTATCAACTTCCGGAAGCGCAGGTAGACAGGTTTATGTTGAAAGTTGTGATTGACTACCCGACGATAGAGGAGGAACGCATAGTGGTGGACAACCACATAAAGGGCAAAAGCCAGGAAGTCAGACCGCTTCTCGGCATCAATGAAATCACCGAGGCAAGAGAGGTCGTCAAGAGTATATATATAAGTGAAGAAATAGAAAACTACATAACGGATATTGTTTTCGCAACGAGGTATCCGGACAGATATGGTATGGGAGACATCGCACACACCATAAGTTTTGGAGCTTCGCCACGTGCGAGCATCAATATGGCACTTGCGGCAAGGGCATACGCTTTTTTAAAACACCGCGGCTATGTAATTCCTGACGATGTAAGGGCAATGGCTCATGATGTCCTGCGTCACAGAATAGGATTGACCTACGAAGCGGAAGCGAACAGCATAGATACAGACAATATCATATCCCACATTCTGGAAAATGTGAAAATATCATAGTTCCTGTTTCCCTCTTCCGGACAACCATATTAATCCGTTTTTGTAATGGACACCGCAGAATTACTGAGAAAAGTACGGCAGATAGATATCAAGACGCGAGTCCTGTCAAGCAACGTGTTTGCCGGTGAATACCACTCTGCGTTCAAGGGGAGGGGTATGTCTTTTTCTGAGGTGAGAGAGTATCAGGCCGGGGATGACATCCGCGACATTGATTGGAATGTTACGGCCAGATTTTGTCGCCCGTATACTAAGCTGTTTGAGGAAGAACGCGAGCTTACCGTGCTGCTCCTGGTTGACGTGTCGGGCAGCTTGGGATGCGGGACCTTTAAAGGTCCGGTGCGTGACACGATAACCGAAATTGCTGCCACGTTGGCGTATTCCGCCATAGAAAACAATGACAAGATAGGAGTGGTTTTTTATTCAGACAAGATAGAAAAATACATTCCGCCGCTCAAAGGAAGGAAGCATATTCTATATATCATACGAGAGTTGCTGGAGCTTGAACCGGAGGGAACGGGTACAAATCTTGCCAATGCCCTTGAGTTCCTTGTCAACACCCAAAAGAAACGCTGTTCCGTCTTTGTGTTGAGCGATTTCATTGGGAGAATTGATTACAGAAAGACAATGACGATTGCTTCACGCAGACACGAGATTGCTGCAATACAGGTGTACGACCGCTTTGTGGAGCAATTGCCCGACATGGGGCTTGTCAAGGTGAATGACAGTGAGACAGGTGAAGAAATGATTATAGATTCATCGTCAAGAAAAGTCAGGGAGGCCCATGCACGTTATTGGATTGAACACGAGTTGGCTCTGTCAGAGTTTTTTGGCTCACAGAATGTCGACTATGTCAGCTTTTCTACGGAAGAAAACTATGTAAATGCCTTGCTCAGGCTGTTTGACAAGAGGAGGTGATTCCCGGGGTTCCCGAAAAACGATGTCTTGACTAAGTATGCAGAAGTACATATTCCCTATAATACTCTTTTTCTTTGCTGCAGATTTATGCGGACAAGTGTTTGTCGGCATGAAAATGGACACTAACCAGATATATATTGGTGAACAGGTGCTTTTGAAGCTGAAAGTGACAGCCGGCAGCAATCAGGTAATTGTCATGCCCGAATACCCCGACAGCCAACTGGTGGATGGCATAGAGGTATTGAGCCATTATACGGAAAAAAAGGAGAGTCTTGATGGTGGGAAACGGCAATCCATAATAGAGGCATATCAAATCACGTCATTTGATTCGTCGCTCTACTACATTCCTCCCGTTGAGGTGCAGGTTGACGGGCATGTCTACACGAGCAGACAGGGGCAGGCTCTTAAAGTTGTGTCGCCGAGCACCGATACCACAAGAGTTGACAAGATAAACGGGCCAATGGAAAACGCACGCGTATTCTACGACTGGAATGACATCCGGTCTTCGTTCTTGCTGTGGTTTGCCGGGGCAGTTCTTCTCGTTGCCGCCATATATATGGCATTGCAGATAAAGAACAATCATCGTATTGTGCCCAAAATAACGCTTAAGCCGGAAGGACCGCCGCACAAAGTGGCTATGAAACGCCTTTCCCGACTGAAAAGGAGAGACTGGTCTTCCACGGATGGCACACACCTTTTCTATACGGAACTTACGGACATCCTCAGGGTTTATATCGGGAAACGTTTTGGCTTTAAGGCAACCGCCATGACAACCGCGCAAATATTGGGGCGGCTTGCAGACATCACACCGCAACAGCTGCTTGCAGAACTTGCGGAGCTGTTTGAGGCGACAGACTTGATAAAATATGCGGGAATGAGTGGCAGTGATGCTGAAAAAGACAAAAATCTTATGGTCGCCGTAGAGTATGTTAACACAACAAAGGAAGAGTCCGGAGGGAAAAAAAACAAGGAGTCTGTTGCACCGGAAATAAAACGCAGCTACAAGGTGCGTGTAATGCTTGTAACCGCCAATTACATTATAGTGCTCACTGGTTGCGGATTGATTGCATGGTCGCTCTACACGGTGTATAACATGTTGTACTGACACGTTTAATTTTAAACAAATGAACTTCGTCTATCCTGCATATTTCTTGTTGCTTCTTCTTGTCATTCCGTACACAATATGGTTTTTCCTGATAAAGAGCAGAAAGGATCCGTCTCTGAAAATAGCCTCGTCCAAGGTCTACCTGTTTGCGCCAAAGACCTTGAGGCAGAGACTGATGTGGCTTCCTTTTGTCTTGCGGGTACTATGTTTTTCAATGATTGTGACGGCGTTGGCTCGTCCACAGTCGAATGCGAGTTGGAGCGAGTCTGAAGTTGAAGGTATTGATATCATGCTGGCGATGGATGTTTCAACCAGCATGATGGCAATGGATTTCAAACCAAACAGAGTGGAAGCCGCACGCAAGGTTGCGTCAGACTTTGTTAACAGACAGAAAAACGACAATATCGGATTGACTATTTTCTCCGGAGAGGCTTTCACACAGTGTCCCTTGACCACAGACCACGCAGCTCTTCTGCAGATGTTTTCAAACATCACGTGTGATCTCCCTGCCACCGGCATGATAGAAGATGGTACAGCGATAGGTATGGGAATCGCTAACGCCGTCAACCGCCTGAAGGAGAGCAAAGCCAAGAGCAAAGTTATCATACTGCTTACCGACGGTTCGAACAATATGGGCGAGATATCACCGCTTACCGCTGCAGAAATGGCAAAGTCCCTTGGCATACGCATCTATACGATCGGTGTCGGCACAAATGGAAGTGCAACATATCCTTACCCATTGCCTGGCGGTGGAGTGCAATATGTCAGTATGCCTGTAGAGATCGATACCAAGATGCTGAAGGAAATCGCAACCATAACAAAAGGGAAGTATTATCGGGCCAAGAACAACCAAGAACTTGAAAGTATCTACAGTGACATATCCAAGCTGGAGAAGTCCCGTATAACGACCACCCATTTCTCCAGATTGCATGAATTCTATCAGCCGTTTATACTTGTCGGCATAATTGCACTACTGCTTGAGATGATGTTGAAAAACACAATACTAAGAAAAGTGCCATAACAAAAAACAATTCTTCAAGATGCTCAGATTTGAAAGTCCAGAATATTTGTATCTCCTCATGGCAATTCCTGCACTGGTGCTGTTGTTTGCCCTCAACATGAAGAAAAGGCGCAGACTCCTGTGCAAGTTGGGAAAATGGGAGAATCTCAAGCCGCTTTTTGCAAATGTGTCAGAAAAAAGGATTTGGGTCAAGTTTTCGTTGTTGGTATCTGCATTGTTTTTCCTCGTTATTTCATTTGCCCGCCCGCAATTGGGGACACGGCAGAAGACCGATGTGGTGACAGGTATTGAAGTGGTCGTTGCTCTGGATGTCTCAAATTCCATGTTGGCGCAAGATGTGGCCCCCACTCGCCTTGACAAGGCAAAACAGATTGTCTCCTCCCTTTGCAACCGCCTGAATAATGACAAGATAGCTCTGGTGGTTTTTGCCGGCAACGCATTTCTGCAAGTTCCTATTTCTGCAGACAATATTTCCGTGAAGATGTTCCTTGATGCGGTCAACACCGGCACAATTCCAACTCAGGGCACATCGATAGCCGAGGCTCTGTCTGTCAGCAGACGCAGTTTTACAGCCCAAAAAGGCGTGAAGAAAGCGATTGTCATTATTACTGATGGAGAGGATCATGAGGGGGGTGAAGATGATATTGTCAAAGAACTAAAAAACAATGACATAAACGTTTTTGTTTTAGGGATAGGCGAAACAAGTGGCTCTCCTGTTAAAGTGGGTGGCAGTTATTTGCGCGACATGGACGGACGAATCGTGGTTTCATGTCTCAATGAACAGATGTGCAAAGACATTGCAAAAAGGACGAATGGCACATATATGCACGTGGACAATTCTGCCTCTGTTCAGGAACAGCTTCTTGGCGAGTTGAACAAACTTCAGTCTTCGGAATCAGGTATGGTGACATATTCTGAATATGAAGAGCTGTTTCCTTGGTTTGCGGCAATGGCTTTGTTCTTGCTGACAATGGAAGTGTTGGTCCGGTACCGCAAGAGTCATTACGGTGAAAAATGGAAACGGCTGTGGGAACGGAGCGACAGGTCAAGGACGTGGACAACCATTGTTGTTTTGGCTTTTTGTCTGACGGCAACGGCTCAGACGAAAACAAAAGTCCAGATACACAAAGGCAATGTTTCTTTCAACAATAAGCAAGATTCGTTGGCAATAATCAACTACAAGAAAGCCATAGCTTCTGACAGCACGAATTTCAAGGCCCATTATAATTTGGGCAATACGTATTTCAGGCAGGGTAAAGGGCAAGATGCGATGAAAGAATACGGAAAAAGTGCTGCCCATGCCCCGTCAAGACTGATAAGGAAAGCCGTCAACCACAATATGGGTTGCATTTATTATTTTACCAAGCAATACGATAAAGCCGTTGAGTCATTCAAGGAATCGTTGAGGGCAGATCCAAAAGACGACAGGGTAAGGTATAACCTTGCAATGGCGCAGTATATGCAGAAGAAAAATCCCAAACAGTCTTCACCGCAGCAAAACCAACAGCAACCTAAACAGGACAAGCAAGACAACAACCAGAACGACCGTAATACCTCTGAATCCCAAGACAAGAAGAAAAAAACAGACGGAGGAATGTCTAAACAGAACACTGAGCAAATGTTGCGTGCGGTGCAGATGAAGGAACGGCAGACACAAGAAAAACTGAAACACAAGCAAAGGCCAAACTCCAGAAGATATATGGAGAAGAACTGGTAGAATTTTTTGTGCTTGCTGCAAGCAAGAGCGGTTGTCCTGCCGGCGGGAATATCCGTTTTTGAATCAAAGAAGTCGAACATTAAAGTTACTGACATGAAATATCTCTATCCGATTTTAGTGTCATTGTTTTGTACTCTGAACACAGCCGCAGAGGTGAAACTTACTGCAAAGGCTCCTTCTGTCGTTTCGGTTGGAGAGCAGTTCAGATTGCAATATTCCATCAATGCCAACGTTGTTGCAGAACCGCACATACAGCCAATTCCCGGCATCCGGGTTGTCTACGGTCCTGCCATATCAACCAGCCAAAGCTACCAGTCAATAAACGGGCATGTTTCGCAAAGTTCCTCCACATCGTTTACCTTTACCCTTGTTGCAGAAAGAGAAGGGACGTTTACTCTGCCTGATGTTACCGTCAATGTCGGAGGGAAGACCTATACGTCAAACAAAACGCGAATAAAAGCCGTAAAAACAGGAAATACAAACAAAGCGACTTCGTCAAAAAGGAGCACAGGACAACCGTATAATACCCGTGCAAACACGGTGGCTGACTATCACAAAATCAGTCCGTCGGAGCTGTATATCACAACGACCGCCAACAAGCACGAAGTGTATGAGCAGGAACCGCTGCTTTTGTCTTACAATGTCTATACAAATCTGATGCTTGAACAACTTCAGGGTAAAATGCCGGATCTAAAGGGCTTCGTGGCAAAAGAAATCCCCCTGTCGAGGGATAAACACTTGACGGTGACGCGTCACAACGGTCGCACTACCCAGACAACGACATGGAGTCAATATGTGATGTTTCCACAACAAAGCGGGAAACTTACAGTACCCTCTATCAAGTTTGAAGGGATTGTGGCATTCCCGGACAGGAATGTGGATCCGATAGACGCCTTTTTCTACGGTTCCAATGTTGTTACGAGGGTGAGCCACACAGTCAACGCTCCATCCGTAAATATCACTGTAAAACCGTTGCCGGAGTCCCCCGTGGGGTTCGGCGGTGCTGTTGGTCACGGCTTTGCGATTTCGTCCAAACTCTTGACAAAGGAAATTCGTGAAAATGAAACGTTCAATCTTCAAGTTGTGATAAGCGGAACAGGCAACATTGATTTGATTTCGCCGCCGGAAGTGGACTTTCCTGCCGACTTTGAAGCCGATCCGCCTACGACAAGCACCAAAACAGAATTGACTGCAGATGGACTGACCGGGCAATTGATCATAAATTACTCTGCCACACCAAATCACAAAGGCTCGTTTGTAATCCCTCCTGTGAAGTTGGTATATTTTGATCCCCAAGACGCAAGATACCATACCGTCTCAACTGGCGGAGCCATCTGTATCAACGTCAAAAAAGGCTCCCCGAATTCTTTTGCTGCAAGGCAAAGGCTCAAGAATGATGACATCAGGAACATCCATCTTGGCAATGTCAAAACGGGCGGAAACGGTTCTTTTTGGTTTGGCACGTCATTCTGGTTGGCCAATGCGGTTCTTGTCCTCATGTTGTTGCTGCAGCCTATGGCAATACGGTCTCTTTCCAAAATAAGGAAAAGCGGGCTTTCGCTAATCGGCAGACAGGATTACGGGATGAAATTACCGCAGAGTGACGGGTTCAAGGATAATGTGCCTGAGTATTACAAGCAGTTGCTTGCCGCATTCAAACGGTTCATTGCTCTTAGAACGCACTCTTTTGGCACGGAATTGGGCAACGGCCAAGTCAAAGAACTGTTGCACCAATATGGCGTTGAAGAAAAAGACATTGCCGACAGTATGGATTTTGTTGAAAACTGCGAACGGCATACCTATGGGGCAACAAATTCAACCTTGGCGGAAATGGACGATCAGAAACTTGTTGCCCAAGACCTTATGCAAAGGCTGAAGAAGCAATTAAGGGGAACAAAATGCAGGTTTAACCGGCACAGACAACGTCCTGTGGGCTTGTTGCTTATTGTGCTGCTTGCATTTCTGTCGACCGGTGCGTATTGCCAGTCCAAGACAGGAGCTGACAGTCTCTATTTGCAGCATCACTACAACGAAGCTCTGCAACAATACAGGCTATTGTTGAGAGAGAATCCCAACGCCCCTGACCTGTTGTACAATACGGGTAACTGCTATTACAGACTGAAGAAGTTTCCTGAGGCGATTCTGTCCTATGAACGCTCCATGCGGTATAACCCTGCCGACAAAGACCTGCGTCACAATCTGACGATGGCTCGTGCTCATAGTGCCGACAAATTCTATTCGGCCGCAGATCTGGAACTGGTATATTCTTTCAATTCCTTTGCAAACGTTTTGTCTATGGATGGCTGGGCAGGTGTATCGGTGATTGCTCTGTTTGCCGCTGTTTGTTTCTGTCTTGTCTGTCGCCTGTCAAGAAAAAAAACCTTACGCAAAATATCGGCAATCGCAATAGTATGTTCCGCAGTTTGCATTGTACTGTCAAACGTCTTCGCATACACGCAGTACCGCAGATATTCGGACAATTCAGGTGCTGTCATAATGACTGCAACACCGTTGCGGAGCACTCCAGATACCACCGGCGGGATAATGTTCACTTTGCATGGCGGCACAAAGGTGACGCTCACTGACACGACTCTGCCCACGTGGTCGGAAGTCCGACTCCCGGATGGAAGAAAAGGGTGGATTCTCAATAAAGACAAGGAAAACATTTAGCAAGAGGTTGCATTTGGTCTTTTCTCCATGGAAGAACGTATAGACAAGGCAGTGGAACTGTTTATGAGTGGCTATGGTTGTTGCCAGAGTGTTGTTGGAGCTTTCGCTGACATGTTCGGAATGCCCCATGAACAGGCTATGGCCGTAGCTGCTGGTTTTGGTGGGGGAGTAGGGCGTATGAGAATGATGTGCGGAGCGGTTTCGGGACTCGTTATTCTGGCCGGCTTGAGCTGCGGGCAGACCGAAGCCGATGACCGTGCCGGGAAATCACGCTGTTACAAGGTCGTGCAGGAACTGCTTGCCAAATTCAAGGAGCGCAATGGAAGCATTGTCTGTGCAGAACTTCTTGGGCTGGAAGGTAATGTCCAGCCTACCGGGTATGTACCTGCTGAGCGCAATGCAGATTATTACAAAACACGCCCGTGTGCGGCCAAAGTGGAGTCCGCCGCACGCGTGTTTGCCGAATTTCTGAAAGAAATACAGAGAAATCCCAAGGATAGTTTGCGCACAAACAGGCAGTAGGGAGAGCGGTGCAATTGTTGTCGGTATAAAAGGAGGCAAGAGCACTTTTTTACTTTGGCTGAATAGTTACTGCTCAAAAGATTAATGGCATGTCGTTGAGTTTAAGTAATTTTGCAAGGGAAATAAACGAAAAGGCGGAAAACGGCAATGAACGATCCCGAAACAATAGAATTGCAGGGCAGATTTTTTGAACGGATGATAAGTGCCAGGGAAATAAACGAGAAAGTTATTTCTCTGGCCCGGCAACTCAAGGCTGACTTCGGTGAAGGGGAAATCCCGCTGTTTGTATGCATACTGAAAGGCTCGTTTGTTTTTGCCGGCGATTTGATAAGGGCCTATGATGGACTTTGCGAGGTTGAGTTTGTGAGACTGACTTCTTATGAAGGCACAAGATCAACGGGCAGCGTAAAAATGGCGTTGGGCATGGATTTCAGAAAGCTGAAAGGACGCCGGGTAGTTGTTCTTGAGGACATTGTTGACACGGGACTTACGATGCGAAGCCTTTTGGATGAGTTGCAGACCTATGCACCCAGGACGTTGGATGTGGCAACGCTGTTTATGAAACCGGACAAACTTTGCTGTGATATTGCCGTGAGGTACCGTTGCTTTGACATTCCAGATATGTTTGTTGTGGGCTATGGACTGGACTGCGATGAAAAATATCGGAATTTACCTGCCATATATATATTGAAGGAATAGAAGACTTAAATCAGTTGAAATAATGAAAAACATAGTTATTTTTGGTGCTCCGGGAAGTGGCAAGGGCACCTACAGTGATGAGATAGTAAGGAAATATCACATGAGCCATATCTCAACAGGCGACCTGTTGCGCAATGAAATAAAAAAATCATCGGAGCTTGGTAAGACTGCAAAAAATTACATTGACAATGGTCAACTTATCCCAGACGGTCTGATGATTGACATATTGTCAAAAGAGTACGATGCACAGCCTGCAGGCACGGGTGTTATATTTGACGGCTTTCCGCGCACTATAGCTCAGGCCGAAGCATTGAAGAAAATGCTTGAAGACAGGAATGATGATATGGGAATAATGATAGAACTGGTAGTAGACGAGCATACTCTGATGGAAAGACTGCTCAACAGGGCCAAAGAACAAGGACGGGCAGATGACAATGAGGAAACCATAAAAAAGAGATTTGATGTATACCATAACCAAACCGCCCCTTTGGCTGAATGGTTTGAAAAAGAAGGCATCCGCCACGCCTTTTACTGGAAAGAAAACCCAAGTAAGGAGCTTATGCTTGATGCCATTTTCAAGATCATTGATGCTGTGAATGCCTGAATGTCCAACAGGTGTGGTTCCGTCTCAATATGTCGTACACAGGTAAAACCGATTTTCAATGGAGTCCAATTTCGTTGACTATGTGAAGATATTGTGTCGCTCCGGAAAAGGAGGCCGGGGAAGTATGCATATGCATAGGGCAAAATATCAGCCGAACGGCGGTCCCGATGGGGGAAACGGCGGAAGAGGGGGGCATGTGTTCCTGCGTGGAAACCGTAACTATTGGACTTTGCTGCACTTGAGATACGAGCGTCATGTGTTTGCCGGCAATGGAGGCAACGGGGGAGACTGTTGCTCTACGGGCGCAAAAGGAGAAGACAGATACATAGATGTGCCGTGTGGTACAGTGGCCTACAATGCTGAAACGGGGGAGTATATTTGTGACGTTGTTGAAGACGGGCAGTCGGTAATGTTGTTGAAAGGAGGTCGGGGCGGACTTGGTAACAAGGAATTTGCCACACCGACAAACAAAGCTCCAAGATATGCACAACCGGGTGAGCCCATGCAGGAACTTAACATAGTTTTGCAACTGAAACTGCTTGCCGATGTCGGACTTGTGGGCTTTCCTAATGCCGGAAAGAGCACGCTCTTGAGCAACATATCTGCGGCAAAGCCGAAAATAGCAAACTATCCGTTCACTACACTTGAGCCGTCGCTCGGCATAGTACCGTATCGCGACGGGAAATCGTTTGTCGTGGCAGACATTCCGGGAATAATTGAAGGGGCAAGCGAGGGAAAAGGCATAGGGCTGAGATTTCTGCGCCATATAGAACGTAATTCAATTCTGTTGTTTCTGGTTGACTGCGAAGAGCCGGATATAAAGAAATCATACGAGGTTCTCCTCAACGAGCTGAAGCAGTTTAACCCGGAAATCCTTGACAAAAAAAGAATACTTGCCATCACAAAGTGCGATCTCATAGACGAAGAACTTAAAGACTTGCTCAAACAGGATCTTCCGGATGATGTCCCCACGGTGTTCATATCAGCACCGATGCAGGAAGGAATAACGGAACTCAAGGATTTGATATGGAAAGAACTTAACAGTGAAAGCAACAAAATAGCCATGTCGGCAGGTGCGGCAGACTCACTGGTTCACCGCAATATGGACGTGAAGACCCTTTCTGCGGACTTTGCGGGATGGGACGAAGACGAAAGCATCGACGACTTGACTGCCGAAGACATTGATGAAGACGACATAATCTACATTGATTGAAAAGGTTTGGACGTAACCGGAAAATGATTTATGGCAATTGTTCATCCTGCAATTCTGACATACAATATTTCGCCTGAAGTTGAGGCTTTTTCCACACAAAGGAACGGGATAGGGGTTAGCGAGGGTACCTATGGCAGTTTCAATGTCAGTCCCTATTGTAACGACAAGGAAGAACACGTAAGGGCGAATCTGACCATATTGGCAGGAATTCTGGGATTGCCCGTGGAAACGATTCTGTTGCCGCATCAGACACACGGAGTTCAATGCAAGACGATAACAGGGGATTTTTTCGGGTTTTCTGCCGGCGAGCAAAGGAGGTTTCTGGATAATACCGATGCTCTTGTCACGTCTTTGCCGGGAGTGTGCATAGGAGTAACCACGGCAGATTGTGTTCCAGTTCTTCTGTTTGACAGAAAACGGAAGACCACGGCAGCAATACATGCGGGATGGCGCGGAACGGCAGGGCACATCGTGCGCAGTACGGTTGAAAAGTTGCAGTCGTGTTTTCGGTGCAGGCCGGAAGACATTGTGGCGGTTCTGGGCCCGTCAATAAGCAAAAGGGCTTTTGAGGTGGGTCAGGAAACTTACGATACGTTCAGGGAAAACGGTTTCAACATGCCGCTTATTGCAGAAAATATTTCTGGGAAGTGGCACATTGACCTTTGGCAGGCTAACAAATCAGAATTGTTGGAAGCAGGAGTCGCAGACTGCAATATCACCGTATGTGGGATATGTACATATTCCAACTTCCGCAACTTCTTCTCTGCACGTCGCCTTTCTGTCAACTGTGGCAGAATTTATACGGGAATCGTGATGAAATGATGCGAAGACTTTCGCCGTTGGTTTGCCTGTAACTTGTTTTCCGGATCAATAAGGAGGAATGTCATCATGAGGATATCCGTTGCCCAAAGGGTCATTGTCCGTGGGTGGTAGCAAGTCGTTCTCGCTATCGGCAGAAGCGGTCATTGCCGTATTCTGTGGGTTGTCGCTCCCGTAGATGGAGCTCCCACTGTGTATGTCGTCGTCAAGATTCATGAAACGGGTATGTTGTGCCTTGAATCTGAGCAACACGATGCCCACTTCTCCGTTTCGGTGTTTTCCTATTATGATCTCGGCTTTGCCCTTATAGTCCTGTCCTTCGCTTCCTTCATAGATCTTGTAGTATTCGGGACGGTGTATGAAGCATACGATGTCGGCATCTTGCTCGATGGCTCCGGATTCACGCAGGTCGCTGAGTTGGGGCCGCTTCCCCTCTTCACCATCTCTCTTGTCTACTCCTCGGTTCAGCTGTGACAGGGCAATGATGGGAATGTCAAGTTCCTTTGCAAGCGATTTCAGTCCGCGGCTTATATGGGAGACTTCTTCCTGCCTGTTCCCGAACTTTATGCCCGATGCGGTCATTAGCTGAAGGTAGTCAATCATGATTATCTGTACACCGTGTTCTGCGACAAGCCGCCGGGCTTTGGTGCGCAGTTCAAAAATTGACAACGATGAGGTGTCGTCCACATAGAGCGGAGCATCATAGAGTTCGCCGATTTTGGAATCGAGCTGTGCCCATTCATATGGTTCCAGAAATCCGCTTCTGAGTTTGTCGGCATCAAGTTCGCAAACGTTGGACACCATACGCTTGACAAGTTGGTCGTTGCTCATCTCAAGGCTGAAGAATGCCATCGGGATGCGTTGCGTTACGGCAATATTTCTTGCCATGGAGAGGGCAAAAGCCGTTTTTCCCATTGCAGGTCGTGCAGCAATGATGATGAGGTCAGACTTCTGCCAACCGCTCGTCTTTTTATCCAGCTTGTGGAAGAGTGTAGGGATTCCTGAAAGCCCGCCTTTGTTTTCGGCAGCTTTCTTTATTGACTCCCTCACGCTGTTTATGATGGGGTTTATTTGGGTAAAATCTTTGCGTTGG
Source organism: Anaerovoracaceae bacterium (assembly GCA_963617965.1). Lineage (GTDB taxonomy): Bacteria > Bacteroidota > Bacteroidia > Bacteroidales > Bacteroidaceae > UBA6382. The sequence continues at coordinate 58,566 of CAVEQO010000004.1, forward strand.
CTGTGCTCGCTGATTTTATAGAGTTTTTCCTGGGCTTTCTGCAACAGGTCTTCGGAGTCTACCGTATCATCGAAGGCATCGGTTTGGACTTCGCTGGAACACGAGATTAGCTGTCGTTTGATATATTTCTCTGCAATGACCTCTGCATAATACCTTATTCCTACTGAACCTGTTGCATCTCTTAACAACTCGCTAAGATATACCATGCCGCCGGCTTTGTTCAGGTCGCCCCGCTTCTCCAACCGGTCTTTGACGGCCAAAGCGTCAAAAGGCTTGTCGTTTGATGCAAGATCCCGTATGGCTTCGTAAATCAGCTGGTGTTTTTTGTCGTAGAAACTGTCTGGTACAAGAATGTCGGTGATATTGTCATATCCGCTCTCGTCGACCATAAGAGACCCCAGAACAGACTTTTCCATTTCCATGGCTTGAGGGGGAATGCGTGTGAGCAGTTGGTCTGACGATATTTTTTTTTGTGGTGTAGGCATATGTGTTTTGACTGTTGGACTTAATTAAAATTAAGGTAGAACTCCGTTACGGCTTCTATGCCCTTGAACATGATTTCCAAGGGCATGTTCTCGTTGGGAGAGTGGATGGCATTGCTTTCCAGTCCGAACCCCATTAGAACGGTTTTTATTCCGAGAATACGCTCAAAATCGCTGATGATAGGGATGCTTCCGCCACGTCTGACAGCAAGGGGCTTTTTGCCGAACGCCTTCTCAAAACCTGTCTCCGCAGCTTTGTAGGCAGGCAGGTCTATAGGGCATACATACCCGTCTCCACCGTGCATGGGCTTGACATCAAGGCTGACACAGTCCGGAACTACGCTTCTGAGGTAGTCGGCAAACAACTGTGATATTGTGGCATGGTCTTGGTGTGGCACCAATCGGCAACTCACTTTTGCATACGCCTTGCTCGGCAAGACGGTTTTGGCTCCTTCGCCGGTATATCCGCCCCAAATGCCGCAAATGTCAAACGAAGGTCTGCAGCTGTTCCTTTCAAGCGTAGAGTAGCCTTCTTCTCCGCACAAAGCCTTTACCCCGATTGCCTGCATATATTTTTTTTCGTCAAAAGGAATATGGCGTATCATGTCGCGTTCGTTGGGCGAAATCTCCTCTACGTCTTCATAGAATCCGGGAACGGAAATTCTCCCACGCTCGTCAACCACCTTGCTTAATATGTCGCACAGAATGTTTATCGGATTGGCTACCGCCCCGCCGAAATGGCCGGAATGGAGGTCTCGGTTGGGGCCGGTGACTTCTATCTGCCAATAGGCCAACCCTCTGAGCCCAACTGTCAGCGAAGGAAGATCCTCGCCGAGCATGCTGGTGTCGCTTACCAGAATGATGTCGGCTTTCAGCATATTCTTGTGGGTTTTGAGAAATTTGTTCAGGCTCGGGCTTCCGATTTCCTCTTCTCCCTCGAAAATGAATTTCACGTTGTGCCTCAGTTTTCGTTGCTCGACAAGGTACTTGAATGCGGTGGCTTGTATGATAGCCTGTCCCTTGTCGTCGTCTGCGCCGCGCGCCCATATTTTCCCGTCTCTTATTTCTGGCTTGAACGGATCCGACTTCCATTGTCCGACGGGGTCGACAGGCATCACGTCATAATGGGAGTATACGAGAATGGTTTTTGCGTTGTCGGCAATGTGTTTTTCCGCAAAAACCAGAGGGTTGCCATCGCTTTGCATGACTTCCGCCTTGTCTGCTCCATACGAAAGCAACAGTTCTTTCCATCTTTCAGCACACTTCTGTATGTCCTTTTTATGAACGGAGTCTGAACTTATGCTCGGTATCTCTATCAGACTGAAGAGATCCTCCAGTATTTGTTTTTTGTTTTTGTCGGTGTATTCCTTGATATCCATATTTATTTTGCTTTAAGACTTGACTTCATCAGGAATGTTATGATAAGGGCATAGGCAACAAGGCTTGCTGTCTGACCTCCGGTACTCAGCATCCATTCTTTGCCGTTGATGAACCAGTCGCAACCAGCAAAGGTGAGTCCTGCGGAAACAACTCCCATGAGAGCACCGCCGGCGATGAAGCCTGAGGCAACAAGAGTGCCGCGTTCCCCACGCCGCATGTTGATGCCGGAGTCTGTGTTTCTTGTTGTGACATACCAGTTTACCAAGCCCCCCGCCAGAAGAGGAACATTGAGCTGTATGGGGATAAACATCCCCAATGCAAAGGCCAGAGCACTTATGCCGAACGTGTTTGCTGCCAAAGCAATAACAGCTCCGATACCATAGAGAAGCCATGGTGCACCTTGTCCCATCATGAGCGGTTCTATCACTGCCGCCATGGCGCGTGCTTGAGGGGCTGCCATCACGTCAGTGTTGGTCGGTGTGAAACCATATGCCTTGTTCAGTACCATGATTACTCCGGCGGTGGTTACCGCACTCACGAGAATCCCCAGAGTTTTCAGACGCTGTTGCTTTGCAGGGGTGCTGCCGAGCCAGTATCCAATCTTGAGATCTGTGACAAAAGCACCGGCACTTGATAGTGCTGTACAGACTACTCCGCCCATAACAAGTGCCGCAACCATTCCGCCAGTTCCCTTCAGTCCGGCCGCCGCCATTACCAGACTGGCCAGAATAAGGGTCATCAGAGTCATGCCGCTCACGGGATTGCTCCCCACAATGGCTATGGCGTTGGCGGCAACTGTCGTAAACAAAAACGCAATGGCAAAGACTATGACAAGGGCAACGACAGTAAATAGCAGACTGCCGTCCATTACGTCCATATAAAAGAACAATGCAGTGGCGAGCAGTGCTATAACCAGTCCCAGTATGACTGTTTTGATGGAAATGTCACGCTGGGTTCTCGGCGGAACCTCTTGGATGTGTTCTTTTGCGCTGTTGCCGAAAGCGTTTCCTATCAGGGAAAAACTGCCTGATATTACCGCCCGGCTTTTCCATACTCCGAGAATTCCTGCCATGGCAATTCCGCCGATGCCTATGCTCTTGGCATATTGGAAAATTTCTTGCGGAGTGGCATTGATGGCCGTGACGTTTCCGGAAACAATCGTGTCCGGCCAGATGAAGGCAATGGCGGGAATGGCAATCCACCAGATCAGCGCAGACCCGGCACACATTATCAGCGCGTATCTCAGCCCCACTATATATCCCATGCCGAGCAGAGCCGCCGACGTGTTGAATGAAAAATACAGTTTCGCTTTTGTTGCCAGAGCCTGGCCGGCGGAACAAAACGTGGAAGTGAAATTCTCCGCCCACGCACCGAACGTAGCTACGGCGAAGTCAAAAATTCCACCTATAACAGACGCAACTACAAGTAGTTTGGCACTATTGCTTTTACCTTCACCCGAAACGAGGATTTGGGTACTTGCAGTGGCTTCCGGGAAAGGATATTCTCCGTGTTTGTCGCTCACGAAATATTTCCGAAACGGAACAAGGAATAAGATTCCTATTATTCCTCCGAGCAGACTGGACAGAAACACTTCCACGAAATCCACGCTGATGCCTGATTCCGGAAATTTCTTTTCCAGAATATACAGTGCGGGCAGTGTAAATATTGCACCTGCCACAATCATGCCGGAGCAGGCCCCGATACTCTGGATGATGACATTTTCGCCCAATGCGTTCTTGCGGCGCAGCGTGTTGGACAGCCCCACGGCGATTATCGTTATGGGAATGGCAGCTTCAAAAACCTGTCCTATTTTCAGCCCCAGATATGCCGTGGCTGCACTGAAAATGACTGCCATCACAAGTCCTGTGGTTATGGAGTACACGCTTGCCTCCTTTGGGGATTCCAGAGGACTCATGACCGGTTCGTATGTTTCGCCCTGCTTAAGTGGACGCATGGCGTTTTCCGGAAGTTTGACTTCCTTTTGCATTTCTGGTTTCATAAGACGGGTTGTTTTCGGTTCTTGTTGCAAAGATAAAGTTTTTTGCTGAGTTACGGGCGTTATGGTTTGGCATTATGGAAAAACCAAAGCCGAACGTTTCCTGCGAGAACCACCAGTTCCGCTATGCGTCTGCTCGCATTGCCCGGCTCTGTTCGGATTGTGCTCACATACACATAGTACACAAAAAAAAGGTATCGACATTCGCATGTGGATACCGTTTAACCAATTAAATCTTTTATGAAAGGGAATGGTGGGCGTTGACGGATTCGAACCGCCGACCCTCTGCTTGTAAGGCAGATGCTCTGAACCAGCTGCGCTAAACGCCCTTCGTGTGCAACCACAAGACTCTCGCTTGAACCTCTGTTCTGTTCCTTGATTGCATTGCAAAAGTAACTCCTTTTTTTCCTACACACAAGAAAATCGGACTTTTTTTTGAAAAAAAACGCAATTTTTATTTTACCGCAACTTTTTCTGTACGCGATGCTCCTGTATTGTCTGTGATGCTTACTATATAAATTCCCTTTGGCAGTTTAAAACTGTTGTCAAATCCTGTTATTTTGTTGGAGCAAACGGTCGCCCCGTTTATGTTGCGGATGACTATGGCGGAATGCTCCTTGAATCCACGAACTGTTATTTCGCCTGTTTTCCCGTGTATGCCGCCGTGCATACCGGCTTTTGTGTTGTCATGAATGCCGATGGGTTCTTCCAGCCCGACTTTGTTGTCTATCCACGCAATTCGGTCGTAGAGGTATTCGTTTATGAAGTCAACCTCGGCTTTGTATGAGCCACGGGTCGTGTATTGCTGTTGGACACAGTCGTTCAGGATTGGCCATCGGATGTAGTTGTATTCCTGCGAGAGGCTGTTTTCCGTGCCGAGACTGTCAACTGCGGCACTGATGTATTCGTATGTCATGTTGCCTTTGTACCTGTACCATGACCAAAGTTCCTTGAGTTCATCGGAGCAACTCTCAATGATTTTTCTGTTGAAGCTGCGTGCGCCGTTTGCCGCAGATGACTTGCTGCTCAGACAAAGGAAGTCTGACATCGTCAAAAGGGGATGGGTGCGTTTGTCGTTGTCGAAAGCAAGGTCAAAGTCCCAAACTGGATATACTCTGAAAACGTCATTGCGGTCTTTTGCCATATACACGCTCCAGTATCCGTCGGTGTTGCCGCTCAGTTCTTCTATAAGGAAATATTTGAGCCATGAAGTTTCGTCAAGGTAGTTTTTGTATCCGTATTCTTCGGTCTTGTATCCGGTGGAGTAAACGCTTGTACACAACTGGTTGAATGCTTCCTGTATGTAGTTGAATTGTTGTGTGGTTATTTCATCGTCCTTGGGGTAGTGTACGGTAACGGGTATCTTGTAATAGCTTGAATAGAAATACTTGGTTTCGCTCGCTGCATAAGCATCGATTTCTATCAGATAGCCGCCTGTAAGTTCGTCCCCCGCGTTGTCTTGAGCGGTCATTTCTGTAATGTCAACCCTGTTCTTGCGGACTTCAATCTGGTCGCTCAGCTGATAGCTGCCTTTGTATTGCCCGTTGAAGACAACATCAACCAAGGTACATGCGGGAGTGTACTCCATTTCAAAGATGTTGCTCAGGCAGAATGCCACATTGTTGCGGATGAGGGACTTGTCGCCGTAATTGTTTATAAGTGTCCATTCCTTGGCTTTTGCCGGCATGCCGAGCAGTCTGGACTTGTTCTGGAGCTTTATCTTGTATGGTTTTTTTTCGAAACTCCAGCTCCCGTTCCCTCTTCCGCGCACGGCTACACTGTCCGTTTTCAGGGAAGTTCCGTTTTCGGAGATGATGTTTATGTGCCCTTGCAGCCATGTCGTCTTGGACGTTACCTCCGAAACGTTTTCCGCAGTGCGTATCACGACCAAGGGCAAATTGGTCAATTGGTATAGATGGCTGTCGTCTCCTTGGCTCTCCGTCCCGTAAAACCTTAACTCCGCAATATTGCATCGTGCGTCATTGGGACCGACATACCTGACGTATCGGAATCCACGGCTGCAATTAACTTTTGCATAAGTCATCTTGTTGTATTCCGGCGTGTCTTTGATTATGTGGAATGGTACGGCATCGCTGAAATCAGCCTTGTTCGCCCCCTCGAAGACTCCCAGAACCATGCGCTCCGCCCAGTTTTGGCGTGGCGCATACGCCACTTTTGTTATTACATACTGCTTTCCCAAGTCCATTCCCACAAATCCTGTGCTTCTCTCGTAGGCTGCGTAGATTGTCGTGAAATCATTGTCAAAGACTTCTTTCGGCGTATTTACTGTGGTGGAAGACAGCCCCGTGGAATAGTCTACGGAAACGGCTCCCATTGGTGTGCCTTGCAAGGGGAGTTCAGTTGGATCGTCGGGTGTCGAGTTCAGCGCGTCTTCAAGGGCTTTTTCAAGTCCTGTCGTGGCGGCTCTGTATTCTTTGGCCGTTGTGGTTATGTCGTATCCGCGTGACGTTATGTAGTTGTCTATGATTCTGCGTCTTGAGATGAGTTCTGCCACTGCGTCCATGTTGTATTTTACACCTGCGCTGTCTGCGATGTTGTCATATACGCTTTCTGTGGAATCCTTGTAGTTGACCATGCGGCAGAAAGCCTCGGCGGTTTCGGCATCGGTGTTTTTCTGGCTTTCTATGATCTTCTCGGCTTCGTCTTGCGCAAGGGGCAGCAGTGTCCAGATATTTGCGTTGCTGGCAGTTGCAGTCATGGACTCTGTCGCGACAAGTTTTTGCCGTTCGTAGGAAACGGCATCCGACAGGACAATGCCGTTGCAGTCAGTTGTGTCTGATATGAAAAACGAACCGGAGTCGTGCCACGTGATATTCTGCATGGAAGCCTGTTCTCTCGTACAGCCCAGTATGTCATTGGCGTGTGATGTTCCGCCGGCAATGTCCAGATACCAGTGCGTGTACGCGTTTTCAATGATATATCCGCCTTTCTTCTTTGTTATCTTGAAAATGTAGTTGGCGTTGTTCCTGTCGAGCGCATTGTAGAGGCAGGCAGACCTGTCTTTGGAAACAGGATAGTTCGGGGCTGTGTACATGGCGGCTTTGTTCCCGTGCTTTTTTATGTAGTTTTCATTTGTGTTGAGGATATGGTAATAGCCGTCTGCTATCGGAACGGTTTCTTTGGCTTTGCGGCATTCTTCCTCCAATTCTGCTATGGTCGTGTGCCGCTGCTCGTCCGTAAGTTGGCTGTCGGTTAGTTTGGTTCTGGTCTCGCTGATTTTTTCTCTGAAAGCTTGCAGGTTCTCTTTCAGATAATATCCGGGGGCTGTCCCCGTGGTCATGCTGCTTGCAAGGTTGTCGTAGTCAAGGCACTTTGCCAAAGCCCCTTCTTGCGTGCGGAAGAATCTGTCCAGAAGACTGTCAGAAACGGATTTGATGTACCATACGTTTACTCCGTACTTTTTTGCTTCCGATGTAGTGCCCCAAATGTTAAGGTATCCGCTGTCGTCACTTGTTCCGTTGTGTCCCGCAACTACAGAATATACATACGGGTTGTCAGTGAAATTAAAACAGAACTTGCCTTCGCTTGTTTGTGTGAACGTCTGGGTGGTGGTGGGGGTTGCTGATGTTGAAATGTTCGTGCTGTAGCTTTTGGCTCCCTTGTTGATGTATGTCTGACCCAATGCTGAAAAAACATTCCAGTTGCCGTTGCCTGCGTCTGACATATAATAGATAAGGTTGAAATCAAGGGGATCAAAAGATTTCCACCTCACGAGGCCCCCGTCGTTGTAAATGGCGGATTTCCCTTCGTAGTTGTATGGCCCTCCGCTGTATCCGCTCCCGTTTCCCGCCGTCACGATGTAATAAAAGCCGGACAGGATGGGAATTGTCTGGAGAGCCTGGCTGTAGGCGGTTCTCAGATTTGCCAAGGTGCTTCGAATCAGAGGCTGTTCTTCCGTTCCCGTGAGAGCGTTTGCTTTTGCAAGTGCGGAAATGTAGTTGTCTACTGCTTCTTTTTTGTGATACCCCGGGTCGTTGCCTGCCACGATGTCCGCACCCAATGTGCCGTACTGTTGCAAGGCCTCTTTGATGTCTTGTGTTGAGCCATTTGACTGCAACACTTCCACGTAGTCTTCGGGTACTGGTTCAAGATACCACAGGTTTACTCCGTATTCCCGGGCTTCCTGCTGCGTACCCCACACGTTGAGACAGCCTGCTGTTTCCACCGGGCCGTTGTGGCTGTTGGTTAGGGAGAACACGCAGGTGCTGCCGGCATTTTGGATTGTGTACTTTCCGTCTTCGTCAGTTGCGATGTCTTGTGCCACGGGGTCTGTGGTGGCGGCGACGTTACAGTTGAAAGCCGCAGTTGATTTCCCTATGTAGGTATTGTCGCTTGGATTGTAGATGAGCCAGTAGTCTCCGTCGGCTATCAGCTTGTATACCATGCCGTAGTTGTATGGATCGTATGCAGACCAGCACACAAGCCCGCCCTTGTTGTATAGTGCCGACTTGTATTCATAGTTGTAAGGCCCGTTGCTGTAGCCCTGACCGTTTCCTGCCGAAACGATTCTGTAATAACCGGCAGTAACAGGACGGACTGTGGGGATTTCGCTTGCCGAGATTGCAGCTGCGGATACCTGTGTGCTTTCAGACGGGAGGTTTGTACCCGATGTTTTTGTCTGCGCCGCCATGGGGTGTGCCACCGTGGCGTAGGCGGGCATGATGTATATGAACAGAAAAATCAGATAGGAAGCGGTCTTGTACACCTTTGCTGCTGGTTAAAAAATAGTCCTGCAAATGTAAGTGATTTGTTTTTAATCTTCCTATCGGATAATGTTTATTGTTGTTGTGTATTTGATTTTTCTCGCAAATGGGGAAACCCCGTTTGGCGGACATCCCCGGTTCGCACCGTTCTGATGCGAGCCGGGGATGTCCGCCAAACAAGAAGTCTGACTTATGCCGGTTCCATGTTGGTGTATACGGTCTGTACATCGTCAAAGTCCTCAAGCTTCTCGACCATCTTGTCTATGGTCTCCCGTTGCTCTTCCGTTACGCTTTTCAAGTCATTGGGAACATAGGTGAACTCTCCTCCGACATCCTCGTAACCGCTCTCCTCAAGATATTTCTGAATGGTGCCGAAACTCTTTGGGTCTCCGTAGATGGTGATGGTTCCTTCTTCGGGGTCTTCATCGTACTCGTCCTCAACGCCGAGGTCAATGGTGTCCAGAATGAACTCGTCCATGTCCATATCCGCTTTTTTCTTGAATGTGAACACGCACTTGTGGTCAAACAGGAAAGCAAGGCTTCCCATGGTTCCAAGGTTTCCGTTGAATTTGTTGAAGATGGAACGGACATCTGCAACGGTTCTGGTCGGGTTGTCTGTCAGCGTGTCAACGAAAACAGCTATGCCGTGAGGCCCGTATCCTTCATATGTCATGGATTTGTACTCGCTTTGGTCTTTGCCCATGGCGTTCTTTATGGCTCTCTCTATGTTGTCTTTCGGCATGTTCTCGCGCTTGCAGACGGCGATGACACTTCGTAGCGTGGGGTTGTTTTCCGGCTCCGGTCCGCCGGCCTTGACAGCAATGGCTATTTGTTTGCCCAGACGCGTGAATGTCTTGGCCATGTGTCCCCAACGTTTCAGCTTTGCCGCTTTTCTGTATTCAAATGCTCTTCCCATAATGTTATCAGTATGTTTTTAACGTAGTTCTGCTTGTAGTTTAAGTTTGAAATTGTTGATAAGTGCTTGCATCACTTTGTCTATCTGTTTGTCTGTGAGCGTTTTGCCGGTGTCTTGCAAAGTAAAGTTGACCGCATAGCTTTTTTTGTTTTCGGGCAGGTTCTTGCCTTCATATACGTCAAACAGTTCTATCTTCTTGAGCAAGTTGCGTTCCGTCTGGTATGCCACGGTTTCTATCTCCTGGAATGTGATGCTCTTGTCAATGAGCAACGAAAGGTCTCTGCTGACAGACGGGAACTTGCTTATTTCCGTGTACCGGACTTCGTTCTTGCGGTTTTTCTTCATCATCAAATCCCAGTTTATGTCCGCATAATATACAGGGACTTTCAGTTCTGCGGCCTTGAGGGCCTTGTTGCTCACAATGCCCATCGTGGAATAGATTTTTCCGTTTTTGTCTGTTATCTGCAGTGCGGAAGCATAGATGTCGCTTGTGTACTCCTTGAAATACAGCAGTCCGAGACTGATGCCCAGTCTGGCGAATATGTTCTCTACATACGCCTTGAGGTTGTAGAAAGAGAAAGGTCTGTTCTCGTGCAGCCACGAGTTTTCTGTTTGGTTTCCTGTTATCCAAAGACCAAGGTGAAGTCCCTCGCAGTAGGCACGCAGCCTGTCGTTTTCGTCTCTGCTGTTTTGGTCAAAGGTATAGACTTTGCCGAATTCATACATCTTGAGGTTTGTTGCCTTGTGGTTGATGTTGAAGCGGAGAACTTCCAGACCGCCAAAGAGCAGCGTCTGGCGCAAGACGCTTAGGTCTTCGCTTAGCGGGTTAAGCAGCTTGACGCAGTTCTGCATGGGATATGCTTCCGAGTGGCTGTAGTATGACGCTTTTGTCAGTGAGTTGTTTAGTATCTCATTGAATCCTTGCGCCGTCAACTGTTCGGAAATTATGTTCTGCAGCTTGTTGCAGCGGTCTTCTTCTCCCTTTATTGTCAGCGAAGAATTGATGGAAGAGGGGATCTGGACGTTGTTGTAGCCGTAAATGCGCAGCACCTCTTCGGCAATGTCGCACGGACGCTTTACGTCAACCCTGTATGGTGGGACGGACAAATCCACTCCCTCTGCGGTTTCATTGGAGAGCTTTATCTCAAGACTTGCGAGGATGCTCTTGACGGTATCAACAGGTATCGCTTTTCCTGTTAGGTTGTTAAGGTATTGGTAGTCAAGATGTATACTGTAGTCTTCTATAGGAGAGGTGTAAACGTCTTTTATTTCCATTGAAACGTTTCCGCCAGCCAGTTCCTTTGCCAGAATTGCCGCCTGCTTGAGTGCATATATCACTCCGTTGGGGTCAATGCCTCTCTCAAATCTGAAACTGGCATCTGTACTCAGACCGTGCCGCCGGGCGGACTTGCGTACTGTGGTTGGATTGAAATATGCGGACTCAAACAACACGTTTCGTGTGCTGTCGTATGTTCCTGAACCTTTGCCCCCCAGGATTCCCGCTATACACATGGGCTCTTTTGCGTTGCATATGGTGAGGTCCTCGTCTGACAATATGTGTTCGGCCCCGTCAAGCGTGACGAAATGAGTCCCGCTTTGCTGGGTGTCTACAATCACGGTGTTCCCCTCAATCATGTCTGCGTCAAAGCAGTGCAGTGGCTGACCGTATGCATGCATGACGAAGTTTGTTATGTCAACGATGTTGTTTATGGGTCTTAGACCTATGGTTCTTAATTTTTGCTTGAGCCAGTCAGGACTGTCTTTGACTTCGCAGCCCGTAATGGTTACAGCCGCATATCTGGGGCATCTCTTGGGGTCTTTTATCTGGATGTCGATTTCAAGGTCGTGGTTGTCCACCTTGAAATCACTGTCCGACGGACGGTGCAGCGATGTCTCATATCCGTTTTGCTTGAGCCAGGCATACAAGTCGCGGGCCACCCCGTAGTGCGAACAGGCGTCTGCCCTGTTCGGCGTGATGTCCACTTCTATCAGGTAGTCGCTTTTTATGCCGTAGAAGTCCGCCGCAGGCATACCCACGGGCGTTTCCTCCGGCAAGACGATTATGCCGTCATGGCTTGTTCCTGTCCCTATTTCGTCTTCTGCGCAGAGCATTCCGTAACTCTCTACTCCGCGTAATTTTGAACGCTTGATGGTAAACGGGTTGTCACCGTCGTACAGCACCGTACCGATAGTGGCGACTATCACTTTCTGGTTGCAGGAGACGTTTGGGGCTCCGCACACAATCTGCAAAGGAGAGTCTTGCCCTACATTGACGCTGCAGATGTGCATGTGGTCTGAGTTGGGGTGCTTTTCGCAGGTCTCTACCTGTCCTACACACAACCCTTTGAGACCGCCTTTTATGGACTGTACCTCCTCGACAGAACCGACTTCAAGCCCGATTGAAGTGAGAGCCTCTGCCGTTTCCTCCGGTGTCAGTTCGAAATCAACGTATTCTTTTAGCCAATTATATGAAATGTTCATTTGCTGGTTGTTTTGTTTTTCCTGTCGTTTTTATCAACGTGCAAAGTTAGTGTATTTTTGGGAATTGGAGCGTGTTCTGAAAAATCCTCCTGCCGTTGGATTTTTCGTTGAAGTTGAAAACGGACATACAATCGCAGGTGCAGCCCGTTTGCCGCTTTATGTGTGCGTGGCCTTGCGCTGTTCGACTATTTTCCGTATCTTTTGCGTTAGTGCGGTGTTGGCCAGGAGTTGTTCCAGTGTCGGCGACATCCGCCAGCGCCAGTAGTGCCGGGGTATTTCCGGGTGGTTGATTTGCTCCTGTTCCAGTTTGTCGCTTCTGAGTTCCTCGCTGATGCCCAGCCAGTCCTGTAGGGCAAGTATGCACAACAGGGAATTCGATCTTACGTGATGGCTTATGACAAGCTCGCAGTCCTGTGCTGAAAGCAACTGTGGCACGGGAGAGGACTGCTTGAGCACTTTGTTCCAGTATTCGGAGGTCTTGTCGGGATTCTGTTTCCACCACAGCCGCAGGGGTGCCATGTCGTGGGTGGCTATCGTGTCCACGGAGTATAACGGGGTCTTCGACAGATCGTCGAATCTCGTGTCTGGCGTTTTCGGCATGGATTCTATTTCCAGAGTTAGCACATTGAGGTCTTCCAGCACCTTCGGGACGCAACTGGGTATCATGCCGAGGTCTTCCGCACATGCCAGCATTGGCGTTGCGTATATCACCTTGGGCAGTCTCTGGTAAGCTGTCTCAGCCCAGAAATGATTGTGGCGTTCGTAGAAGAAATACTGGTATATCCTGTCATAGGCGGACCTGTTGTTTTCGGAAAGGTGCTTGTACTCTTTCGTGTCTTTGCCCAATATGTTCATGTGGAACAGTTTCGCATCCGGTGCGGTTTTGATGAACAGCACATTGGTGTATGTCGACAGAAACACCTCGCGCTGCTGTCCCGAAAATCCCATATCTCTGAGAACATGGTCAATGGCACGCTGGGAGTGTGCATATTTTTTGAGGAGCGTCCATTTGCCGTCTTCGCGGAATTCGAAGAAATGCTCTTTTGCAACGGGCAGCAACTCGCCGAAATGTCTTTGCATCTCACCTTCCGTATAGTGTACGCTTGTGTAGTATTCGGGATTTTCCGTAAAGCCCAGGATTTTGAGTTCCTGAGGAGTTAGCGGAAGCCCGGGGTTGAAATGCCCCAAGGTCCCGTAATAGTGCGCTGTCGGTATTTCCCATATACGGAAGAAACCGAGGACATGGTCAATCCTGTATGCGTCGAAATATCGCGACATCTGGACAAGCCTGTTTGTCCACCACGAGGCGTTGTCTGCCAGAATGTTTTTCCAGTTGTAGGTCGGAAACCCCCAATTTTGTCCGTGGGCGGAGAACATGTCGGGGGGAGCCCCTGCCTGACAGTCCATGTTCAGGTATTTGGGGAATATCCAGGCCGGCACGCTGTCACGGCTCACGCCGATGGGTATGTCGCCTTTCAGGACAATGTTTTTCTCACGGGCATATTCGTGTACGGCCTTCAGTTGGCTGTCCAGAAGATACTGCATTACTCCGTAAAACTCTATTTCGTCATGCAGGTTGCTCGCAGTTGCCCATCTTTGCAGTTCCACCTGGTTGTACTCGCGGAAATTAGGCCATTTGCGGAAATTGGCCGTTCCGTTTGTTTTCAGCAGGTATCTGAAAAAGCTGTAGGGCGTGAGCCATCCGGCGTTGTCTCTCTTGAAAGCTTTGTATTTGGTGGAGCGCAAGATTTCCTGCTTGTTTTCGTTATAAAAAGTGTGCAGGTAACTTTCTTTCAGTGCAAAAGCCTCGTCGTAGTCCAGAAGCTCCTGGTCGTTTATTGCCTGCCGTCGCTGTTCGTAGATTTTCAGCTTGGTTCTGCTCTTGATCTGGGGCAGGCTGTTGAAGTCCATGTAAATGGGGTGCAGGGCGAACGACGAAATAGGGTTGTACGGATATGAATCATGCCAATTGCCTTCTCTCGTGGTGTCGTTTATCGGCAGAATCTGGATGACGTTCAGATCTGCTTCGTGTGCCCAGTCTATGAGCTTGCGCAGGTCGCCGAAGTCGCCGATGCCCCAGCCGTCGTTTGACCGCAGGGAAAAGACGGGAACTACCACACCGGCCGCTTTCAGCTCGTTCTGGGGCAGTACCGGAGTGTATGTGTCGATGATTGTTTTTTCATAATCCTCGTCGATCTTCTTTATGGTCCTGTTGTTTCCCTCCTCCCATATTGTCTTGTCTGACCTTGTGTCTGCCAGCACATACTTGTACAGGAATGTTTCCGTGTCTATTTGGTCTCTGTCAATGGGAAAGGCCCATGTTCCCATGGAGATTTGGTGTCCTTCGATGCCACCCGACGGATTCCAGTTGCCCGTGGCCTTGTTGTTGCCGCACAGCAGCACCTTGTGTCCGCGCGGAGGAATAAAGTCTGTAAATATCAGATTGACATTGGCGCGGTTGACAAGTTCCTTGTCTTCTTCGCTGATGGTGAAGGGGCATATTGTCTTGGAGAAAGCTGAGGAATACAGGTAGTTCTTTCCCCCGTCGCTGTGCCACAGTGCCTGTACTTTGATCGTCTTGTAGCCCTTGAAAAATATGTGGTGGGGATACTTCCCGTGCCCTTTTTCTTCGTCAATGAATGCGTGTTTCTCCGACACGGTGAAGCCGTAGTCTATCTCGTGTATCTTCTTCGACGGCAGTTCTATGGTCTGCCGCCAGAGTTTTCCGTCCTTGCTTTTCAGCTTTATCTGGTCGTTGAGTTCGGCCCGGAGTTTCTTGTTTGAAGAGAGGTTCAGACAAACGGTCTGCTCCGTATTGTGTGTGATATACTCGACTTCTATGTCTATCTTCGTTGTTTCCGACATGTTGTGTGTTGTTTTTACTGGTACAGAATGTCATGTAGCGAGGTCCCGTTCATAAATCTGGAACGGTCCACATCGCCCCTTATTCCGTCGACTCTTCCCCGGCAGGTGTATTGCCACATTATATACTTGTTGCCGTCTGACACATAAGGCGTGCTTTCGCTGTAGGAGGCAATCACGAGAGGGTAGCGCGAAAAACCCCTGTTTGCCAGATATTTGTTGTAGAAATTCACGTATGTATACAGCAGGGGTGGCGTGCCGTAGAAATCCTCAACCATATCCAGAAAATCTTTCAACCTGCTCGCAAACACGCTTGCCGGCACTCCGTTGGCGGCTTCCACGTCTATCAGGGGTACAAGGTCTTGCATGCCCGGCTTCACCACGGATGTCATATGCTCGAATTGTTCCTGCATGCTGACGTTGGCCCTGAAGAAATGGTAGCTTCCCATCGCTATGCCGTGCTTCTTGCCCTCCTCCATGTTGGCATGATAGAAGTCGTCGGTGAAATAGTTGCTCTCGGTCGCCTTGACAAAAGCGAAACAGATGTTTTCGTGTTTTGAAACCTCGCTCCAGTCAATCTGCCCCTGGTAGTGCGACACGTCAATTCCGCCCTCATGCGAGTTGGCGAACTTCCTGCTCCGCAGACTGGCAACCGCCGACTGGGAAAGCTTGGTGTCTTTCTTTATTGTTATGAAAGGATCCGGCTCCGGAGTATGGATGACTATCGCCTTTTTCTTTTCTTTATTTACTTTCGCCACGGCGGCTGGAGCAACGGAAAAGGCAAGAAACACCAGCACAAAAAAAACGAGTCCTGTTTTGTATGTTGGATTTGTTCGTGGACGGTTAAACATCTCTGTTTATAATACCTGTTCTGTCTGCGTAGTATTGTATCGCAAAGTTGCGGAAAAAAAGTGACGTGGCAAAATATTATCGGCATAAAAGCAATGGCTTCCGATAAAATATACTACATTTGCCCTTGATAACGGGACGTGCTTTCCGTCTGTCCGCATTACAGGACTATTGTTTATGCTCAAATTTATAATCATGAAAAAATCTGGTCTTATATCATTCGTTTTGTTTGCCGCGTTTGCCTGCTGTGCCAAGGCAGACTACAGTATCTATCCCCTGCCGCAGAAACTGGATTACATCCAGGGCGGGGCAGTGACGGTGGGCGGCAGTGTGAATGTCGTGTGCGAAAGTGGAATAGACCAATATACCGTAAACCGCCTCAAGGAGGTTTTTGAGGAGGAAAACGCTGTCAGGCTGCAGTTCTCCAAGAAGGCTTCGTCAAAGATGCTCAACGTGTATTTGGGGATTTCGGGCTCTGGAGAAATGGTTGACAGATACGTGAAGGACAACTACAAGGTGTCGGCTTTTTCCCGGACGGGCAAATACGACCGCCATTACATCAGGATAGGTTTCTCTGGAAAAGGGAAACCCGAAATAGTAGTGCTTGGAGAACACACCAATGCCGTGTTCTTCGGCTTGGCGTCTCTGGAGCAGATTCTGGAGCAGTCCCGTACTGGCAAGGGCGGCACTCCGGTGCTCCGGGCTCTTGAAATCAATGACCATGCCGATATGCAGTACCGCGGCATTGTGGAGGGCTACTACGGCTATCCTTATTCCTTCTCCGTGAAAAATGACCTGATCCGGTTCTTCAAGCGGTTCAAGCTCAACACATATCTCTATGGGGCGAAGAGCGATCCGTTCCATTCCGGCTACTGGCGCAAGCCATATCCCGAGGCGATCTCTGCCTTGCAGGAAAAAAACGGCTGGCTCTCGCAGGACATGATCAGGGATTTGGCAAAAGCCTCCATTGAGTCCAAAGTCAATTTCATCTGGGCTATCCACCCCAATAGCGGTACGGCCGTTGACTTCCATACCAAGGAGTCCACAGCCAAGGCCGTTTCCGACGTGATGGACAAGTTCAACCTGATGCACGGGTTGGGAATAAGGCAGTTTGCCGTGTTCCTTGACGATGCGGGGTGGGACTTCGGCGATGTCGGCAACTACCGCGATTTCCTCACAAGTCTGCAGACCGGGCTTGAGGACAAGTACAACCGCAACTATACCAATGCAACGGATACCGTGTTGCCTGTCCACTATGTGCCGCATATCTATGCCATCAATTTCGCAAAGAAAGAAGATCTCAAGACTTATTTCGATGCCATTTCGCAGACGTCGCCGGACATCGTGGTCTACACCACGGGAAGTGGCGTGTGGAGTTCCGTCAAAAACGGGGATTTCGTCACCATGCAGCAGTTGATGAAACGGCCCTTGTCGATGTGGTGGAACTATCCCTGCAACGACAACAGGGACGGCCGTGTCTATACTGCCGACATGTATTCCACGCTTCAGGAGATGGGCCTGCCTGTTCCTGACAGCGATGTGCCGATGTGTATGGGTCTGGTCAGCAACCCCATGCAGCAGGGCGCGGTTTCCAAAATATGCCTGTTTGGCGTGGCTGATTATGCCTGGAACACGAAGGCGTTTGATACCCGCGCCAACTGGCAGGCGTCCTTTCCTGCAATAGTGGGAAAACGCAACGCTCCGCTGTTTGGTTTTCTGGCAAAATATTTGCGCTTCCAGGACGCGGATGAACTGAAAACCTTGATAGACAATTATTCCGGGCATCCCACGGCAGAAAACAGGGCTGCCTTGTCCGGTCTGCTACGTTCTGTTGAAGACTCTACGGACAAGATGCTCAATATGGTTCCCGACGACAGGAGTCTTGAACTGTTGAAAAACGACTTGATGCCGTGGCTGCGCAAGTTGAACCGGATGGCGGCAATGGCAAATGCCATGCTCGGTCTTGACGGCATAAGCGACGAAAACGAAAAATGGAGCGTCTACTGCGATCAGGTCAGGATGCTGAAAGCTTTCAGGCAGGACACGCTTTACATGGTTGCGGCATTGGAGGGAATGGGGGAAAATCCTCCCTCTGTCCAGCATCCCGTTGAGCCTTGCGGAGCTCGTCTGATGCCTTTCATCGAGTCGCTCATTGACAACTTCTACAAACTGGAGTCCAAGGCTGCCTGCGGCTGTCCGGTACTCACGGACTGCAAAACGGATTCCGTGATTCCGACCGCCAAAACTGAAGTCAGCGACGGTGTGTACTGTGTGGAGATGCGCGAGCCTTATGTGCTTCAGCCGAAAGGGAGCGTGCTGCTCACTCTTCCTGACGGCGGAACGCCCAAGGATGTTTTCATCGGCAAGACGCTGCTGAAAGGCTGGCTCGTGGAATTTTCCCTCTACGGTAGGGATTTCGCCGGATTTGCGAAGGGCTTCAACGAAAAGAGCCGCATGAAATACGTCCGGTTTACCAACACTTCGTCCCGGCCGCGCCCCCTGCGTCTCGACAGCTCTCTGATGAGGATTGTCATGCCGTGCGCGCCACAGGTGGAATCGGCGTCATTGCCCAAGGGCAACGTCTACGGCAAACACAATGCATCCATGCTTGTCGACGGCAACCGCAATACTTTTGCCTGCCTGTACCGCGACCAGAGGGACGGCGACTGCTATACGGTGAAACTCAAGGAACTGCAGCCTGTGTATGATGTTACCGTCGCCTTCGGAACGACCAATCTTGATTTCCCCAAAGTCGGTCTCGTGCAGGTTTCAGCTGACAGTGTCAATTGGCGCAACCTCAAGGTCAAGGGAACTGGCATCGAGGAATTCCGCATGACATTGCCTCAGGTCGACAAGATCAACGGGGATGTGTCGTGCTGCTCTTTTGTCAGCGACGGCAGTCCGGCAAGGTATGTCCGCTTTTTCCTGAAAGAGTCTTTCCAGGAGAAGTGGCTCCGGCTGAACGAAATAGAGGTCAACCCCTCGTTCCTTGCTTCGCAGTTCGTGCCGGTGGCATCGGTCGTGGCCGCTGGTCAGACGGGTGTTTCCGTCATCCCGGAAGTGACAGACGGAAAAGCCAACACTGCCTACACTCCCAAGGAAGACGACGTGACTGTCACTTACAGTTTGTTTGGCACGGAGCTGCCTTCACGCCTTGCGCTATACGCCATCGGCAACGGTGATGGCGGTCATTCCGGCGGTGCTGCTGTTCAGGTCGTGTGCGGCGGCAGGGTGCTAAGCCTCGGTTGCCTGAAGAACGGTGTCAATGTCTTCCCGTTGGACAATTACCCGGATGCCACGGCCGTCAGTGTCAGAATAACGGGCCGCTCGTTCTCCATAGCCGAGATCGTGGAGCAACGGTAGTCCGCCCCGGCTGGCCTGTGGCTGTCTGCGGCGTATTTTCAGACAAAGTCGTTCCCGGTGTCCCGACAATGTCTTAATTTTGCAGCCGGGTTGGCGTGTGGGTTTTTCGCACGCCCCGTAAAACAGAAATGAATATGATCGGAAAATGGTTTGAGGTTAAGGTGGCCCTGAAACGGACTCTCGACGACGGCTTCCAGAAGCAGGTGAAGGAGCTGTATCTGGTCGATGCCGTGAACTTCACGGAAGCGGAGACGCGCACTCTGGACGAACTCCGGGTGTATGGCGATATATCTGTCGTGGGCATAAAGCATAGCGATGTCAGCGAGCTGGTTGATTCCCACAACCCGGAAGACGGGTTCTGGTACAAGGCGAAGCTGTCTCTCCTGTCCGTTGACGAGTCAGGGGGAAAGGAGAAAAAGGTCAACGTGAATCTCTATGTGCGCGCCAAGGGCTTCAGGGAGGCTCTCGCCAATGTCGAGGCTCACATGAGCGGCTCTGTCATGGACTACACGGTCACGTCCATAACCGAAACGGCGGTCATGGACGTGTTCGGATATAAGGTGGCGGCGGAGGGGCGTTAGGCTGTTCCTGTCGCAACAGTATTGGAAATAACAGACACACTGTATGTCGGTCATAGGCGATGCGCTCAACTCGGTGAGGTCGGGTCTTCCTGAAGACGTGACCCTCGTTGCTGTCTCCAAGTACCATCCCGTGGAGGACTTGATGGAGGCCTACAATGAGGGGCAGCGTGATTTCGGGGAGAACATAGTGCAGGAACTGCGTGACAAGCAGGCGGCTCTGCCTGCCGACATTCGGTGGCATTTCATAGGGCATTTGCAGACCAACAAGGTCAAGTACATCGTTCCTTTCGTGAGCCTGATCCATTCGGTTGACTCCCTGAAACTGTTGCTGGAAATCAACCGTCAGGGGCAGAGGGTGGGGCGCACCGTCGACTGTCTGCTGCAGATTCATGTGGCGGCGGAAACCACCAAGTTCGGCTTCTTTCCCCGGGAGTGCGTCGCGATGCTCCGTGGTCTGGATCTCGCGTCTGTTCCGCACGTCAGGTTGCGTGGCATCATGTGCATGGCCACCAACACTCCCGATGTGGAGCGAGTGCGCCGGGACTTCTGCGAGGCGCAGTCTTTCTTCGCCGAACTCAAACGTTCTTTCTTTGCCGGCAGCGGGTCGTTCAACGTGCGCTCCTATGGCATGAGCGGCGACTACCCGGTGGCCCTGCAGTCCGGCAGCAACATGGTGAGGGTGGGCACACGCATCTTCGGCCCGCGGAAATACTGATTCCCAAAACATAGTTTCACCGTGTCGATGCTGTTCCCCCTCTTTGTCGCGAAGCGTATGTGGCGTTCAAAGGACAACGCCGGCCGCGTCTCGTCGCTGGGCGTTGACATCGCCACCGTGGGGGTGGCGGTCGGCATGGTGGTGATGATCGTGTCGGTTGCCATTGTCTCGGGGTTCAAGGACGAGATTCGCAACAAGGTTACTGGATTCGGGGCGGGCGTGCAGATCGTCAATGGCGATGCGTCGCTGGCCGTGTCGGCTGACGGACGGACAACGGCCAACTGGCCCGTGGTATGCTCCGGCAGGTTTTTCAGCGACATTTGCCGCACGCCCGGCGTGAAACACGTGCAGAGGGTCACGCAAAAGGCGGGCATCTTCAAGACCGACAGCGATTTCAGGGGTGTCGTCTTCTATGGGGTGGGCGAAGACTTCTATGCCGGTTTCATTTCGTCGCATCTTCTGGAGGGCGAAATGCCGGCGTTCACCAAAGGAAGCCCCCGCAATGACGTTGTCGTCAGCAGTACGGTTGCCCGGGAACTGAACCTTAAGGTGGGAGACCGGGTGTTCGCGTATTTCTTTGACAACGATATAAGGGTGCGCCGCTTTTCCGTAAAGGGCATCTACGAAACCAACCTCTCCATGTTTGACACCAACGTGGTGTATGCCGACATTTCCGTCATCAACGCTCTCAACGGATGGGGCGTTGATGACTGTTCCAACGTGGAGATTGCGGTAAGTGATTTCAGCCGCATTGAAGACACTGCCGACCGCATCGCCGAAGTCTTGCCTGACTCCCCTGATGCCAACGGGTGCTTCTATGCGGTCTACAGCATAGGGGAACTCTACAGCTCAATTTTCGACTGGCTCAACCTGCTCGACCTCAACATCTGGGTAATCCTGGCTCTCATGACTTGTGTATGCTGCTTTACGGTGATTAGCGGACTGCTTATCCTCATATTGGAAAAGACTCCTGCCATCGGTCTGCTCAAGGCTCTTGGAGCCGGAAACAGTGCCGTGCGCAACATATACATATATTACGGCATGTATATCATTGGCAAGGGTGTTCTCTGGGGCAATGCCGTCGGACTGCTGCTTTCTTTCATGCAGTACCGCTGGCATCTTGTGGGACTTGACTCTGCCAGCTACTATGTCGATTTTGTGCCGGTTGCCTTCAATTGGAACGTCTTGCTCCTGCTCGATCTGGCGATTCTGGTTCTTGGACTGCTGGTGCTGTACCTCCCCACCGTGGTGGTCGCCCGTGTCAAGCCCGTTAAAGTGCTGAAATTCGATTAGGACGCGCCTTTTTGTCTTTTCGGAACTTTTTTTGTGCGTTTTTTTGCGAAAAAATTGTGCGGCAAGAAAAATTTGCTATATTTGCCCGTGAAGAGGTGCGGTTCATCCGCCAATGTGAGCCGTGCCCCTTGAAAACTCTGACACGCGAAATATACTGAAACGCTGACTCTTGACGGAAATGGATAGTCTGAATCGCAAATTGCTTTCTTGCGTTTTGTCGCCCGCCCTCGTGAAGACTGCAAGGGGGGG
>CAVEQO010000005.1:0-75261 GCA_963617965.1 Anaerovoracaceae bacterium
CTTTTCAGACTTACAAAACTATATGCTTAATCCCCCTGATTTATCGGGTGAGCCGGGAAAACCGGCGATGCCGTCTTGTAACGCGCGCCATCGCCCAATAAAATACAATTATGCTGTCAATATTCATTGTACTCATTGCCATCGTGGTGTTGGTCATAGTCTTTGCGGCACTCGGTCTGCTGGGCTGGCTCGGCCTGGGGATCAGCAGTATCGTGGATCTCCTTGCCAGCGGCATCTCAGGCTGTTTCGGATGCAGCATCAGAGTTATATTGTATATCATACTTGCCAGCATGTTAATTGGCTTCGTCATCCAAATGCTGTAACCCATTGCCCCTCGTTGCATGACAGAGCCGCACACGACAACGCCGCAGAGCCTTCCGGGCTGAAAAAATGCTGATGCGGCGGAAATTCCGCTTGATCTCAAGAAATTTTTGCTTGATCTCCCGGATGCGTTTCGCCCGAAACGCATCAACGTTCCGGCGGAAACGGACAACCGTTTCGCCCGGAGCGGATATCCGTTTCGGGCGGAGGACCGCCGCGAGATCAACAAGAAATTCCGCCGTCTCAAGCTTTTTTTCTTTCCGCACGGGCTTTTTCCAAAACAAAAGGCACTCCCATATAGGAGTGCCGGAATTTCCAGTGTCAGATGAGTCCCAAAAATGTTCCCAAGTTGTGGCACAAGGGCCAAATGGGGTGTGTACGAAAAGCCGCGTGAAATAGTGGCAAAATCTACAGATCCACGACTCTGGCCGCTAAGAAGAAACCGAAAAAACCATACAAAAACATCTGCATCTATGGGTCATGTGCGAGCATACCTGCTTCATGCACTCAATAATTGGTTATCAGCAGATGTGTGACTTTCTTGTCGTTGCGGTTCATGAAACTAACCAGATATTCTTTGTCAAATGTTCGGATATTGATACCGTCCTTGTTGTAGAGTTCATAGATGAAGTCGGTATATTTGATGATCATCATCCATTTGGCATGGCAAACGTTAATCATGTAATTGGCGAGCCGCTTTTGGTCTTCCTTGGTGAAGTCGTTTTGGGCGTATGTGCTAAACTCACTGTCGTAGGGAGGGTCAAGAAAAACGAAATCGTCTTTGGACGGTTGGGTGGTACGCAGAAATTCCTCAAAGTCCAAATTGAAAATTCTGGTGTTCTTAAAATGTTCCAGCAAATTTTCTGATTTGTAATATGCCAGCTTCTTTTTCAGCAGTTTACTATTGTAGGCAATTCCCCCATACGGCACATTGAATTCGCCTTTGCTGCTGTATCTGAACATTCCGCTATAAGCATAGTTGCGCATAAAGAAGAACAGCGCACAATGCATAACAGGATTGCTTTCAGCGACACCCTTGTCGTTGTATAGGCTGCGGTAGTTCATGTAGACGGCACTTTTGATTGCTGTTTCAATGTTGTCGTTCAAATCACCGACAGGCAATTCATGCTTTTGTATTTCAAGTTCATGCATGCGAACCATCTTGCGGAACAAGTTGGTTCTCATTTCTTCTTCAAGGATACACGTCACATTACAGAAGTCACCAGTCAAAATGCTTCTGATTGTATCCTTCTGCGTAGAGCAAAAATTGCCTATGTGTTTTTTCAGGCTTTCCTTGTCAAGTTGTCCGTTTCTGAATTCCATGTACGCATCAACCAGCCCGTTGTTGCTACGGAAAAAGCGTTCGGCATTTTCCCATGAGGCATCCATGGCTTCCGCATACTGGAAGAATTGTTTGTCGGTTTTGGAAATGCAATCATAAAGCTGTATCAGTTCTTCCGAAAAATCATTGATATAATGTTCTTTTGCATTTATGCCCATGAACACAGAGCCGCCACCGACAAACGGCTCATAATATTTTTCAAATTGCGGCAGGTTGGGGATAATATGTTTCAATTCTTTCTCTTTTCCTCCCGGCCATTTTATTACAGATGCCAGATTCGAATTGCGGTCTATGTGTACAGGCCGTTCTGCAGATACACGAGAGCCGAAGAAGCCGTCAAGCGCAAATAGTGTGGTTTGCATCCCAACAGAAGGTTCTTGTACCACGCTTGTATATTCATCTGCTTGGCAATAAGGACTTTGTTGTTTGCCGTTTTTGTTTAACGCCATGTTTGTTCTGTTATTTGCCGCGTCAAAATATTCTCCATCTATCTCTACGCCTATAAAACGTCTTTCCAGTTCAAAGGCGGCTACACCAGTAGAGCCTACTCCCATAAACGGATCGAAAACGATGTCGTTTTTGTTTGTTGCTGTTTTATATTTCTGTGTTCAGATTAAAACATTTCAATCTCATGGCAAACTTGAATCGGTTCAAAGTCATACTTGCAAAATTTTAATCCAGATCCAATTCCAATTGAACAAGTTCAGCCCTCTTGACCGGAAAAACGCCTGTGCTTTTCTGCATCGTTGTCGGCATCTTTCCGTTCCAGTCCTTTTCGTCAAAAACCCCGGTTGAGACAATTGCCCGAATGAGCATTCTGACCACAGGTACGGCAACACTGTTGCCTATCAAACGCATCCACCGGGCCCGCGAATCGGGCAACTTGAAATCTGCGGGAAATCCTTGTATCTTGCAAGCCTCTGACTTGGTGATCTTCCTGAAATTCTTCTTTTTGTATATTTCCTTCATAAAATTCTCTTTCCATTCCTCTGCGTCAGTTGCCTGCAGCTCTTCGGTAGAGACGTAATCATTCGTGTCGCTGGCCACCAAAGTTGGGTATATCTTTGACGAAGGAAGGAATATACGGTTTATTCCATTCAGTCCGGTGCTTATTTTCGTGTTCTTGAAATCATAACGCATCTCTGTACACTTTACGACTCTTTCTTTCTCAAGTTTCCGCAATGTGTCCTTTATGCCAATCTTTCTTTTCTTGAACTCCCTGTTTATCTTCAGTTCATCCACCATAATGCGCCCGTTCTTGCTGCATGACAGCAAGAATTTTTCTCCTTCATCCAAACCAGACGGCACTTCACAGACATCATAATAATATGGGCTATGCTTGAGGATTTCCTTTTTCACCAACTCTTCAAGCTCTTCAAGGGTGATTGTGGAATCAAGCCCTTGAAAATGCTTTAGGCTCAAGGCATTGCCATCCAATATCCCGTATTGGCTTTTTCTGCGGTTCTTCAACAGCAGGGCACATATGTTCTTCTCGCGTTTCGTGGTGTCTTGTATGTCCCATGAATGTACAGTAGTATGTCCATTTCTAAGGTCATTAAACAGGAAGTAGTCGTTAAATCCCTGTTCGTTGCAAGACAAACTCCAACGGGCGGAATTCGCTCTGTTTTGTCTATTTACCCCTGTATTGCAGCCGTCAATCACATCGCTTAGGCACATTTGGCCAGGAGTTGGATCGGGAATATAGAACCTCTTTTGATACTTTTCTTCCTTGAAACCAACGATGTAAATTCTAACTCTTGTCTGAGGAACTCCATAATCGTAGGCATTAAGAAGGTAAATGTCGGCATGATATCCAGCTTGCTTTATTCTGTCAAGAATATAGTCCAAGGCCTTAGAGTTCCGTGGGTCGGCCAATCCCTTTACATTCTCAAATATAAAGGCTTTTGGCCTGGCTTCATTCAAAAGGCAGATGGTATCATTCCACAATTGTCCCCGGTCGTCGTCAAATCCCAATTTTTTGCCTGCAATTGACCAACTCTGGCAAGGAACGCCAGCAGTCATAAAATCGTGGCTTGGAAGAGTCTTCAGCGTGGTGATGTCCCCAAGATTTCTATCGGGAGTTTCGTGAAAATTTTCGCAATAAGCGTTTATGGCATCTTTGGCTATTTCGCTGAATCCAACGCTCTCACCCCCAAGGCTTTCGGCAGCAATGTGAAATCCGCCTATTCCCGCAAACAAATCTACGAACGTGAATTTTGCCATCATTCAAGTCTATAATTGTTAATGTTTTCAGGAGGTTCAATTCCAAGAAATTCCCTGTAAATACGTTCCTTGTATGCAGTTCCAAGTTTATTGATTTCTTCTATGAAACTCTGATACGTGCCTTCGCCGCCGATCAAATCCCAAAACTCTTCGCCGATAAGCACCGAACTGTCATGCGTCATGTCAAACCATCTTTTGGGAAAAGACCATGAATAATCCTCTTTGTTTTTCCCATATGGATTATACACAAGAGCATAGTATGCATTGTTTACCTTGTGCTCATTCATTGCCAACAGCTTAAACATTTTTTCTTTGCTTACTTTTGTTTGGTCGCTATTGGGCAAAGGAGCCTTTAACTCAAAAGCATATGTCTTGTTTGTTAATTTGCTTCCTATCAAAATGTCACAAGTAACACTTACAGGAATTGGATTGCCTCCTCCAGCAAGAATGTAGGATAATTCATTATCCCAATCGGGCTTTTCCTTTTTCTTTCCGTCAACACCATGTTCCAACCGATTAAGCACTTCTTGAATCCTTCTTAGGCTTTCTTCTCCCACTGTGCCTTGCACGGAAGCCCCTTGAGTGCAATTGCCATGATAGGCCAAGGCTACTTGAACCGCAAGTTTTTCCCAGACATTTCCGAATGGAGTCACAAATCTACGTTCAAAATGAGAGCCTTTGAAGATTTCGTCAGGCACCAGTGCTGCATACAAGGGTTTATTTGCATGATGTTTTTCTGCCACGAAGGGGTCAGTTACAAGAACCCTATCCATCACACGATCCATCATTGTTTGAATGACATCCGATACTGCTTTTGTGACATTCTTATTCATAGCTTAACTTGTTTATCTTGTTTATGAATTACACGCACGAGCATGCCTGTTTCATGCAGCCGCATATCAAAGGCTCTTTCATTTAGTCATGTTTGTTTCCCGTGTTTGTCTTTTCCACAAGGCAAATGCCCTTGAGACTGTTGGGATTTATCTTGTTTCTACATTACTCTCTTTCACCTGTTCCTTGTCTCCCCGCAACTTTGCTTCCGATCCCTTGCATCACAACAGCAATTCCATGTCGAACACGTCTATCCAGCGACCGAACTTGCGGCCGACCTCACGGAAATGCGAGACTTTACGGAATCCCATTCCGGTGTGGAAAGCCATGCTCTCCGTGTTTTCCGCCGTGATGCATGCAATGAGGGCGTGGCAGTCGGGGATATCACGGCAAGCCCCGATGAGACGCCGCATCAACGCCGTACCAACTCCGCCGCCGCGACAGTCCTTGTCGAGATAGATGGTCACTTCAAGCGTGTGGCAATAAGCGGGGCGCACCTTCCATAGATGGGCGCAACAGTAGCCTACCACCCTGTCGCCGGAGACTGCCACGAAATAGGGATAGGCCCCGGAAATCTCCACGATGCCATTCCGCATCGCTGCAGCAGCCAGCGGAGCCGTTTCGAACGACACTGTCGTGTTTAGCACGTAATAGTTGTAGATCTCCGCTATTGCCTCCGCATCGTCAGGGGTGACGGGGCGTATGGCAATGTTTTCCGTATCGACAGTCATTACAGCAGTTTTTGCGTGTGTAGTCAGATGAAGTGAAAGCCCGTCACTTCACCAGTGCCCTTGCCTCTGCCGTCATGAACGGCTTGGCCTCGGCATAGGGTATAACGAACGAAACCATCCCCATGGCGTAGCAGCAGATTTCGTATTGCTGGTAGACGAAGCCAAGACCGCTGTCAGTAAGGTACGGGGCAAAGAGGGGAAGCGGTATCACGCCATCCTCAATGAAGAGGTTGTCGTTGAGCGTGCTGTCGGAAACGGAGGTGTCGCCATTTGCGCGGAAGTACTCCAGCACCCCCTTGCGCAGCAGAGACTGCATCTCCATGAGCCTGGTAGTGTCAACCGTATTGGACAGGACTCTGCCCGAGGGCTTGACGATGTTGACCGTGCGGGCACCAGCCGAGCCGTGCGCTCCGCCGAGAAACATATAGGAAGCCGTAAGGTAACTCACGTACTTGTCGTTGTCGGCAACCTTGCGTATGCTCACGCTGTATTCCATGCCGTCAGCAAAAGGCATCCCGTCCTGCTGCATTTCCGCAGACTCGTTCTGCAGAAATGCAAAGTTGGTTTTGCCGTAAAAGGAAAGCATGGCTTTGCCGTCAGCGAACGAGTTGGCGTGTAAGGGCGAGACACCTGCGTTGTGCGTCCCTGCCGAATCAGACAGACAAAGCCGCTGCAATTCACCGGCTATATAGCCCGCCACCGCCACGGAGAAAGAATCGCGGCCGGAGGGGAAATCCACCGCCAGACTGCAGCACGACACGGAACCGCCACGGTTGGAATACTCCAGACTGTCTGTAGGCACAGGTGTGGGAACCTGCACCATTTTGCCCCCACAGCCTGCAAGGCAACAGACGAATGCGGCAACCGCAAGAGTCAAGTACAGAGCTTTCATGACCTATGATAATCTACGGATTTTTGCGGACAGGGTCACCAGTCGTCGTCGGCAGACTTCTTGGGCAACAGCTGCGGTCTGGGCTTCTCACCGAAATGGGTATTGAGATAGTTGATATAGTCGCGGCACGAAGTGAGGCACTTGGCGTTGGCGTTGATAAAGGCGCGGGAAAAGCTATCCTTGTGCTTGCTCTTCGGGTTGACGGGATAGCACTCCGTCACGGGCATGGACTTGTTGACAACGTCTTTCACCCAATCGGAAGAGTCCAGTATGAACGACGGTATCACGGCGCAGAATCTCAGACGATTGTCCTTGAACTGGAACGTCAGTTCAAGCGGTATGGTGACGTGGGCTTCCGAACTTGTGGCGGAGAGCCCCCCAAACCCATAGGCATCGCCAAGCCCCTTCAAACGCACGCGGGTACTGACAACGTGTCTGTCAGGGTCACACTGTATGCTGTCGCCGGAAACGGCAAAGGCCTTTTCGAGCCACGCCTTCGTAAGCTCCATCAGCGCAGACACGCTGAACGAGTCCGTAGCGTTGATGACATAGCGATGCTGTATCTCACCTGCACCGCTGAGCGGAAATTCGCGGTATACAGCCACAGCCCAGTCGTGCTCATCCTTCCTGTTGTTGTCAGCAACATATTTCCAGTCCTCGATAGCATCGTTGTTTTGCCTCGACCCGAAACGCAGATTTTCGTCCTGAGCCTGTGCCGACATGGCAAAGCCGGCCAGGGCAACCGCAAATAGAATAACCTTTTTCATCCTGACTATAACGTTTATGAGTTATCTGCGAACAAAGGTAGCACGTTTTTTTGAAAAACGCAGACACTTTGCCGGCCAATGCTTGCAACAATCTTCAGTCCGTCCACCTTTTTTATATATAAAACATTTGCTACCTTTGCGAACGAAATGAGCCTATATACCGTAAGACCCAAGAAAAGCCTCGGCCAGCATTTCCTCAACGACATGAGCGTGGCCAGCCGCATAGCCGACACAGTCGACTGTTGTCCGAGCCTGCCCGTGCTTGAGGTGGGACCGGGCACCGGAGCCCTTACCGAGTTCCTGCTGCGCAAGCACCGCGACACCCGCGTGGTTGAGATAGACCGTGAAAGCATTGCGTATCTGAGAGAGCATTTCCCCATGCTGAGAGGCTGCATCATAGAGGAAGACTTCCTGCGTATGGAACTTGACAAACTGTTCGGGGGAAAGCCGTTTGTGCTGACAGGCAACTACCCTTACAACATAAGCAGCCAGATCTTCTTCAAGATGCTTGACTACAAGGACTTCATACCCTGCTGCACCGGCATGATCCAGAAAGAGGTGGCAGAGCGTCTCTGCTCAGGCCCCGGCAACAAGTCATACGGCATCCTGAGCGTGCTGCTCCAGGCATGGTATGACACCGAATATCTCTTCACCGTTCCCGAAACGGTGTTCACGCCGCCGCCCAAGGTAAAGAGCGCGGTGGTACGTTTCACCCGCAACGCGACAGTCTCGCTGGGGTGTGACGAAAACCTGTTCCGACGCATAGTGAAGACCACGTTCAACCAACGCCGCAAGATGATGAAAGGCTCCATAAAGCCGTTGCTCTCGCAGCTTGACAACCAGAGGCGGCAACAGGACCCTCAACTTGCAGAGCCAGACCACGCCCGTCTGCTCGGAATGCCGATTTTCACCAAGAGGCCGGAGCAGCTCGGAGTAGCGGAATTCGCAGACCTTACCAACATTGTCGCCGAACATTACGGGAAGCATTCCGGCGGCTGAAAGGAACGTGTCCCGTTGACGCAAGAAACATTTTTGCCTCATGACAGCAAAAAAACACTGCGGCAAAAGCCTTTTTCAAAATAAAAACACTATTTTTGCGCTCGTTGAAACAACAGCCACTGTATAATGGACGACTATTACGCGGAAAACAACACACGGAACTGAGACAGGTGAACAGGTTTTGAGATCCCCACACTTGGCTCGGCCCTTTTATTATGTGGAGGACTTAAAATGCGAACATTCTGGAACATCAACCGTACGCTGCGTACACTGAACAAATGGGAATCCAACTGCTGGATACAGATAACCTGCCCGACACAGGAGGATGAAGAATACCTTACCGAAGAACTGAAGGTGCCGGGCTATTTCGTGGATGACATCAGGGACAAGGACGAGCGGGCGCGCTATGAATTCGATGAGGGATGGATACTGATCATACTGCGCATACCCTATGTGAAGGAGATAAGGTCGCGCACCCCCCACACCACAGTGCCCCTTGGCATTCTGATACACGACGACATCATCATCACCATGTGCAACTACGAGACCAACATGATGATAGATTTCGTGTCCTATCAGCAGAAGCGCAACCAGGGTTTCACCGATGCCGTTGACTTGGTTTTCCGGCTGTTCCTGTCATCGTCGGTATGGTATCTGAAACGCCTGAAGCAAATAAGCGCGCTCATCGACGAGTCAAAACACAAGCTTGACCACCAGATAAACAACGAAGACCTCATCGGCCTGTCGAGACTTCAGGACAGTCTGACCTATTTCATCACATCGCTCAGGGGAAACGAAACCCTGCTGTCAAAACTGAAGTTCAAGCTGCCGGTGGACGAACTTGACGCCGACCTTATTGAAGACGTGACCATCGAGATGAACCAGGCCCGCGAAACGACCAATATCTACACCAACATTCTCGATTCCACCATGGACACGTATGCCTCGGTCATCAACAACAACACCAACTCCGTGATGAAGACCATGACATCCATTTCCATCGTGCTGATGTTCCCCACTCTTGTGGCAAGCCTCTTCGGAATGAACCTGCTCAACGGCATGGAATCGGCATGGTGGGGATTTCCGCTCGTGTCCGTCCTCTCCATAGCGATAGCCATTGCAAGTTTCTGGACATTCAAGCACAAGCACTGGATTTAGTGCAGTCACACCCGCTTTTTGACAAAAACAAGCATTGACGCACAAAACAGAACCAAAAATTTTGAGATTCCAATTTTATTTGTTTTATTTGCACGACAGTTTGAAGCAAGCGATACCAATCACTATTGTCTAAACGATACCAACATGGAAAATGTCACTGAAAACAGAACAGAAGAACTGCAGGAGCAGACTACTGTTGAGCAACCCGCAAAAACTACTGCAACAGCAGAAGAAGAGGTAACGAGCACTGAAGAGAAAGCCGCAGCACCAAAAGAAGAGGCTGCCGCACCAGAGGAAGACAACACAGCAACGGCTGAAGAAGAAGCTGCAACAGAAGAAGAAGAAAAAGCCGCAGCACCTGAAGAGGCCGCAGACACACAGGAGAAAGATACATTTCAGATTCCCGGCACAAAAGAGGAAATCGTGGCGCGTGTCGCAGCCATCGCCAAGAGCGGAGACGCCGGTTCGCGCCAGGAGCAAGACCTGTTGAAACAGGCTTTCTACAGGCTGCAGAAAGAAGAGCGGGCGCAGGCACAGGCACAGTTTGTGGAAAACGGAGGCGACCCTGCGGATTTCGTTCCCGGTGAAGACCCTCTTGAAGAAGAACTGAAAGGACAGTTCGGCATCATAAAGGAGATACGGGCCAAGCAGATTGAAGACAAGGAAAAACTCAAGGAGAGCAATCTGCAAAAGAAAAAAGACATAATAGAGAAAATCAAGGCACTCTGCACCTCGCCGGAAGAGGCAAACAAAGCCTATGACACTTTCCGCACACTGCAAAGCGAGTGGAAAGAAATCAAACCCATACCGGAGAGTGCCGCCAACGAGATATGGAAACAGTTCCAGTTCTGCCAGGATCAATTCTATGACCTGCTGAAAACCAATTCCGCCATGCGCGACTATGACTTCAAGAAGAACCTTGAAGCCAAGACCCTGCTGTGCGAGGCTGCGGAGAAACTTGTGGAAGACCCTGACATCATCAAAGCCTCACACGAACTCCAGCAGCTGCATCAGGAGTTCCGCGAGATAGGTCCTGTGGCAAAAGACATCAGGGAAGACCTGTGGACACGCTTCAAGACCGCATCGTCGGCCATCAACAAACGTCATGCGCAATATTTTGAAGGGCTGAAAGAAAAAGAAGAAGAGAATCTCGCCAAGAAGACGGCCATCTGCGAAGAGATAGAAGCCATCGAGACAGAAAACATCCAAGGGTTCAGCCAGTGGGACGGACTGACAAAACAGATTATCTCCCTACAGGAAGCATGGAAGACCATAGGCCGGGCACCGAAGAAATCAAACACCAAGATTTTCGAGCGGTTCCGTGCGGCCTGCGACAATTTCTTCAACAAGAAATCGGAGTTCTTCAAGGAGCAGAAAAAGATTCATGCAGCCAATGCCGCCAAGAAGCTCGCACTTGTGGAAAGAGCCGAAACACTGAAAGAAAGCACGCAGTGGACAGCCACAACCAACGAACTTATACAGCTGCAGAAAGAATGGAAAGAAACCGGTCCGACCACCCATAAGGTTTCCAACAGCCTGTGGGAACGCTTCAACAACGCCTGCAACGAATTCTTCGACAAAAAGAAGACCATTCTCGGCGACCAGCACAAAGAAGAGAGCGAAAACCTCGGAAAGAAAAAGACCATCATAGAGAAACTGGAAGCCCTTGCCATAGAAGGCGGCGAGGGAGTGGCCGATGCCGTAAAGCAGCTGCAGGACGAGTGGAACGACATAGGCCATGTGCCATACAAGAACAAGGACAAGATATACGCCAAGTACAGGGATGTCCTTGACAAGCTCGACAAGGAGTTCAACCTGCGCATCCGGCGACAGCCAAAATCCGGACGCGGCGAAGGCGAGCGCATCGCACCCGCAGGCAACAGCCTGATACGTGCCTACGAAAACAAGAAAGCCGAGCTTGCCACCTATGAGAACAACATAACTTTCCTCACCTCGACATCGAAAAAAGGGTCTGTGCTCATTGACTCCATGCTCAAGAAAATCGAGAACCTAAAGGCGGATCTCGCAAGTCTGGCAGACAAAATAAACAAGCAACAGGCAGAACAGGCAACCGCAGAGCAGCCGGAACCCACTGCCGAAGCAACAGAGCCGGAGACTACCGCATGAACAGGTTTGTTGCAGTAGCCGCCGTGATTGCGGCGACTTGTGTAGCCAAGGCACAGAAAGTGGTCGTGGAACTCAGCGAAGAACAGCTGAAGCCCATTCGCAGTCAAATTATCAGCCAGCACGAGAGCAACCGCGCCAACACCATGGACTGGGCCAATTTCCGCCGCTACGCCAAGGAAAACGGAAAGGTGACAAAACGCCCGAGAGCCGTGCTTATGGGCAACTCCATAACAGAGGGGTGGGCAGAGCTTGACGCGGAGTGGCTTGAGGCCAACAATCTGGTGGGGCGCGGGATAAGCGGACAGGTCAGCAGCCAGATGCTGGTGCGCTTCCGTCAGGACGTAATAAGCCTGAGGCCCGATTGCGCGGTGATAATGTGCGGAATCAACGACATTGCGCTCAATCAAGGAAGGATAAGCACAGAGAACATCTTGGGCAACATCATATCGATGGCAGAACTGGCAAAGGCAAACAGGATAAGGCCATACCTGTGTTCCGTAACCCCGGCCGCAAGCATCGGCTGGCGTCAGCAGGTGAAGGACACGCCCGAGCAAGTGAAGAAGCTCAACAGACTCATAGAGGCATACGCCAAGGCAAACAAGATAACCTACATAGACTATTTCTCCGCCCTTGTGGACGAAGACGGCATCTCACTCAAGAAAGAATATGCCCGCGATGCCGTACATCCCAATCTGGCCGGCTACAAGGTGATGGAGGAGATCTTGACCAAAGCCCTCAAACTGAAATAAAGACACACTGCCATATATGGACAATTTCATTGTCTCTGCACGAAAATACCGTCCGAAAAAATTTGAGGACGTCGTTGGACAGCAGTCCATTGCCGACACCCTGAAAAAGGCCATACAAAACAACAGACTCGCCTCAGCCTACTTGTTTTGCGGTCCGCGCGGCGTGGGCAAAACCACTTGTGCGCGCATCTTCGCAAAATCCATCAACTGCCTTCATCCCCTGCCAAACGGCGAGGCCTGCGACGAGTGCGAGAGTTGCGTCAGCTTCAACGAGCAGCGTTCCGTAAACGTGCAGGAGCTCAACGCCGCCGCCAACAATTCCGTAGACGGCATACGCGACATAATAGACCAGATTTACATTCCGCCGCAGTTGGGCAGATACAAGGTAATTATCCTTGATGAGGTACACATGCTGTCGGCCGCCGCAAGCAATGCCTTGCTGAAAACGCTCGAGGAGCCGCCGTCGTATGTGGTCTTCATTCTTGCCACTACCGAGAAACACAAGATACTTCCCACCATCCAGTCGCGTTGCCAAATTTTCGATTTCAACCGCATGGAAATCAGTGATATCGTAGGCAATCTAAAGATGGTGGCGGCAAAGGAAAACATTGCCTACGAGGAGTCCGGGCTCAACATCATAGCGCAGAAAGCCGACGGGGGGATGCGCGATGCCCTGTCCATCTTTGACCAGGTAAGCAATTTCTCGCAGGGCAACATCACCAGTGAGAGCGTGTTGCAGTGTATAAATGCCCTTGACAACGAATACTATTTCAAGATGACGGATTTCCTCGTGAAACACGAAATCGTGGAGAGCATGTTGCTTTTCAACGAAATAGTTAACAAGGGATTCAACGGCGGAGTATTCATGGCAGGGCTGGCATCGCACTGCCGCGACCTCCTTATGAGCCGCGACCCGTCAACGCTGCCTTTGCTCAATGTGGCGCAAAGCCAGCACCGGCACTACACGGAGCAGGCACAGAAATGTTCCGCCAAATTCCTGTATTACGCCATCCGTTCATTTGACCGCTGCAGCAACAACTACAAGACCACGCTCAACAAGCGGCTCTCCGTGGAGATAACGCTCATAGAAGCCGCACAGTTCGGTGATGACGATGGCGACAGTTCGGGGCATTGCCCTACGAGAAGACTTAAACCACTATTCAAACAAACAGACAGGCTGCTGGCGGCAATGACGCAAACCGCAGCAGCACAGAGAGACAGTGCCGACAACGGCACCGGACAGGGCAACACCATTTCGCAGGAGCAGACAAGCAAGACAGAGACACAGCCTGCCACAAGGGCCGTTGCCGCCCATCAACAACAGCAGACAGCGGAAAGGCCCAAACGCCTTTCACTGAAAGAGGCTTTGCAAATGGCGCGTGCCCACAGCACTGCAACACAGGAAGCCGAAGCGGCAGACAAAGTTGCCGAGCCAGAGCCAACTGTCATTGCTGACGGAAACGACTACGATACCGACCGGGAAGAGGAAGAGGACGATGCCAACACTGCCATACTATACTCCCAGCAGCAAGTCGAGACGCAGTGGAATGTGTGCAGCGAGGCAATCAAGGCAAGCAGTGTGTCGATGTCGCAGAGAATGCTTGCGATGCCCCTGGAGTGCAAGAACGACCACACCATAGTCGTTTCACTGCACGACAAAAGTTCCGTAAAGGACTTCGCCGAATTCATTCCGTTTATCGAATCTTCGCTAAACAAGGCTTTCGGCCTTGACGACATAAAAATACAAACCACGATAATCCCTGCCGAGATTATCAAGGTCATCACAAATCCCACTGCACTGCTCAACAAAATGCGCAAGGACTATCCTGATTTCGACAAGGCCGTCAAGGAACTGGGGCTGCGCATGATATAGAGGCGTATCAAACAGTCCGTTTTTGCGGAGAAACAGATTCGGGTACATTGTTCCAAACCACACGGTGCGTACAGCGGAAAATGCGTCTCCACCCTGACGTATTAGGGATAAAATTAGTAACTTCGCGCCGATTTGCCAAATACAGGCCTGCAGAGTTCACAGGAGCGTTGCCGAAAACGCGAGGAGTGGACTCCGCGCCTTGCAACACCTCCTATCATGAACATACTGGAACTTAGCGAACAAGAGATTCAGCGCCGCAACAGTCTTGACGAACTGCGCAAACTCGGCATTGACCCCTATCCGGCAGCCGAATACCCCACGGATGCATTCAGCGTGGACATAAAGAACGAATACCAAGACGGAGAAGAGCCACGGCAGGTGTGCATCGCCGGACGCATGATGAGCAAAAGAGTCATGGGAAAGGCCTCCTTTGCCGAAATCAAGGACTCCAAAGGGCGCATACAGGTTTACATCACCCGCGATGACATCTGCCCGGACGACAACAAAGACCTTTACAACATTGTCTTCAAGCGTCTGCTTGACTTGGGCGATTTTGTCGGGGTCAAGGGCTTTGTATTCCGCACGCAGACCGGCGAGGTCTCCGTTCACGCCCGGGAACTTGTGCTACTGTCCAAAAGCCTCAAGCCGCTGCCTGTGGTCAAGGAGAAAGACGGTCAAGTGTACGATGCTTTCGAAGATCCCGAACTGCGCTACCGCCAGCGCTACGTAGACCTCATTGTCAACAAGGGAGTCAAGGAAACGTTTGAGAAGCGTGCCACCATCATACGCACCATGCGCAAGGTGTTTGACGATGCGGGATTTACAGAAGTGGAGACCCCCATCCTGCAGCAGATTGCCGGCGGAGCATCGGCGCGCCCGTTCATCACACACCACAATGCACTCAACACCGACCTGTATCTGCGCATAGCCACCGAGCTTTACCTCAAACGGCTTATTGTGGGCGGTTTTGAAGGAGTCTACGAAATCGGGCGCAATTTCCGCAACGAGGGAATGGACCGCAGCCACAACCCCGAGTTTACCTGCATGGAACTCTATGTAAGCTACAAGGACTACAACTGGATGATGTCGTTTACCGAACAGCTGCTTGAAAAGATTTGCACGGCAGTTAACGGCACCACCGAAGTAAAGATTGGCGAAAACACCGTGAGTTTCAAAGCTCCGTACCGCCGGCTGCCTATTCTTGACGCCATCAGGGAGAAGACCGGGCACGACCTCAGCGGAAAGAGCGAAGACGAGATACGCAATATAGCCAAAGAGCTCGGCATCGAGGTTGACGACACCATGGGCAAAGGGAAACTGATTGACGAGATTTTCGGCGAGACGTGTGAGGGGACTTTCATTCAGCCCACATTCATCACCGACTACCCCGTGGAAATGTCACCGCTAACCAAGATGCACCGTTCGAAGCCAGGACTGACCGAACGCTTCGAGCTCATGGTCAACGGCAAGGAACTGGCCAATGCATACTCCGAACTCAACGATCCCATTGACCAGGAGGAACGCTTCAAGGAACAGATGCGGCTCGCCGACAAGGGCGATGACGAGGCCATGGTCATTGACCGGGATTTCCTGCGCGCCCTGCAATACGGCATGCCACCCACATCGGGCATCGGCATCGGCATTGACCGCCTCGCCATACTGATGACCGGCCAGCCCAATATCCAGGAAGTACTGCTGTTCCCTACCATGAAACCCGAGAAAAAAGCCGCACGGGATTCCGCCGACAAATACACCGCCCTTGGAGCGGACGAAGACATTGTACCCATACTCCAGAAATGCGGCTACAACACGGCAGACTCCATGCGCGACCAGAATCCGCAGAAAATACAACAGCAGATAGGCGAAACCATAAAGAAATACAAGCTTAGCGGCATCCAGAAGCCCTCCGTCAACGACATCGCCGGATGGCTTGAGAAACTGCAGCAAACAAATCCGTAGAACAAACATCACAAACAAAATATGCTGACATTAGATATCACAAAAGCTTCGGCATTCCTCCCGGAAGGAACGGTGGAGAACTATGCTTCGCATGCCGACGAAGCCAACAAGGCTCTTGTTGACGGCACTTGTCCGGGCAATGATTTCCTCGGCTGGGTAAAACTGCCCTCCAGCATCACGGCTGATTTCATAGACCGCATCAACAGCTGCGCACAAGTTCTACGCCAAAACTGCGACACTATCGTGGTGGCCGGCATCGGCGGCAGCTATCTTGGCGCGAAAGCAGTAATCGAGGCTCTCGGCAACAGTTTCCAGTGGCTCGTCAACAACGGAGAGAATCCAGACATCCTCTTTGCCGGCAACAACATCAGCGAAGACTATCTGGCCGAACTGACTGATTATCTCAAGACAAAACGCTTTGGCATCATCAACATCTCCAAATCGGGCACCACCACCGAAACCGCACTCACGTTCCGTCTTTTGCGCAAACAATGCGAGGAACAGCGGGGCAAGGAGGAATCACGCAAGGTTATTGTGGCCATCACCGATGCAAAGAAAGGAGCTGCCCGCATGACCGCAGACAAGGAGGGTTACACCTCGTTCGTCATTCCTGACAACGTGGGCGGACGTTTCAGCGTGCTCACCCCGGTCGGACTTCTGCCGATAGCCTGTGCAGGTTTCAGCATAGAGCGGCTCATTGAGGGTGCCCGGAACATGGAGAAAGCCACTGCACCGGGCGTTCCTTTCAACCAGAATCCCAGTGCCATCTATGCAGCCACCCGCAACGCCCTCTACAACGAGGGAGGCAAAAAGATTGAGATACTGGCCAACTATCATCCGAAACTGCATTTCACGTCAGAATGGTGGAAGCAGCTCTACGGAGAATCTGAGGGCAAAGACGGAAAGGGCATCTTCCCCGCGTCGGTTGACCTGACTACCGATCTCCACTCAATGGGACAGTGGATTCAGGACGGTGAACGCACTATCTTCGAGACGGTCATCTCGGTAAAAGACACCAACCGCACACTGCTTTTCCCCTCTGACAGCGAAAATCTCGACGGACTCAATTTCCTTGCAGGCAAACGCATAGACGAGGTGAACAAGATGGCGGAACTCGGCACACGGCTCGCTCATGTGGACGGTGGCGTGCCGAACATACGCATCACCATTGACGCCATTGACGAATACAACATCGGGCAACTAATCTATTTCTTCGAGAAAGGCTGCGGAATCAGCGGGCTTATTCTCGGTGTCAACCCGTTCAACCAGCCAGGAGTGGAAGCCTACAAGCGCAACATGTTCGCGCTCTTGGGCAAGCCCGGCTATGAGAATGAGACCAAGGCAATCCAGGAACGTATAAAATAACATACAGCCCCAAACCCTGCCTTTTGTATGCAAACAGCATTGAAACGATACCTTAAGGACAACGGCTTTGAGAGAATGCACCTCAAAGCCGTATTCTTTGACATGGACGGAGTCCTCTACGACTCCATGCCCAACCATGCCCTGTCGTGGGTCAAGAGCTCCGACGATTTCGGTCTCGGCATGACAGCCCACGATGTCTACATGAACGAGGGACGCACGGGATTTTCCACGGTCAACGAATTCACACGCAAACAGTTCCATCGCGATACGACCAGCGAAGAGGCAGAGCACATCTACCGGTGCAAGTGCGATTATTACAATGCCATGCCCCGTCCCCTACCTATGCAGGGAGTCTTGCCGTTGCTGCGGCAGATAAAGAGCGACGGTTTCCAGATCGTGCTGGTCACAGGCAGCGGACAGCACAGTCTGCTCGACCGTCTTGACATGGATTTCCCCCATATTTTCCGTTCCGACCTCATGGTGACAAGCTACGATGTGAGATACGGCAAGCCCGACCCCGAACCCTATCTCATGGCCATGCACAAAGCTATGGTCATGCCGTGGGAGTCCATAGTAGTTGAAAACGCTCCCCTTGGGGTGCGTTCCGGAGCAGGCGCGCATGCTTTTACCGTGGCATGCAACACCGGCCCACTGCCCGACAGCGTTTTCTGGCAAGAGGGGGCAAACATCGTACTGCCGTCACTCCAGTCTCTGTGTGACGCATGGTCGGCAATCAGGGATGTCGTGGGATAGCTCTACGCCCTTTTCCATATATCATACATTTTTCTTCTGATTACGTATACATTGAATGCTGTCACGCACACCAGATATGCCAGTGCCGTACATAATACGGGGACTGCCGACGCGCCGCCGAGACCTATCTCATGCAGTTGGGCTGTCCACAGCGTCCTACAGCTGACGGCGGCGACAAGTGCCACTGCCGTGATGACAATGTTCGCTGCAGTCACTGTCAATTCATAATAGCGGCTTATCTCACGCGGAGAGAAGCCCAACTGCATAAGTTTCCTTATTGTATCGCGGCTTTTCTGCAACAGGAGGAAAATAGACAGCGTCAGTATAAACAGCGCAAGAGCACTGATTACCATGCCATTTGCTGCCACTACTCTCGAAACTACCCCAAGAAAAACCGAAATGTTACCCGTCTGCCCTTTGTCGCCGGCAATTTCCATATCATTGTCTTCCAGCCATTTGTTCATGTTGGCCGATGCAAACCTGTTGATTTTCACTATCAGGCGCGATGTGTTTTGCGCCTCACCCGTACCGTAGCGCAGGTTTGCCCAATCCATAAAATCCTGCGGCACGGCTATGGTGTTAAGACGGGACGAGAAACCCACCACCGCAGCTTCAAAATACTCTGTAACATTATCCCTGCCCGTAAGGCTCAGGGTGATGGGCACCGCACCCACTATCTTCTCGCTCACCTGCGGAAGCCCCTGCGGTATGGCAAAGCCAAAATTGTAGAGCGTGAGATAGTCTTTGCTCAATATTATCGGAACAAATCTCTCCTGCGGGTCAAAATGCCAGTCGCGTGGGGTCACGTCAAAGAAGTCGTCGGGCACAGACTCGAAGAAGAGGTATGTCGAAAGTCCCCGACCGCCCATGTTCACGGCTCCGTTGACGGCAAACTGAGAGGCCGTGAATTTTCCTACTTTTACCGCCCACGCCTGCTTCCCGATCCGGTCTATCTCTTCAGGCGAGAAGCCTACCGGAGTGAACCCCATGCCCTCCACCTTTTTGGAGAGGACAATATAGTCGTCAGAGAAGAATCTGTCATCATCAGCCGCTGACTGCCGACTGTCGGCAAAAAACATGATACCCACAAGGATAACCGACAGTCCCACCACATTGGCCGCTGCATATCCCAGAAGTTGCCCCACGGAAATGTTCCTCCTGAGCAAATTCAATATTTCACGTTTGAAACCGGGCTTTTCCATCTCTACAACGATATGAACTGTGCATTGTCAAGCAGCAAGTGATTGCCAACAGATGTAGCAACGATACCTGCCCCCTGCCGTTCCGCCTCACCGGATATCATCTCTGCCACAAGACGGTTGTTGCGGGAGTCAAGATGGCTTACCGGTTCGTCAAGGAAAATGAAACTGAAAGGCTGGCATACAGAGCGAACGAGGGCCACCCTCTGCATCTGCCCTATACTGAGCTTGTTTGCCGGAGCGTTGTATTTGTCTGCCAGACCCATCCGTTCCAGCATCTCAAGAATCTGGGCACGGCTCTTGTGGTTCGTGCGCTTGTTCTTCAGGTCTATGTTCTCAGCCACCGTCAGTTCCGGAAACAGAGCCATGTCCTGTGGCATAAGCGACAGGACAGAAGTTCTGATTCCGCACCATTGTTCCACACCCAATTCCCTTGTGTCCTGCCCGTCAAAAAGGATGTCACCGCTATAATCAGTGCGGATGCCGAAAATGAAGCTCAGCAATGACGACTTCCCACTGCCCGACTCCGCTTGGATGCAAAGCCGACAGCCACGCCGAAACACAAAAGAGCGTTCTCCCCATATGCGGGAAGAACGAATCTTTTCGGTATCCTCCATACCAGCGAATACGGAAGGCAGGAGATTTCTAATGGTGATAGCCTCCATCGTCACATGACTGCAGTTTTTTTCCGGTGCGCCGGCTGAAACCTTACTCTTCAATTACGGCAAAGACAGAATCAGGTTCCATGACATAGTCTGCAACGTCCGTGTCCTCTTCTGTGTAGCCATCCGCCGCATAGTCTGTCCCTGATGTACGGGATGCAATACCTATGATTATTTTAGCGATCTTTGCCAACACCCCGTCATTGCCGTCGCCGTCAACCTCAAGCGTCAGCTCCGTCTCGAATGTCTTGGGCTTGCTGCACAACAAAAACTTCACGTTGTTGTCTATCTTCAGGTCTTTCATGAGCCGGTTGTCCTTGTCCAGTACAATACAGAACGCTCCAAGATAATCAGACAGTTCTGCTTCCCGTGCCAGTGTGTTGTCGTTGGAATCCTTCACGGGATGGTTCGCCACGGCAATGAAATTACCCGACTGTCTTGCATACAGCGAACCGTCCGGCATACCGGCCCTCTCAAGGTTTATGGAGAAGCCTGAACCGGTTTCCTCAAACGGTATCCCCATATTCTCCAGCAGACCCTTCATATCATCCATGAGCCTGGCGGCCTTCCCCTCCTTTGTCTCCACCACCATCGTCGTGGAGAACTGGGCCATCGGATCTCTTCCCTCGCTTATGTTGTCTATCGACACCATACCATTGGTCAGCCCGAATCCTATCGCCACAGTACCGTCTATCTTCTCCATATAGGAGAACACGGCATCAAGTCCCGCACGGTCTGCACGCGACAGTCCTGCCATACCCGACACCAGTTCCGAGTACTTGTCCCAGTTAACGCCTTTCAGACTGGCTGCATATATCATGCACTCGTCTTTTCCAAGCAAGGCGAGAGCGTCAGGGTTAATCGTAGATGACACATCCATGTAATCCTTGTAAATGTCATAGGACATCTCTTTTCCGTCCTTGTCATACATTCTCATGCCCACGGTGCATTTGTCTTCCGACAGTTCACTGCGCAGGCATATCACGCCATCATACATGGAAAGCACATCAGAATGGAGACCGCTCTTTCGCAGTTCTCTCCTGATTTGCTCGGGAAACCTGAAAGCCACTCCGCCGGCATTACCGTCCGTCATATAGTCTCCATAGTCAGTTGACGCCACGTTCTTGTCTTCTGCTTCCTCAACAAGTTCCTGAATATACTGCAACGGCTTGAAACTGCTCCCTGCCCATACCCTGTCAATCCAATAGGCATAAGAGCCGTTGATCACAACATATCCATAGTCATCGTATTCCGGCTCATAGCCTTCGAATACTTTGACATAGGCAACAGCTTTGCCGTCCATAGTCCTTTCCTTGAACCCCTCGTCTTCCAGAGTCTCAATGAATTTCTCCTTGTCGGCAACGGCAAACACCACGACAGGCATGTCTTTCACATAGTCCATGACCAGGGCACAGGCATCAGGATCGATACCCGATCTCTTCAGAAAAGAGTTGGCCTCGTCAATGTCTTCCGCAGCCCCGTCAGGCAGGGCTTCCATGATATTGGATGGAATCTTTATTTTGGAGTCTTCCACCGTTCCGCCGGCTGATTCGACTATAGTCTTCAGATTACCCGCCACCACAAAGTCCGCACTGGCCGGGATCTGCTCCAGCAACTCTCTCACCTTGGCATTGTCAGAACAAGACACTGTCAAAATCATCGCCACTATCAGGCAAACCGGCCTGTAGATACTTTTCTTCATGTTGTTTTCCCTCTATTCGTGTCGGGCGCAACTTTTAATGTTCAATTATTCAAAATTTCTCCAAAGATAGTTCTTTTTTCCATGACAGAACAAAAAACACATCTTTTTTTGTACAATCGCAGCAATTCCCCTCGCTTATGCTAGAAAACGAGAGCTAACAACAACGCGACGGAACAGACCTCAGAAGAGGATACAACATTGTTGGTCTTCTGTTGCCACCATTGCGCAACAAAGCAGTAATTTTGCACTGCTTTTCGGGTTCACGATTTATCAGACTCCACACATGACAGTACAGACAGCGGAAATATTCGACCGAACCGGGCTTCTTCTAGGTCACGATGCCTTGCAGCGCCTGCAGCGCCAGAGGGTACTTCTTCTTGGCGCGGGAGGCGTGGGCAGCTGGTGCGCCGAAGGGCTTGTACGTTCGGGCATAGGGCATCTCACCGTTGTTGACCCCGACTGTGTCAATGCCTCAAACATCAACCGCCAGCTCATGGCTACTACAGTTTCCGTGGGCCAGAGCAAGGTGGAAGCGTTGCGCAGCCGCCTTGCCGACATCAATCCTCTGGCCGATATCTCCGCGTTATGCAAACCGTATAACGGGCAGACGTGCCACGACTTTGACCTTGACTCCTATGACTTTGTCATTGATGCCATAGACAGTCTGCAGGACAAAGCACTGCTCATTCTCAACGCCACCTCTGCCCGGTGCCGTTTCTTCTCCTCAATGGGAGCCGCCCTCAAACTAAACCCGCTGAAAATCAAGGTGGACGAATTCTGGAAAGCCGAGGGATGCCCGCTCGCCCGTGCACTGCGCAGGAAATTCAGGCGCACCGGAATCTATCCGAACCGCAAATTCCAGTGCGTCTACAGTCCCGAGGTTTTGTCCAACAGAGGCAGTGCGACAGCCATTGCCGCCTCGTCCTACGCCGACCCTATGAAAGCCCGGATAAACGGTTCCGTTGTCCATGTCACCGCTGTTTTCGGCTTCACTCTGGCAGGACTGGTAATCAACAACGTTATGGACAGCATGGAAAGTCACTGACACGCACACCGTGCAGACACAAAAAGGCCGCGGTGACACAAGCTTGTGTCACCGCGGCCTTTTTGTGTCATTTCCGCATGGGGCTTACGCCTGACGGAACACGATCTTCCCGCCCTCGGCATCCGCAAGAATTGGTTTGGTACGATCAAGCTTGCCGTCACCGAGAATAGCCTTGCTTAAGTCGTTCAGCAGGTAATGCTGAATGGCTCTCTTTATTGGACGGG
Organism: Anaerovoracaceae bacterium; assembly: GCA_963617965.1. Classification (GTDB taxonomy): domain Bacteria; phylum Bacteroidota; class Bacteroidia; order Bacteroidales; family Bacteroidaceae; genus UBA6382. Next base: position 22,923 of record CAVEQO010000005.1, read on the forward strand.
CACCAAACTCCGGGTCGTAGCCCAGTCCTCCGAGAAGATGTACGGCAGCATCACTCACGCTGAGTTCCAGTCCATTGGCCTTGAGGTTGTCGTTGACACTCTTGATCTGCAGTCTCACTATGTCGTCTGCCTGCTGGCGAGTGAGCGGGCTGAAGAGGATAATGTCATCTATACGGTTTATGAACTCCGGGCGTATGTTCTGCTTCAGCATCTCAAGCACCTTCTGCCGGGTCTGCTCCATTATGGCAGCCCGTTCGCTTTCGTCCTTGCCCTCCATCTCCGCCATGCGCTCCTGTATGTACTGACTGCCAAGGTTGCTGGTCATGATGATGATGGTGTTCTTGAAGTTGACGGTACGCCCCTTGTTGTCGGTCAGCCGTCCGTCGTCAAGCACCTGCAGCAGGATGTTGAACACATCGGGGTGGGCTTTCTCTATCTCATCAAACAAGACCACGCTATACGGCTTGCGCCTGACGGCCTCGGTGAGTTGTCCGCCCTCATCGTAGCCCACATATCCGGGAGGCGCACCGACAAGCCGGCTCACGCTGAATTTCTCCTGATACTCGCTCATGTCTATACGGGTCATCATCGTCTCGTCGTTGAAAAGATATTCCGCCAGAGCCTTGGCCAACTCAGTCTTGCCTACGCCCGTGGTGCCCATGAAGATAAACGAACCGATAGGCCGTTTGGGATCCTGCACCCCTGCCCTGCTGCGCCGCACGGCATCGCTCACCGCCCTGATGGCATCATCCTGGCCTATGATGCGGCGGTGGAGCTCATCCTCCATCCGCAGCAGCTTCTCGCGTTCGCTCTGGAGCATACGCGTCACGGGTATGCCCGTCCAGCGGCTCACCACTTCGGCGATGTCGTCGGGAGTGACTTCCTCCTTCACCATGGCCTCGGCTTCCTGCGACGATGTCAGCTGCTTCCTGACGGTTTCAATGTCCGCCGCCAACTGTTGCTGCCGGCCGTAGCGTATCTCCGCCACCTTGGCATAGTTGCCCTCGCGCTCCGCACGGTCGGCTTCAAACCGCAGCTGTTCCATCTCCTGTCTGTCCCTCTGGATTTTGTCCACCAGTTCCTTTTCGTGCAACCACTTTGACTGCATGGAATCTGCCTGTTCCTTGAGCGAAGATATTTCCGAAGAAAGCTGTTTGAGCTTGTCCTGGTCATCCTCGCGCTTGATGGCCTCGCGCTCTATTTCAAGCTGACTTATCTTGCGGTGCAGTTCATCAAGGTCTTCGGGCATGGAATCACGCTCTATACGCAATTTGGCGGCGGCTTCATCCATAAGGTCTATGGCCTTGTCGGGCAGGAAGCGGTTGGTGATGTAGCGTTCCGACAGTGTCACGGCGGCTATCACCGCATCGTCCTGTATGCGCACCTTGTGGTGATTCTCATAGCGTTCCTTTATGCCGCGCAATATGGAGATGCTGTCTTCCACAGAAGGCTCATCCACCATGACTGTCTGAAAACGGCGTTCAAGGGCTTTGTCCTTTTCAAAATATTTCTGGTACTCATCAAGAGTGGTGGCACCGATGCTCCGCAACTCTCCGCGGCTCAAGGCCGGTTTGAGAATGTTGGCCGCATCCATGGCACCTTGTCCTCCACCAGCACCAACGAGAGTATGGATTTCATCGATAAACAGGATTATCTCGCCCTGCGAACGTTCCACCTCTTTGACCACGCTCTTCAGACGTTCCTCAAACTCACCCTTGTACTTGGCCCCGGCAAGCAGTGCACCCATATCAAGGGAAAACAACCGCTTGTTTTTGAGGTTCTCCGGCACATCGCCTTTCATTATCCTGTTGGCCAGCCCCTCCACTATGGCAGTCTTGCCGGTACCCGGCTCACCGAGCAGAATAGGATTGTTCTTGGTACGCCGGCTCAAGATCTGCAGCACCCGGCGTATTTCCTCGTCACGTCCTATCACCGGGTCAAGCTTGCCCTCGCGGGCGGCTTTCACGAGGTCGCGCGCATATTTCTCCAGCGACTGGTAGTTGTCTTCTGCCGAAGCGGACTTGACCTTCTCACCGCCACGGAGTTCCTCTATGGCCTTCACAAGAGCCTGACGTGTAAAGCCGGCATCCTTCATTATACGGCTCATGGTACAGTCGGTGTCAAGTATGGCTACAAGCAGCACCTCCATGCCAATGAACTCGTCACCGATTTTGGAAGCCAGTTCCTCCGCTCTGGAAACCACGCGCTGCGTGTCGCGCCCCAGCACGGGGTCTCCGCCGGTGACCTTGGGCAACGAGCTGATCTGTGCCTCAACCGCACGGTTGAGGCCATCGGCGTTCACCCCCGTCTTTCCATACAGGAAACCCATCACGTTACCGCCCTCCTGGGACAGCCCCCAATAGAGGTGTTCCGGCTCTATGGCCTGCTGCGAATTCTGCTGCGCCTTTTTCACGGCCTTTTGCAGAGCCTCGCCTGCTTTGATTGTAAATTTGTCTAAGTTCATATATATATTTGTTTTTGTTTCCTGCCTGAATAAAATCACCATTTGTGCCAAACTCTGATTTCTGCCATTTTGGCAATACAAGTTGTCCCGGCAGACATGCCAAAGGCGGCATTCTTGTGCCGTCAGCACGACATTCACGGGTGCGGCACCACACATTTTACACCGCCCGTCCGTTCCTGCACGAAAAAATCGCTATATTTGCCCCGTATGTCACACACGCAAAAACCAGACACTTCGTCATGAAATACATTCTGTCAACCATTCTGCTGCTATGTGCCACCGCCACACTTGCCGATGACTATCCGGTAAACGCCGGCAAAGATGCGGTGCACACCCACTCCAAGCGCGCCCTCAACGCCATAGGTCTCACATCGCCGTCAGCGGGCAGCCAAAGCATAGCCGTCGCACAGTCCTCCAACAAGTTGCTCTATCAGGACTTGCTGGAAAAATCACTGACCGCACGCTCTGGCGAAACACTGACCCCATCGTTCTCGTGGACGGGAACATGGATGAACACCTACGTGTATATTGATTTCAACAACGACGGCGAGTTTGACTGCACGCTACAGGATGACGGCACGCCCGCCGAGGGGTCTGACGTGGTTTCATACAGCTACTGCAACGGTCACAACAGCCTCGGCGAAGACCTTACCGACGCCAACGTGTTCACCCCGCCATCGTTCACCCTGCCCAAGGATATCAGGCCCGGCGTATACCGTATGCGCTATAAGGTAGACTGGAACTGTATTGACGCCGCCGGCAACAATGTGGAAGACAACGACATTGTCACGAACGGCGGAGCCATTGCCGATACCAGACTCGTGATACGCTCCGATCAGGCTACCCTCGCCGTCTACACCAATGACAGCCAGCAAGCCGCCATTAATGCCACGGTGTCGTTCGGGCTTCCTGCCAAGATAGACATAAGCGGTATCGTCAGCGCCGACAGCATCGTGCGCTCGGTCAGCGTGCGCCACGGCTACAACCTGCAGGGGGAATCCCTTGTCCACGGCACGCCGCAGTATGTTGATGACACCCTCTCGTTCCTTGCCGTCAACGGAGACACACTCACCATTCCGGCCACCATGACTGACGGCGACATTGCCGTAAGACTTAACTTGGTGCCTACGGCAGACGAAACGAGCCGTGCCGTCAACCTCGTGCCTGATGCCGGCACGACTGTCAGCGGACTCGCCCTCGGGCAACTGCGCATAGCCGGCACACGTACACGCACGTTCTCCCCCAAGACAGCCGATTTGGCATATCAGGACTTCACAGGCAAAGCTTTCGTTCCGGTGCGTACTGGCATCAACGCCATGGTGACCGTGACAGGCAGCCATACCGCCGACGGCATCACACAGGCCCTCTCGCTTGGTCAGGCCATGCTGCTCGTAGACTTTAACCGCGACGGCATCTTCACGCCCGCACTGGAGGCCATGCCTGCCGCCACGACACTCACGCTGCCAGAAGACCTCCCGACCGGCTTCTACAAAGCCCGCCTGTATTTCCCCTCCGTCGGATCCATGTCAGACTTCACCGTCTATGCACACCGGGGTACCGTACCACTCACCGCCGAAACTCCCAACGGCCGACTCACGGGCAAGACTCTCTACAGTGCCGGCGGCACAGTCCTTTCCGGCAAGGGAGTACCCGTCGAACTGGCCGCTTTCCGCCAATGCTCTTTCTATGCGCAGCCACTGGTAACAGGCTATTCGGCCCAGAAAGCCGAAATATGCACGACTCGCCCCGACGGCACACAAAGTCACTTCACCGTCACCCTGAGCAAGCCAAGCTATTCGTTCACCATTCCCGCTGACAGCGTCTACGGCGAAATCAGCATAAAGGTTGACTTCTCCCTCAGTTCCGCCACGCCATCGCAGTCGCAGCGCCAAACCGTGCTGGCAGAGGAATTCAACGGCGAAGAGCTCGATGCCGGTCTCTGGAGCACATCCACCCGCTACAGCGCAGCGTGGAACCGGTTCATCGTAGACGACCCGCGTACGGCTTTCGTGGAAGACGGCACCCTCGTGTGCCGGTGTTTCGCCAATCCCGGCGACATCAGCGGCTACACCGGGCAAATGATATCGGGAGCCAAGGAAAGCCGTGGGCGTTTCACGTTCAACCACGGCTACATAGAGGCACGCATACTCACCACGCCCCACAGCGGCAACTTCCCGGCTTTCTGGCTCATGCCTGCCGACCAGAGTGACGGTTGGCCGTCTTGCGGCGAGATAGACATTTGGGAAACCATCAACACCGAGAGCCGGGCCTACAACACCGTGCATTCCCACTGGACTTACGATTTGGGCAACGGGGGCAACGGAAGCAACCGCACATGCGAACACAGCGGGCAATGGCACACTTTCGGGCTACTCAAGGAAGCCGGCAAACTGACATGGTATCTTGACGGTGACCAGGTGTTCACTTACTCCAAATCAACAGACGAAAGCCAGCTAAGCCAAGGACAGTGGCCATTTGACAAGGCTTTCTACATCATTCTGAACCAGAGCGTTGGCAACGGTTCGTGGGCATCGGCACCAGACCCTTCGTTCACATACGAAACGAAATTCGACTGGGTGCGCGTATACCAGACAGTCCAGGAGGCGCAGGACGACAACAACGAAATCACAGGACTGCGGCAAACACCGCAAGCCCCTGTCATGCCGCCACGTGCCGACAATGCCATTTATGACCTCAGCGGCCAGCGCATGACGCAGCCGCACCCAGGACAGTTCTATATCCAGAACGGAAAAGTGAAACTCGCAAGATAGTCCCGGCCAAGCGCCGCACACAATCACAATGAAACTCAACGTAACCTGTATCACGGAGTCTTCGCCGGAACTGTGCCGGCAAATCAACCGCCTGCTGCAGGATCTCACCGCCCGACCGCGGACTTTGGACCACGACACGCTAACTGCACTGTTGGCTTGCCCGGGCACTCACCTGTTCACAGCCTGTACCCAAGACGGCACCGCTCCTGTGGCCATGTTCACGCTGGCAGTGACCCGGCTGCCCACGGGCAACAACATCTGGCTTGAAGATCTGGTGGTAGACAGGCAACACCAAAGACAAGGATACGGGCGCGAGCTCGTGCTCCACGCCATAGAACAGGCCCGGCACATCTGCCCGGGAGGCAGACTCATGCTCACGTCGCGGCCAGCGCGCCTTGCAGCCAACCACATCTATTCCGGACTGTTCGGACGCAAGGAAACCAATGTCTACTACCTGCAGCTGTAACCGGAGTCCAGTCCAAGCCCCAAACCTTTGCCGCTTTTTTCCGCAAAAACATTGGTCTTTCATTAATTTATTCCTATTTTTGCAACGCAGAAAGGCTTGAGTGGAGCCTGAAAACTTTCAACATATATATGATTAACCGAGAATTAATCCGAATCAAGACCGTTCAGCTTGCTTATGCCCACATTACCAATGGAGGCAAGAGCATGGAGGAAGCCCTCGAAGAGATGGACGAAAGCCTGTCGGCAGCCGACGACCTCTACCACCATATGCTGAACCTCATTTGCGACATAACGGATTATGCTGCGCAGCGCCGTGAAATGAACTGCACCAACATAGCGGAAAGAGGGGTCAAAATCCTGCCGGACGACAAGTTCGTGACAAACAGGTTCGCCGCACAGCTGCAGAGCAACAGACAGCTGGAGAACTTTGTACAGAGCCACAAAAAACTGCGCTGGACTACCCACGAAGATGTTGTCCATTCGGTCTACAATGACATAGTCGGGAGCGAAGAATACAGAGCGTATATGGAAAACAGCGACAGTTCCTACGCCGAAGACCGCGACCTGTGGAAAGTTCTCTACAAGAAATTCATCTATCAGAACGAGCTGATTGACGAGGCTCTTGAAGACTGGACTCTCTACTGGAACGATGACCGCTTTGTGATCGACACTTTCGTGATGAAGACCATCAAGCGCTTTGAGGAGGCAAACGGCGACGACCAGCCGCTGCTGAGCAAGAGCGACAATCCCGAGGACCGCAAGTTCGGGCGCGATCTTCTGGTTTATACGCTCACTAAACGTGACGAATACAGGGAACTGGTCAAATCGCACATATACAACTGGGACATCTCGCGGATCATGACCATGGATCTCGTGATAATGCTCACGGCCATAGCCGAAATCATGAATTTCCCCGGCATCAGCGTAAACGTGTCGCTCAACGAATATATCAACATAGCGCGCAGCTACAGCTCGCCCAAGAACGCAGGTTTCATCAATGCGACTCTTGACAGCATCGTGAGAGACCTGAGACAACAGGGCAAGTTGCTCAAATAGCCACTCCGTGCAGGAGGGCAGGAAGAACAAACCGAATCCATTTACATTTCCAACATAACCTAACAAACCACAAACATTATGATTTTATCCGTTAACCTGCTGGAAGCCGCAGCCGGGCAGCAAAGTTCCCCATGGAGTTTCTGGGTCATGATTATCCTCATCTTCGTAATCATGTATTTCTTCATGATCCGCCCGCAAAAGAAGAAACAAAAACAGATAGAACAGTTCCGCAAGAGCCTCGGCGTGGGCAATCAGGTTGTCACCGCAGGCGGAATCCACGGCACTATCCGCGAAGTCAACGAAGCCAGCAACACCGTTGTGCTTGAGATCGACAAGAACGTCAGGATCACCATTGAGAAATCCTCCATCTACGCCAACGCCGGCAGCGCCGCTGAAGCACAGACGAAATAAGTCCACGCACGCAGGGTGTTGTACGACAAGAGATATCTCGCAAAAGTCAAAAAGTTTCTGAAGAGCAACCTCAACAGAAACTTTTGGACTTTTATGTTCTTTCTGATACTCTCGGCAAGTTTCTGGCTCTTTCTGAAACTCGAGGACGAGTACGACTACAGCATTGCCGTCCCCGTCAAGCTTGTCAATGTGCCGGAAAACGTAGTTATCACCACTCCGCTGCCAGGCAACATCAGGATAACAGTGCATGACCATGGTGGGATACTGTTGAAATACCGGTACTCGCAGAGGCCCGACACCATATGTGTGGACTTCAACGACTACAACAAAATATCCGGTCATGTCACCCTGCTCGCATCCGACATCGCACAGTCTGTTGTCAACACCCTTGACGGCACAACCAAAGTGGTGGCCGTCAAACCCGACACTGTGGAATATTTCTACAATTTCGGCAGTTTCCGACAGTTGCCTGTGAGGATAGGCGGCAAGGTCTCGGCTGACAGTCTCTACGCCGTGGCAGACACAGTCGTCAGCCCGCGTTTCGTCAAGGTCTACGCCTCGGAGGAGGTGCTGGACACAATGACTCTGGTCTACACCAAGCCTTTCGTGCTTGACAAAATAAGCAAAAGCACCACCTGCACCGTGGGGCTTGCCACCGTGCGCGGGGTGAAGACCGTGCCCGACAAAGTCCGGGTAACATTTGACGCTGATCTCGTGACCGAGAAAACGGTGCAGGTGCCGGTGGAACACATCAATTTCCCGGCCGGCAAGACCTTGAAGACCTTTCCCGGCACCGTCGGCGTGACGTTCCACGTTGGCACGAAGCGGTACGGGGAAATAACCGCCGACAGATTCGCCATAGTGGTGACCTACGACGAAGTGGCGCACAGCGGCGACAACCGTCTGCACCTCTCGCTCAAGAACAAGCCGCGAGGAGTGAGCCACGTGCGTATCGACCCGGAAGAAGTGGAGTTTCTGATTGAAGACATCAGCGATGAGTAGCCCCCTGTGCCTTGGAGTGACGGGAGGCATCGGCAGCGGCAAGAGTTTCGTGTGCAAGATGCTCGAACGGCACGGCGTGCCCGTTTTCTACACCGACGACGAGGCAAAGGCCGAGATGAGCAACAATGCCGGCATTCACAAGGATCTGTGCGCACTGCTTGGCCCCCGGGTTCTGGACGACTGCGGAAAGCCCGTAAAGGCAGTATTGTCGCAATATATCTGCCACAGCACAGCCAACGCACAGAGAATAAACGACATCGTGCATCCGAGAGTGAAAGCGCGTGCCATGCGCTGGCTTTCTTCCGCATCCGTGCGCCGCAGCCCCGTGGCTGCCATAGAGTGCGCCCTGCTTTTCGAGGCGGGATTTGACTCTCTGTGCCAAAAGACCCTCACCGTGAGCGCACCGCTGCAGACACGCATTGACCGCATCTGTCTGCGCGACGGCATAACTCCGCAGGAAGCCATGGAATGGATAGACCTGCAGATGCCGCAGGAAGAGAAAGCCCGTCTGTCGGACTACGTGATATACAACGACGGAGAGCAAGACGTGGAGCTACAGGTTGGCCAACTGGTAAAATCCCTGCTTTTGGCACACCAGAACAGCGAATTTTCGTCTTTTTAGTTTGCCGCCCCGGCAAAAAAGCCTAATTTTGCACCGCTTTTCAGCCTACATGATCCACAGTGTGATGGCGAATTAAGCTACCATAACCGTTTGACTTAATTTAGAGTAACACATTTACAAGACAATGAAAGAATTTGCATTGAAAGGTACCAAGCGTATCGCAGGCGGCAAGAAAGCCGCAAAAGTTCTCCGCGCCACCGGCGCAATTCCATGCAACCTCTATGGCGCGCAGAAGGATGCCGACGGCAAGACTATGGCAACCAGCTTCTCCGTTGACTTCGAGGCTGTACGCAAACTCATCTACACGCCCGACATCTACACCGTAAACCTCGACATTGACGGTGTCGTATGCAAAGCCGTGATGAGGGAAATCCAGTTCCACCCTGTCAAGGACACAGTCCTGCACATTGATTTCTATCAGATTACCGAAGGCAAGCCCATTGTGATGGCTGTGCCAGTAACCTATACCGGTCATGCCATCGGCGTGCGCGAAGGCGGTGCTTTCCAGACTCTTGTGCGCCGTCTCAATGTCAAGGCCACCTATGATGTCATACCCGAAAGACTGACCATTGACATCACGGATCTTGCCATCGGAAAATCCATCAAGGTCGGCGACGTCCATTTTGACGGTCTTGAGATTGTCACCCCCAAGCAGGCTCTCATCTGCTCCGTGAAGGCCACGCGCAACTCCCGTCAGGCAGAACAGCAGGCTTGACCTGTCGATCCGCATAACCACACAAGGGAAACGGGAGGCACACTCCGGTTTCCCTTGTTTTCGTTTTTGTCACTCTCAGTTTTATCGTGAACATATTCAAAAGCATCGCCGACCGGCTGTTCCAGCCAAGGATGCAAACCCGAACTACAGCGGAAATGAACTACCTCATAACAGGACTCGGCAACATAGGCCCCGAATATGCCGGCACACGCCACAATATAGGGTTCAGCGTGGTTGATGCCCTTGCAGCGGAGGCTGGGGCCGTATTTCAGGACAAACGCTACGGGGCGGTGGCGGAAATGAGACTGCGCGGACACAAGCTCTACCTGCTCAAACCGTCGACATACATGAACCTCAGCGGCAACGCCGTGCGCTATTGGGTGAAAGAAAAGAAGATAGACCTCGAAAGGCTGCTCGTGGTCAGCGACGACATCGCCCTGCCCCTCGGCACTCTGCGGATGAAGCCCTCCGGCAGCGAGGGCGGACACAACGGGCTGAAAAGCATTACCCAATGTCTGGGCACCAACCAGTACGCCCGGCTGCGTTTCGGCATAGGCAACGGATTCGCACGCGGTCATCAGGCCGATTTCGTTTTGGGCAAATTCAGCGAGGAGGAAACCGCACTGCTCAAGGAACGCATAGCTCTGGCCGCCGATGCCGTAAAGGCTTTTGCCCTTAGCGGTCCGCAGTTTGCCATGAACCACTACAACGGCAAATAGCACAACGGCAACCTGCGGCACAGTCGCGGGAAAACAAACATCCATCGCAATCAGACACCGACCGATATGGAAGCACGCATAGACAAATGGCTGTGGGCTGCCCGGATATTCAAGACCCGCACACTGGCCGCCGATGCCTGCAAGAACGGGAGAGTGACAGTCAAAGGCGCACGTGTCAAGGCTTCGCACTCCGTCAGGGAAGGCGACATCATAGAGGTGCGCAAACCGCCCGTGACCTACTCTTTCCGGATTCTCAGAGCCGTGGAGAAACGGGTAGGAGCGAAACTTATTCCCGAAATACTGGAAAACATCACTTCTCCAGACCAATACGAACTGCTGGAGATGAGCCGCATGAGCGGTTTCGTTGACCGTGCCCGCGGCACCGGACGCCCTACGAAAAAAGAACGCCGCGCCATTGACCAATTCCACACGTCGCCATTCTACGACTCTGACATTGATGAATATTTCGGTTCAGGTCTTGAGGAAGAATAGAACCACTATCTTATATCTTAGGACAATATTGCCTCGTGTGTAATTTTTTTGCGGAAGCCTGCGAGGATGCCGGAATCAAAGTGAGATGATAGAACTTGAGAAGCAGCGTCCTGCAGGCATAAGCAGAAAACGTTTTTGCGAGTTGGCAGGACAGAATCAAAGTCTCCGGCTCGCCGGAGATAGTCAACTCCGACCAAGGAAGCCAGTATGCGACAAAGCTGTGGGAAGACCTGCTTGCAAAACATGACATCAGGATCAGCATGGACGGCAGGGGGCGTTGCAAGGACAACATCTGGATAGAGTGCTTCTGGCGAACGATCAAGCAGGAATACATATACATCACCCCTGCTGACAGCGTGAAAGAGTTGAGGGAAGGGATTGGAGACTTCGTCAAGTTCTACAACTCCAAACGCCCCCACCAGAGTATGGACGTGCTGCTTCCGGCTATGAAAATATGGCATAGCTGCATAATTGTCATCAAATAATTTGCACCGTCAGAGAAAAACAATTAACATTGCACAGCCAAGGCAAGAGTACGCTCTGGATAATCCGCATGCTTTCTTGGCTGGCAAAACAAAGTCAAACCCTGTCTAAAAATGGGGAGTACCATAGAAAGACAAGGTTATATTCGAGTTGCATTCCAAATACGAAAAGGAGTACAATACATGACAAGAAACAACAAAGACATATTGCTCGCCTTGCTCCATCAGTACAATGAGTTGGGCATTTCCGAGCAGATAGACTACGACAAGTTCTATCTGTACTCCATCATTACGCACTCTACTGCCATAGAGGGCAGCACCGTGACGGAAGTGGAGGCACAACTGCTCTTCGATGAAGGCATCACTTCGTCGAAGCGTACCATGATGGAGCAGATGATGAACCTCGACTTGAAGGTAGCTTATGAGTATGGTATGAAGTGGATAAAAAGCCATGCGCCAATCACTACGGAATGGCTCATCACGCTTGCATCCAAGGTGATGGCTCGCACTGGAAGCGAATACAATTCTATTGGCGGTCACTTCGATGCATCTAAGGGAGAACTGCGCAAACTGAACGTGACGGCTGGATTTGGTGGACGTTCGTACATGGCATTTCAGAAAGTGCCGGACAAGCTGGCTGCGTTTTGCGAAGAACTAAACCGTCGCCGTCAAGCAATAGGCTCCAACGATGTCGCTAGCATCTATGAACTGAGTTTCTGGGCACACTACGAACTGGTGACTATTCACCCTTGGGCAGATGGAAACGGCAGAACTTGTCGACTGCTGATGAACTTACTGCAAATGGAGTTTGGCGTGTTGCCTACAAAGGTATTGAAAGAAGATAAGGCGGAATACATCCAAGCCCTGATTGACACGAGGGAAGAAGAGAGCATCGACATCTTCATTGACTGCATGACGGAACTGCATTGCCGGCATCTGAAGTCAGACATCGACCAATACATCAAGTCAACATCAGAGGAAATGGCCGATAACAAGGCCCTTGTCAAGGAAATGGTCGACAAATGGTCGATAAAGCCGTCTTTGGCAGAGAAAATGGCCGATATTCTTGTATTTATGGCCGACAAACAGAAAGTCACTACGGATGAAGTCATTTCTTTCATCAAGGCTATCAGGCAATATGAAGGTGACAGCGTGGATTTACCATTCCCTGATGCTTTGCCTTTCCCAACTACTCCCACAAGAAAAGCAAAGCAGGAGCTCTCATCCTATATGGAGCAGCAAAAACAGCTTCATGCGAATGCATACGCCCATTGGGAAGAGGACGATGATAAAAAACTCATGGAGTATTATCAGCAAGGACTAAGTACATCGGAGATTGCATCGCTGATGAATCGGAATACAGGTGGCATTTCATCGCGTATCAAGAAACTTGGCCTGAAAGATGCCACTGACATTAAAGTCGTCTCTACTGCTCCTGATAACAGAAAGAAACGACGTGAAGAGTACTGGCAGAAACTGGATGAGCTGTCCGAAATGAAAGCAAAGATTGACAGAAAGATTGAGGAACTGCGTCGTAAGATAGAGGAGGAATAAACATCGATGACAACAACGATTCCACATATAGAGAGCAGAAGTTTGAGGAGCTTATCCGCAGGCATCCTGGCGAGAGCGGCATCATCTATTGTCTGGCATGTAAGACTACCGAGACGTTGGCAGAGAAACTGAGACACGGCGGATTCTCTGCAGGAATCCGTTCCTCCAGCCTTCTGTGTGGTGGTGTCATTGAGGCACCCCTTGCCTTACTGCGTTTTATCAAAACTTTAGGACAATATTGCGTGCGGAAAGAAAAAACAAGCAAAAATTTCTTGAGATCAAGCGGAAATTCCGCCACATCAGCATTTTCACGCCAAGAGGGTTTCGCGGCGTTCCTTTGTGCGGGACAGTGTCACACAAAGGAAAGGAACGCTGTTCTTCCACTTTGTATGCCAGTCCGTTTGTCCCGCTGGTTTCCCGCCGGTCTGAAAGGAATTGCGGCACATTGGCAAGGGGAAAGTTCTACACATCTTTCAGAGCACGGAAGTATTTCAGATCCTGAGGTTGGGTAATCTTGAAATTGAGGATGTCGCCCTGGGCGATGTAGAGAGGGCCGTGCCCAAGTTCGCAGGCGAGTGTAAACAGCGACTGCGAGCAAGTGATGCCCTGCCTGTCGGCTTCGGCCATGAGGTCCCGCAGTGCCGACAGGCGGAACGTGTGGGGAGTCTGCGCACGCATATACTCTTCGCGCATGGCATATCCCACGGCCTCGTTGCCGCCCGCCACGCGCATATACGATTCGTTGCTGTAAATGACCGTTATGGCGTTGCCGTGCCTGCTGCACTCGTGTATGTTGTTGGCTATGATGTCGTGTGAAACGAGCGGACGCACCGCATCGTGTACCATCACCATGCTGTCATCGGGAAAACCGGACAGCGACAGCCCCTCTATACCGCTGCGCACCGAGAGGAAGGACGTGTCGCCCGATGGCAGGCATTTGCGGAACTTGCCGAAGCCCCACAAGGAGACCTGCCGCTCCACATATCCGTTCCACTCCGGCGAGCATACCACGCAGATGTCCGTCACCATGGGGTGTGTCTGAAACTGCCTCATGGTATAGGAAACTATGGGCATGCCGTCTACCTCGATATACTGCTTGGGGCGCATGGAGTTGAACCGCGTGCCCTTGCCGCCAGCCAATATCAGTGCCACACACCTCTCTGTCATGCCCACATGATATTCAGCGTTTTACAGAACCGCTCGTGACGCACGTTGGTATAGATGCGCAGTGCCTCGAACACGGTAATTTCCAAAAGCGGATAAAGCCACGGAACACCCGCAAGCAGTGAAGCGAAGAGCACCCCCACCCTAGCATCAAACGTAAGCAACTGGCACAAAGGCATGAGTGGTCTGCTCCGTCTGCGGTAAGCCCTGCCAAGTTCCGAAGGCACCGAACCGCCCCATTTCCGGCGCAGTGCCGACAGCAGCGTCTGCAGCTGCGGCGTAGGGTGTTCCTGTCCGCGGATATAGCTTGCATAGCAGCAGAGATACAGTTTGCGGAACCAGTCCCGGCTGTTCCATCCAAGGCTGCGGTATTCTTCCATTATGTCCTGCGAGCGGTCGAGTTCACTGGCAACGCCGGTGAAAAGCATATGGGCGTTGCGGTAGTAGTCGGCCAGCGAACACTGGCGCGCATGACAATACAGACCCGCCCACAACTCCAAAATCCATATCCATACACCGAACTCCGGGGTAAGCCTCACAGCTATGCCAACATATATGGAGAAAAACCACAAGTCACCAGCGAAACCGTCGAGTATGCGTCCCACGAGAGTTTTCTTGCCCGTCATGCGGGCCAGCTGACCATCGGCACAGTCATACCAGTTTGCCCACACGAGCAGCAGCATGCCCAGCACGTTAAGTCCAAGGTCGGAAAAACTGAACAGCACCCCCGCCCCGCACCCTATCACTATTGACAGTACGGTGACAGCAACAGGATGCACGCCGAGCTTTCTGAACAGCAATGCCCACAGGTAACCCGGAGTGCGTGTGACATACAGTTCAAACGCACCCTCGATGTCCCTTGACTTCATGGTTGACAGCACCTGCTGCCTGAAAGACGACATTGTTTCCTTTTCCGCTTTTGCCGCCGCACCGAACACTTTGCATAGGGCACAGACGTTATTACCATGGGCAAAATTAGGGAAAAAGCTACACACCCGACTGCCGTATGTGAACAAAAATCCATTTCCGGCTTCCTAAAACAAAAAAAGTCCGGATTTCACTTGCCGTTAACCACAGAAACACTAATTTTGCACCCGTAAAACAAAATGCGCCGCAAGGTGCGACAAGGCAAGACGATGATCAGCAACGCACAGTTTTTCTACTTTTACTTTTACTACTTTACCTCCCCCAAGAAGTGAAGCGGACGGCTGTACGTACAAAAACGATACTGGACAAACAAAATCCTGCTTCACTGCGAAGCGGGATTTTTTTATAGGAAACTATCAGCAACAAAAAACAGACAACATGAAAAAAATTGCCATTCAAGGTATCCACGGTTCATTTCACGACATTGCTTCCCATCAGTATTTCGACGGCGAGGACATTGAACTGATCTGCTGCGACACCTTTGAGCAAGTTTTCGAAACCACAAGGAAAGACCCGGAACTGCTGGCTCTGGTAGCCATAGAAAACACCATTGCCGGCAGTCTGCTGCACAATTACGAACTCCTGCGCGACAGCAACCTCACCATAGTAGGCGAACACAAGCTCCACATAGAGCACAGCCTGCTTGTCATGCCACAGGAAGAAGAGAGCGGCATCACGGAGGTCAACTCGCACCCCGTAGCTCTCATGCAGTGCCGGTCGTTTCTGGCAAGCCACCCCAAGTGGAAAGTGGTGGAGGTAGAAGACACTGCGGGTGCAGCAGCCACCATAAGCAGACAGCAGCTGGTGCACCATGCCGCCATCTGCTCCAAATACGCCGCCCCGATATACAACATGAAAGTCCTGTTTGAGGGCATTGAAGACAACAAGCACAACTACACCCGGTTTCTTGTGCTTGCCGACCCCTACAACGCCGACCGCCTGCGCCGCAAGGAGCTGTCGAACAAGAGCAGCATAGTGTTTTCCGTCCCGCACGAGAGCGGCAGCCTGTCGCAGGTGCTGTCCATCTTTTCATTCTACCACATCAACCTGACAAAAATACAGTCGCTCCCCATCATAGGGCATGAATGGGAATACCTGTTCTATGTAGACCTTGCCTACGATGACTACAACCGCTATACGCAAAGCATAGAGGCGATACGCCCGCTCATCAAAAACATAAAAATCCTCGGAGAATATGAAGCATTCGAATAGCATACAGCCGGCGGAACGGCTCGGCCTGGTGTCGGAATACTATTTCAGCCGCAAGCTCAAGGAAATAGCGCGGCGCAACGAACAGGGCGAAGACATCATAAGCCTGGCCATTGGCAGTCCCGACATGCCGCCCTCACCGGAAACCATAGAGACCCTGTGCCGGGAGGCCCGCAAAAGCGACACCCACGGCTACCAGCCCACCATAGGCATACCGGAACTGCGCAACGCAATGGCACAGTGGTACAAGCGCACCTACGGCGTAGACCTTGATCCCGGTTCGGAAATACAGCCGCTCATCGGGTCGAAGGAGGGCATCCTGCACACCACGCTCGCTTTCGCCAACCCCGGCGACAAAGTGCTGGTACCGAATCCCGGCTATCCCACATACACCTCACTGACCAGGCTGCTCGGCTGCCGTGTGGTAAACTACGACCTCAAGGAGCAGAACGATTACCAACCCGATTTCGAGGCTCTGGAGCATACAGACCTGAGCGGCGTGAAGATAATGTGGACAAACTACCCCAATATGCCCACAGGGGCCAATGCGCAAATGGAGACCTACGAGAAGATAGTGGATTTCGCGCGACACCATGGCATCCTCGTGATCAACGACAACCCCTACAGCCTCATACTCAACGAAAAGCCTCTGAGCATACTGCAGGTGCCCGGTGCCAAGGACTGCTGCATAGAGTTCAACTCAATGAGCAAGAGCCACAACATGCCGGGGTGGCGAGTGGGTCTGCTGGCAAGCAACAGCACTTTCGTGTCGTGGGTACTGAAAGTCAAGTCCAACATTGACTCGGGTACGTTCCGCCCCTTGCAGCTCGCCGCAGCACAGGCCTACCGTAACGGGGCCGAATGGCATTACCAGGCCAACATCGCCACCTACAGGGAACGCCGCAACATTGCGGAAGAGATAATGGACACCATACACTGCCAATACGACCCGAAACAAGTGGGGCTGTTCCTCTGGGGCAGGATTCCCGACCGCTACACCGGCTGCGAGGAACTGACCGAACAGATTCTCAACGAAGCAAGAGTGTTCATCACACCGGGGTTCATATTCGGCACCAACGGCAACCGCCATGTGCGAATATCGCTATGCGCCAGCAAAGACAAAATGCTACAGGCTCTCCAGCGAATACAGCAGGCTTTCAACGGCAAGAACACGGACAGACCGGAGTCTTGAACCGCCAAACAACAAAAACACAACAACAAAAACCACATAATTATGGAATTGGATTTACTACCACTGGGCTTGCCCAGCGACAACGAACGCCCCATCGTCATAGCGGGCCCGTGTTCAGCAGAGACCGAAGAACAGGTGATGACCACCGCCCGACAACTGGCAGGCAAAGGATGCCATATGTTCAGGGCCGGAGTATGGAAACCGCGCACAAAACCGGGAGGCTTCGAGGGTCACGGAGAAAAAGCCCTGCCGTGGATGAAACAGGTAAAGGAAGAAACCGGCATGCTTACAGCTACCGAAGTGGCAACGCCAGAACATGTGGAGCTTGCCCTTAAGTACGGCATAGATATCCTTTGGGTAGGAGCCCGCACCAGTGCCAACCCTTTCGCCATGCAGTCATTGGCGGACTCGCTCAGAGGCGTTGACATAGCGGTGTTGGTCAAGAACCCCGTCAACCCCGATCTGGAACTGTGGATCGGTGCGCTGGAGCGCATCAACGGAGCCGGCATCAGGCGTCTCGGGGCCATTCACCGCGGTTTCTCAAGCTACGAGAAGAAGCTTTACCGCAATATGCCCATGTGGCAAATACCAATCGAACTGCACCGCCGCATTCCAAACCTTCCGATACTGAACGACCCCAGCCACATCGGCGGACGCCGCGACCTCATCGCACCGCTGTGCCAACAGGCCATGGATCTCGGCATGGACGGTCTCATGGTGGAGAGCCACTGTTCGCCCGACGAGGCGTGGAGCGACGCAAAGCAGCAAGTCACCCCCGACATTCTCGACTACATCCTCAGTATGCTCGTAATACGCGACACTGTGGCTCAAGGCGATACGCTCACCTCGCTGCGCAAGGACATTGACGAACTGGACAACGAACTAATTGACCTTCTGGCCAAACGCATGCGCGTCTCACGCAAGATAGGCGAATACAAGAAAGAACACGACATGGCCATAGTGCAGACCAAACGCTACTCGGAAATCCTGGACAAGCGCGGTGCGCAGGGTTCGCTCAAGGGCATAGAATCAGAGTGCATCAAAAATATCTTCGAACACATACACGAGGAGAGCGTGCGCCAGCAAATGGACATCATCAACAAGCAGTGACTGCTGAAATACAGGCAAACCAATGAAGATTCTGATTCTCGGAGCCGGCAAGATGGGGTCGTTTTTT
The DNA here is from genome assembly GCA_963617965.1 of Anaerovoracaceae bacterium. GTDB lineage: Bacteria > Bacteroidota > Bacteroidia > Bacteroidales > Bacteroidaceae > UBA6382. The sequence continues at coordinate 41,345 of CAVEQO010000005.1, forward strand.
GTTGACCTGCTCAGTTTCGAACACGAAACGGCAGTTTACGACACAGACCCCAAACGGCTGCGCTTCATGTACAACACCCTGCGTTTCACCTCGCTTGACGAGGTTGACGCCTTTGCACCCGACCTCGTCATCAATGCCGTGACGCTCAAATGCACACTTGACGTTTTCAGGCAGATAGAACCTCACGTGCCGGAACGGTGCATCCTGAGCGACATTGCTTCGGTGAAGACCGGCTTCCACGACTACTACAGCCAGTGCGGACACCCCTACGTGTCTACCCACCCCATGTTCGGCCCAACGTTTGCCAACCTCGGTGCCCTTAGCAATGAAAACGCCATAATCATTACCGACGGCGACTACATGGGACGCATCTTCTTCAAAGACCTCTACCTGAAACTCGGTCTCCACGTTTGCGAATACTCGTTTACGGAACACGACGAGACCGTGGCGTACTCGCTCAGCATTCCCTTTGTCAGCACGTTTGTATTCGCTGCCGTGATGAAACCGCAAGACGCACCAGGCACCACTTTCAAACGGCACATGGCCATAGCCAAGGGTGTGCTCAACGAAGACGAGACTCTCCTGCGGGAGATTCTCTTCAATCCCTACACGGCAGGGCAAGTCGGCAAGATACGTGACGAACTCAAAACACTGATGGAGATAATAGACCACAAGGATACGGAAGCCCTTTCACACTTCATCGCAAAAATAAAATCAAATGCACTTCGACAGTGACTACATGAACCTGTGCCATCCGTCAATCTTGAGTCGCATGGCAGAACTCGGAGAACAGCCGTTCAACGGCTACGGCACAGACCGGTTGACCGATGCCGCCCGACAACAGATATGCCGGCTGTGCCGCTGCCCGGAGGCCAAGGTGTTCTTCCTTGCCGGCGGAACGCAGACCAACATGGTGATCATCGATGCCTTGCTGCGATCCTTCGAGGGGGTCTTGGCCGCAGACTCCGGGCATATCTCCATCCACGAGTCGGGAGCTATAGAATTCACGGGGCACAAGGTGCTGCCGCTCAAGCCCGACAACGGGAAGATAACCGCCCGGCAGGTTGACGACTACGTGACTTCCTATTACAACGACCCCAACTGGGAACACATCGTGCCGCCAGGCATGGTCTACATCACCCACCCCACGGAATACGGTACACTCTACTCTCTGGAAGAGCTGGAGGCACTGAGTGCCGTATGCCGCCGACATCACATTCCCCTATACCTTGACGGAGCCCGCATGGGTTACGGGCTTGCCGCCGACAATGCCGATGTCACTCTGTGCGATATCGCCCGTCTGTGCGATGCTTTCTATATTGGCGGCACCAAGTGCGGTACCATATACGGCGAAGCCGTGGTTTTCCCCGACCCCCGAAAAGCCGACCGCTTTTTCTCGCACATCAAGCGACACGGTGCTCTTCTGGCCAAAGGCTGGGCTGTAGCCCTCCAATTCGACACCCTCATGCGCAGTGCCGACAATCCTGCGGTCTATGCCGATGACATCAACGGCACTCTCTACTATGCCATTTGCCGTCATGCCGTTGTGCAAGCCATGCGCATACGCAAGGCTCTGCTCCAAAAAGGCTATTCCCTGTACCTTGATTCCCCCACCAACCAACAGTTCACTACCGTAACCCTGCAACAGGCAGAACGTCTGGGACGCCATCTTACCTACGGTCAGTGGGAACCGCCCTGCGGCAACAGCGTCACCATACGCTTCGCCACATCGTGGGCCACCGACAGCCACGACATAGACAAACTCATAGAATTGCTGTAGGATGGCTGTTTGGCCAAACAGCCATCCTACATGCACATACAGCCCAACGACCATATAAAATCGTTGGGCTGTATGTTAGAGACGAGCGAATCCCCGGCACGCACGGGGAGGGTGGACAGGATCAGTCACGCTTGCAGTCGCACGGTCTGCCGCAGTCTGCCTTGCCAAAACCTCTTTTCATCTTTGGATGACGGGGAGCACTCTCCTTGCCGAACATCTGACGCTCTATGGCACGGTCGGTCATATAAGCTTTGAACTGCTCGGCAGTCATTATGCCTTTGAGTTCGCGCATATAGGCTATTCCGCCATGCTTGCCAGAGGGTTTCCCCTGCTGTTGCGGACAAGGTTTGTTTTTCTTGCATTTTTTGTCTTTCTTGCCCGGACATTCTTTCTTCTGACCTTTGCCGCACGGCTTGTCCGGACACTGGTTCAGTTTGCGTGTGTTGAGATCAAGAAGCTTGGTGCGTTGTTCAGCACTCAGACCATAAGCGCCGACCATGCGGTCAGTTATCGTCTGGGCTTTCTGCTCCGCCGACAGTCCCGCCAAAGGATTTTTCCTTTCTCCACGCTCCTTGTTGCAATTGTCCTGAGCAGACACGCCAAGGAACAGTGCCAGCCCCAAAAATGAAATCAGAAATCTCTTCATAGTTCAAAGGTTTAAAAATGTTGTTCATCGATTGTTCGTCTGTTTGACAGGAAAACCATCCCTACAGTTTAAACGCACACTCGATTTTAACATTTGTTATCGCGACCCACATGACAGCGGTTGCACGACAAACCCCTATTTGGACGTGTCCGATTTCTCATTCTTGCGCTGTTCTTTCTCCATTTCAGCAGGAATACGAAATGCAGTGTAAAGTTCCAGTATGGCCGCCACAAGCATAATCAATAGCCACTCGTTGTGGCGCATATATTCCACACCAAAGGCATTTCCGAACATTGCGCCTCCACTAAGCATCAGCAGCACCGCTCCCGTCAATTGCTGGCGGCGAAGACGGCGTATCACGAAACTGCCACCCTCATAACGCCCTGCCATCTGCATGGAGGCAAACATCAGTGTCCCAAGACAATAGACATAGGATGCCACACGTGTCTCCACTGGATTGAGCACCGCTCCGAGCAACACCAGCACTCCTCCAAGCCTGAGCACCAGCGTCTGTACTTTGCCAAGTCTATTCATCTGTCTGTGAGTCTTCAAACACATATATGTCCTCGTTAGGCTTCTTCATGTAATACCTTTCGCGTGCTACGCGGACTACGGCATTCGGGTCAGACTGCAGTTCCTTATACAGTTTCGTGTCGCGGTTGAACTGGTCGTTGTAGGCATCAATCTGCGACTGCAGGTCACGCTCCTCCATATAGAGCTGATAGCGCACATAGAGACTGTTTGTGTCCAGAAAACCTATCAGACACAAAAACACCGCCAGGGTCGTGACATATTTGTGAGCCACAAAAAACCCGAATATCTTCTTCAGTCTTGACATCGCCATCATGATTCCAGTGCAAAGTTAGTGGAAACCGAAAACAACGGGAAATAAAAACGCCTGTTTTTGTTCCGCCTTGTCGGGAGACCGACTTGACCCACCTTGCCACATCCCGGCAACAAAGTGTCCGAAACCTTTTGCCCGATTGGCGGATTTGACTAATTTTGCAACCATGTGTAAAAACAACTCTGTATGCACAACAAGCTGTCATCCAAGCCGGGAATAGCCGACTTTTTCCTTAACATCATCTCTTCCTGTCTTGGGTTTGCCATAGGAATCGCAGCCATCGTTGCCGGCGTGGTTCTGATCTGCGTCCTTGTCTTTGCAGACAGCGACGGTATACAGCGCAACAGCGTTCTGAAAATACAGCTCAGCGGCATAATGGTCGAAAAAGACAATGGCGGCGACCTCGTGTCCATGTTTGGCGACAGCGACCCCACCGTCAGCCTTGAAAGCATACTCAACGCCATCAAGGCGGCCAAGACAAACGACAATATCAAAGGCATAAGCATAGAGGCAGGGCTGCTCTCCTCCAATCCTGCGTCACTCGAAGAGATACACCACGCCCTCACGGACTTCAAGACCTCCGGGAAATTTGTCTACGCCTACGGTGACCACTACACCCAAGGAGCATATCTCGTGTGTTCTGCAGCCGACAAGGTTGTGCTCAACCCCATAGGGCAGGTAGACTGGAAAGGTCTCAGTTCGCAGACTGTCTTTTACACAGACCTGTTGGCAAAGCTGGGAATCAGGATGCAGGTGTTCAAGGTGGGAACTTTCAAGAGTGCAGTGGAACCTTACACACTTACACGGATGAGCGAAGCCAACCGCAGTCAGGTAAATTCGTTCATACAGGATATTTGGCAACACTTTGTGAAACTCACGGCAGCCCAACGCCGCATCTCTCCCGAAAAACTCCATACGTTGGCAGACAGATACATGGGACTGGCATCCGCACAAGAACTGAAAGACAGCGGTCTGGTTGACGAACTGATGTACCACGACGAATACATTGACTTCCTCAAAAAGAAGACGGATACCGATCCCGATGACGACCTGTGCCAGATATTGCCCGCTACCCTCAACGCCAACGCACCGATACCCTCATCCGACAACAACATAGCAGTGGTCTATGCCTCCGGTGACATTGTGGAGGCCAAGGAGCTTGGACTTATGGCGACATCGGCCATTGACGTTGCCACCATGGACCAGACTATCCGCAGGATATCAAAGGATGACGATACCAAGGCTGTTGTCATACGTATCAACTCTGGCGGCGGGAGTGCATACGCTTCCGAACAGATATGGCACCTCGTCAAACAACTGTCGGAAAAGAAGCCCGTGGTGGTCTCTATGGGGGGTATGGCAGCCTCGGGCGCCTACTACATATCAACGGCAGCCAATGCGATAGTCGCTGAACCCACGACCCTGACCGGCTCGATAGGCATCTTCGGGCTGATACCCGATGTCAGTGAACTGCTGGACAGCAAACTCGGACTGAAATTTGACGGGGTCAAGACCAGCAGGATGGCCGATCTCGGCGATGTGTCGCGCCCGTTCAACGAGGCGGAGAGCCGCCTCATGCAGTCATACATAGACAACGGTTACAGGCTCTTCGTCAAGAGGGTTGCCGACGGACGCAATATGACAGCAACACAGGTGGACAGCATTGCCCAGGGCAGAGTCTGGACCGGCCATCAGGCAAAGCGGATAGGACTGGTGGACAGGCTGGGAACCCTACAGACCGCCGTAGACATGGCTGCACGTATGGCAAAACTCCCGAAAAACGACTATGCCACCGTTTCCTATCCGGAGGAAGAGCCGTGGTACGCATCCCTCGGACTGACCGGAACACAGGCACAGTTTGCCGACAAATCAGTGCGTTCCGCACTCGGCGATCTCTACGAACCCCTCGGCACTCTGCGTTCCATGGGCAGACAGGACAGAATCCAGGCACGCATTCCCTACACTATCAGTATAAAGTAGTCTCCGCTCTCCTCAATGCAGCACCGACATTTCAGGACATACCCCATACTCAGACCTGCCGGATGGCTCTACGGCCGTATTATGGCCCTGCGCAACAGGTGGTTTGACAACGGCAGGCTCAAAACAGCCTCTTTCAACATTCCCGTAATCAGCGTGGGCAATATCAGCGCTGGCGGAACAGGCAAGACCCCGATGTGCGCCTACCTGCTACAGTCTCTTTGTAATACCGGACACTCTCCTGCTCTCATGTCGCGCGGCTACGGACGCAAGACAAAAGGATTTCGTGCGGTGACACCAACCGACACCGCTGCCACCGTAGGCGATGAACCCCTTGAGCTCTACAAACTCTACAACGGCACAGTCCCCGTGTATGTGTGCGAAGACAGATGCAAGGGGGCGCAGCTGATAACCGCCGCCAACAACAGCGTGGATGTCCTTGTGCTTGACGATGCCTACCAGCACCGCTACATAGACCGAGACCTCAACATTCTGCTTACCGACTACAACCGCCTGTACATACACGACAAGGTGATGCCGGAAGGACTCCTGCGCGAAGAGCCGAGAGGAGCCGAGAGGGCAGGTATCGTGGTGGTGACCAAGTGTCCGCCCGACCTTACCGAAAGGCAGACATACGCCATCGCGGAGGAGCTCCGCCTGTCGCCGCAACAGCAACTGTTCTTCACGACCGTAAGATACACCGCTGCGGCAGACTTCACTACCGGAAACTCTCTCGCCGCAAAAAGCGCAGAAGAACTGAAGTCCACCGATGTCCTTGTGTTCACGGGTATAGCCGAACCGTCGCCGCTCATAGAACACTACACCGGCTTGTGCCGCTCTGTCAGGACACTGCACTTCGGCGACCACCACGTCTTCACCCCCAGCGACATCAGACGCATTGCCGACAACGGCAAAAACGCAGAAATGATAATAACAACGGCCAAAGACTTGCAGCGGCTGCCGGACGACTTGCCGCAGGAGATCAGGCAGAAGCTGTTCGTGCAACGGATTTCCATAGAATTCCTCTTGGGACAGCAGAAAGAGTTTGACGACTCCGTCCGCAAGGCTTTAACCATAAAATCACACAATTCCAACACTTATGCCACGTACTGAAATATCCACCCTCGGCGAATTCGGTCTGATTGACCGTCTCACAAAAGACATAAAGCCACAGAATACCTCTACCATAAAAGGAATAGGCGACGACTGCGCAATAATAGACTCAGGCGAACAACAGACACTCATCAGCACCGATCTCCTGCTTGAAGGCGTACACTTTGACCTCACATACGTACCCTTGAAACACTTGGGATACAAAGCCGCCATGGTCAACATTTCAGACATCTATGCCATGAACGCCACCCCCACACAGATGACGGTAAGCCTTGGGATCAGCAAACGCTTCTGCATTGAAGACCTTGAACAGCTCTACGAGGGCATACGACTGGCCTGCGACAAACACTGCGTGGACATCGTGGGCGGCGACACCACGTCCTCGCTCACCGGGCTCACCATAAGCATAACCGTCACGGGACTGGCGCACAGTGAAGACATAGTCTGCCGCTCCGGCGCGAAGGACACAGACCTCATCTGCGTCAGCGGCAACCTTGGAGCTGCTTATATGGGACTGCAGCTCCTTGAACGCGAGAAAAACGTGTTTATGGCACAAGGCAAACAGCAAAAAGACAACACGACCGAATTCCGCCCCGATTTTGCAGGCAAGGAGTATCTGCTTGAACGCCAGCTGAAGCCCGAAGCACGCGGCGACATTGTCATGCAGCTAAGGGAAGCCGGCATCCATCCAACCTCAATGATAGACATATCCGATGGGCTGTCATCGGAGCTGCTCCACATCTGCCGCCAAAGCCATGCGGGCTGTTCCATATACGAAGAACGCATACCCATAGACTACCAGACCGCTATGCAGGCGGAGCAATTCAATCTCAACCCGCTCACTTGCGCACTCAACGGCGGGGAAGACTACGAGCTGCTCTTCACCGTAGCTCTGTCAGACTATGAGAAGGTACGCGAACTTGAGGGGATACACATCATCGGACGCATGGAAAAGGAATCCATCGGTTCTCAGCTAATCACAGCCGACGGTACGGAATATCCACTCAAGGCACAAGGCTGGAATCATCTGGGCGACGATCCTCAAACGTAAAAAACGGGGAACAGACATTCCCGGGCTTTTACGTCAAGGAAAATTACCTTGCATCAACCGCATATTGTACTCTGCATCGCGGATATACATACGCACGTCGGGATTTGACAGAAACGATTTCGGGGCACGCTTGAGTATCTTGGCTATCTGCGGTGTGATGACCGGATAGAAATACTGCGACGTGTACTCCTGAAAATATGTCGCCCCAAGCACATTGTCGGAATTGTCAATGATAAATGCCGTCCACAACCTGTCAAGCCTGTCCTGCAGCCGCACCGCTTTCTTTTCCATGTCATCGTAGGATGCCGGCGTAGCCCCACGGATGATGAGACGTGCCATATTGAGCGAAGTGTTCTGTATCTCATTCTGCAGACGCGAGTTTTCTCTCAGAAACTTGTACAGCCTCTCGTTGAGCATTCCTCCCTTGACAACGCTCTCGGCATCAGTGAATTTTATGGAAATCTCGCCGGTTTCAAGCACCAGAGGCAACAAACTGTGTTCTCCCATATAAAGCTGGGCCACACACACAGTGTCTACGACACCCTCAAATCCGAACCTGCCGTGGCTCACCTCCGAGGAGTCATACGAAAACAGCCCCCTGTCCGACGGCACTTTCAGATAAAACGTGCCGCCCTCATAGCCGTCAACCGAAGAACTGCCAAGAATGTTGTACTGGTCACTACACGACCATACAACTGTCGCAGCAATCACCACGGCAACCCACACCATATGTCTGCATCCGGAGGTCTTCATAATCAAAATGCAAATATAAATGATAAAAACGAAAACAGCAGCCGGAACACCTGCATTAAAACAGCATTTTAGCATACTTTTGTCTTTGTCCTTTTTCCGTTACTATATTTTAACAATTCCCCGTTTTCAGATGCACCTTTTCCCGATATTTTGTTTTACCTTTGTAGAGACAAAAGGGCAGTCACACAGAGACTATGCAACATACGTACACCTTGTCCGGAAAGTGTTCACACATATAAATAACATACAGCCATGGCAGAGAACAAATACATCAGTGTAAACTACGAACTTTTTACCGAGAGTGAGGATACTCCCCCCATTCTGGTGGAGAAAACCAGCAAAGACAACTGTTTTGACTTCATAACAGGTCTCGGCTATACTCTCCCTGCATTTGAAAACCAGATCAAGGAAATGGCCGCAGGGGGAAAATTCGATTTCGTCATACCGTGCGACCAGGCCTACGGCCCTTATGACGAGACAAAGGTCAAGAAACTCCCCAAAGACATCTTCTGCGGCAGCAACGGTCATTTTGACGCGGAGACAATCTACCCCGGCAATGTCATCCCTATGGTAAACGAGGAAGGCATGAGGTTTGACGGCGTGGTGAAGGAAATAACCGAGAACAGTGTCGCGGTGGACTTCAATCATGAGCTGGCAGGCATGGATCTCCATTTCCGAGGCGAGATAATGGACAGCCACGTTGCCGGGCCGGAGGAACTGAGCAGCTTTGTCAACCGCATGTCGGACAGCCACGGATGCGGCTGCGGCGAAGGATGTGGTGGAGACCACTGCAACGGGGATCACTGCCACGGCGACGGTGGACACTGCGGCTGCGGGCACTGCCACTGACTCTCCTCTGTATTTATGCGACAAGCAATATGAACACATTCGGAAATATTTTCAAGCTCACATCGTTTGGCGAAAGCCATGGTACGGCCATAGGCGGAGTCGTTGACGGCATGCCCGCCGGCATAGAGTTTGACGAGGACTTGCTCTGCCGCGAGATGGCACGCCGCCGTCCGGGGCAGAGTGCGCTTACAACGGCACGCATGGAGTCTGACAAAGTCGAGATACTGTCAGGAGTGTTTGAGGGGAAAACCACCGGCTGTCCCATCGGTTTCATCGTGCGCAACACCTCGCAACACTCGAGCGACTATGACAATCTGCGCGGTATATTCCGCCCTTCGCACGCCGACTATACCTACTTCTCCAAATACGGCATCAGAGACCACCGTGGAGGAGGACGGTCATCGGCCCGCGAAACAATCACCCGGTGCGTCGGGGGAGCTTTGGCCAAAATGGCATTGAACCGGCTCGGCATAACCGTGCAGGCCTATACCTCGCAGGTGGGTGACATCCGCCTTGAAGGAAGCTATGCCGACTATGACCTCACTCTCACCGAGACCAACAGCGTGCGCTGTCCTGACCCGGCAAAGGCTGCCCTCATGGAAAACCTCATAAAACAGGTCAAGACGGAAGGCGATACCATAGGCGGAGTGATCAGTGCAGTTGTACGAGGATGCCCCGCAGGACTTGGCGAGCCTGTCTTCGGGCGTCTGCAGGCACAGCTGGCTGCCGCCATGATGTCAATCAATGCGGCAAAAGGCTTTGACTACGGACAGGGGTTTGCAGGGTGCTGCGGACGTGGAAGCGGACAGAACGACATCTTTGTTGCCAAAACAGACGGAGAGATCACCACGCAGACAAACAACAGCGGAGGCATACAAGGCGGCATCTCCAACGGGCAGGACATCTATTTCCGCATAGCCTTCAAGCCGGTGGCCACCCTGCTGTGTGACCAGAAGACAGTAGACATGCAAGGCCGCCCCGTCGTGTTCAGAGCCAAAGGGCGGCACGACCCATGTGTGCTGCCAAGAGCAGTGCCGGTAGTCGAAGCCATGGCGGCCATTGTCATTCTTGACAACTATCTCGTCAACAGAGCTGCAATACTGTAATGGGACACCAACGGAAAACTCTGCATTTTTTGTGAACTGACACTTTGCCGCAACACCGGAAACAACTACCTTTGCCTACATTCAGAAAAATATTACAGTCATGGATTTCAAGGAACTATGCACCAAGCGTTTTTCCGTGCGCAGCTACACGGAAGAAGAAGTCAACGACACACAGCTGTCGTACATACTGGAGTGCGCACGGCTGTCGCCATCGGCGGTAAACCGTCAGCCATGGCATTTTTACGTGGTCAGGAGCGGAGAGACCAAACAGCAGCTGCGGCAGTGCTACGACCGCAGATGGTTTGCCACCGCACCGCTCTACATAGTGTGCTGCATCCGCCATGACGAGGCGTGGATACGCCCATCCGACCAGAAAGAGCACGGCAACATTGACATTGCCATTGCCACGGAACATATATGTCTGGCTGCGGCAGACATAGGACTGGGATCTTGTTGGGTGTGCCATTTCGACGCAGAACTGTGTCGGCAAATCCTGCAGCTGCCTGATGAGGAAGAGCCCGCCGTTATAGTGCCGATAGGTCATGTGGCCGCCGACTGTCCGCAAAAGGAGAAGGTGCGCAAGCCGCTTTCCGAAACCGTGACGTACAAATAAATGGGCTTAGGGCGGTTTTTGACAAACATGTTTAACAATATAAAATTCACTACGATGCTAAGCAAAAAAATCGAAGAGGCTATCAACGCCCAAATCAACGCTGAAATGTGGTCGGCGTATCTGTATCTGTCAATGGCAGCATTTGCCCACGCCAATGGCAACCCCGGTATGGGCAACTGGTATGAAGTCCAGTTCCAGGAGGAGCAGGACCACGCCAAGATCCTTTTCAACTATATAATCCAACGCGGCGGACGTGTGGAACTCAAACCCATTGACGCGGTACCCACCACATGGGATTCCCCACTGGCTGTTTTTGAAGCCACACTTGCCCATGAGCAGAAAGTAACGGCTCTCATCAACAACCTTTTCGCTCTCACATCGGCAGAAAACGACTATGCCACACAGAGCATGCTGAAATGGTTTATTGACGAGCAGGTGGAAGAAGAGGAAAATGCCCAGAACATCATTGACAACCTGAAAATGATCCAAGGCAACGGTTACGGTCTGTATATGCTTGACAAGGAACTCGGAACCCGCACATATACCCAGGCCTCGCCTTTGGCGGCAAAGGCATAAGAGTAAACTCCAATACTGCATTACACAAAAAATCCCGTTGTCTGTTCACTGACAGGCAACGGGATTTTTCGTTTTCTGCAATGAGCTGTCCATCATGCACCTGAGCTTTGTCGTCAGTTTGCCGGCTCCGGTCATGTTCAGGTGGTCGGCATCATAGAAGTCCCCTGTTTCAAAAGTGGAGTCTGTACGAAAATCATAATACTCCACTGACGGATGCCGTTTCAGAACCCGTTTCAGGACTTCAGCGCGCACCGCAAGCTGGCGTACATCGCAGCCCATACGGAACGAGTGCCACACCGGTGTGGCCACAAGAACAAGGCGCACCCTCCGCCGCTCGCACCAGGTGCAGATACTGTCAAGCATAGAGGTGCAGAATTGCAGAGAACGCATATCTCCATACGTGTTGTCAACGGCGCGTTGTAACCCGTTGTCAACACCCTCCGCCAACAGTGAGCGTATGCCGTATGAAGTGCCATAGCCGAGACTGTCCCAACTGAGACGCGATGGCTTCCACAGGCTTGTGAGTTTTTCCCTGAAAGGCTGTACGTGCAAGAACTCGAAACCGTATTCCGACAGTCTGCTGTGTATGTCACAGTCCATATAGATCCTGTATCGCACTGCCCAATACCGCAGATCGGGCTCAGCCTCAATGTCTTCAAACAAGGAGGTGTAGCTGCACGTCAATATCACCGTTTTCAGCCGGGGCATCGGATAGCGGGTCAACAGCCAATAGTCATAGCGGTAGGATTGCGTGGGCTGTGCCAGTGAAAAGCAGCCCTCTCCAAGCATTGCCGGATTGATTCCGTAGAAGCCGTGGCTGTTGCCGAGTACGAGGGTTTTCACCCGGCCTGAGTTTTCAAGCATCCACCTGTGCTTGTCGCGCGCCGGATTGGGGATACTGCGCACATATATCTCCGCCGCCGCAATGACAGCGGCAACCAGCAAGGAGAAAACCAATATGTTACGGACAAAGCGTTTCATCTCAGAACTGGAAATAAATGAACTGCAACTGCTGTCCGCCAAGCAGAAGGCAACAGGTGAAACAAACGGCATACAATGCATAGCGCACCGGACGATACCGCCACACTCCCTTGCTGCCGAACCGGAACGGATGGGCACTGTCCCGGGTGAGGTATTCCGTGGCAAACAGGGCGACGGCCAACAGCAGCGGAATGCGTGAAGCCGTATTGGAAAACCCTCCGCCGAAAGCAAACAGACCGCCGAAGAACCTGAAGCCATCCGCAACGGTGGGGTTCCTGAAAAAGACCTGCGACAGGATGAAGACCATTACGGTGACAAACCAACTTGCCGCCAGTGGCATACGTATGTGTTTGGTTGTGACATTGAACAAACCGTTCCATGTTCCCCACGCTATGAAGCTCCAGTTGGGACCGTGCCACAGCCCGCTCAGCATATAGAGAGCAAACACATTGAAATAGTGGCGCACAGGACTGCACCTGCTGCCGCCAAGAGGGAAATAGACATAGTCGCGCAGCCACGCCATGAGAGTCATGTGCCACCTGCGCCAGAACTCGCGTATGGTGGTGGCGAAAAAGGGATGGTTGAAATTGGTTGACAGCCTTATGCCAAACAGCTTTGCCGAACCTATCGCCATATCGGAATATCCAGAGAAATCACAATATACCTGCACAGTGAAAGCCAACAGCCCTATCCACAGGTCCACCGAAGCAAGATCACGATAGTTGCCGAACACATAATCGGCCACAGGAGCGCAGTTGTCAGCCACAAGCATCTTCTTCATCAGTCCCCAAAGGAACAGGCGCATACCATCAACGGCAAAGGCATAGTCAAACACACGTTTCACCGCAAACTGGGGCAACAGGTTGGCACCGCGCTCAATGGGACCGGCCACCAACTGCGGGAAAAAACAGATGAAGCTCAAGAACAGTTCCAGCGAACGGCACGCACGCAACTGCCCGCGGTAGACATCGACCACATAGGCTGTGAGCTGAAACGTGTAGAAACTGATACCTATTGGCAGAACAAGGTGGAGTGTGGGAACGTCGGCACTGATGCCAAACCACGAAAGCATTGCCGCCAGATTGTCCGCAAAGAAATTAAAGTACTTGAAAACCGCCAGCAGGCCTATATTGACTGTCACGGCGACCAGCAACCAACTCTTCCGTCTTCTCTTCATGCGACTGCTGCCAACAGCCTGCCCCAGAAAGAAATTCACTATACAGGCAGCCAGCATGAGCAGCAGGAAACGCCAGTCCCACCAACCGTAGAAGAACATACTAGCCAGCACCACCACCTTGTTCTGCCCGCCGGCCGATCGAAACGACCAATACAGCGTGAACACCACAGGGAGGAACGCCAGAAACGCAAGCGAATTAAACAGCATGTCAACAGTCTATCTTAGCAGCGGTCAGGCAATCTGTCATACAAGACTGTCATTTCCCGTCCCCGCCTTGACCTTGGCCTTGCACTTGTCACAATTACCTCCACTGCAGCAGCCACGACCCTTGCGGGACGAAAAAGCAAGACGCAACGCCACGACAAAAGCCACCGCCACGACGAACAGCAATACATAACTCAGCAAATTCATATCACGGCACACATTACGGCATACGCCAGATAGGCAACTAACCATGCCACCACACATTGTACGACCACCACAGCCACCGCGTACCGTGCGCCCAACTCGCGGTTAACGGCCGCCACAGCCGCCACACACGGAGTGTAGAGCAGGCAAAACACAAGCAATGACAACACCGACGGCAACGCAAGCACTCCATGCATGGCACCTGCCGACCCGAACATCACCAGCAAAGTGGACACCACGCTCTCCTTTGCCATGAATCCCGACAGCAACGAAGTGGTGATGCGCCAGTCGGAAAATCCAAGCGGACGGAATACAGGCGACATTAAACCGGCCATAGATGCCAGCATGCTGTCGCGGGAGTTGTCCACGACCTGCAAATGGAAATCAAACGTCTGCAGAAACCATATCACGATACACGCCACAAAGATTACCGTAAACGCACGCTGCAGGAAATCGCGGGATTTGTCCCACAACAGATGCACCACATTTTTCAAACTGGGCATGCGGTAGTTGGGCAATTCCATCACAAACGGCACCGGCTCACCCCGGAACAGAGTCTTCTTGAATACGAGAGCCATGGCTATGCCCACCACAATGCCTGTCAGATAGAGCGACACCATGACCCACACCGCACTGTCGGGGAAAAACGCTACCGAAAAGAACGCATATATGGGCAGCTTGGCCGTACAGCTCATGAACGGTGTCAGCAGGACGGTGAGCCGTCTGTCACGCTCGGACGGCAGAGTGCGGCTTGCCATGATACTCGGCACGCTGCACCCAAATCCGATAAGCAGAGGCACGATACTGCGCCCGGAAAGACCTATCTTCCTCAGCAGCTTGTCCATTACAAAAGCTATGCGTGCCATATAGCCGCTGTCTTCCAGCAGCGAAAGGAAGAAGAACAGCGTGACTATTATCGGCATGAAACCAAGCACGCTTCCAACGCCCTGAAATGCCCCGTCGACCACCAGTGAACGGACAACCTCGTTCACGTTGGCGGCGGAGAGAAACAAGTCAACCTCGCCGGTCACCCAGCCGATCCCCTCTTCAAGCCAGTCTTGCAGGCTCAGTCCTATTACACTGAACGTGAGCCAGAACACTACTGACATTATTGCCAGAAAACACGGAATGGCAGTCCATTTGCCTGTCAGCACACTGTCTATTCTGCGGCTGCGCACACGCTCTTTGCTTTCCTTTGGCTGGACTACGGTGTGGGCTGTGAGACCGGAGATAAACGAGAATCTCATGTCCGCCAAAGCTGCGGAGGGATCAAGACCGCGTTCCTCTTCAAGCTGGCGCAATATGTGGTCCACCGTGGCTTGCTCGTTGTCCGACAGCTTGAGGGCGTCACGCACCAGAGAGTCACGCTCTATCAGTTTCGATGCAGCAAAACGTATCGGTATTCCGGCTTTTCCGGCGTGGTCTTCCACAAGATGCATTATGGCGTGAAGACACCGGTGTACGGCCCCGCCATGGTCACCGGCTTTACAGAAATCCTGCCGCATCGGGCACTCATGGTAGCGGGCAATGTGGACAGCGTGTTCCACGAGCTCGTCCACTCCCTGGTTTTTGCTTGCACTGATGGGTATCACCGGCACGCCGAGCAGCCTTTCCATTTCGTTGATGTCAATGGCACCGCCGTTGTTGTCAACCTCGTCAATCATGTTGAGGGCTACTACCACGGGTATATCCAGTTCAAGGAGCTGCATCGTGAGATACAGGTTACGCACTATATTGGTGGCATCAACGATGTTGATTATACACGAGGGCTTGCGCTCAATCACAAAGCGGCGCGACACGATTTCCTCGCTTGAATAGGGGGAAAGGCTGTAGATGCCGGGCAAGTCCGTAATCACGGTGTCGGGATGGCCTTTTATCGGACCGCTTTTCTGCTCCACGGTCACGCCGGGAAAATTGCCCACATGCTGGTTTGCCCCTGTAAGCTGGTTGAACAGAGTGGTCTTTCCCGTATTTTGGTTGCCTATAAGGGCAAACGATAGTTTCTCGGTCTTCGGCAACGGGTGTTCCTTTGCCTTGCAATGGAAGCGGCCCGATTCGCCAAGTCCGGGATGTTCGGTGTCGCGTAGTGCCATGTCTGCCTCAGAGGATTCTTTGGTGTCTTCCCCTTTTGCGTCTGCCGGAACAATGCCGATCTTGGCGGCATCGTCAAGGCGCAGGGTCAGTTCATATCCGTGGATCAGCAGTTCCATGGGGTCGCCGAGCGGGGCATATTTGACCAGCTTTACCCTCGTTCCGGGAATGACCCCCATGTCAAGGAAATGCTGCCGCAAAGCCCCGTCGCCGCCTACGGCAGTGATTACGGCTGTGTGCCCCAACTGCAATTCTTTAAGTGTCATAAACGGGTTTTATATAGTCTTGTATTTGTCGGGGAGGGCAGAGTTGATTGCCTCGTATGACTGTTGCGAAAGCCGCTTTATGTTGTCGTGGCCCTGCCCCTGCGGATAAACAACATCGTGAATTACCAGTTTCATGCGGTGGAAATTCACGAAATTGATGCCTCTGGTACGCGGAAGAACATCAAAAGAACCGTCTATAGTAACCGGCACCACAGGCAACTGCAGTGCATCGGCAAGAAAGAACGCTCCGTTCTTGAAAGGAACCATCTTGCCGTTGAAAGTTCTGGAACCCTCGGGAAATATCATGAGAGACGTGCCGTCCTTCAGGATTTTCCTCGCGTTGACTATAGTGTCTTTTACTCCCCTGGGAGAACTCCGGTCCACAAAGATGAAGTCGGCCTTGTAGCACGCCTCTCCCACGAGCGGCACCTTGCGGAGCGACTTCTTCATCATCCACTTGAAATTATGGCCAAGCAGTGCGTACACCAGAAATATGTCCATGGCTCCCTGGTGATTGGCCACAAACACATAGGATGCATTTTTGTCAAGCCGGCCGCTTCCCTCAACTTCAAGCGGCAGCAACAGTATGCGGCAGAACACCGTTCCCCACAACTTGGCAGGATAATAGCTCCACACTTTGGAGTGGGGAAACAGGCTGCATGACACTATTGTAACCAACGCCGTGAGCAAGGTGGCTACAATCAGTATCGGTGCGGCTATGCACAACTGGTATGTGCGGTAAAGGATTTTCAGTATTGTCATGATTCATGTTATTTTGACCGTTCTTGTGCTTTCAGGGTAATTATGCAGACCTCGCTCCAGGCACCGAAGCGAAACGGCACGGCACCAAGTCCCAACCCGACAGACACCACGAGACAGCGGTCGCCCTCGAAATACTGGCCGCCCCATTCCCGGTAGACCAGAGAGGCAGGACTCCATTTCCCGAGTTTGAACTGCATACCGTGGGTGTGTCCCGAGAGAGTGAGCTGCGCATCGGTCTCACTGAGTACGCTGCGCCGCCAATGGCTTGGATCGTGCGTCAGCAGTATCTTGAACGGGCTGCCGCCGGATGTGGGGATTCCCCGGAGAGCTTTCGGAATGTCTGCAAGGCTCGGAAAGGGAGGATTGCCGTCGTTCTCCACTCCCACCACGATGATACTGTCACCGTCTTTGCGCACTGTGGCATTGGCGTTGCGCAGTACCGTCCAGCCACAGCGCTGTTCGATCCCGACAAGGTTCTCTATGTCTGCTGTCTGTTCTTGCTTTGTGGCGAAATTGCGGTATACACCGTAGTCATGGTTTCCGAGAACAGAATATACCCCGCAGGGGGCTGTAAGGCGCGACAACTCGCCGACAAAAGGCAACGCTTCCTTTGACTCAAAATTGACCAGATCGCCTGTAAATACAATCATGTCGCCTTTCTGGGCAAGCACCTTGTCAACCAGTTCCGCCACTCTTGCAGTGTCATTGCCATAGGTGCCAAGATGCAGGTCAGAGATATGCACCACCCTGAAGCCGTCAAAGACCCCGGGGAGCTCCTTGCTGCCGTATGTGTACTCTGTCACATCAATTCTTCTGTTTCCGATTGTAAAAGCCATAGCAACCATTGTTATACCAAGTACGGCCAACACCGCACCCAAATACAGCGCGGCAAGCCTCAAACGCCCCTCCTTTCCGAAGGCTCTTGCCAGCAGCGTACACACGCCCACCGCCGTTTCCGAACCGGCTATCCCCATGCATACGCACAGAAGCAGACGCCAACAGGCAGACGAGGAACCGCCGGCAAAGGCGAACGTCAGGAAGCAAGTCATGCCCGCAAGTTCAATAGCGGTAACCGCACACAGAATCCGCTTCCAGTGTTTCAGTTCTGGCCTGCCGCGCAGACAACCGAAATAGACCGACAGCGGCGGAAGCACTGTCATCAGGCTAAAGACCAGTCCTGTTTTCAGGAAAAACGTCATCTGTTCTTTGTGTCAGTCTTATTCTCTTCCCGCACCGCCAGTGCAGGCTGTCATTGCAATACACTAAGGTTGGCGGCCAGAAACTGGCGCACCCTGTCTTCCGGCAGACCGCGTCTGACGGCGTAGTCCTCCAGCTGGTCACGGTCAATCTGACCCACGGCAAAATAGGAAGCTCCTGCATAGGCAATCATCAGTCCCGTCACCGTGGCGTGTGGGCGCATTGCTCCATTTTCGGTCAGAGTGATACCGAGCTCTTCCATCTTTATGAGACCGTTCAGAATGAAATTGAGGCTCTGGTCGGGCAGCGAAGGATATCCCACTGCGGGCCGGATGCCTTGGCAGCGTTCGTGCAGCAGGTCATCCGTAGACAAGTCTTCGTCGGGGGCATACCCCCATATCTCGCGGCGTACCTCAAGGTGAAGTGCACAGGCGGCCGCCTCGGCAAGACGGTCACACAGAGTCTGTCCCAGCATCACGTTGTAGGCATCACCGGAAAAGGCCTTCTCCGGGTCAAACTTCACTGTTGTGGCAAATACTCCGATGCGGTCAGGAACGCCGGACTCGAGCGGGCGCACAAAATCAGCCATGCAACGGCTGGGCTTTCCTTCGGCCACGACCTGCTGTCTCAGACACGGAATGGTCACCATGCGCCCCTCTCCGTCAGAAACCAGAATGTCATCTCCTCTGGAGTTCGCTTCGAAAAGCCCTACCCTGCCAAACACCGCAGCCTGTGCTGCAAGCCTGTCCAGCATACGGAGAGCATCGGCAACGAGAGCCAGTGCCTCTTGCGCCTGGGCGCGGTTGTCTGCCCCCAACGTGGTCAACCAGGTCTCCCGGCACGCGCAGCACTGGTGCAGCGATGCTGCCGAGGCATACTTTGCCGGCATCTGCCACGCATGCAGAAAATACGTCCAGTCTATATAAGGCCTGAGTTGTTCTATGCTATATTGCCGTGTCGCTGTCATGATCAAACTCTATCGCTTCTCCTCTGTATTCGGGGGCAGTGAATCCCCTGTCTTTCCGGTAGATGACCGTACCGTTGCACATTGTGGCGGCAATCCGCCAGTTGAGTTCCTGCCCCGCATATGGAGTCCAGCCGCATTTGCTTATCACGTCATCGTCGGTCACGGTGTACGGCTCCGCCAGATGCTCCAGCATCACGAGATCGGCCTTGTACCCCTTGCGGATGAAGCCGCGCCGTTTCACCCCGAAAAAACGCGCCGGATTGTGGCACATCAGTTCCACTACCTGCGTAATGTCTACCGCACCCCTCTCTGCCAGCTGGAGCATCAGGGGCAACGAGAACTGCACCGACGGCATGCCTGACGCTGCCGTGAACACCCCTCCGCACTTGTCGCCAAGAAGATGGGGGGCATGATCCGTAGCTACCGTGAACACCTTGCCGTCACGCAGGGCGGCAATCAGTTCTGTCTGGCACACGGAAGACTTGATGGCAGGGTTGCATTTGATGCGTGCGCCCAGAGTACGGTAATCCCCGTCATTGAAACAGAGGTATGCCACACACACCTCGGCTTTTACGTTGTTTCCCCCACACCGGGCTATCTCTTCAATTTCCGCGCCGGTTGACACATGAGCCACAAGCAGTCTCGCACCGCTGCTGGCGGCAAGTTCCAGAGCCTTGCGGGTGGAGTCAATGCATTCTTTCGCATTTCGGATTACGGGGTGATATTCCACCCCGGCATCTTCGCCCGCCAAAGCCCTTACATTCGCCTCATTGCGGACTATCTGGGCAGTATCCTCACAATGCACCACCACAGGGAGGTTTCTTGTGCGGGCAAGGCGGAATATCCCGTCAAGCGTCTTCGTGTCCTCCACAAGCATATTGCCCGTAGACGCTCCCATGAAAAGTTTTATGCCGGGCACCGATGAAACGGGTACACGCTCAAGTGACGGGAGATTGTCGTTCGTGGCTCCTATGTAGAATGCGTAGTTCACGAGGCTCCTGGTCCTGCCGAGTTCCATCTTGCCGCCAAGTTCCGCAAGACCGGTGGTTTGCGGCTTGGTGTTTGGCATGTCAAAAAACGAGGTCACGCCCCCCGCTGCCGCCGCACGGCTCTCACTCCCTATATCGGCCTTTTGCGTGAGTCCGGGTTCACGGAAATGGACGTGTTCGTCTATCACGCCTGGTATGACATAACGCCCGCCGGCATCGACAACATCACCTTCGGGCTCAAAGGGACAACCGTCCTGTGCTACTTCGGCGATTGCCGTGCCGGAAATCTTGAGACTGCCTTTGAAAATCCGGCCTTCGTTTACTATCAGGGCATTGACAACGGAAATCACTGGCCGGAAATTTAACTGCGCCCTTTCAGGCTGCGCTGTTTCATCTTTCTGTACTTGCCCGTGAGGCTGTCCCACTTGAGACGCACTACCCCGAACATGGCCTCGCCGAAGATTCCTCCGCTCATCTTGCTTGTACCCTGCTGGCGGTTTACAAACACCACGCTGACTTCCTTGATTCTGAAGCCCAACTTGTAGGCGGTGAACTTCATCTCAATCTGGAAAGCGTAGCCCTTGAAGCGTATGGAGTCAAGGTCTATGGTCTCAAGTACCTCACGACGGTAGCACTTGAAACCTGCCGTAGTATCATGTATCTTCAACCCGGTCACAAAACGCACGTATTTGCTCGCATAATAGCTCATCAGCACGCGTCCCATGGGCCAGTTGACCACGTTGACACCAGTGACGTAGCGGCTTCCGACAGCAAGGTCGTAGCCCTCGTCGTGACAGGCGGCATAGAGGCGTGGCACGTCGGAGGGCGCATGACTGAAATCGGCGTCCATCTCAAATATGTACTTATACTCCTTGTGTGCCAAAGCCCACTTGAAGCCTGCAATATATGCGGTGCCAAGCCCGAGCTTCCCGCTGCGCTCTATCAGGTGGACCCGTTCTGCGAACCGGCTCTCGCCCTGCATACCCCTCACGATGTCGGCGGTACCGTCGGGCGATCCGTCGTCAATGACCAGCACGTCATAGGGGCCTTCAAGGTCAAAGATTGCCGTGATGATATTACGTATGTTTTCTTTCTCGTTGTAAGTGGGAATGACAATAACGCTGTCTGGCTGCATAGGAATACGATGTTTTGTTAGGGGCAGACTTTGCAGCTGCCCCTTGTTACAGTAGTGGGCAAAGATACTGTTTTTTGACCGAAACGGCACTTGATGCCAGTGTTTTTCTTGTTGCTTTTAACTTTTTTAAAACTGCGTCCGGTGTCTTGTCGCACACAAACCGCTAACTTTGCGGGCAACCAACCAAAAACACATAGTCATGAACGAAACTCTCAGAACTCTTGAAACACGGCGCAGCGTGCGGTGTTTTGACCCCTCAAGAATGCCGGACGACACCACGCTGGAGCAAATTGTCAGAGCCGGCGAATACGCACCTACCGGCATGGGTATGCAGTCTCCGTGCATAGTGGTGGTCACCGACAAGGCCACGCGCGATCTCCTGTCACGACTCAATGCCCGGGTGATGAATACCGACCAAGACCCGTTCTACGGTGCTCCTGCGATTATGGTGGTACTGGCGAACCGCGAACGCCCCACCTACATCTACGACGGCTCTCTTGTGATGGGCAATCTCATGAACGCCGCCCACTCGCTGGAACTGGGCAGCTGCTGGATTCACCGAGCACGCGAAGTCTTCAGCTCTGACGAGGGCAAACGGTTGCTTGCCGACTGGGGTATTGAAGGAGATTACGAAGGCATAGGTCATGTGGCGTTGGGCTATGCGCTCAAAGAGCCGCAGGCTCCAAAGCCGCGCAAGGCGGACTATGCCGTCTGGATAAAATAACACCCTGCCGGAGATTGCCCGGCAAGACGGCGCGGGATTTCCCCGTTGGGAGCACGGAATCCAAATTACAATCCTCACTTGCCATCGGTGCGCATTGTCAGCCGGCATACGCGCCTTTGCCGCTTGCGCATATCCAAAAAAACCAATTACCAAACACAAGGTTTGGATTATAGTTCTGTTTATGCTAACTTTGCATTGATATAGCAAAACTTTTGCCGATCCTGCCGGACTGGCAACCGCAGGGTACACGCATCCGGCCGACGCTTCCTTATGCTTGGCATGAAGAAAATAGACATATTCATTCTCCGCAAGTTCTTCCAGCTCTTTCTGGGATGTTTTCTGATTTGCCTGTTTGTCTTCATGATGCAGTTCGTGTGGAAGCATATTGAGACAATGGTCGGCAAAGGACTCGGAATGGACGTTCTGGCACAGTTTTTCTTCTATATGGCCCTGACCCTCGTGCCGATGGCCCTGCCCATGTCGGTACTGCTGACTTCCCTGCTCACGTTCGGCAATATGGGTGAACAGCTGGAACTCACCGCCATGAAGGCTGCCGGCATACCGCTGCTGCGCATAATGCGCCCCATACTTGTCACCGCACTGATACTCACAGGAGTGTCGTTCTACTTTCAGAACAACATAAGCCCGAAAGCGCAGATGGAAATGGCACGGATGCTGTATTCCATGAAAAGTGCCTCGCCTGCGCTTGAAATAACCGAGGGAATATTTCACAACAGCATCCCCAACGTTAACCTCTACGTAGAGCGCAAAGATGCCTCCACGGGTATGCTTTACGATGTGATAATCTACAAGATAGACAAGGGCATAGAAAACGCCCAGATCGTGGTGGCGGACTCTGCCAAGCTTGAGACAACGGCCGACAAGCACTTTCTCAAACTGTCAATCTACAGCGGCGAGCAGTTTGAAAACCTGCAGTCTTCCTCGCCGGGCGGGATGATGCAGGACAGCCATGTCCCCTACGACCGCGAAACATTCCAGAACAAAATCCTGTTCATTGATTTCAATACCGACTTTGACCTCATGAATGCGGAAGACCTCAAGAACCTTGCCGATGCAAAGTCTCTCAGGCAGCTTGTCTACGACACCGATTCCATGACTGTTCTCTACGACAGCCTCGGGCGCGCCAACTACGAGGAATTGTCCGCTCGCTTCCTGCAGACCGGCTACGGTTCAAGGCACGACTCTCTGGCAGCAGACCGGCTGGCCGTATCTGTCAATATTGACTCCCTGTTTGCAAGACTCGGCCAGACAGCACGGCTCAACGCCATGCGAAAGGCCTCGTCATCAGTTTCAGGAATGCTGACAGAACTTGAGTGGCGCTCGCCGGTCAGTCAGGACGGCTACCGCATGATAAGACGGCATGAGATAAAATGGCACGACAAGTTCGCCTCGTCACTGGCATGCCTGTTCTTCTTCTTTATCGGAGCTCCGCTCGGGGCCATCATACGCAAGGGCGGACTGGGTGTGTCAACCATCGTGTCGGTACTTATCTTCATCATCTATTACATTATCGGCGTTTCAGGCATGAAGATGGCGCGCGACGGAACATGGAACATCACCTATGGAATGTGGATAAGTACCTTTGTCATGGCACCTGTGGGAGCGTTCCTCACTTACAAGTCAAACAAGGACGCCACGCTGTGGAACGCCCTCAACAGGTTCGGCGACTTCCTCGCGGCGGTTGGCGTAAGAGCCAGACGCAACATCACCCTCAAGGAGGTTGTCATTGACACTCCCGACTACGTTGGCGATGTCGCCGGACTGCGCAGCATTACCGCACGGCTCAACAGGCTCTCCGCCACATTGAGACTCGGCAAGCTGCCCGGATATGCAGAACTGTTCTTCAGACCGCAACCCGACAACCCCCTGCCAGATGTGGCGCAACAGCTTGAACAGATCATCGATGATCTCTCCAACAGCACCGACCGCAAACTTGTATATGAGCTCAACGCATACCCCTTTGTCTACACAAAAGGGCACCTCTCGCCCATCGGCAACAGGCGGCTCAATTGCCTGTGCGGCATAGTGGCACCGATAGGGGTTGTACTGTGGTACAGGTCTTTCCTGTTCAGGCGGCGGTTGCGCCGGGACATCATGCAGATCAACACCGTGAACCTGCGTGTCACGGACAGGATAGAACAGCACGGATACTATAAAGACAACGAAAAACAACAAGATTAAGATATGGACAACATGAAATTCAGCAGCATTGAAGACGCTGTCAAAGATTTCAAGGACGGCAAATTCCTCATAGTGGTAGACGACGAAGACCGCGAAAACGAGGGGGACTTCATCACCGCCGCCGAGCTGATCACACCCGAAAAAGTCAACTTTATGCTTAAAAACGGGCGCGGTGTGCTATGTGCCCCCGTCACCATTGACCGTTGCCGCGAACTCAACCTGCCCCATCAGGTGGAAGACAACACCTCAATGCTCGGCACGCCGTTCACCGTTACCGTCGACAAGCTTGAGGGGTGCACCACGGGGGTAAGTGCCGCAGACCGCGCCGCCACCATACGCGCGCTCGCCAATCCCGCTTCCGTGCCCGAAACTTTCGGACGGCCGGGGCATATCAACCCGCTTTACGCCCAGAACAAGGGTGTTCTGCGCCGTGCCGGACATACTGAAGCGGCCGTGGATCTGGCACGCCTCGCAGGACTGCAGCCTGCCGCAGCCCTCATCGAGATAATGAACCCCGACGGCACCATGGCACGGTTGCCGCAATTGTTCAAAGTGGCCGAAGAGTTCGGCCTCAGGATCATATCCATCAGAGACCTCATCGCCTACCGGCTCAAGGAGGAAACGATAATAGAAAAGGGGGAAACCGTAGACCTGCCCACGGAATACGGGCATTTCAGACTCACGCCGTTCCGACAGAAAAGCAACGGCTATGAACATATCGCACTCACCAAAGGCGAATGGACTCCAGACGAAGCTGTTCTCGTCAGGGTACACTCCTCGTGCATGACCGGCGACATCTTCGGCAGTATGCGGTGCGACTGCGGCGAACAGCTCCACCGCGCCATGCGCATGATTGAGAAAGAAGGCAAAGGCGTGGTGCTCTACCTCAACCAGGAAGGGCGCGGCATCGGTCTGATGGCCAAGATAGCGGCCTACAAACTGCAGGAGCAGGGACTCGATACCGTTGATGCCAACACCCATCTGGGCTATGATCCCGATGAGCGCGACTATGGCGTGGGAGCACAGATTCTGCGCGAGATAGGAATCGGCAAGATGCGGCTGATAACCAACAACCCGACCAAGAGGGCCGGACTTGACGGGTTCGGGCTTGAGATAGTGGAGAACGTGCCTATCGAGATTACACCCAACAAGTACAACGAGGCATACCTGCGCACAAAGGAGAAGCGCATGGGACACAAACTCCATTTCAGAAAATAAAATCCTCCGGGAAAACCGGAACAGACATTGCAAACAACTACAAAACAACCATCAACTATGAACAACTACTACAACCGCCCCGATGACATCACAATCGATGATGTTCGTTCGCAGAGTGCCTTCGCCGCCCTTATGCGCAAGGTATACGTATGGATGACACTGGCCATGGTAGTGACAGGTCTTACCGCCTACTACGTGGCTTCCGATCCCGACCTCGTCTACAAGATTTTTGCACAGAGCAGTGCCCCGATGTGGATTCTGATTATTGCCGAACTGGGTCTCGTGATGGTCATATCGTCTGCCATCAACCGCCTTTCATTTGCCACAGCCGGACTTCTCTTCATTGTCTATTCCGTGCTTAACGGAGTGACCCTGTCCGTCATCTTCCTCGCCTATACCCTCAGCAGTATCGCCACCACGTTTTTTGTGACGGCGGGCACTTTCGGTGCGATGAGCGTCTTCGGCTATGTCACCCGCCGCAACCTTTCCGGAATGGGCAGGCTTCTCTTTATGGCACTCATCGGTCTCATAATCGCCACCGTAGTCAACATCTTCGTCAAAAGCACCGGACTTCAAGCCATTCTCAACTATGTGGGTGTACTGGTCTTTGTGGGACTGACAGCCTACGACACGCAGAAGATCAAACTGATGTTCCAGCAGACGGGCGGCGAAATCAACGAAGCCACACAGAAACTTGCCCTCCTCGGCAGTCTCACGCTGTACCTTGACTTCATCAACCTCTTCCTTTACCTGCTCCGTCTGCTGGGCGACAGGAGAGGATAACGCAGACAAGGGCGGCCGCCGTGCGGACACACACGGTTACGCATACACCAACACAACAAACAACCATAAACATGAAACTATCAGAAAGACTGAACAGGCTTGAGCCTTCCGCCACATTGGCAATGTCCCAAAAAAGCTCCGAACTCAAAGCACAGGGCGTTGATGTCATCAACCTCTCCGTGGGCGAGCCGGATTTCAACACCCCCGACAGTATCAAAAACGCCGCCAAGCAGGCCGTTGACGACAACTATTCGAAATACTCTCCTGTGCCGGGCTACCCTGTCCTGCGCCAGGCCATAGCCGACAAGCTCAAGAACGAGAACGGCCTTGAATACTCCGTTTCGCAGATTCTGTGCAGCAACGGCGCAAAACAGAGTGTGTGCAACACCATCATGGCACTTGTGGACAAGGGCGACGAAGTCATCGTTCCCGCCCCGTATTGGGTAAGCTACACACAGATGGTCAAGCTCGCCGACGGAATCCCGGTAATCGTCTATGCCGGCATAGACCAGAAATTCAAGATTACCCCGGCGCAGCTCGAAGCGGCCATCACCCCCAAGACCAGGGTTCTCATCCTGTGCTCGCCCAGCAACCCTACCGGTGCCGTCTACAGCAAGGAGGAACTCGCAGCACTTGCGGAAGTGATACTGCGCCACGAAGACATCATCGTTATCTCCGATGAAATCTATGAGCATATCAACTATGTCGGCACCCACGCATCCATAGCACAGGTTCCCGGCATGAAAGAACGCACCGTCATTGTCAACGGTGTCAGCAAGGCCTATGCAATGACGGGATGGCGCATCGGCTTCATCGCCGCCCCCGAATGGATTGTGAAAGGGTGCAACAAGCTTCAGGGACAATACACTTCGGGGCCGTGCTCCGTAAGCCAGATTGCCGCAGCCGACGCGTTCAGCGGCGACCAGCAGTGTGTGGAGGACATGCGCAAGGCTTTTGAGCGGCGCAAGAATCTCATCGTGAAACTATGCCGGGAAACTCCCGGATTTGAAATCAGCGAGCCGGAGGGTGCCTTCTATGTGTTCCCCAAGGTCAGCAGCTATTTCGGCAAAAGATACAACGGCGAAGTTATCAAGGACAACATGGATCTCGCCATGTTCCTGCTCAATGTGGCCCATGTGGCCACCGTGGGCGGCGGAGCTTTTGGAGATCCCGAATGTCTACGCATGAGCTACGCCACATCCGACGGAAACATCACCGAGGCCATGCGCCGCATAAACGAAGCTCTCGCACTTTTGAAATAAAGCGACAGCTTGCCGGAAAAAGATATTCGGTGTCTTTTTCCGGCTTTTTTTTTGCAATCTTGTCTTATTGCATTACCTTTGCCGTACGTAAACTTTTAATATCCAATATCATGAGCACTGCCATCAGGACACTGTCACTATGCACGGCTCTGCTATGTCTTGTCTTTGCAACGAAGGCACAGCAACGCAGCATTGAAAACGTGATAAGCATCATCGAGAACACCGCACCGCAACTGCTGCGCGACGGGCAGAACGCGTTCAAGAGCAAGTCGTTCGGCCAGAAAAAGGAAATGATTGTTGCGTCAAGCAAGATAAAAAGCCTTGAGTCACTATACACCGGCGGACAGGACGAAGCTTTTTATGTCTACAACGCCAGTGGCGGCGGCTTCATGATAGTGTCGGCCGACGAGCGTATGCAGCCGGTTTTGGGATATGCCGACAACGGCTCGTTCAACACCGACAGCCTGCCGCCAAATGTCAAGGCTTGGATGGCAGGATACGTTGCGGAAGCCAATAGGCCGACCGTAGATACCCCTGCCGCCACAACGGCGGGCTCTGCCCGCTCCAAAGGCTTTTCCGCCGCAAGCACCAGTGTCGGGCCGCTTGTTACCTCGGAGTGGGGACAGAGATACCCGTATAACGAACTGTGTCCCACCCTATCCTCCGGACAGAAAGCCGTAACGGGATGTGTGGCCACAGTCATGGCACAGGTGATGTACTACTACAAAAGCCCGACCGTAGGCCAGGGGACAAACTCATACACCACCGCAACCAACCGGATTGAAATGACCCGCGATTTCGGGGCTGTCCCGTTCAGCTGGAGCCTCATGAAAGATTCTTATTCCAGCAGCGAGGACGACGAGACGGTACAGGCCATTGCCAATCTGATGCTGTCGTGCGGAGTGGCGGCCAACATGGACTACGATACGGAAAGTGGTTCCTCTCTCAACAACCTGATGTCAGGGTTTCTTGCATACTTCGGCTACGACAGCGACATGGCCTTGGTGTCCAAGGACTATATGCCCGTTGACGACTGGCACTCCCTGCTGCTCGCCCAGCTTGACAACCGGTGTCCGCTGCCGATAAGCGCGACCTCTGTCAAAGGCTACGGACACGCTTTCCTAATAGACGGCTACCGCTTTGACGGCGACGACTACCCGTATTACCATGTCAACTGGGGATGGAACGGACAGGACAACGGCTATTTCCTCATGTCAGACATGACTCCGTCAAGCTATGCGGACGACACGTTCTGCCGGGGACTGGAAGTGGTCATCAATGCCAAGCCCGACAACGGCACGGAAGAACTGCAGAGTTTCCTGCAGGCTGTCTCACTCACGCCATCCGCCCAATCGGTAGACCTCACCCAAAACGAGAAACTGAGCTTCAGTCTCGGAGATCTCATCAACCACAGTTGCAGGACATTCAACGGGAGTCTGGTTGTCAGCCTGAAAGATAAAGACGGCAGCAGCACAGACGTGTTCAGCATGTCCGTTAACAATCTGACCCCCCACTACTATATCCCTGCACACACGATACAGTGCGACATTCCCTCTGCCGTGAAATCGGGCGACTACACAGTTGAGGTCTATGCCATTCCGCAAGGAAGCTCCACGCGCGGTCCCGTAACCATAGGCAATGACCCCGGTACCATAAGCATCACCAATGCCGAAAACATTTTCTTCCCCAGCGTCATGACACAGGACATACACGTTGAAGACAACGGTTCCAACAACATGACCCTCACGGCATATACCATAATGAATGCCAGGAAAGACACCGATTTCAGCGGCTCGCTGCAAATGGCTGTAGCAGACTACACAGGCAGTCTCGTCACCACTTTCGGCGATGTCCGGTCTATCAGCAGCGGCCTGTCTTATCTCGCTTACTATACTGACGATTTCATTTTCAGCGGCACGCTGCCCACCACCATACAAGACGGAGCTTACAGGCTCTGCCTGGGTGCAAACCAGTCTGGCTACTCCAACTGGAGTTACGTGCAGAAATACACACTGGACGGTGGGTACATATCAGAACTCGGACTTGACGCATTCACCAAATTCTGGGTACACGATGGCAAGGCTGTGTTCAGTGCGCCGTTCGCTGCCGGCGACGTGAACCACGACGGTTACATCGATATCACAGACCTCAGCAAACTGGCCAGACTCAGTGGCAGCGGCTACACCACAAAGGATCTCACATTCTGGTCTGCCGACCTCAACGAAGACGGCATACTTGACAGCACCGATGTTACGGCACTGGCAACCAGCGTCCTCAACGCCACAGACTTCAAGGACAACAGCAGTGCCGGCGAACTGCTCACTGCCGAAATAATAGAGCACTGCGGCACGCCCTACCTTATTATTGGTCTGAACAACCCTGCAAACCAGTTCAATGCGCTGCAGTTTGACATTGAATTTCCCGTAGGCCTGGAGACAGCAGACGGTGCGGCACTCACATTCTCCTCGCGGGCGGCGAACCACTCCGGCACCGTAAGCAACAAAAGGGTACTCATATTCAGCCCGTCCGACGACAGTTTCACCGGAACGGAAGGTGCCATCGCCTATTTCCCGCTCAAATTCATCGACGGCGAAACTCTTGATGGAACGACGCTCTCCCTGCGCAACATCGTGCTGTCAGACTCAATGGAGTGTCAAGCCGTCAGCGCAGACAACGTGACCGTCGACCTGCAGGAAAGCCTTCCGGGGCTTGCCGGCGCAATTGCCAAGGTTGACGCCTATCCGCGCGGCGACAAACTCGGACAGTACCACGCCGACGAATCGTTCGACAAAGCCCTTGAGGAAGCAAGGACACTGGCCAGTACCACCGATGCCGACATTCTCAAGGTGAAAGATGCCATCGCCGCCATCTCCACGGACAATATGGTAATCAACACTCCCTCCGAGGGACAGTTCATACACATCAAGGACAGTGAGGGCAACTACATGACCTGCCGCAACACCGGTGACAACCGCATTGAGTTCAGCTCCGCAAAAGACGAAGCCACCGTCTTCTGCTACTACGGCGGCAACCGTCTTGTGGCATACCAGACGGGATTCTTTGCCGGCAATACCGGCGGCACGGACTACTGTCCCGTCAACACTACCGAAGTGACCGATGACAACGCATCGCTGTATTACGGCTTCGTTTCGTCTCCTGTCAGCATAGGCAAATACCTCGTTGCCTTCGGCGACGGCACACACTATATGTCCGCAGGCGGCAACGCCGGCACATTCAGCAGCCCATCCGACCTTACCGACACAAGCTACGGCTTCACCCTTGAGGAGACCGATGCCGTTCCGGTTACGATAAGCAGCGAAGGCATGTCCACGCTCTTCTCGCCCGTGCCTCTGGAAATTCCCGCAAGCGTCAAGGCCTACGCCGGCCAGTACAGCAGCGAAGACAACACCATCAGACTGACAGCCCTCTACAGCGTGATACCGGCCAACACGGGTGTGCTGCTTGAAGGCGAACCCAACACCGTATGCACCCTTGCTCCAGCCACCGCATCCGCTGAAACCACCGCCAGTTGCCTTGCCGGTTCCGTGCCGGCCATATCCAACACGGCTGATGCCTACACCCTGCAGGTGGTAGACGGACGCCTTGGCTTCTTCCGCTATACCGGCACCACGCTCTGCGGTTTCAAGGCCTACTTCCCTGCCGGCAGTGCCAGCCCGTCCGCAGTAGCCGGCAAGGGATTCGTCATAGTCAAGGACGGTGATGATGCCGATGGCATACACGGTATAGCTGCACCTGCCGGAAACGGCATTGTGTATGACCTGTCGGGCAAGGCCGTGGCTTCGCCTGTCAAGGGAGGCATATATGTCATTGACGGGAAAAAAATCAGGAAATGACCTGCGTCATACGCTCACGGAAAAGGGGTTTCCCGCATGGCGGGAAACCCCTTTTCCGTGAGTAGCGAGAGTGGGTCACGATCCCACGACCTCCGGATTATGAATCCGACGCTCTAACCAGCTGAGCTATCTCGCCAAAGCGCAAATGTCGGAAGCTTTAACCCATAAACCCCATTATAGGCCTCCGTCATTTGCGAGTGCAAAGGTAGTGTCTTTTTTCATCACAGCCAAAGAAATCGGGAAGTTTTTCAAACCTCCCGCACGGGCACGGACGATGTCTATTCGTGGTGGTAAGGCAGGTTGCCCAGTATAGTGTAAGCCCTGTACAGCTGTTCCACGAAAAGCAGGCGTATCATCTGATGGGAGAAAGTCATCATGGAGAGCGACACCTGTTCGTTTGCCCTTTCGTATACCGAACGGGCGAAACCGTAAGGTCCGCCGATGACAAAAACCACACGCGGCACTCCCCTGAGCTGCAGTTTCTGGACAAAGCCGGCAAACTGCACAGAGCGGAACTGTCTGCCGCGTTCGTCAAGCAACACCACAAAGTCCGACGGTTTCAGCCTGTCTGATATTTCACGCGCCTCGAGTTCCTTCTGCTGCACGGAGTCAAGCGAACGGGCATTGCGCAGCTCCGGTATCACCTCAACGCTGAACGGACAGAAATGCCCCACCCTCTCCACATAGTCGCCAATGAGCGACGAGAGGGGCTTTGACGTGGTCTTGCCGACCAGCAGGAGAGTGGTCTTCATTATTCAAAATGCAGTGTCAGCACAAGCATCGTGGTGTGTGCGTCTTTCACAGACTTGGTGAATATCTCTTTTGACTTGTCGGTCAGCTTGGTGCGGTCTGTCTTGAGAATATCGTTGAGACCGAAGCAGAACTTCAGCTCGGGACAGCACTTGAAAAAAGGCAGGTAATAGTCGCAGCCGAAACCTATCTCGAAAGCAAACGCCAGCGGCTTGACAGCGATGTTGTCCTGCTCCTTGGCGGTGAGGTCATACGAGGCGTTCACACCCGTGACCACGTAGGGGCGGTAGTTGTTGTGGCGCGGTGCGCTTATCTTCAGGTCAAGCGGCAACGAAATGTAGGTGGATTTCATCTCCTGGTAGTCGGTCTGCCCGGTTGCCATCTCCTTGAAACTGATGGTGTTGCTTTGGAAATGCATGGTGGGCAGCACTCTGAACGACAGGAAACTGTTGATACGCCAGTCACCTATCAGCCCCACGGTAAAGCCGGGCGAGAACTTGTTGTTGGACACCATCCACTGCTGCCCCGTTGCCGGATCTATGTAGCCGGAATTCGGCATGATCAGACTCTGCTGGTGAAGACCGATGGAGAAACCGTAATGGAACGGGCGCAAATCTATATACGGCTTGTTCTGCACCCTGCTGTTGAGCTGGGCCCGCACCGTGCCGGCAAGCATGCAGCCCACAAGCAACAGATACGGCAGTCTCAGCACAAGTGCTGCCGGTCTGCGGAATACCGTTGTCTTTGTTGTCATCTGTAAGTCCATCCCTAAGTCACTGCTGCGCAGAATAGTCATTTTCAGCCTGTCCGGGCTGTTTTCGGAGACAGCCCCGCTACTAATTAACGTTTGCCGTGGCGTTTTATTATCCCACAGCAAAAAAAACAGTCCTGCATATTCCCGTATTATCAAAAAACACTACCTTTGCATATGTTTACTAACACTTAAAACCCAACAAAAATGGCTTATGTAATTAACGACGATTGCGTCGCTTGCGGCACATGCATTGACGAATGTCCGTCAGGCGCAATTTCAGAGGGCGACAAATATTCAATCGACCCGGACGTTTGCGTTGACTGCGGTTCGTGTGCAGACGTTTGCCCGTCAGGTGCAATTTCCCCGGGCGAATAACTCGCCAATCACCAAGAGAAACAAAAAGGAGAGTCCTTTCACTGCGGACTCTCCTTTTTTGTTGCGGCAGACCGCATCCCGTTGCGCCGGAACCGGCAAAAACGATACACCTCCGTAAAAAACCGTGCGGAAAGAAAAAATGCTTGAGATGGCGGAATTTCTGCTTGTTCTCGCGGAGGCCCGCCGCCCGGAACGGAATTCCACCCCGGGCGAAACGGTTGTCCGTTTCCGCCGAAACGCAATTGGGTTTCGGGCGGAACGCAACGGGGAGAACAAGCAAAAATTTTGTCACGTCAGCATTTTTAACGCCCAGAAGGCTATGCGCCGTTGTCATGTGCGTCACGTGATTCCGCACGTGAGAAATTCTTTTCCGCTCCAATTGCACAATATTTATGCTAAGCCTCTGATAGGCAATATGCTTTATGTCATCGACCAAGGCGAAACCGTGTATGATTTCCCGAAATGTTCCCAAGGTTGTGCGTTGACGTTTTTCTCAAATATCAGACTTTCAGTAGTTCGAAAAAGGAAAGAAAAGGCATAAAATCGGCAAAAACCAGCAAAAGGTTCGTTAACACGAAATTAAGATTTGATTAACACGTGAATTCAACAAGCAAGTGCAAATTTATAAAATCTTTTCTATGAAGCATTCTCGTGGTGTACAGAAATTTAATCTTTCCCTTGGGCGTGTGTTAATCTTCTTCATATAACTTGTAA
>CAVEQO010000006.1:0-71922 GCA_963617965.1 Anaerovoracaceae bacterium
AACGCATCCGTAAGATCAACACTTTTCGCCGTTGTCTCAAGCTTTTTTTCTTTCTGCACGGGCTTTCCGTCTCTTTTTGCTTTTATACCCGTATTGTGTCGCTCGCCAGTGTCGCCAACGAGGTGCTTGTAGCGGTTGCTTTGGCCAAGAAATGAAACAATTTTGTTCATAACATGTTGTGTTTTGAGGATTTGTCATTACCTTTGCAACAAAGGATAGGCTTCTGATTCCTAAAGGGGGTATGTGAACCTCGCTGGACAGTTGTTTGTCCTTTTCTTGTTGCTGCATATAGCGTCTCCGGTTTGTTTTTGGACACTTCTGTTTTTTAATTCCCGTAATTCATTGCCAACAGAAACATTTCTTTGGCGGAAACGAAGTGAGAGTTGGAGAAAATTGCTTACTTTTGCCGTCGCTAAAAAAATCCCTTATATAAAATAAGGTGTGCAATCGTGCAAGAGAGTAAAACAGAGCAAGAGAGTAAAACAGAGAAACATTATCGTAGATGAAGAATCTTGTTATAGTAGAGTCACCTGCCAAGGCGAAGACTGTGGGTAAATTTCTCGGTGCGGACTACACCGTGATGTCGAGCCACGGGCATATACGCGACCTCAAGCCGCGCTCGTTCAGCATTGACACTGCGACACTGATGCCGGAATACGTCATCCCCTCCGACAAGCAGAGCCTCGTCAAAAGTCTCCGCGAAGAAGCCAAGAAAGCGGACAAGGTATGGCTTGCGTCTGACGAAGACCGCGAGGGAGAAGCGATATCGTGGCATTTGGCCGAGGTGCTTGGGCTTGATGTCGACACGACCAACCGCATTGTGTTTCATGAAATCACCAAACCTGCCATACTCGCGGCCATTTCCAGTCCGCGCCACATTGACCGCAATCTGGTCAACGCCCAGCAGGCTCGCCGCGTGCTTGACCGCATTGTGGGCTTTGAGCTGTCGCCTGTGCTTTGGCGCAAGATCAAGCCGGGGCTGTCGGCCGGTCGCGTGCAAAGCGTGGCGGTAAGGCTCGTGGTGGAACGCGAGCGCGAGATAGAACGTTTTGAGCCGAAAACGGCCTATGTGGTCAACGCCGTATTTGGGATGGACGGAACTGAAACCCCTGTCAAGGCAGAGCTCAACAAGCGTTTTGATACGGCCGAAGAAGCAAGGGCTTTCCTTGAGAAATGCAGGAATGCCACGTTTTCCGTTGAAAACCTTGAGAAGAAACCGGTGAAGCGTTCGCCGGCACCGCCGTTCATGACCTCGACCCTACAGCAGGAGGCGGCTCGCAAACTGGGCTATTCTGTCAGCCAGACGATGCGCATTGCCCAGGGACTGTACGAAAAGGGTTTCATCACCTATATGCGTACGGACTCGCTCAATCTGAGTGCCCTGTGCGTCTCTGCCGCCAAGCAGGTCGTGACGGAGCAGCTGGGCGGAAAATATTCCAAGACACGCAATTTCCACACCAAGGCCAAAGGAGCCCAGGAGGCTCACGAGGCCATACGCCCGACACAGATGGACGTGCCCGAAATATCCGGTACTCCGCAGGAGAAACGCCTGTACCGCCTTGTCTATTTGCGTACCTTGGCTTCGCAGATGGCCGACGCCCTGTTTGAGAAGACAGTCGTGACTGTCGGTGCCAGTGGTCTTGACGAGAAGTTCATTGCTACAGGCGAAGTCATAACATTTGACGGATTTACCCGTATCTACCACGAGTCGGCGGAAGACGACACCGAAGACACGGCACCGCTGTTGCCGGGTTTAAGCAAGGGGGAAATTGTGACCCCGGCAAGAATATGCGCTACGGAAAAGTTCAGCCAGCGCCCGGCGAGATTCAGTGAAGCCTCGCTTGTACACAAGATGGAGGAACTGGGTATAGGGCGTCCTTCAACCTATGCGCCGACCATAAGCACCATACAGCAGCGCGGATATGTGGAAAAAGGCAACCGGGAGGGGACAAAGCGTACCTATACCTACATGGAACTGACCGCAACCGGAGTGGATGCGGTGCAGAAAGAAGAAACGGCGGGAGCGGAGAAAGGCAAACTCTTTCCCACCGATACCGGCAAGATTGTCAACGACTACCTCATCGAGTGGTTTCCGAGCATTCTTGATCTTGACTTTACCGCCCGTGTGGAGAAAGATTTCGATGCGGTTGCGGAGGGCAGAAAAGACTGGAACAAGCTGACCCGGCAGTTCTACAACACCTTTACCCCCATGGTTACCAAAGCTTCCGAGAAACAGACCGAACTGCGCATCGGCGAGCGCCAATTGGGGCAAGACCCCAAAACTGGCAGGATGCTCAGTGTAAAGATCGGCCGTTACGGGCCTGTGGCACAACTGGGCAGGGCTTCCGATGACGAGAAACCGCAGTTTGCCCAGTTGCGCGAGGGACAAAGCATCGACAGCATAACCCTTGAGGACGCCCTTGAGCTGTTCAAGCTCCCGCGGCTGCTCGGGCAGATGGAAAACGGCGATGTCGTAGCCAACGTAAGCCGGTTCGGCCCCTATATAAGCTACAACAGGCAGAATGTCTCTATCCCGAAAGACATCGACGTGATGAAGATAACCCTTGAGCAGGCCCGGCATCTGATAGAACAAAAGGAGGAAGAGGCGAAGAAGCGGATCATCCACTCTTTCGACGGAGGCATTGAAGTGATGAACGGGCGTTACGGCCCCTACATCGCTTTTGACGGCAGGAACTACCGCCTGCCCAAAAACCTTGCGGCAAGCCCCGACACCGTCACCGTGGAGCAATGCCGCCAGGTGATAGACAACGCCGGCGAAAGCGCACCGCGCAAAAGGCGCAGGAAACCATAGCGGCACTGACACGGAATGTCTGTTATGAAAAGCGTGATGCTCATAGGCTACATGGGAGCTGGCAAGACTTCGGTGGGCAAAGTCCTGGCGCAAAGGCTCGGTATGCAGTTCTATGACCTTGACTGGTATATAGAGGAACGCTACCGCAAGAAAATATGCGACATCTTTGCCGAAAGGGGAGAAGACGGCTTCAGGCAGCTGGAGCGCAAAATGCTCCACGAAGTGGCGGAGTTCGAGAACATCGTGCTGGCACTCGGCGGAGGGACACCGTGCTTCTTTGACAACATGGATTACCTCAACAGGTGCGGCATCACCGTGTTTTTCGACGCGTCGCCGCAGACGATCGTGCAACACCTGAAAATCAGCTGCACCGTGCGCCCTCTGCTGCGCGACAAACAGGGCGACGAACTGCTGTCTTTTGTGGCAGAACAGATAGCCTTGCGTATGCCCTTTTATTCAAAGGCACAGCATACGGTCAACGTGGACATTCTGGACAGTTTCTCCAAGATAGACTTGCTCGTGGAGCGTATCGTGAACGTGATAAAACAAAACACCCTTGCTTAACTACAGAAATGGCAAAATGGCGAATAGAAGATTCGGAAGAACTCTATAACATCGGAGGTTGGGGAGTAAATTTCTTCGGGATAAACAAGAAAGGTCATGTCTATGTCACACCTTTCAAAGACTCTAACCAGATTGATCTCAAGGAACTGGTTGACGACCTTGTGGCGCACCGCACGGCAACCCCCATGCTGTTGCGCTTTCCGGACATACTTGACAGCCGCATAGAGAAGACGGCCGACTGTTTTGACAAGGCGGCGAAGGAATACAGTTTCAAAGGCGAGCATTTCATTATCTTTCCCGTCAAGGTCAACCAGATGAAACCCGTGGTGGACGAGATCATAAGCCACGGCAAACGTTACAATCTGGGACTGGAGGCCGGCTCCAAGCCCGAACTCCATGCCGTGATAGCTGCCAACATGGACTCCGACAGCCTTATTATCTGCAACGGCCACAAAGACCACAGTTTCATCGAGCTGGCACTGTTGGCGCAGAAAATGGGCAAACGCATATTCCTCGTGGTGGAAAAATATGAGGAGTTGGAAGTGATAGTCGCTACGGCCAAGACCATGGACTTGCGGCCGCAGCTGGGCATACGCATCAAGCTCGCTTCGTCAGGGGCGGGCAAATGGGAGGAAAGCGGCGGCGATGCCAGCAAGTTCGGCCTTGACTCGTCGGATTTGCTCCGCGCCCTTGATTTCCTGCGCGCCAACGACATGCAGGACTGCCTCAAACTGATGCATTTCCATATAGGCAGCCAGATTACCAAGATACGCCGCATACAGTTTGCCCTGACCGAGGCCGCGCAGTTCTACGTGCAGCTCCACAAGTTGGGCTACAACGTAGAGTTTGTGGATTGCGGCGGCGGACTGGGCGTGGACTACGACGGGACCCGCTCTTCCCATAGCGAAAGCTCCGTGAACTACTCCATACAGGAATATATCAACGACTGTGTATACACGTTCGTGGAGGCCGCCGACCACAACGGCATTCCGCATCCGAACATAATCTCCGAGGGGGGGCGTTCCCTGTCGGCACACCATTCCGTGCTTATACTTGAAGCCTTTGACTCCACTTCGCAACCCTCTATGGACGAGTCGTGGGAAGCTTCGCCTGAAGACCACAAACTTGTGCGCGACCTCTCCGAAATATGGGACAAGATTTCCGCGCGTTCCATGCTGGAGGACTGGCATGACGCCGAGCAGATTCGCGAAGAGGGGCTTGACCTCTTCCGCCATGGCCTGATCGGACTCAAGACGCGTGCCCAGATAGAGAGCGTGTACTGGAGCATCACGCGTGAGGTCAATGCCATTGCCCACACCCAGAAGCATATGCCCGACGAGTTGCGCAAGCTTGACAAGATACTGGCCGACAAGTATTACTGCAATTTCTCGCTTTTCCAGTCGCTGCCCGATTCGTGGGCCATTGACCAGCTGTTCCCGATAATGCCTATACACCGGTTGGGAGAGAAACCAGACCACAATGCCACCATTCAGGATATCACCTGTGACAGCGACGGAAAGATAGACACTTTCGTGTACAACGGCCGCCAGACAAGCTACATCCCCCTCCACGGGCTGAAGAAAGACCAGCCTTACTATATCGGGGTGTTTCTGGTGGGGGCCTATCAGGAGATTTTGGGCAACATGCACAACCTCTTCGGCGACACCAATGCCGTACACGTGTCGGTGGCGGAAGACGGATCCTACACCATTGACCAGATTATCGACGGCGAGACAGTGGCCGATGTGCTTGACTACGTGCAATATGATCCCAAGCAACTTGTGAGGCATCTTGAGACATGGGTTGACAAGGCCGTGGACGAAGGGCGCATTACTCCGCGCGAGGGCAAGGATTTCATATCTTATTTCCAGAGCGATTTGTACGGCTACACTTATCTGGAAAAGTAACATACAAACCGGGGGCGTTCCGCTTCGGACAAAAACACAACAACAAGATGAAACAATCGCTTACGGTTGTCAAGGTCGGCGGCAAGATCGTGGAAGACCCCGTGTCGCTGTCGCAGCTGCTTGACAGGTTTTCGTACATAGAGGGCCCGAAGATGCTCATACACGGCGGCGGTCGCACCGCTACCGACGTTGCAGCGCGGATGGGGCTGGAAACCCGCATGGTCAACGGCCGCCGCATCACCGATGCCGACATGCTGCGCGTTGTCACGATGGTGTATGGCGGACTGGTGAACAAAAACATTGTTTCGCAGATTTCTGCCAGAGGACTCAAGGCTCTTGGGCTGACCGGGGCCGACATGAATGTAATACGTTCGCACCGCCGTCCCGTCACCCCTGACGGCATTGACTATGGTTTCGTGGGAGACGTGGACGAAGTGGATGCCGATGCTGTCTCACTGCTTATAGGAGGCGGCGTAATTCCCGTTGTGGCACCGCTTACACTGGGTAGCGGCGCACAGTTGCTCAACACCAATGCGGACACGGTTGCCGGCGAGGTGGCCAAGGCCATGAGCCGCCTGTATGATGTGACCCTGATATTCTGCTTTGAGAAGAAAGGAGTGCTGCTTGATGCAGACGACGAGGAAAGTGTCATCCCGCAAATCACGGCGGAATCCTATGCGGCTCTTAGGGAACGGGGTGTTGTGTCGGGCGGCATGCTTCCCAAGCTTGACAACAGTTTCAACGCCTTGAGGGGCGGGGTGTCCCGTGTGGTAATCACGCGCTCTGACCAGATAGGGTTGTGTGGTACGACCATAACATTATAAGGACAGACCGGGGGAAGACGAGATTTTAAAACTACCATAACAAATGCATACGGTCATAAAGAAAACGGTCGGTTTCATTCTGGCCATTGCGATGTGCTGTTCGGTGAATGCCATCGCTCCGGAAAAAGTGAAGTCTGTCAAAAACGTAATCCTGTTTATTTCAGACGGCACCTCGCTCAGCGTGGCCAGTGCGGCACGCTGGCTGCAGCGTTACCGCGACCCGTCAAAGGAGCATCTCAACATTGACCCCTGGATGTGCGGCACAGTCATCACGTGCAATTCTGACGCACCCATAGGCGACTCCGCACCCACGACATCGTGCTACATGACAGGACACCGTTCCCGCGCCGGCTATGTGTCCACGTATCCGCCCTACAGAGGCTCTGCCAACATCGGTTTTGTGGACTCCACCCGTGCCTATGCCCCGATGGCCACTTTGCTCGAGGCGGGCAAGCAGCTTCTGGGCAAAAGTGTAGGTCTGGTCTTCACGTGCCAGTTCCCGCATGCCACCCCGGCCGACTGCTCGGCCCACTATTACAACCGCAATGCATCGGGACTCATTTCGGACCAGATGGTCCACAACGGGCTTGACGTGGTTATCGGCGGCGGCAGCAGATACCTTGATGCCGGCAATGAGGAATTCCTCCGCAGGCAGGGGGTGAACGTTTACCGTGACGACATCAGCGGAATGCGTCAGGACAAAGGCGACAAAATGTGGGCGTTGTTCGGTCAGTATGACATGGACTACGACATGGATCGCAATCCCGAGGAACAGCCTTCTCTGGAGGAAATGACCAGAACGGCTCTTGGCAAACTCTCCAGGAACAAAAAGGGGTTCTTCCTTATGGTTGAAGGTTCCAAGGTGGACTGGGCAGCCCATGCCAACGACCCGGGAGCCGTTGTCAACGAGTTCCTTGCTTTTGACAAGGCTGTCGGTGCGGCCATGGATTTTGCCCGCAAGGACGGCAACACGGTGGTTATCGTGACTGTAGACCACGGCAACAGCGGTTTCAGTATCAGCCGGAGGGATGTCGCCGACTATAGCCACGCCTCGCTGGAACGGCTTTTCGGGCAGGTCGCAAAATATAAAATCAGCGGTGACGGTCTGGAAGCGAAAATCAATGCACAGCCGTTTGACAGCCTCAAGAGCATCTTCAGGAAATACGCCTCAATCGAGTTGACCAACGACGAGGTGCTGCTTCTCATGAACAGCAAAGGCTATAAAAACAGTCCCGTGCCGGAAGAATTGCGTGCGCCTGACAAAGCATCGCCGCTCTACAGCAGTCACCTCTCCGGCGTGATTACCAAGATTCTCACAGCCCACACCTGCTTCGGCTGGACTACAGGAGGGCATACGGGTGAGGAGGTCTTTCTTGCCTGTTACCATCCCAAGGCATCCCAGCGCATCATGGGAGCCAACTCCAATGTAGACCTTGCCCACTATATGCAGGCCCTTTTCGGCGTGTATGGCAAGATGGGGACTTTCAGCGACAATATCTTTGCGCGCCATACCGATGTGTTCCGCAGTTATGACATGGAGATACGGCGCGACGGCAAATCAAAGGAATACCCCACACTTTTGGTCAGGAACGCCGCCAACGGGAAGTCTTTGGCCATTCGTCCATTCACCAATGTCATTGAAGTGACGGACGGGAAGTCCAATTCCCGCAGCGTGCAACTCGCCAGCGTGATTACCTACGTTGACCGCAACGACATGTTCTATCTTCCCGCGACCCTTTCAAGATATCTTGAGTAGCACACGATCCCCGTATACCACAAGAGCCGCCTTGCAGATTTCCTGCAAGGCGGCTCTTGTGGTATACGGGAGACTACTTTACGATAATCAGGTAGTAGTTCTTCTTGCCTTTCTGGACGAGAATGTATTTCCCGTCAAGCAAGTCAGAATCCGAGAGGACTGTTTCGGGGTCGGAAAGTTTCTCCTTGTTGATGCTCACGCCGCCGCCTTTGACCATCTTGCGGAACTCGCCTTTGGAGGGGAAACAGTCCGTAGTCTCCGCCAGCAGTTCCACGGCTTTGGCTCCGAGAACCCGGTCTTTGGACAGCTCATATTGCGGCACCCCGTCAAAGACGCTGAGCAGCGTGGCTTCGTCAAGCCGGAGGAGGTTCTCCTTTGTGGCTTTGCCGAAGAGGAGGCTCGAGGCTTCCACCGCAGTTTGGTATGCCTGTTCGCCGTGTACGAGAGTGGTCACCTCCTGCCCCAGCCGTTTCTGGAGAATGCGCTGCCCCGGGTCTGCCCGGTGTCCGGCAACGAGGGAGTCAATGGTTTCGCGGTCAAGTGAGGTGAATATCTTGATGTAACGCTCAGCATCGTCATCGCTCACGTTGAGCCAGAACTGGTAGAACTTGTATGGCGTGGTGCGGTTGGCGTCAAGCCACACGTTGCCGCTCTCCGTCTTGCCGAATTTCTTTCCGTCGCTCTTTGTGATGAGAGGACAGGTGAGGGCGTAGGCTTCTGCTCCTGTGGTGCGGCGTATGAGCTCTGCTCCTGTGGTGATGTTGCCCCACTGGTCAGAGCCGCCCATTTGCAGTTTACAGTTCTTGTGGGTATTGAGGTAGAGATAGTCGTAGCCCTGCAGAAGCTGGTAGGTGAACTCGGTGAAACTGAGCCCGTCGCTTGCCTCCCCGTTGAGTCTGCGCTTCACGGAGTCCTTGGCCATCATGTAGTTCACGGTGATGTGCTTGCCGACCTCGCGCGCAAAATCCAGAAACGTGTAGTTCTTCATCCAGTCGTAGTTGTTGACCAGTTCCGCCCGGTTGGGGATGTCGCTCTCGAAGTCCAGGAAGCGGGCCAACTGCGCCTTGATGCACTCCACGTTGTGACGTAGCGTTTCCTCGTCCAGAAGATTGCGTTCCTGACTTTTGCCCGAGGGATCGCCAATCATGCCTGTGGCTCCGCCAATGAGAGCCATCGGCTTGTGTCCGCAGCGCTGGAAATGGCGCAGCATCATCACACCGCAAAGATGCCCTATGTGCAGGCTGTCGGCCGTGGGATCAATGCCCACGTATGCCGTGGTCGTTTCTTTTGCCAGTTGTTCTTCCGTGCCGGGCATCATCTGGTGAACCATGCCTCTCCACTTGAGTTCTTCTACAAAATTCATCGTCTTGTTTTTGTTCGGTATATGTGTTTAAAGGGTTTGTGTGAGGTGCAAAGTTACATATTCTTGTCCCAATATGTCGTTGCCACGGTGCGAAATGTTGCGCCGTGGCGTATCCGGCTTGTGTCAAAGGGGGCGGTCTCTGGTGTCAGTGGAGATTTTTCTTCCATCGTTGTACAGCCTCTGCGCCGTGGCGAGATGTGCGGTGAGTTCTTCCGGCTCGGCTTTGTAGATTTTGAGAGAGTGCGAATGGGGAAAGCGGTTGAAATAAGGGTCGTTGGAGACATACCATGCAGTTTTTTCCACTTGTGGATGGTTGCCGATCTCTCGCCACAACCGGAAAATGCAGGTTTGGGCGGACAGTGTGATACCCGTATGCCCGTTTCTGAGCTGTGATACGCATACGAGGTGGCGGCGCAGCCTGGTATCTTGGCTTCCGGCTTTTTCCGTGATGCGCAGCGAAACGGTGATGTGCCGTCCGTACCGACTGTTTATTTGATCCATCATAGCCCGGAACTTTTCGCCGTGGGGCGAAGTGTCCTTGATGTTTCTTGCGAGAATGTACAGGTGTATCATTTCGTGCAGCAGGATGTCTTCGTATTCGCTCTCGGAAAAATCGCGGAGCGTGCTTATGGAAATGACGGGAGAACAGAATCGCCTGGTGTGAAACAGCCTGTTGCGCACTGTATAGCTCAGCCGGCCTCCGAATGTGCGTGCCGTGGTCAGCCTGAGACATGGTGCCGGCAGACAGCCGCCGAAACACAGACGGTTGAAGCGGTCAAATCTTTCTTGCAGGAAAGTGATTGTCGGGCGCATATATTCGTTTGTTTGATGCAAAGGTAGTCCTTTTGTGCAAAACCAAGTGGCGGTTGTGCCTTTTTCGGGGAGGAATGATTATTTTTGCCACCCTTTCATTGGGAGACCAAAGACAAACAGAGACAACTATGAAACTTGTGAAAATATTGGCGGTATCGTTGTTGCTGGCAGCAAACGGCGTGAACGCCCAGGACATCAAGGTAGACTACAGTAAATATCCCGATGCCAAACCCTTTGCCGGGAGAAACGGGAAGAACGGTTCTCCTGCGGGAACAGCATCCGAGGGAACGGCGCGGAGCACCGGTTACAGGACAGGCAAGACACGCCCGGATCATGTCAACAATGCGCTGACCAAATTCTTCCCGCCCGTATTCAACCAGGACGGGGGGTCGTGCGGTTCGGCCCAGGCCGTGGCTTACTGCATGACATACGACATGAACGCCTACCGCAACGCCGACGCTTCGTATCCGGAGAACCAGTTGCCCACCCATTTCACGTGGCTGCACACATATGCCGGCATTGAAAAATATCCCATCATGAACAAACATGGAGTGCCGAACGTGACCGACTACGGCGGTCGCACCTACAGCACATTGTTCGGCAACCAGGACACGGGGAGTTCTTTCTACGGTTATATGCAGGGCTATGACAAGTGGTACAGAGCCATGTTCAACCGCACGGTTGGCGGCGATACCTATTGCT
The DNA here is from genome assembly GCA_963617965.1 of Anaerovoracaceae bacterium. Classification (GTDB taxonomy): domain Bacteria; phylum Bacteroidota; class Bacteroidia; order Bacteroidales; family Bacteroidaceae; genus UBA6382. Next base: position 10,742 of record CAVEQO010000006.1, read on the forward strand.
CGCAGGACCAGTCTACAGAGACGGGGCGCGAGGAACTCAAGCAGTGGCTGTGGAACCATTGGGGTGACGAGTCTTTCTATGCTGGCGGAGTGTCGGGCATTGGCGTGGCCAGTGGCGGCCAGTGGGGCAGGATTCCCACAACGGCTGTCAACAAGGAGATTGGCGTGGCGGGCATGTACTGCGTGAGCAGTTGGGGCAAGACCTTTGACCACGCCCTTTCGGTTGTGGGCTACGATGACCGTATAGAATTTGACCTTGACTCCAACGGAGTCTACGGTGAAGAAGGCAAGGACGAGAAAGGAGCCTGGATCATCTGCAATTCGTGGGGTGCGGGCTGGTGCAACAAGGGCTTCATATACTGCCCTTACAAGTTCAGTGTTGCGGTGGGGACAAGCACCCTGCCATGGAATTCCGGCCACTATACGTGGCGCAAGGACTACGAGCCCAAGCGCGTACTCAAGATCGTAATGGACTACAGCCGCCGTTCGGAACTGAGTTTCAGTGCGGGTGTAGCGGCCGACACCTCTGCGGTCAAGCCTGAGGTCACCGAGGTGATGCCGTTCTTCAACTATGCCGGTGACGGCAAGAAGCTGAGCCCCGCTCCCGAAGTGCCCATGCTCGGCAAGTGGCGCACAGGATACAACTACGAGCCGATAGAGTTCGGCTACGACGTGACCGATCTCACGGAAAACTATGACCTGTCCAAACCGCTGAAATATTTCTTCGTCATCAATTCCCGCTCCTCCGCCATAGGCGAGGGGAACGTCTACAAGGTGTCGCTGATGGATTATGGCATTGAAGACGAAGGTCTGGAAATCCCTGCCCGTATGGACACGGTGGCCGTTCTCAACAACGGCGGGACAACCATTGTGTCGGTCACGGTGGCCGGTCGCCAGTTCTATGCCCCGCTCAACACCTCCCTGTCCGGCAACAGGCTGACATGGAGTGCCCCGAAGCCCTCAAGCTATGACATTTCGCACTACTGCATATACAAAGGCAGCGAAAAGGTGGCAGAGGTACCCGGTTTCAGCCATTCGTATGTCGTTGACGATGAAACGGCCACGTATTATGTGGCAACGGCCTACGGATACAAGGACTATGTGCTTCTGTCGCAGAAAAGCCTGCCCGCCCGCAATGCGGTGTCTTACTCACAGGAAGAGGGCAACAAGACGCTGCTGCTCGACAAGGCTTCGGTGGCGGTGCCCGGTGTGATGAAAGAGAAACTGCCGCAGGCGACCATTGAGTTCTGGATAAAGCCCAACAGCATAGACGGCTTCTGCGACCAGATTGGCAGTGCGTGGGGTTCTTTTTTGATAACGATAAGCAAAAGCGGACAGCTCATGTGCGGGTGGGACGCTTCAAACCGCATCACCACCTCGGCCAACACCATCAAAGCCGGGAACTGGTATCATGTGGCGGCCGTGATAGACAGGAACACGCTCACGGTGTATGTCAACGGAATAAAGAAAGGAACTCTGATTTCCTCAGAGTTCAGCGGATTGCCGGCAATGGACGGGTTCTTCCTCGGCACTGCAGACGGGCTGATGGATGCCGAAATAGACGAATTCCGCCTGTGGGCGTCTGCGCGCACAAACAGAGAGATCTTCACCAACAGGAACACCTACATAAGCTCTCCGTCGGCACAGTCGGAGCTGCAGGTATACTATCCCATGGAAACTTATGAAGACGGAGGCGTTCTCTATCTCAAGGACTTTGCTTCGGGCTGCGATGCACAGCTCAGCGGTGCAGTTACAGGCAGCGACGAAACGATTATAACCGAAGCCGGCGTGCTGAAGACGGTCAGCTTCAGCACACCGGAGGACATTGTGTATGCGGGCGAGCCTGTGCAGTTCAGATCGGAGGCTTCGCTCAACACCGTGAAATGGGAATGGTCTGTCAAAGGTCTTGCCGATGCCGGTAGCACCGTCGCCAATCCGTATTTCACTTTCGCCGCCCCCGGTGAGTATGAAGTGACGGTCAAGACAGAGGACAGAGCCGGTGACACGGCGGAGTATACAGGTACAGTGACGGTGGTTCGCCCGGAAGCACCGAAGGCGGATTTTGACATATCAGCCGATACTCTGACGGAGGGCGAGATGTTCAGTTTCGCCAACAAGTCACAGGGGGCCAACTGCGTGTACACGTGGAGTCTGCCCGGAGCTGACCGCGAGGAAATAAACAGCGTGAACGCTCTCGTGGGCTATAGCAATACCGGCGTATATCCTGTCACCCTCACGGCATCCAACGCCGGCGGCTCAGACAGGATGACCAAATACGTGACGGTAATGCATACCACCCCGGGCGTGGCATTCTCCGTGGATCCCGATTTCCTGACACTCGGCGGCACGACATATCTTGCCGATGCGACCCGTCATAACCCCGATTCATGGAAGTGGACGGTGACCAACGGCAAGCACACCACAGTAATCAACGGACAAAACTCATCGTACACACCCAAGCACCCCGGTATCTACAGCGTGACCCTTGAAGCGTCCAACGACATGGGCACAGCATCAAAGACCGAAGAACAGAAGTTTGTCGTTGCCAACGCCGAGAGTTACAATGCGCTCAATTTCACGGGTGGACAGCAGCTTGTGTCGTCTGCCAGTCTTTTTGCCGGAGGAACAAAGGCGTTTACAATTGAATGGTGGATGAACCCCTCAAGACAGACGGGCGCCCTCAATATGTCTACGTCAAACGGACAGATATTTGTCACCACGGACTACAACGGAAACATGACGGTGGAGGTCGGCGGCAAGAGCTGTAGTTCCGGCAACGGTTTTGTTGTAGCGGGAGAGTGGTGCCACTACGCCCTGACGTTCAATTTCGGGCTTGTAAAGTTCTACCGCAACGGGGAACTCGTTGCGACGGCGGCATCGCGCATAGGCACGTCTACGGGAGACTGGGGTCAGCTGACTATTGCCGGTGGTGAAAATCCGTTTGGCGGACAACTCGACGAACTGCGTATCTGGAGCAAGTGCCTTACGCTGTCGACCATGAAGGAAGTGATAAACGCGCCGTTGGACAATCCGGAGGTCCTCGCAGAATCCGGCGGTCTGGTGGCCTACTATGATTTCAACCAGAATGGCGGCAGCGTGAAAGACCGCTCCGGCAACGGTATTGATCTTGACCGAGTCGGCTTCGGTCCCGACGGCGATGCGTGGGGCCTGTCGAAAGGGGTCTTTACCCTTGATTTCGACACGTCCTCGCCCGACACGGAAGAAATAGACGCCGATGGCATTACCCATATCTATGATGCTGTCAAGGCGGGAGTCGCAGGCAAATATGCGGGCTTGCGGGGAGCAATACGCCTTGTGACGGAAAAGAAAGAAGATGTGCGTATATACAATGCCGCAGGACAGTGTGTGTTCAACGATGTTGTAGAGGGGGTTCATTGCATTCCGTTTGAGCCGGGCGCCTATATCGTCAACGGCATCAAGGTCATGGTAAGGTGACAACCTGTGCGAATTGCCGGCAAGACTGCATGAGAGGAGGGCTTTGGCGGCTGTCTGTACGCCATATCAGTTTTTTGCCGATTGATGGTGGTGTCTGAACATAAATGCTTAATTTTGCACAGTGGGAGAGGGGTGTGCAGTAGTCCTGCCGGAGCGAGTCTCCGGAGTTCTCGTGTTTCCGCCTTTTCCCACTTGGGCGGTCTTGTCCGCACCGAGGCATAAAACAAAAAAGGAAACTTCTGTATGTCAACATCCAAAAAGAAAGCCCTCCTCATAGACGTGGCGCGCAAGCTGTTTGCGCAAAACGGTCTTAACGGCACGACAATGAACGACATTGCCAACGAGTCCGGGATTTCCAGACGTACGCTGTACGTCTATTTTTCAAACAAGGAGGAGATCTATTCTGCGGTGATAGAAACCGAAATAGAGCGTCTGTCTGACAAGATGGACGAGGTGGCTTCGCGCAACATTGATCCGGAACTGAAAGTAGCCACCCTGATATACACGCATCTCAATGCGGTAAAGGAAACCGTGGTGCGCAACGGATCGCTCCGTGCGGAGTTTTTCCGCAACATCTGGATGGTGGAGAAAGTAAGGAAAGCTTTTGACCACGAGGAGCTTGAGCTTTATCGCCGTGTGATACAGGAAGGGTGTGAAACGGGGCAGTTTCATGTGGAGAGCATTGACCTCGTGGCCGATGTGATACACTATTGCATCAAGGGGCTTGAGGTTCCCTATGTGTATGGGCGGCTTGGCAACGGCATGACTCTTGACGAGAGCCGTCCCATCGTGGTCAATATGGTCAAGCGGATGCTCGGCATCAACACCATGAAGCAGTGGGATGTGACAAAGTTCATCAAGGAATAAACAATCCTTTGTGCCATAGGCTTTTTTCATTGGTACAAAGAGAAAACAGAGGATAAACAACAGAACAAACAAATTTATTATGGGACTTTTAAGTGGAAAGACAGCTCTCGTTACAGGAGCGGCCCGCGGCATAGGCAAGGCCATTGCCCTGAGGTTCGCGCAGGAGGGGGCGAACGTGGCGTTTACAGACCTTGTGATTGACGAAAACGGCAAGGCGACAGAAGCGGAGATTGCTGCCCTCGGCGTGAAGTGCGTGGGCTATGCATCCAATGCTGCGGACTTCGGGCAAACCGAGGAGGTGGTAAACAAGGTCAAGGAGGAGTTTGGCTCCATTGATATTCTCGTGAACAACGCGGGAATCACGAAAGACGGGCTGATGATGCGTATGAGCGAGGCCCAGTGGGATGCGGTGATTGCCGTAAACCTCAAGTCGGCGTTCAACTTCATCCACGCCTGTACCCCGATCATGATGCGCCAGCGAGGCGGCAGCATCATCAACATGGCTTCCGTCGTGGGAGTTCACGGCAATGCAGGCCAGTGCAACTATGCCGCTTCAAAGGCCGGACTGATAGCCTTGGCCAAGAGTATTGCCCAGGAGCTCGGATCGCGCGGTGTGCGCGCCAACGCCATTGCTCCGGGCTTTATAGAGACAGCCATGACGGCAGCTTTGTCCGAAGACATCCGCAAGGAGTGGATCAAGAACATCCCACTGCGCCGCGGCGGTCAGGTAGAGGATATCGCCAACACGGCAGTCTACCTCGCCTCTGACCTTTCAAGCTATGTTACCGGGCAGGTCATCCAGGTTGACGGTGGCATGAACATGTAAGGGCTGTTGCCGAACAATTCCGGTCTTCTCTGGTAAACAACTGTCCTGTGCAGGTAATTTACGAGGACAACCATATCATTGCCGTCAACAAGACGCCCGGTGAAATCGTGCAGGGCGACAAGACCGGCGACAAGCCGCTTTGTGAGTTGGTAAAGGACTACATCAAGGAAAAATACGCCAAGCCCGGCAAGGTTTTCCTTGGTGTAGTCCATAGGCTTGACAGGCCTGTGAGCGGAGTGGTGGTGTTTGCACGCACGAGCAAGGCACTGCCGCGCATCAACTTGCTGTTCAGCCGCGGGGAGGTGGAGAAGACTTACCTTGCCGTTGTTGCCAACAGACCGCCGCAGGACGAGGGGGAGATTGTGTCGTGGCTCGTTCGCAATGAAAGGCTCAACAAGTCGTTCGCCAGCCAGGAGGAAACTCCCGGAGCCCGTCTTGCGCGCCTGCGCTACAGGCTTGTGGAGTCTACAGGCAGATACCACCTCCTTGCCGTGCGGCTGCTCACGGGCCGCCATCACCAGATAAGATGCCAGCTTTCGTCGATAGGATGCCCCATAAAGGGAGACCTGAAATACGGTGCGCCGCGCAGCAATCCAGACGGCAGCATATCGCTCCATTCTTGGAGGACAAGGTTTGAGCATCCCGTATCGCATATCAGGCTTGACCTTGTCGCCAAATGTCCCGACACGGCTCTCTGGAATGCGCTGGTCCGGAACCTTGACAGCAACCTGACACTGTAAACGCAACACAAAAGATGGACAGGACTCTTTCCATTATCATTCCTTCCTACAACGAGGGTGCGAACCTTTATGCTGTTCTTGAAAAGGTACAGAAGGTGGAACTGCCATACGGCATAGGGAAAGAGGTGATCGTGGTTGATGACGGTTCTACTGACAGCACGCCGGAATATGCCAGAGAATATATAGGGCAGAACCCCGGCTGCAACATCCGCCTCCTCCGCCACGGTGTCAACCGGGGCAAGGGCATGGCCATACGCACAGCCCTCAGGGAACTGACGGGCGACATTGTCGTGATACAGGACAGTGACGAGGAACTCGACCCCAATGACATCGCCTTGATGTTGAAGAAAATGGAGGACGAAAATCTTGAAGTCCTCTATGGCTCAAGGTTTCTGGACAAGAGTGGCAACGGGTCGCTTTACCGTTCGTTTTACTACGGGACCAAGGTTTTGTCGTGGCTTGTCAATGTGCTGTACGGACAGCGTATCACCGACGAATCCACGTGTTACAAGATGTTCCGCACAGCATTGCTCCGCTCCATTCCGCTCAAATGCCGGGGTTTCGAGTTCTGCCCCGAGGTGACGGCCAAGGTTGCACGCCGGGGGCTGAAGATAAAGGAAATGCCGATCAGCTATTATCCGCGTACCATGGCGCAGGGAAAGAAAATACGTGCCAAGGACGGGCTCTACGCCATCTGGTGTTTGCTCAAATACCGCTTCGTCGAATAACAAGTTTACGGTTCAGCTTCGCCTGTTCTGAAAAGATGAGACGCGCTCCCGCGGGAGCGCGTCTCATCTTTTCAGAACTTGTGGCGTATGCTCAGGAAGCGTCCTATCAACGATCCCAGTTTGGTGCGGTGCTTTCTGTGCTTGCCTTCATCTCCGTAGCCGTAGCCGTAGCCGTAGCCGTAGCCGTAGCCGTAGCCGTAGCCGTAGCCGTTGAGGTTTCTGGCATTGGAATCGTTGACCACCACATGCATGTTGCGGAACTTGCCCTCCTGGTAGAGTTTCTCAAGGTCTGTGAGGAAGCGGCGGTCTTCCACTCCTACGCGTATTACATACAGAGAGAAGTCTGCCACACGGTTCACGATGTTGGAGTCCGCCACGTTGATTGTCGGGGTTGTATCTATTATGACATACTTGTAGCCGTATTCATTGCGGAGCTTCTGTACCAGTTCGTCAAGGCGGTCGCTCAGAAGCAACTCTGCGGGATTGGGCGGTCGTACACCGGCTGGAATCACGTCAAGATTTTCGGAACTTGTCTTGGTGATAATGTCGTCAATGCCGCACTGGTTGGCAAGGTACGAGGTGAGACCGTGGCTGGTGCGGTTCATGCCCAGAACTTGCGAAACGGAGTTTTTGCGGATGTCGGCATCTATGAGTATTGTCTTGGCTCCGCTGACATTGATAATGTAGGCGAGGTTACGCGATATGAAACTCTTGCCCTGTGACGGAGTGGACGATGTGACAACAATCACACCCTCCTGTATGATCATGTTTATATTGTAGCGCAAAACCCTGAAAGCCTCGGTGATGGTCTTGTTGTCATCGGCCTTGGTGAGGAACTTGCTGATATTCGTATCGTCTTCCCACCGCGGGATGTCGCCCACGATAGGTGCAGAGAGACTGTCTTCAATATCCTTGCGTCCGTGTACGGACTTGTCCATCGTGATGAGGAACCAGAACACGCCGGCAGGAATCAGCAGACCGAAAGCAAAGGCTATGAGCAGAATCCGGTTGGTGTGGGGCGACACAGGAATCCCTGTGCCATACGGATATTCCACAATGCGGATGTTGGCCTCGTTGATGGCCAGCTGGAGAGCCGTCTCCTCGCGCTTGTTGAGGAGATAGGTGTAGAGAGCTTCCTTGATTTTTTGCTGTCGGGTGATGTCAAGAGTCTTGATCTCCGACTGCGGCGCAGTGGTCATTGCCGATCGCAGTTCGTCGTCGGAATGGCGCGCTTTGTTCACCTGTATCTTTATGGCATCCACATAGCTGTCGATGCCTGCGCAGATATTGGCGCGCATGGCGGCCAATACGCGGTCGCGCTCCATAATGGCGTTGGCAGTCGGTGAAGAGTTGAGAAGCAGGTTGTTGCGTTCAACCATTAGGGTGTTGTATTCGTTGATCTGCTGCTCCATGTTGGCATTGCCCAACGCTCCGAGCACCGGTATCAGTTTGCCTTCAGAGGCGGCATGTGCGTAGATGAAGTCGCGCAGCGATGTCACCACGGCATACCTCGTCTCGAGCTGCAGGAGGGTCTCGTGCGAGGTGGAACTCTGCTCAAGGTAGTTTGACACGTTGAGATTGAAGTCAAGCATATTGCTTGACCGCTTGAAGTCAACGAGTTCTTTCTCCACGTCGCCGAGCTGCTTCCCAATGAGCAGAATGCGCTCGTCAATGAACTTTGCCGTGTTGTGGGCCACGGTGTTCTTTGCCTCCACTATGTCGGTCTTGTATGCCTCAAGAAGGGTGTTCAGGATTTTGTTGGCTCTCCTGTTGTTTTTGTCCTGGCATACAATGGTGATGAGGTTGGCGTCCTTGTTGTTCTCTGATGCGCTGATGCGGTTGCGGAAATAATTGACGGCCTGTTCCTTCGGAGCCCGGACAACGTGCACGGTCTTGTTGTTGAACTTGGAGAGATACTTGGTCTTTTTCAGCACCATGATACCGCCGGGAGTCTTGACCGGCTCGCCAAACGACACGACCTTTTCGAAGCCGGTCTTCCTGCCTTTGAAGCGCACATTTCTGACACGCAGTTTGCCGTCCGTTATCTCGGCATCAAAGCTTAGCGCACCCTTGTTGCCGTCCATAAACTCGGCAATTATAGGAGTCTCGTCAAACAGCGTGACGGGAGTGAGGTTCTGCGACACCGAGTAGGAAATGTTGAGCTTCAACTGGTCAACGACCACCGCCATCAACCGCCGCGAGGTGAGAATGAAGATCTCGTCCTTGAGGTTGTCGGTAGTCTGTATGCCGCTTATGTCTTGAAGCGAGCTATAGGCTCTCGAGCGATTGTTTCTGGATTCGCCTTCCTTTATGAGAATTGTTGCAGACTGGTTGTATGTGCGGGTCTGCCGTTTGGTGAAGAGATACGCCAACCCCATGCACACGACCACGCTGAGGGCGAACCAACGCCAGTTCTTGCGCAGCACGAAAAGGCAAGAGAATACAATCTCAAGAATATTGGAGGCCTGGCTCTCTTCTTTTTTTGTATTTGTATTGTAGCTCTCGTTCGGGGAGGGAGTCTCTGTATTGAGTGACATAGACATGAGGTTTTTAGTTGGTTAGTGCGATGATGAGTGATATTACGGAGGTTACCACACCTACCAGGGTACCCGTTACGGTGAGATAAGTATATGACGTGCTACCCTTTACCTTAACAGACTTGTTGCCTTCCACAATCACGAGGTCGTTCTGCTGCATATAGTAGGCCGGCGAGTTGAACACCGATTTCGGGTCGGTCAGATCCACTTTATAGGTAGTACGCTTGCCGTTCTCCTCTCTCAGTACGAGCACGTTGGTTCGTATGGCACTGCTGTTGAGGTCGCCGGCGCGCCCCAAAGCCTCAAGAAGGGTCAGGCGTTGCCCCGTGTAGCTCTGTGTGCCGGGAGTCCTGACATCGCCGAGCACCGTGATCTTGAAACTCATGATTTTGGTATTCACCTGCACGTCCTTGACATCCTGCTGGAGTCTTGACTGTATCTGTGCGGAGAGCTGCTCCGGGGTGAGTCCCGCCGCCTTTATCTTGCCCACAATGGGGAAATCAATGCAGCCGTCCTGATATACGTAGAAATAGCATACACCTGCCGTAGACATGCTTTGCGAGGAACCCGACTGACTGTTGCCAGACCCCACGAGAATGTAGTTGTTATACTGGTCAAGCAGAGCCTTGTCGCGTGACGATATAGAGATGGCCAACTGGTCGTCGCTCTGTATCAGGAGCTGGAAATTCCTGTTGATGCCCACAGATTTTGAATAGAGAGAGTCTGCTCCTTGAAGATAAATCATCTCCTTGTTGCTTACGCACGAAGTCATGAAAGCGGTTGCAGCAAGGAAAAGTAAGAAGATTGTTTTTCTCATCGCTTGACGGTGTTTTAATAAAGACAGTGTTTAACTTGGCAAAGTTAAGTGTTTTTTGGGGACTGCGGGCGTTTTTGCCAGACAAATATGTATGAATTGTTACAAATACAGCAAATCCCACGGCTGGACAAGAGAACAGCCGTGGGATTTGCAGTGTTTACGCGGAGTGTAAGGGAGTGGTGCTTTACCGCACCATCACACTCTGCACGGTTCGTCAGATGAAAGCTACGGTAAGACCAGCCATCACGATGCTCACCATTGACATGAGTTTGATAAGGATGTTGAGTGACGGACCTGACGTGTCCTTGAACGGATCGCCCACGGTGTCGCCCACGATGGTGGCTTTGTGGCAGTCAGAGCCTTTTCCTCCGAAGTTGCCTTCTTCAACCATTTTCTTGGCATTGTCCCATGCACCGCCGGAGTTGCTCATGAAGATGGCGAGGGTAAAGCCTGCGGCCAGACCGCCCACAAGCAGTCCGAGCACGCCTGCAACGCCGAGCAGCAGACCGACCACGATAGGAATGATGATGGCCAGAAGAGACGGGAAAATCATCTCGCGCTGGGCCGAGCGGGTGGAGATTTCAACGCAGCGTCCGTAGTCGGGAGTGGCTTTGCCCTCAAGGATGCCCTTGATCTCGCGGAACTGGCGGCGCACCTCCTGCACCATGTCTTCGGCAGCGCGACCTACGGCGCCCATCGTGATGCCGCTGAACAGGAATGCCGCCATGGCTCCAAGAAACACACCGACAATCACCTTGGGGTTCATGAGGTTAACCTGGAAATAATCCATGAATGCCGGTATGTCCTGAATGTGGCTGAACACCTCTTTCATATGGGTGTCGCCGGCTTCTGCCAGACGTTCCACAGCCACCTTGATTTCCTCTATGTATGAAGCCAGAAGGGCGAGAGCCGTGAGGGCGGCAGAACCGATAGCGAAGCCCTTGCCTGTGGCTGCGGTGGTGTTGCCCAAAGCATCAAGGGCATCGGTACGCTTGCGCACTTCAGGTCCGAGCTCGCTCATTTCGGCGTTTCCGCCGGCGTTGTCGGCAATGGGGCCGTAGGCATCGGTGGCAAGGGTGATGCCGAGGGTGGAGAGCATCCCCACAGCGGCAATGCCCACGCCGTAGAGACCCATGGAGAGGTTCTGCGCAGTCATTTCAAGCTGGAAGCCATTGGCGCACAGGTAGCTGAGCATGATGGCCACGGATATGGTGACTACGGGCACCATGGTGGAAATCATGCCGGTGCCCACGCCCTTGATGATGACGGTAGCTGCACCGGTGGTCGAGGCTTCCGATATCTTCTGTGTGGGTTTGTAGGAGTGCGAAGTGTAGTATTCGGTTGCCTGCCCGATTATCACGCCGGCAAGCAGGCCTGTGATCACGGAGAACGAGATGCCTATCCAGTTCTCAATCTGGAGCAGATAGAGAATGGCGAAGGTGGCTACGGCTATGAGTCCCGCGCTGATGTTGGTGCCGAGACCCAGCGAGCGGAGCAGTTGTTTCATTGTGGCGCCTTCTTTGGTGCGCACGAGGAAAATGCCGAAGAGGGAGAGGAAGATACCCACGGCGGCGATGACCATCGGGGCAATCACCGACTTGACCTGCATGGCCTCGTTGGCCACAAAGGCAGTGGCACCCAACGCTGCGGTGGAGAGAATGGCTCCGCAGTAGCTCTCATAGAGGTCTGCGCCCATACCAGCCACATCGCCCACGTTGTCGCCCACGTTGTCGGCAATGGTTGCCGGATTGCGCGGATCGTCCTCGGGAATATCGGCCTCAACCTTGCCGACGATGTCGGCGCCCACGTCAGCGGCCTTGGTGTAGATGCCGCCGCCCACACGGGCGAACAGGGCTTGGGTGGAGGCTCCCATGCCGAAGGTAAGCATGGTGGTGGTGATGGTGACAAGACTGTCAACGCCAACGGCGTTGAGAATGAGGTACCACACGGCGATGTCAAGCAGGCCGAGACCTACAACGGTCAGACCCATGACCGCACCCGAGCGGAACGCTATGCGCAAACCGGCGTCAAGGCTGTTGCGGGCAGCGTTGGCAGTGCGGGCAGACGCATAGGTGGCGGTCTTCATTCCAAAGAAACCTGCCAGACCGGAGAACAGACCGCCCGTGAGGAACGCAAACGGCACCCAAGGGTTCTGCATATGGAAGCCGTAGGCCATAATGGCAAAGATTGCGGCAAGCACAATGAACACGATGCCGACAACCTTGTATTGCTGTTTGAGGTAAGCCATGGCACCTTTGCGGACGTGTTCCGCAATCTCGCGCATACGGGGTGTTCCCTCGTCTGCTTTCTTCATTTGCAAGAAGAAATAAAGGGCGACTCCCAATGCCACCACGGAGGCAATGGGAACAAGCCAGAATACATCTAGTATTTTTTCCATTTGTTTGATAAAAAATTTTTGTGAGATACAAAATTAGCACTAAATGTCGGGAAAAAGTCGCACGAAACCTGCAAAATCGCACTTTCCGGCTCGAAAAATCGCCAAAAGTTGATTTGCAGGCAGGAAAACCAATTCCGGCAACAGGCAGGGGGGGGGATTATGCCACGCTGTGGCGGCGCTTGCGGTGCTTGTGGTGATGCCCGAAGCGGTGAAGTTCATCGAACCCTTTAGGGCGATGGAAGAAAGTGGTGCGGTAAAGTTTGTTGGAGATAAAGATGAACAATGCAGCAGAAACCAAACCTCCTGCCACATCAACGGCATAATGAGCACCGATGTAGACCGTTGAAAGACACAGGAGAATCCAGAACGGCATCATGACAAGCCCCCACTTTTTCTTCAAGCGCATGGTGAGATACATTATCACTGTTGACGCGCCTACATGACTGCTCGGAAAAGCGGCAATGGGTTTCTCGCTGCCTTGTGCCATATGGACGAGATAGCTGAACGGTCCTGTGATTTCGTTCATGTGGCAGAGGGTGGCGTGATCGCGGAACCATGTGCCGACAGGAGGGAAGACAGCGTTGGCGGCATCCACGCCGGGGCAGCTGAAATAGAATTGCGGTCCGGCGGCGTTGTAGAGCAGGAAGACGGTATAGTACATGAAGAAAGTGGCCATCAGGATGAAGGTTGTCCTGTCGAACCTGCGGGGTCGCCTTACAACGACGAGCAGCACTACACCTGCAATCATCAGGTAGTATGAGAAATATCCCAGATTGAACAGTTCGTTCCAGAAGACACCGTGCAGGGACTGGCTGAACGCCACCGAGGGTTGGTATCCGAAGACGATCTGGTCGGCTGTGGCCAGAATATGGTCTTGGCTTGGCATCATGGCTGCCAGGTTGTATATGTCGGGATACCAATATGCCAGCAGGGCAATCTGGAAGAACACCCTCAGCTGGTAGGTGGCGTTGCACGGATGGCTCCGGTATAGCCAGACAAGGGCGGCGGTGGCGGCGATGACCGCCAGTCTGCCAGTGATGATGTCCGCCAGAACCGCTTCGTCAAGATCCGTATAGAAAACGGCTGTCAGAGCGAAAGTAATGCCTATGTAGATAGCGGCGGCTTTTTCTATGCCGTTGAGTCCCGGCATGGGGTATTGCCTATTGAAATAGTGTGTCAGTATCATGGTTGTTCTGGTGATTCGTGTTTTGACGAGCGGTGGCAGCGGACATATTTTACATCTTACGGAGGATATCGGCGAGCCGCTCCATACCTTCGGAGGCACCGGTCTTGATGTGGACTACATCGGCGCTGCATGGAGTCTTCACGTATTTGGGGTCAATCAGAAAGATAGGGATGCCGTTCGGGGCATAGTCCATAAGTCCGGCGGCAGGGTAGACGTTGAGGGAGGTTCCTATGATGACAAAGATATCGGCTTCTGCCACCTTTTCCGCAGCGGCGGAAATCATAGGCACGGGTTCCTCGAAGAACACAATGTAGGGTCGCAGCAGCGATCCGTCTCCGGCTTTTTCTCCTGGCTTGACGCAGCAGTTGTGTTCATCGAGTATTTTCCAGTATTGCGGATTTTCGACATCGGCAGAAGAGCACACCTTCTTGAGCTCCCCGTGCAGGTGAATCACGTCTGTTGAGCCGGCACGCTCATGGAGGTCGTCAATGTTCTGTGTGATGATGCTTACGCAGAAGTTTTCCTCCAGCTGTGCCAATATTCTGTGAGCCCCGCACGGTTGGGTCTGGAAGAGCTGTCTGCGGCGTTCATTGTAGAAGCGGTTGACCAGATCCGGGTCGTTGAGCCATCCCGTGTGGCTGGCGACTTGCATCACGGGATACTGTTCCCATAGTCCGCCTGAGTCACGGAACGTGGAGATTCCGCTCTCGGCGCTGATACCCGCTCCTGTCAATACTGTGAGTTTCTTCATTGCTGCAGCCTCTCCTGCATTTGGCGGAGAGGAGACGTGCGTTTCGGTTAAATTTGTGCAAAGGTATGAACTTTTCGGTAATGTCATGATGTTTGTTCAGTGGAAAATGCGTTCCTTTGCATTATTCAGATACATAGGAATATGTATTACAGAAAATACTGACATGGGGAAAAAAACGAATTTCCAGAGCCGGAAGAACAAGAGGGAACTGGCGAACGTGCTGATGGATTTTTTTCTTGCCAATCCCGACACGGAGTTTGGCAAGACGGAGCTTTACAATGAGTTCAGGCTCAAGAGCCATCCTTCGCGCAAGGTTATGGTTGACATTCTTGAAGATCTGGTCATGTGCGGCTACTTGTCGCAGGGGGCTTCGGGGGGCTACACCCTCCGGCTACAGCAGGATTTGATGGAAGGCACGGTGGTGCGCCGCGGCAGGGAATACTCTTTCCTGCCCGACGGGGAGGAAACTCCGGTCTATCTCGATGAGCGCAACAGTGCGGGAGCACTCAACGGCGACAGGGTGTCGGCCTCCGTGTCGTTCTGCCGCAGGGGCAACCGGAAGGAGGCACGAGTGTCAACCGTGATCAGCAGGGCGAAAGACACCTTTGTCGGAGTACTTTCGGTAGACAAACATTTCGCTTTTCTGGAGACTTCCGACAAGTATCTGCCTTACGATATTTTCATACCCAAGACCAACATCGGTCCGGCGCACAATGGTGACAAGGTGATAGTCAAGATTGTGGAATGGCCGTCAAGGAACAACCGTTCGCCGGTGGGCAGGATTGTGGACGTGCTAGGCACCACGGGTGACAACACCGTTGAGATGCACGCCATTCTGGCGGAGTTCGGACTGCCTTACTCTTACCCGGAAAACCTGGAACGGCTGGCCGACAGGATTCCGGATTCGATTCCGCAGAAAGAGATAAAGGAGCGGGAGGACTTCCGTGGAGTGACCACGTTCACTATTGACCCGCGCGATGCCAAGGACTTTGACGATGCCCTTTCGCTGCGCCGTATAGACGGCGGGCTATGGGAGGTGGGCGTACACATTGCTGATGTGACGTATTATGTCAAGGAGGGATCGCCTATTGACGAAGAGGCCTACAGCCGCGCCACCAGCGTGTATCTGGTAGACCGCACAATACCCATGCTGCCCGAACGGCTGTGCAACTACATCTGTTCGCTGCGCCCCGACGAGGAGAAACTGGCATACAGCGTCATTTTCAACATGAACGACAGTGGGGACGTGACCGACTGGCACATCGCCCGTACGGTGATCAAGAGCGACCGCCGTTTCACGTATGAGGAGGTGCAGGCTATTCTGGAGCAGAACGGCGAGGCTTCGCCGGAGGACCTCTCCAAGCCCGGCTATCACCCTGCCCGCATGAAACCGGGAGCCGGCGGAAGCCCCGTGGGCGAGTATGCGGCGGAATTGATTGCGCTCAACCGGTTAGCAAAGCGGTTGAGAGAACAACGTATCAAAAACGGGGCCATAGAGTTTGAGCGCGAAGAGGTTCGCTTTGAGTTGGATGACAAGGGACACCCCATAAGCACCTACATAAAGGTGTCGCAAGACGCCCACAAGCTGGTGGAGGAGTTCATGCTTCTGGCCAACCGTCATGTGGCCCAGAAGATAGGAATGGTGCCGCCGGGCACCAAGGCCAAGGTGTTTCCCTACCGTATCCACGACGTGCCCGATCCCGACAAGTTGGGAAAGCTTGCCGGCTATGTGGCCCGTTTCGGCTATCGCCTTGACGCTTCGGGTTCCCGCAAACAGGTGTCAAAGGAGATCAACGCCATGCTTGCCAAGGCCCAAGGCACGCGCGAGGAGGAACTGATAGAGGAAATCACCCTCCGCTCTATGATGAAGGCCCGCTACAGCACACACAACATAGGGCACTACGGTCTGATGTTCAAGTACTACACCCATTTCACTTCGCCCATAAGACGCTATCCCGACCAGATGGTCCACCGTCTGCTCACGCGCTATCTGGCTGGGGGGCGCAGCGTGAACCGGCTCAAGTGTGAGGAGCAGTGCGAGCACTCCAGTGCCATGGAACAGCTTGCAGCGAATGCCGAGCGTGCATCGATAAAGTACAAGCAGGTGGAGTTCCTTGCCGACAAGATAGGGCAGGAATTTGACGGAAAAGTGAGCGGGGCATCGGACTTCGGGCTGTTTGTGGAACTGACGGAATCAAAGTGCGAGGGAGCGGTGCCACTGCGTACTCTCCACGATGACTATTACAGCTTTGACGAGCGCACGCTGTGTCTGCGCGGTCGCCGCACACACCGCATCATCGGTCTGGGCGACCCGGTAAGGGTGCGCGTGGCGAACGCCAATCTCGAGAAACGCCAGCTTGACTTTGAGTTGCTTGAGGTAAAGGGGCGTAAATGCAAGAGACAGTGAAGTTCCTGTGGTGACAGCACGGATACAGGGCATACAGAAAAGCGGCGGAGACTTGAAGTCAAGTCTCCGCCGCTTTTCTGTATGCAAGGAGTCTCCTACAGGAAGATGTAGCGTAGCAGGAAGAGAACGGAAAGGATTATCATGCCCGGGTTGAGTCCTTTCACTTTGCCGCAGCACAGGTGTATCAGAACCCATGAAATTATGCCGAGCAGCATGCCCTCGGAGATAGAGCACGTCAGGGGGATGAAAGATATGCAGACAAAACAGGGAACAGCGCTTGCGTAGTCGCCGAAGTCAATCTTGCTGACAGACCCCATCATCATTGCACCTACCAGAATCAGCGCAGGAGCTGTGGCCTGGGGTGGAATGGCAAGAAACAGGGGTGCGAAGAACAAGGCAGCGGCAAAGCATACGGCAGTAGTGAACGCTGTCAGTCCGCTGCGTCCGCCCTCGTTGACTCCAGCCGCACTTTCCACGAAGGTGGTGACGGTGGACGTGCCTAGCAGAGCTCCGGCAGCGGTACCCACGGCATCGGCGGTAAAGGCCTGCTTGAGCCGTGGAATGTTTCCGTCCTTGTCAACTATGCCGGCTCGTTCGCTCACTCCCACGATTGTGCCTATGGTGTCGAAAATGTCAAAAAACAGCAGCGTGAATACGCATATCACCATGTCAAGGCAGAAGATATTGTTCCATTCAAACTGGCAGAACAC
This sequence comes from Anaerovoracaceae bacterium, assembly GCA_963617965.1. GTDB lineage: Bacteria > Bacteroidota > Bacteroidia > Bacteroidales > Bacteroidaceae > UBA6382. The sequence goes on from CAVEQO010000006.1 coordinate 28,164, forward strand.
GGGTTCAAGGCTTGGAGGCGCACTGACCAGTGCGGTGAATTTGGTGATGCCTAAAGGAATGCCGATGGCGGTGACAAGCAGTATGCCTATCAGCAGGGCTCCGGTCACTTTGCGTACAAGCAGAACGGTACTGATGACAATTCCGGTGCAGGCGAGGATTACCGCCGGGTCGTGGAGGTTGCCGAGACTTACGAGAGTGGCTTCGTTTTTGACAACGATTCCGGCGTTTTTCAGACCGATGAAAGTGATGAAAAGACCGATGCCCGGCGATATGGCATGGCGGAACACAGGAGGAAGACAGTCCACGATTTTCTGCCGCAGGTCGGTGAGGGTCAGGAAGATGAAGATGAGACCCTCAATGAGTACCGCAGTGAGGGCAAACTGCCAGCGGTAGCCCATGGCAAGGACGACGGTATAGGCAAAGAATGCGTTGAGCCCCATTCCGGGAGCAAGGGCGAAGGGTAGCTTTGCATAGAACGCCATGATAAGCGTGGCGACAATGGCCGATACGGCTGTTGACGTGAAGACCGCATTCTGGTCCATACCCGTGGAACTGAGGATCATGGGGTTGACGGCGAGGATGTATGCCATGGTCAGAAAAGAGGTGAAGCCTCCCGTGACTTCTTTCCTTACTGTCATTTTGCTGTTGTCAAAGCCAAACAGCGTCTGTAGCATTGTATGACTCATAAATATGGTATTGTTATGTGGAGAGTACGTTTCCCTGCCTGTCTGTACTGCCTTGTGGAGGATTGCCGTTGGTTTCTTTATTCAGGCTTGATGCTTATGGCAAACCCTCCGCTCCGTGCCATGCGTATGTTCATCTTTGTCTTGCTGGTGACGGTGACGGTACGTATGCTGTAGGCTTCCGGGTTGGTTTCGTAGTCGGCGTCGGGAGCGTCTTCGTAGACGGTTGCTTTGTATTTGTGGTTTTTGTCAAGGAAATCGAAAGCTACCTGCACGGTACGTGCGTCATAGCCGGTTACTCCGCCCACGAACCACAGTCCGGTGTCCTTGGCTTGGCGTGCCACCGTGATGTAACGGCCCGGCTCCGCTTCAAGGTAGCGGCTGTCCTGCCAGTCAAGAGCCACGTCCTTTATGAACTGGAAGGCATCCATGTGCTTCATGTAACTCTCGGGCAGGTCGGCGGCCATCTGTATGGGCGACGGCATTGTGAGATAGAGAGCCAGTTGCTTGCACAGGGTGGAGCGCAAGTGGCGGTTGGGGTGCTTGCCTTTGATGAATGACAGGTTGATGTCAAAGATACCTGGGGTATAGTCCATAGGCCCTCCAAGCAGGCGTGTGAAAGGCAAGATGGTGGCGTGGAACGGCAGGTTGCCGCTCCCCTGGTCATATTCGCCGCCGCGTGCCGACTCGTTGGCAACGAGGTTGGGCCATGTGCGGCACAGGCCTGTGGGGCGCACAGCCTCGTGGGCATCAATGCAGATGCGGTAGTCGGCAGCTTTCTTGATGCAGTAGAGATAGTGGTTGTTCATCCACTGTCCGTAGTGGTGTTCGCCCCGTGGGATGATCGGCCCTACGTAGCCCGACTTTACGGCCGTGTAGTAGTGGTCGTTCATGAACTTGTATGCACGGTCAAGGTGGCGTTCGTAGTTGCGTGCCGAGGCGGAAGTCTCGTGGTGCATCATGAGGCGTATGCCTTTGCTGAGGGCGTAGTCCTGAAGCGAGTCCACGTTGAAGTCCGGATAGGGCGTGAGGAAGTCGAAAACGTAGTCTTTTGACTTGCGGAACCAGTCTTCCCAGCCTATGTTCCACCCCTCTACCAGAAGCTGGTCAAAGCCGTTGGCGGCAGCGAAGTCAATGTATTTCCTTACGTTGGCATTGTTGGCACTGTGGAATCCGTGCGGCTTGAGTTTGCGGTAGTCCACCTCATCGAGTTTTATGGCGGGCAGGTCGGACGTGTATGACCACGCCCCAGTGCCGGTGATCATCTCCCACCATACGCCCATGAACTTGACGGGCTTTATCCACGAGGGGTCCTTTATGGCACACGGCTCGTTGAGGTTGAGGGTCATCTTGGAGTTGAGAATGTCTCGCGCGTCGTCGCTGACGATGACTGTGCGCCACGGACTCTTGCACGGAGCCTGCATATAGCCCTTGTCGCCCACGGCATCAGGCGTGAGGTGAGACTCGAATGTCAGGGTCGTGTCGTTGAGGAGCAAGTGCATGCATGAGTAGTCCACCAGTGCCGCCTCGTGCAGGTTGATATACAGTCCGTCGTCGCTCTTCATCTGGAGCGAAGTCTGCACCACGTTGCCGGGGGCTTTGTCGTTGACGGGCTGCCAGCTCATGGCTTCAGGCATCTTGTGGCGTATCTCTGAAAGTCGGCACTCGGTGTAGTTGTACTCCTGGGTGTCATAGTCTCCGGGAATCCAGAATGCGGTGTGATCGCCAGCCATGGCAAATTGGGTGCGTTCTTCCTTGATGACGAAATAGCTCAGGTTGCGGCAAAGGGGGAACTCGTAACGGAAGCCCAGCCCGTCGTCAAAGATGCGGAATCTCACAATCATGTCACGCTCCGGCCTGGCCTGGCGGAACGTGACGGCCAGTTCGTTGTAATGGTTGCGTATGTCTTTGAGCTCTCCCCAGACCGGATGCCACACTTCATCGTGCGAAGAAGTGTCGGTCTTGGTAATTTCAAAGCCTTTTTGCAGTGAAACGCCCGTTTTCAGTTCAAGCCCCAGTTTTGATGTCTTGATTACGGGTTTGTTTTTGTAGGACAGTTGGTAGGTCGGCTCGCCAGCAGAGGTCAGCCCTACGCAGAGAGTTACCTGTTTGTTCGGTGAACAGATTGTTTTGACAAGCTGTGCGTTGACGGCAACAACAAGTGTTGCCAATGTGGATAGCAATAATATCTTTTTCATTTTGTTGGTTGTTTTCAGCATAACGATGCCGCTGTCGCAAAAATACGAAAAAAAACCGGAGAACCATCCAACCCCGGCCGAGTTTAGTCAAAAAGCAGTACTTTTGCCTTTGGTTAACTTACAAACAGTCAGCAATGAAGCAGATAGAATACCGTCCGCAGGGCACGTGTAGCCAGCTTGTCACACTGTCGGGCGAAGCCGGGCGTATAGTGGACGTGAGTTTCACGGGCGGTTGCAACGGCAATCTACAGGGGCTTTCTTCGCTTGTGAGAGGCATGAAATACGAAGAGGTCATAGCCAAGCTACGGGGCATCCGTTGCGGAATGAAGCGTACGTCGTGTCCCGACCAACTGGCGGAGGCGGTCAAGGTGCTCATGTCACAAGAGGGCGCATGACTGATGAAACTTTTATCGCACAACATCTGGATGATGACGTGCGGGCTCTTGCCCTCAAAAAGATTCCGCATGGCGTAGATTCCGCATGGTGTCTGCAGCAGATAGAGGGATGGCAGTCGGCAAAAGCCAAAATCCCATCGTGGGCGGCTGTGCGCGGGCTCTGGTTTCCGCCTCGGCTGCCGATGGAGCAATGCTCAAGCGAACAGACGGCTCTGTACAAACAAAGGCTTGTGGCGCGATTGCTGCCCGACGAGGCCGACAGGTCGGAGATGATAGACTTTACCGGCGGATACGGGGTTGACTTCAGTTTTATGGCCAGCCTGTTCCGGCACGGCGTGTATGCGGAGAAACAGAAAAGCCTGTGCGACATGGCTCGCCACAATTTCCCGCTGTTGGGGTTGCACAACGTGGACGTTGTACAGCTTGATACAGCCGAAGACTGTGCCTTGCTGCACGATGGACGGCTCTGTTCGCTGGCGTATCTTGACCCTGCACGCAGGGACTGCACCGGTCGCAAAACCGTGGCGATAGAGGATTGTTCTCCAGACCTTACGCAGCTGATGCCGCTCCTGCTGGACAAGGCGGGAACGGTCATCATGAAACTTTCACCGATGCTTGACGTGTGCCGTGCGTTAAGGGCGTTGCCGTGCGTGAGGGAAGTGCATGCCGTCAGCGTGAGGGGCGAGTGCAAGGAACTGCTGCTGGTATGCTCGCGGCAGGAAACCGAACTCCGGTATTTCTGCGTCAACCTCGGCACGGGCGACGCTCCTGTCGTTGTAGGATCTCGGAGACCGCTTGTGACACCTGTGACAGGTTCGCTGGCAGAAGCGGAATATCTGTGCGAACCGAACCCGTCGGTACTGAAACTGGGAGTGCAGGATGCTGTTGCCGAAGACTACGGGTTGCGCAAACTCCATGCAAGGAGCAACCTGTATGTGGGCAACAGCTGTGCGGAGAATTTTCCCGGTCGCCGCTTCCGGATAAAAGGATACAGCGACTTCGGCAAGCGTAGCCTCAAGGATTTTCTCAAGGGTATGACGCAGGCCAATCTCACGGTGCGCAATTTCCCCTCAACGGTGGCGGAACTGCGCAAAAGGCTGAAACTGAAAGAGGGAGGGCGGATTTATCTTTTTGCCACCACAATAGCGGAGGGCAACGGTTCTCATGTCATGATAAAATGCGAGAAAGCCTGACCTCCGCAGGAGAGAGCTGCGGCAACAGGATAGCCGGTTGCCGGAAAAATCAGAAGAAGTAGCCTACGTGTGCCTGAAAGGAATTGCTCTTCACAGACTGTCCTGTGGCTTTGGTCTTGGCAAACTTGGAGAGGGCGATGTTGTAGCCCACACCCACCTCAACGTGCTTGAGCACTTTCAGTCCCACTCCGATGTTCCACGACAGGATGGAGTTTTTGATGCGGTACTCATCGGTGCTCCAGAAACTGCTGAAGCTTTTTGATCCGACATTGAAGCCGAACTGCGGACCGGTGGCAAGGTATCCCGCCACAAGAGAAGGTACGCCGAACTGATACCTCAGGTTTACGGGGATTTCCAAAGTTCTGAGAGTACGGGTCTGGTCTGTTCCGGACACGTTGTCCGCACCGTTGACATAGCGTTGGGAGTACTGCACGGAAGCATCGGCACCGATACCTACGACAGGCACCGTAAACTCCAGCTTGGGTCCCGCAAACCAACCACACCGGTTGTCGGAACGGAAATTGCGACCGGACGGCTCGCGAAAGTTTGCCTTGCTGAGGTTCATGCCGGCCACGACGCCGAAGTCAAGTTGCGCCTGGCTTTGCAGGATGCCGAAAGCGGTGAAGAGGCACAGGGCAACAGCGAAGATTTTCTTTTTCATGATCAGGAAAGTTGTGTGTCATCGATACGGCAAAAGCCGTCCGGATTTCCACCCGGCACAGAGAAACAACGGCACGGGTGGCTTTTTATTGTTGCTTTGTTCCGCAAAAGTATTAAAAATATATTGATTGTCAAACTTTAATGACATTTTATTGCTTTTCCTGTAGCCGTTGTCGTTGAAATGGCTTATTTTCGCAGCATAAAATTGAAAAAAGAGGAATGTCATTGCAAGAGTTGTCAACCGCACAGGTCCAGAAGCAGACAGAGGAGCAGAGGCAGGTTCTGAAGCCTCTGACCCAAACGGAGATCCGGCTGTTGAGGTTGTCGCAGCAGGAGTTTGAGCAGGATGTGCGCAACCAGCTTGACGCCAACCCAGCACTTGAGGAATATGAGGATTATGATGATGGCGAAGCCAAGGAGGAAGCTTCTGGTGCCGCTACTGACGATGGCGGAGAATACACCAAAGAGGATTACGACAACGACAGCATGAATGACTATGCCCCCGATGACGTTCCGACCTACTATGATCCCGACAATACCCGAGAGAAGACGGCGGTTGACGGGCTGTCGTTCTACGACTTGCTAAGGGAACAGGCCTCCGGGGCGGATCTTACGGAAAAGGAACAGCAGATAATGGAGTATCTGATAGGGTCGCTTGATGACGACGGATTCCTACGCTGTTCACTGCGCAAGCTCTGCGACGAGATAGAGATCAACGAAGACATGGAGGTCAGCATCGGCGAGGTGGAGAGAGTTCTCCGTATCCTCCAGTCATTTGAGCCTGTGGGTGTCGGTGCGCGCAGCCTTCAGGAAAGTCTTGTGATACAACTGAAAGGCCTTGAGACGGATTCCCCTCTGAAAACTACGGCCGTTGACATTCTCACCAGAGGGTTTGACGATTACAGGAACAAGCGTTTCGGCAAGTTGTGCGCACGCTTTAAACTGGATCGTCAGGACCTCGATCGGATATACGAACTTGTGCGTCACCTCAATCCCCGTCCCGCCGGGTCGCTTCTACAGGAAACAGACAGCCATGCCATGCAGGTATCGCCCGATTTCATAGTAAGGGAAAGCGATGGAGGGTTCACCGTGTCGCTGAGCCAGGGGCATCTGCCCAAGATAAAGATAAGCCAGTCATACTGCGACTATGCCCTGTCGGGCAGCCAGTCGGGCGAGCAGACGGCTGTGAGGCGCCAGGTGAACGAGGCAAAGCTGTATCTGACGGCTGTCAAGCTGCGCCAGAACACATTGCTTGAAACGATGAAAGCCATTGTGAGGATGCAGCCGGAATATTTCCATACGGGCGAGCGTTCCTCACTGGTGTCCATGACGCAGGCCGACATTGCCAGAATTGTAGGGCGCGACCCAAGCACCATTTCGGGCGTGGTGTCCAACAAGTATGCTGACACGCCATTTGGCATAGTGCATCTGGGTGGGCTGTTCACCCAGACCTTCCTGAACAGGCAGGGTGATGAAGTGTCGCGCGAGGACGTGATGAAGAAGATGCGTCGGCTGATAGACTCTGAAGACAAGGCAAACCCCGTTTCCGACGAGCAGCTGGCAGAAATGCTTAACGTGGCTCGGCGCACGGTGGCCAAATACCGCAAGATAATGAAGATTCCCGTAGCCCGGTTGCGCAGATGAAAAACAGGAATCTGATTCTTCTGGCAAAGATGTTGACGGTGCTTTTTGCTCCGCACTATTTTCCGGTGGTGTGTCTGCTGGTGCTGATGGGATTCAGCTATATGCGCTCTTTCCCGTTGAACTACAAGATTTTTGTGCTGGCAGTGGTGTATGTGTTTACCGTGGCCGCCCCTATGCTGTTGATTGCGCTCTATCACCGCATCATGAAGCATTCGGTGAAGCAGAAACAGAGGCGCGAACTGCGTGTCGTTCCCTACTGCGTCAGCATCATATGCTATTTCGCGTGCTATCATGTGATGTCGTTTTTCATCGTTCCTCATTTTGTCGTCAGCGTTGTGGTGGCGGCCATCTTCGTGCAGCTGGTGTGCCTGCTGTGCAACAACTGGCACAAGGTGAGTACCCATTCCGCTGCCGCAGGGGCAATGAACGGAGCCCTGATGGCCTTTTCAATGATATTCAACTTTAATCCTGTGTGGTGGCTGTGCCTCACTCTTCTGTTGGCGGGTCTTGTCGGTTCCAGCCGTCTTGTGCTACGCCGTCACTCGTTGTCCGAAGTGATGTCGGGATTGGGACTCGGCCTGGTGGTGGGATTTTTTGCCATATTGTTCCTGTAACAGCAAAACCAAGATTTATACATAATATATTGTACATGAAACCATTAGTAAGCATTATCATGGGCAGCACCTCGGATCTCCCTGTCATGGAGAAAGCGGCCAAGTTCCTTGAAGAGATGGGCATTTGTTTTGAGATGAACGCACTATCGGCCCACCGTACTCCCGCAGAGGTTGAGACCTTTGCACGCAATGCGGCTTCCCGCGGTGTCAAGGTGATACTGGCGGGCGCCGGTATGGCAGCCGCCTTGCCGGGGGTCATTGCCGCCAACACCACCCTTCCGGTGATAGGCATTCCCATCAAGGGTATGCTTGACGGTCTGGATGCTATGCTGTCGATTGTTCAGATGCCACCGGGTATCCCCGTTGCCACGGTAGGTGTCAATGGGGCAGAAAATGCCGCCATTCTGGCCGCGGAAATGCTGGCTCTGTCCGACGGCCAGGTCTCCGAACGTCTGGCCCAATACAAGGAAAGCCTGAAGCAGAAGATTGTAAAAGCCAATCAGGAACTGAAGGAGCTTAAATACAAGTACAAGACAAACTGACCTTATATCTGCAAGTTCCGCTTGCAGTCAGTAAACGCATAGACATCATGTATTTCAACTATAAGCGCCGCCAAACCGGTGAGGTCAACGTAGGCATCAAGCCTCTGGGTGGGGCAAACGCCATCCGTCTGCAGAGCATGACCACTACACCTACAGCCGACATAGAGGCATCGGTGAACCAATGCCTGCGCATTGTCAGGGCTGGAGCGGACTATGTGAGGCTCACCGCTCAGGGAATGCGCGAAGTTGAGGCCTTGCGGGCAATCCGCGAAAGTCTGCGCAGTCGGGCGGTGCTTACTCCGTTGGTGGCTGACGTTCATTTCAATCCGTTGGTGGCCGATGCCGCCGCCGGGGTGGTTGAAAAGGTGCGCATTAACCCCGGCAACTATGTTGACAGCGCCCGCCGGTTCAGACAAATAGAGTATTCCACGGAAGAATATGCTGCGGAGCTGCAGAGGCTGCGCCAGCGTTTCACTGCATTCCTTGACATATGCAAAGCTCATGGCACGGCGGTACGCATAGGGGTCAATCACGGGTCTCTCAGCGACCGTATAATGAGTCGCTACGGCGACACTCCTCACGGCATTGTGGAGAGCTGTATGGAGTTCTTGCGCGTGTGCCGCGATGTGGACTTCAACGATGTGGTGCTGAGCATCAAGGCCAGCAATCCGTCGGTCATGGTGCGCTCGGTCAGGTTGCTTGTTGATCGGATGGAGCGGGAGGATATGCATTATCCCCTGCACCTCGGAGTCACCGAAGCCGGCGAGGGATTCGATGGCCGTGTGGCGAGCGCGGCGGGCATAGGGGCTCTCCTTGCCGACGGGTTGGGTGACACCGTCAGGGTTTCGCTGAGCGAGGAGCCGGAACGTGAAATTCCTGTGGCGCGCAAGTTGACAGACCACGTCTTCAAACGTCGCAAACACAATCTCATTCATGCCGTGCAGGCTCCCGGGTTTGACTATCTTGACCCGCAGCGCCGCCAGACCCGCAAGGTGGGCAATATCGGCGGCGGCAATGTGCCGGTTGTTGTCAGCGACCGTCCTGTGTCCGGTGGCAATCGCAAGCCTGACTATACCTTTGCGGAGCTTTGTGCCGTCCGTGAGGTGGTAAGGGTGGAGTTTGAACAGCTCACGCCCGAGCTGACGGAGCGTCTGCGCCTCAACCCCGATATCATAGTGGTAGGTGAGAGCCGCCATCTTAATCCTGTGGGCCATCTGCGTGCACTCGCCCACACGATGACAGTCCGCGGGCTGGAGAACCCTCTGATCATACACTTGGAGTATGCTCACAATCCGAATACCATTGAGGATCATCTGATAGAGGCTGCTGCCGATGCTGCACCGCTGCTGTTTGACGGACTTGCCGATGGCCTGTGGCTAAGCGATTTCGCCGTGCCGGAAAGCACGGTGGTGCAGACGGCGTTTTCCATTCTTCAGGCTGTGGGGCAGAGGGTAACCTCAGTGCAGTATATCTCGTGCCCCGGCTGCGGGCGCACCCTATATGATTTAAGGTTGACTGTGGCGCGCATCAAGGCGGCTACGCAGTCGCTTCCTCCGATGAAGATTGCCGTCATGGGATGCATTGTCAACGGTCCCGGCGAAATGGCCGATGCCGACTACGGCTACGTGGGTGCGGCGCGCGGCAAAATAAGCCTCTACAGGGGCAGGTCTTGCGTGGAGAAAAACATTCCAGAAGAACAGGCCGTGGAGCGGTTGCTGCAGCTGATAGAGCGGCAACGGTAGCCGGCTTGGCGCAAAATGTCGGATGCTTTTCCTGTGGAAATCGGGCAAAAGGCGTATCTTTGTCCCCGTATCCGCAATATTAACCTTAAAACAAAACAAACATGACTAAGAACAGGGAAATCTATCGCTGCACTGTTTGCGGCAGCGTGGTGGAAGTTGTAAATCCGGGGACCGCCCCGAGTTGCTGTGGCCAACCGATGAAACTCATGAAAGAGAACATGACAGACGGAGCGAGGGAAAAGCATGTGCCGGTTGTCGAGAAAACGGAAGGAGGATTTCGGGTGAGTGTGGGGAGTGCGGCCCACCCGATGCAGCCGGAGCACTATATACAGTGGATAGAACTGCTCACGCCTGCCGCCGTGCTCCGTCATGAACTGAAACCTGGAGACAAACCGGAGACGGTCTTCCAGACGGAAGCCGCTGCCGGTGATGTGACAGCCCGCGAATACTGCAATTTGCACGGATTGTGGAAGAACGAGTAGGGCTGAGGGCTAATCTCCAGAATAAAGCGGGACGGGCAAATGTTGTTTGTCCGTCCCACTTTATTCTTGCCCGCTGATAACCAGCGACAATGTGTTTGGCTTGAAAGGGGGTGTCAGTACTCGTCCTCGTCAAAGAAGAAGTCTTCTTTTGTGGGATAGTCCGGCCATATGTCTTCTATTGTTTCGTATGCCTCGCCTTCGTCTTCAAGTTCCTGAAGGTTTTCCACCACCTCCATCGGAGCTCCCGAGCGCATGGCATAGTCAATGAGTTCTTCTTTGGTTGCCGGCCATGGCGCATCTTCAAGTTTTGATGCAAGTTCAAGTGTCCAATACATAGTCTTAAAAATGAGAGAGAAGTTGTTCGGGGTGCAAAAATAACAGAATATCTTTTGATATGCGAATGTTTCTCTCTAAAAAGTGGGGCATAGTGTTAAAAATACGCAAATCCTATTTTTTAAGGATTTCATCGGTATTCGTTTGACGGTTGGCCTTGCGTGCAAGCACGAAGAAATAGTCTGAAAGGCGGTTGATATACCGCAGGACGGTATCGTCCACGTGGCATGCTTCTTTCATTGCGTAGATGCGGCGTTCCGCCCTGCGGCACACCGTGCGGCACACGTGCGCCTGAGCTGCCGCTGTACATCCTCCCGGCAGCACGAAAGCCTTGAGTTGGGGCAGTTCGGTCTGTATGGAGTCAATCTCCCTCTCTATCTCCGTTACTGTCTCCGGGTTGAGCGGGCGCGGTTGTCGCGCGGCGTTCGGCTCGGTTGCCAGTATTGCCGACAGGTCAAAGAGGGTTTGCTGTACGCTGCAGACAAAGTCGCGGTCGCGATGGTCGGCGAGCATGGCGCACAGAAGTCCGGCGTGGCTTGACAGCTCGTCTACGGTGCCGTAGGCTTCAAGGCGCGCGTGGGTCTTCGGTACCCTTGTGCCTCCGGCCAGCGAGGTCTGGCCGTTGTCTCCCGAGTGGGTGTAGATCTTGCTCATGGTAGTGGCGTTTTGTCAGAAATTGATGATGAAATGTTGTTTGTAGTGGTCGGGAACCGCAATGGCTATGCCGCAGTCGTAGAGGTCAAATGTCAACGTTGCCTGCGGCATTGACAAAAGTTGTTGCCATCGGGCGTTGCCGGTGCGGTTCTCGTGTATGCCGGGTTGCACAATCATAGACCCGGCCTGCCAGTCTGCCGGCATAGGGGGAGCCGGTGACACGATGAGCAGGCGTCGTGTCTCTCCGTCTTGCGGCAGTGGGGCGAACTCTGCCGTGGCGCATCCGCGTTTCAGCAAAGCTCTGTAGGCTGTAGGCAGACTGTCGTCGAGACAAACAAGCGATGGACGTGTGAAGTTGGCGAGTCTGAACAGCAATTTTGCCTGTTTGCGCTCTGGCGGAGACAGGGTCTGCAGTTCCTTGTGCAGATCGTCGTAGGCATAGTAGGCAGACTTGTTGTTTACCACTTGCCAGACAAAATCGTATGCAAACGGCGACTGTACTCCGTTGCCTCTTGTGAGGACAAAGTGTCGCAGACGCCCTGCGGCTCGTTTCAGTTTGCTGTTCATGTGACTGTCAGTCGGTTACGGTTATGCGGCTCTTGCCGCCGGGTTCGGACTCAAGTTGTATCTTTGGGGAAATGCGGCTCCTGATTTCCTCCGTGTGGCTTATGATGCCAACTTTGCGTCTTTGGGTGTGCTGCAGGTTGCTCAGGGCGTCTATCACCATGTTGAGGTTGTTGGTGTCAAGGTTGCCGAAGCCCTCGTCAATGAACAGGCTGCCTATGTCGAGGTTGTTGCTCGACAGCGATGACAGTCCCAGGGCGAGGCTCAGGCTCACGATGAACGACTCACCGCCAGACAGGGAGTTGACGGGGCGGATCTGGTCAAACATATGGTGGTCTGTGACATAGAGTTGGAGAGTGCCGGGTTTTGCACGCAGTTTATAGCGCGGAGTCAGGTCTTCCAATTGCCGGTTGGCATAGCCCACCAGCGATTCAAATGTGTAGCACTGGGCTATCTCACGGAAAGTTTTCCCGTCGGCACTGCCCAATACGCTGCACAGTCGCTGCCACGCCAAACAGTTGTCCTTGGTCTTTTCGAGTGTGGGAGCGAAATCGTCTGCGGCGCGCTTGCTTTCGTTGTGCGCTTTTATGAGGAAATCCGTTTGGTGCAGGTTTTCTTCGTTTTCTTTGGCGGCAATGCGCAAATCCTCTTTCTTTGTCGTAAGCGACGCTTTGCTGTCTTCGGGGTCGCTGTCCGACGGGCGGTATGGCGAGGTTTCTACGTCAAGCATTGCGGCATTGGCAGCATCGACCTTGAAGTTTATGGCATCAAGTCTGGTCTTGAGGTTGGCGATATCGGCACGCAGTTTCGCCCAGTCTTGAGGGTTGGTGAAATATTTGTCCAGTTCAAAATACTGTAGCGTGGCGTGCTCGTCCAGATTGAAGCGAGAGATGTCTATGTCGAGTTTGGTGCGCAGTTCCCGGTGTTCTTCCTCACGGTCGCGGTATTGCCTGTTGAGGCTTTCAGTGCAGGAAGCAAGGCTCACGAGTTGCTCTTTCGCTTTGTTTGACTCGAGCTGTGCGGCATCGGCTCTGCTGCGTGCGGCATCCACGGCATGTGCGAGCCGGGCTGCCTCGCTGTCCACGGAGTGTCCGCCGAAGAGAGCCTGCAGTTCCTCCTTGTCTTTGTTGATTTCCTGCTGGAGGGTGTCCGCTTGGGTTGTCAGGGTCTGGCGCACGTTCTGCAGGTCTTCTATGCTGCTGGCTATTGCGTTGAGCTCCTGCTGTAGCCGGAACTGCGAGTTTTCCTCTTTTTGCAGGGTTTCCGTGCAGGTGTCCCAGTGCTTCTTTCTGATTTGCAGTTCGTGGTCAAAAGCCTCGTAGGAGTTGGCCCAACGCTCTTTCCATCCGTTTATGGTTATCAGGGGGGCTATGCGTGCCGTCTCTTCTGCGAGCAGGTGTCTGTTGTGCTCTGCATCCTGTTGCAGAGCCAGTATGTTGTTTTCTGTCACGCTGCAGTTGGTGACGGTCTGTGCGCGGAGTCGCCCGTTTTCGGCAATCTTCGCCTGTAGAGCCTGTATGCGGGCGTTGAGGAGATTGATTTCTTCCTGATGCTTGTTGAAGTCCGCAAACTGCCTGCTCACGGTGTCTCGCTCGTGGCACGAGTTCTCGTATATCTGGTGAAGACGTGTGTTGCGGCTGTAGCTGTTGACGCTGCTGTCGCATTGTCCAAAGCTGCTGTCAAGGTCGGCATAGGTTTTCCACGCTTCTGTGTTCTCCTCCTGCTCGTGGCGGAGCCGTTGCAGGAACTGTTCCAATACGGCTATCCGGCCCTGTTCCTCGTTATACAGGTTGAGCAGGGCGGAATGTTGTTCCATGGCCTGACGGAGATTTTCCTGTGCCGCGTTGAATTGCTCGGTGAGACTCTCAAGCAACAGCCCCAGATGCTGTTCCGAGTCGGAGTGATAGGGGTGGTGGCTTGAGCCGCATAGGGGACACGGCGAACCTTCCACAAGTTCCTGACGCAGGCTCTTGATGTCCTGGCTTTGGCTCATGGTATAGGTGCGGTGTACTTGTTCATAGGAGTCTTTGAGCAATTGTACCTTCATGCCGAGATTTTCCGCATCTTTCTCTCTCTGCTTGTTGGCGGCTTTGCACTGGTGCAGTTCGTTGGTCTTGCTGTTTATTTCGGCGTAGCACGAGTCAATGCGTTTCCACAGGGTGATGGCGTTTTTGGAACGCACGACTTGATCAGACAGGGAATTGAGCTTCTGCTGCAGTTGGTTCGAGTCAATGCCCAGATTGGCTTGTTCGTGTATGTGCAGGTTGCTGTTCAGCTGCACGAGAGCTTCCTGCATGGTTCCGGCTTCGTCCCGCAGTCTGAGATCCTCTTCTTTCCAGTGTCGCAGCTTGCCGTTGTTGTCGCAAATGGATTCTTCGGCAGCCAGTATCGACAGGCGCATGGTGTTCATCTTGTCAAGCCGTGTACGTATCAGTTCGGTCTGGCTCATCATCGTACGGTGTTGCGCCATTGTCTGTAGGGTACGTTTTGCCTCGGCTATCCTTTCCTCGCAGCTTTTCAGTTCTCCGGCTTTGGCGCGGAGGTTGTCGTGGCGTTGTGTCAGGGTTTCCTCGTGGCGTGCCAGTTCGTGGCGTGTGCTTTTGAGTTGCTCTTCTGTTGCGGCAAGCTGTCCTTCAAGCCGCCGCCCTTTGTTTATGTTCGGCTGCTGTGCCGACAGTATCTGTTGTGCATTGAGCAGTTGCGTCCGGGCTTCGTCAAGCAGGGACTGGAGTTCTTCCGTTCTGCGTTTCGCACGCTCGGTCTGAGCCTCTTTTTCCGAGATGTCGTTTTTGCGGAGACGGAGATCCTGTTCTGCCTGTTTTATGGCGATGAACGTGGGGGCAAACGGTTGCAGCCTGTCGTAGCGTTCCAGCTCGCGCTGCCGGTCTGCCATGGCATTGGCCTCCTGTTGCACTTCCTGTTGTTCCCGTTTTTTATGTTCAAGGTCTGCCATGGCCTTGTCGTGGCGGTCGTACCATTCCAATTGTCTGTCGATGCGTGTCAGCTCGTTGCTGTATTTCGTTTTCTGGCTGTTGCACAGGTTGAGGTTCTCTTCCGCCCTTTGCAGATCTTCTTCCGCCAGCTTGCCTTTGCTCAGCCCTTCCATGCGCTGCATCGCCCCGGTGTAGTCGCGTTCGGCATCTTTGGTCTTCAGGAAGATGCGCCGTGAAATCTCTGCGTAGATTTCTGTGCCCGTAATTTTTTCAAGCAACTGCGATTTTTCGGCTTTTTTCGCGGACAGAAAATTGGTGAAGCTGTTTTGTGCCAGAATAACCGTGCGTGTGAACTGGCTGTAGTCAAGTTTTATTATCCGGGTGATGAGGGACTGTACTTCCTTGTTCCTGTCGGCAAGGGTGGTGTGTTTGGGGTGAAGTTGTTCCAGACTGCGGTTCAGGGGCCTGAACTTGTTGTTGCGGTTCAGGCTTACGCTCCATACGGCGAGATACTGGCTGTCGTCGCTGAGCGAGAAAGTCACTTTGCTGTAACCTTGTGTCGTGCCGCGCCGTAGCATATTGCACGTGTTGAAAATGTTGGGTGTGCTGTCATCGGCATTTTTGGCTGAGGCCTCCTTGTTGGCAAGTCGCGGGGCCTCGTTGTACAGGGCAAGGCAAATAGCATCGAGAATGGTGCTTTTGCCAGCCCCCGTATTGCCCGTGATGGCAAACAGTCCGGCCGACTTGAGGGGCTCCTGTGTGAAGTCAATGGACTGCTTGCCCTCTATTGACGCAAGGTTGCATATTTCTATTTTGTCTATTCTCATTGTGTGTTGTCGTGTTCAGTTCAGGGACGGGGTTTCTTCTTCGTTGTTCTGCGCTTCCTGCACCGCAGCGTTGAAACGTTCTATGATGTCATCGCTCATTTCCTCGCCTGTGACCTGCAGGTAAGCATCAAGGGCTATGTCAAGGGGTGTGCGTCTGAGCAGTTGCTCAAGAGTGTTGGATGACGGAGTGCCTGTCTTGGTGGAAGCCGGGACTTCTTTGACGAGTTTGCACAGCCTTGCGGCTTTGCTGTCGAGAGCATTGAGGATTTCGTTCTGTGCCGCTCCTCCGGCTTCGCTGTCCCGTAGTTTTATTTCAAGATATGGCCACAGGTCGTTGTCTTGCCTGCTTTTGTCGGGCAGTTGCCTTATCATGGCAAGAATGTCGCCCAGAGAAGCCGCACCGTTGTCCGGAAAGGAGACAACCCTGCGCAGGGGAGAGTATTCCACCTGCTCCACTACAAGTCCTCCTGTCGGCCCGACTGTCACTTTGTTTACTCCGCGACGGTAATGTTTTTCGGCAAAGCTCATCGGTATCGGACTGCCGGCATAGAAAACCATATGGTCGCCGCCCACCTGCTGGGCTTTGTGAATGTGCCCCAGTGCCACATAACTCACGTTGCGGTCAAGTGCATCTACATCGGTGCAGTCCTCGCCCCCTACCACAAGCCGTTCGGAGTGGTCGTTGAGGGCAACTTCCGCTCCCGCAGCGTATAGGTGAGCCATAAGTATTACGGGTGTATGCTTTCCGCAGGTCTTGTGCGCCCGCCCTGCCAAATCGGCAAAAAACTCCTTGATGCTGTCCGTGCGCGGTTTGCCGGAATCCAGATCGGTGGGGCGTATGTAGGGCACGGCCAGCACTGCGGCACACTCGTCGGGGTTGTCGATTGCCCTTATTGGAACAATCAGGTCGTCAAGCACAGGTTGCCATTTCTCGTTGTGCCGTATATAGCCCCTTATCGTCACGCCGAGACCGTGCAGTAGCGAGGCGGGAGCCTGTAGTCGCCGCCCCGAATCGTGGTTGCCTGCGGTGATGATAACCTGCAACCCTTTGTACAGGTGGGTAACGGTGTTGAGGAACGTGTAGAGCTGCTCTTCGGCCTGTGCGGACGGGTTGGCGCAGTCAAACACGTCGCCGCTCACCAGCAGGGCGTCGGGCCGTTCTTCTTCTATGAGGTCTTGCAGCCATTTCAGGAAATGCCGGTGCTCGGTTGTGCGGTCAAAACCGTGGAAGTTGTCGCCGAGATGCCAGTCGGCAGTATGTATTATCTTCATGCTTGTATGCGAGAGTGTTGTTGACTACAAAATTAGCATAATTATGTGAGAACGCAGTTCAAGGCTGTCGTATAAAACAAATAGTTAATGGCGCAGCTTCTTTTGCGTCCGTTTTTCACTACCTTTGCAATATGATACGTGCGTCTTTGCGGTATTCCCTTACAGTTGCTTCAGCAGCCGTGATGCTGTTGTTGGTTGGATGCTCCCCCGATACGGTACGGTGCAACTACAAGGCTTCCGTGACCATTGAGCCGCTCCGCTTTTTTGTCAACCGCCTGGCAGGTCCGCGCTGGCAGGTCAGCACCGTGGTGCCCAAGGGCTTCAGCCCCGAGGAGTTCATGCCCACGGCAGGGCAGATGGCGGGTGTGGCAGAGTCCTGCTGCCTGTTCAAGGTGGGCAGGCTGGGCTTCGAGACTTCTGCGCTTGCCGATGCCGTGTCGGCGGGTGGCATATACGTGTGTGACACGTCCGAGGGACTGCATGCCCGCTCATCCGACCCCCACACATGGACATCGCCGGCCAATGCCCGGATTATTTGCCGTAACATCGCCCGTACCCTTGCGCGACTTGACACGGCTAACGCCCGGGAGTATGCCGCGCGTCTGCGCCTAGTGGAGGCCGGCATTGACTCTCTCCACAGGGAGTTGGCGGCTGTCACCGGAAAATTGCCGTCGCGTGCGTTCGTGATAGCCCATCCAGCCCTGACACAGTTCGCAGAAGACTACGGACTGCACCAGATTGCCATAGAGAGTGGGGGCAAGGAGCCTACACCGGGTGTGGTGAAGGAACTCATAAACAGGGCGCGCAAGGAAAGGGTGAGGGTCGTCTTTGTGCAACAGGAGTTCGCTGAAAACGCCGCTCTGGTCATAGCGGAGGAAACGGGTGCGCGCATTGTGCGTATCAATCCTTTGGCATACGACTGGAGCGGACAGCTTATGCTAGTGGCACGCTCACTTGAAAATGCAACAGAATGAAGCCGTTGATCAAAATAGACAATCTGACGGTGGCCTACGATGGCAAGCCCGTGCTGCAGGATGTGTGTCTCACGGTGGAACAAAACGACTTCCTCGGAGTGATAGGCCCCAACGGGGGCGGTAAGACCACGTTGGTCAAAGCCATTCTCGGGCTGGTGCCCCATGTCAGCGGAACCATAGAATATTTCAGCCTCGCCGGACAGCCGGCAGACTGTTTGAACATCGGCTATCTGCCTCAGTACCTGTCGTTCGATTTCAGCTTTCCCGTCACTGTCTCCGAGGTGATAGCGAGCGGTCTCCTTACGGGGCGTTCGCTCTTCCACCGCTTTACTGCGGCGGAGCGCGCCAGAGCGGCCGAAGTGATGGATCTGTTCGGGCTGAAATCGCTTGCGGGACATTCCGTGGGGAGATTGTCGGGCGGTCAGCGACAGCGTGTGCTTATGGCCAGGGCCATGGTCAGCGGACCGCAGCTGCTCGTGTTGGACGAACCGTCCACATACATGGACAAGGACAGTGAGGGTATGATGTACGACCTGCTGCGTGACATCAACAGCCGCTGCGCCATAATGCTCGTGAGCCACGATGTCGGCACTATCGTCCGCGAGGTGCGCAACATAGCCTGCGTCAACCGCACCCTGCACTACCACCCTTCGGCAGAACCTGCCGATGAATGGTTCGGTCGCGAGGTGGGTTGCCCGTTCGAGATGGTTGCCCATGGGCGTGTGCCCCACCGCATACTTTCCGCCCACAGTCCGTCTGCACGGAATGACAACAGAAATCTTTCGCCCGGACACGATGCGTGACGGGTGGGAAAACCATATAACACTATGAAAAGTCTGAAAGAGATATACAGGATAGGCTACGGACCCAGTTCGAGCCACACCATGGGGCCTTCCACGGCTGCGGGGATTTTTCTGGAACACAACACGGCCGCTGTTCGCTACAGGGTCACGCTCTACGGCAGCCTTGCCGCTACCGGCAGGGGGCACCTCACCGATGTGGCCGTGGAAGCAGTCTTCCGCAACACCGGCAAGGATGCCGAAATCGTGTGGTGTCCCAAGACGTTCCTCCCGTTCCATCCCAACGCCATGATGTTCGAGGCTCTGTCGGCAGACGGCTCCGTTGTTGACACGTGGACGGTCTATAGCGTGGGCGGAGGGGCGTTGAAAGAGGAGTCCCCAAAATATCTCGGGGAGCAGGAATCTGACATCTATGCCCTCAGTACCATTGACGGAATAATGGCTCATTGTGAGGAAAAAGGCATGGACTTCTGGGAGTATGTCAAGGAATGCGAGCAGCCGGGAGTATGGGATTTTCTCGGCGATGTGTGGACGGCAATGAAAGAGTCCATCGTGCGCGGTCTGGCTGCCGAGGAGGTACTGCCGGGAGTTCTTCACCTCAAGCGCAAGGCGGCAAAGTTCTTCGTCAAGGCCAACAGCTATGTCCCCTCGCTCCAGTCAAAGGGAGTGACCTTTGCCTACGCACTTGCGGTGGCGGAGGAGAACGCCTCTGGTGGCATCATCGTGACCGCTCCTACGTGCGGCTCATGCGGTGTGGTGCCGTCAGTGCTCTATCAGGTACAGCAGAAACACAAGTTCAGCGATGAGCGCATCGTCAGGGCTCTGGCCACGGCGGGGCTGTTTGGCAACGTGGTCAAGGCCAATGCGTCCATCTCCGGTGCGGAAGTGGGCTGTCAGGGAGAGATAGGTACCGCCTGCGCCATGGCATCCGCTGCCGTGTGCCAGTTGTTCGGCGGCTCGGTAGCGCAGGTGGAATACGCCGCCGAAATGGGGCTTGAGCATCACCTCGGCATGACGTGCGACCCCGTGTGCGGACTGGTGCAGATACCGTGCATAGAGCGCAACGCCTATGCGGCAGTGCGGGCTATGGATGCCAGCCTGTACTCTGCCCTCACCGACGGACGCCACTCCGTTAGCTTTGACAAGGTGGTCAGGGTGATGAAGCAAACAGGCCACGACTTGCCCTCTGTCTACAAGGAAACGTCTGAGGGAGGATTGGCCACGCATTTCTGAAACAAAAAACACCGTCCGCGAAAAGAAAAAGCGGACGGTGTTTTTTTATTGTGCGGTAGCTTGTGGCAACTTCAGTCTTTGAGCGAATAGGTCACGGTGGTTACTACGCGCACTTTCTTGATATAGGGAGTGTTGGAGTCGCGGTCTTCAATGGAGAACTGCCCTTGGTCGGCACTCATGATTTTGTCAAGCTTGCTGTTGCTGTTTTCGGCGAACTGCGCAGCGGTACTCTCTGCGTTCTTGATGGCTTCCTGCATCATGGAAGGTTTCATCTTCTTGAAAGCCACGAACTCGTATGTCACGGGGCTTTCATAACCTCCGTCAACGATGGCCACGCCTTTTTGGAGCAGCTCGCCCTGCCGCGCCAGAATGCTGCGCACGAGTTTCACGTTCGACGAGGTGACGGTGATGCTTGAGGTGACGTTGTAGCGGTAGGGCCGGCTGTTGTCGCTGTAGCGTTCTGCGTTGAGGTCAATGACCACGGGTGCGTTGATGCTTATCTCCGATGGCTTGATGCCGTTGGCGAGGAGAAACTGCTTGATGGTGCCGGTGGTGGAGTTTATGCTCTTGTACAGTTCCGGAAGGTTGTTGCCTATCTCCTTTGACAGAATGGGCCATGTCACCTTGTCGGCCTCCACCTCCTTTTCCGCCAGCCCCTTTACCACTACTCTGCGGTCTTTGCCCGCCAGACTGTTGAGTCCTGATTTCACACAAAAGCCGAGCGCAACGATGCCCAAGGCAATGATCGCGGCCTGCTTGACACTAGAACTGATGGATGTAGGTTTCATAATAAATGAGAGTTTAGGTTTTTACATGTGCAAAAATACGGATATTGCGCATGGAGTGATCTGTTTTTTGTGTTAAATAAGGCTAACGGGAGAGTGGGCAGTCCACCGGACTTACAGGGCATCGAGTATGAGTGCGAGCACTACGTAGCGCAGAGACTTGCCTATAACCATGGCTGTTACCGACTTGGCGAAGTCAACGCGCAGGATGCCGAGGGCAAGGGTTATGGCATCGCCTAATACAGGCACGCTCGAGAACAGTCCGGTCCAGGCCCCGTAGCGGCGCACCTTTTCCTTGGTGGCGGCGAGCTTTTCCTGCTTGATACGGAACAGACGGTATACCCACTCTTCGTTGCACAGACGGCCTATGAGGTAGTTGAACACCCCTCCGAGCACATTGCCTACGGTGCTTGCCAGCACCAGTGTCCAGAGATTGAGACCGCCGGCATAGAGGGCGGTCAGTATGGCTTCGGAACTGAACGGAATGACGCTGCCTGCCAGAAAAGCCGCCACGCCCATGCCTACGTAGCCATAGTCAATCAGCAAACCGGCAACGTCAAGCAGCAGCATAGCAGTACGAAGAACCAGAACAAGGTATTGGCTACCCACCCCTTGGCGAAGACGAAATAGTGTGCCAGCAGGACGCTGTTGTAGAGTGCCGCCATGGTCGCCAGCAGCGAGTCGTGGCCGGTGGTGAAGAACTGTAGCAGCGTGATTGCGGGCCAGTGCATGATAATGGTTGTGTAGTAGATGCGCGTGCGCACTTTGTCATTGTAGCGCGTGTGTAGGAAATGGACGATACCAACGAGACCGAACAGGCACATGTACAGTCGGTGGAGGTGTGGTGTTGACGGGTTGGCGGTGAAATTTCCGGTGCTGATTTCAGTTGTGACTATGTCCGATAGTAGCGGCACGGCATAGTCACGGAGTGCGGCATCCATTTCCTGTAGTGCAGTGGCTGCGGAATCATGGTAGATGTGCCAGCAGAAGAACGCCAGATAGGGTAGCAACAGTCCGAACGCAACGGCGGACAATGCACGCGGCGTGAATGATCGCAGGGGCGTGAGCAACGACAGCAGGCATATTGGCATGAGCCACGCCAGCTGTGGCATGATCATGGTGAGCAGTGCGACTGAAACGGTGGCGGCGAATACGGGAGTCTGCGGTCTGGGGGACTGGTGCGACAGCAGCAGGCTTATGGTGTATGTCAACAGCAACATACATCCCGCCATGTTCAGCGGAGACCAGCCATAGATGTGGGAGCAGAGAGCTTCTGTAATGATGAAGAGCGAAGCTACTGCCCAGCTGCGCACTCTGATGAGTTGTACGGCATTGCTGAACACGCGCAGGGCGACAGTGCTGGTCAGCAGCATGACCAGTGCCAGAAAAGACTCCAGGGAAAAATCCGTGTCGGCATACCACAGGATGCCCGCTACGGCTATGGACAGGGGGAACAGTGCCGCAGCCGTAGTGATGCGTGTCTTTATGGATCGTAAATGCGCTGCCGACATGATTGGACAGTACGGAAGCGAGGGTTAGTCCACAAGCACGGGCTTGTCTGCCGAGAGTTCGAAATAGGGATTCCCCATATCTATGTGGTCTCCCCAGTTGGAGCCGTTGGAGTCGAAGACAATCTCAAGAATCTTGGCTCCGTGTGTGTCGATGTCAATGTGGACTGCGTTGTGGTCTGCAATGGTTATGCGTCCGCTTGCCGCTTCCTTGCCGTCGAGCAGGAACTTGTATGTGGCATCACCGTGGCTGCTGACATCCTTTTTCAGAATTTCGTCGTCAATGCCGAGGTCTGTCACGAAGCGCAAAGCCCCGTTGAGCTGTATCTTGAACGTGGAGGGCGCATGAGTGCCAATGCTTGTCTCGTAGGTGTTGTTCTTGATTTTTGCCTGCTTGCTTTCTACGGCCCTGTTCTTGAGCACGGCACTGATGTAAGGGTCATGGGTAGCCTTGCCGAGATCCATGTCGGTCATGTGGTAGATATTGCCTTGGGTGGGCAGTGCGAAATGCTTGTCGTGCCCCGGTTCGGGTTTCTGCGTCACGCTGATCACGCGCGATACGTTTTCCTTGTGGGTGGTGAGGATTATTTTCGCCGTGCGCGGCACAAAGAGCTTGTTTTCAGTGGCGGAGATCCTGACGGTATTGCCGTCTAGCGTAGCTTTGAGCCACGGGCTGCGGCAGTAGAATTCGTAGGCCGACTTCGTCTGTACGGTGACGCTTGCGGAAGTCTGGTCGTGGGTCATCTGCACGTTGTCATCGCTCACCTGTATCAGCTCGCGTGGCTGGAAATACTTGTCGTCCGCCATGGCGGAAACGGCGGCCGTCCCCGCTACGGCGAGTAGCAGTCCGCGGAAGAGGAAAGAAAAAGGTTTCATGAATATGTCGTGTTTTGAAAGTTGTCTTCGCTTGCAAAGATAGTCAAGAAAAGCCACAAAACCATGATTGTAGCAGTCCTTTTTGGTCGGGGAGGATGCGTTGGTGTGCAAAAAAGTGCGGAACGGCTTGTTTTCAAGCTGTTCCGCACGGTAAAAGGGAGTGCTGCGGCACTCTGGCAAACGCCCTTTGTGGCTAAACGATATGTTCAAGCGAAGACGTGAACTCGGATATCTCCCGATCGCTCACGTCGTAGTCCTGCAGCTGCCCCTCGTGGTACTGGTCGTAGGCGGTCATGTCTATCAGACCGTGTCCCGAAAGGTTGAAGAGTATCACTTTTTCCTCACCGGTTTCCTTGCACTTGTCGGCCTCGCGTATGGCTGCGGCTATGGCGTGGCTGCTCTCCGGCGCGGGTATGATGCCTTCGGCCTTGGCGAACAGCGTGGCCGCGCGGAACGTTTCCGTCTGGGCTATGTCAACGGCTTCCATGAAGTGGTCTTTGATGAGCTGGCTCACGATGGCTCCGGCACCGTGGAATCTCAGTCCGCCGGCATGTATGCTGGCCGGCATGAAGTTGTGGCCGAGAGTGTACATCGGTATGAGCGGTGTGGTGCCTGCCAGGTCGCCGAAATCGTACTGAAACACGCCGCGCGTGAGTTTCGGGGCGCACGTGGGTTCGGCGGCTATGAAGCGTGTCTTTTTGCCGTCAAGGAAGTTGTGGCGCATGAACGGGAAGGCACATCCGCCGAAGTTGCTGCCGCCGCCGAAGCAGGCAATCACAATGTCGGGGTACTCGCCGGCTTTCTCCATCTGTTTCTCGGCCTCCAGGCCTATCACAGTCTGGTGCAGCGACACATGATTGAGCACCGACCCCAGCACGTAGCGGCAGTTGGGTGTTTCCATGGCGCGTTCGAGAGCCTCGGATATGGCTGTGCCGAGCGACCCCCTGTTGTCGGGGTCTTTGGCCAGCACGGCGCACCCCACTTTGGTCACGTCCGACGGTGAGGGGTGTACCTCAGCCCCGTAGGTCTCCATTATGCTGCGGCGGTAGGGTTTCTGCAGATACGAGATCTTCACCTGAAAGACGGTGCAGTTGAGCCCGAACACGCTGGCGGCATAGGAGAGTGCCGCACCCCACTGGCCGGCACCTGTCTCGGTGGTCACGTTCGTGATGCCCTGTTCCTTGCAGTAGTATGCCTGTGCGATGGCCGAATTGAGCTTGTGGCTTCCCACAGGACTGACGCTCTCGTTCTTGAAATAGATGTGGGCAGGCGTTCCCAGTGCCTGTTCCAGACCGTAGGCTCTCACCAGCGGGGTGGAGCGGTAGAACTTGTACATGTCCCTGACCGGTTCTGGAATGAGTATCCAGGGGTCTACCGTGTTGAGTTCCTGCCGGCATAGTTCTTCGGCGAACACAGGGTAGAGGTCTTCCGCCTTTACCGGCTTCTTTGTAGCGGGGTTGAGCATTGGCAGGGGCTTGTTGGGCATGTCGGCCTGGATGTTGTACCAATGCGTCGGGATTTCCTCTTCGGAGAGGAAAAATCTTTTTTGTTTTGTTGTCATTTTTTATATGGTTTGTAATGGATTTTGCCTCGGAAAAACGGCGGTTTGTGAAAAACCGGTCAAAGTTACGGAAATTCTTTGTTTCCGGCTACGTTGCCGCACCACTTTGTTCGCTCTTTTGGACAGGCGCAAAGCCGAATAAAAAATGAAGGTTTATTTCTTTGGGAACAAAAAATTTGATA
The DNA here is from genome assembly GCA_963617965.1 of Anaerovoracaceae bacterium. GTDB lineage: Bacteria > Bacteroidota > Bacteroidia > Bacteroidales > Bacteroidaceae > UBA6382. Next base: position 52,820 of record CAVEQO010000006.1, read on the forward strand.
AATATAAGGAAATTCTGTTGTTTTTCGTATCTTTGTGCTACAAAAGCAAAAGTTTATTCATATATATTTATAACAGATGAAAAGATTGAATGTTATTGCAATTGCGCAGATTGCTGTGGCGGCTCTCTTGTGCTGTCCGGTTAGCGTGAAAGCTGACTGGAAAATGGGGAAGGTGCCCGTCAAAACGAGATTTGCGGATGATGTCAGCCCCACAAACGCCCTGCCGGAATACCCGCGCCCGCAGATGGTGAGGGATGACTGGCAGAACCTCAACGGACTTTGGGATTTCATCAGCCTTCCGTCGTATGATGAAAGTGTTCCGGAGAGTGGTTGGCAGCAGATTCTGGTGCCGTTCTGTGTGGAGAGTGCGCTCAGCGGAATCGGTACGTACTATGAGTCAATGGCATATCGCCGCACTTTCACCGTACCTTCTGCATGGAAAGGCAAAAGGGTCCTTCTGAATTTTGAGGCGGTGGATTGGCGCTGTGAGGTACAGGTCAACGGCGAGGTGGTAGGAACACACGACGGCGGTTACGATCCGTTCAGCTTCGACATCACCGACAAAATCGTGGAGGGGCAGCAGAACACCGTGGCTCTCAAGGTGTTTGATCCCACAGACCGCTGGGCGGTTCCGCGCGGAAAGCAGGTGAGGAAAACGGGCGGTATCTTCTACACTTCGTGTTCGGGTATCTGGCAGACAGTCTGGCTCGAGGCGGTAAACCAGTCGTATATCAGGAATTTCAGGATAACGCCCGACATCGACAACCAGACTCTCACCGTAAGGGCGGAAGCCGCCGGTGCTACGGACAACGTGAGCAAAATCAAGGCTGCGGCATACCACGGTGCTGTCAAGGTGGCAGAGGCCGAGGGGCAGCCGGATGAGGACATGGTCTTGTCGATACCGGACCCTGACCTGTGGTCGCCCGACCACCCTTATCTGTATGACCTCAAACTTGAACTGGTTGACAAAGACGGCAACGTTGACGAGGTGAAAAGTTATTTCGGTATGAGGAAAATACACATAGAGAAAGATAAGGACGGTTTCTATCGCATGATGCTCAATAACAACTTCGTGTTCCAGTCCGGACCGCTTGACCAGGGATATTGGCCCGAGAGCAACCTTACGCCACCGACCGACGAGGCCATTCGCAACGACCTTGTGCAGATAAAGAAATTTGGTTTCAATATGGTGCGCAAGCACATCAAGGTGGAGCCGCGCCGTTGGTACTATTGGACAGACAGGCTGGGTCTGCTTGTGTGGCAGGATATGCCGTCAATGAACTACGGTGGCACCAGGGACGAGGGTGTCACCAACGATGCCGGGATATTCACGCCGGAATTGAAAGCCATGGTAAACAAACTATACAATGTTCCTTCTGTAGTGAACTGGGTCGTGTTCAACGAGGCGGGAGGACAGCACGACACCAAGACGTACGTGGATCTGGTGCGCTCCATGGATTCCACACGCCTTATCGATGAGGCTTCCGGCTGGACATTCTATGGCTACGGAGATGTCAAGGACACGCACCCTTACCCGGCCCCCTCACCCGTCACTCCCACCAGCGGCAAGGCACAGGCTCTGGCCAACGGCGAATACGGCGGAGTGAGATATGTGGTCGATGGCCACCTGTGGAGCGGCAGCGGCTGGGGCTACGCCTCTGTAGGATCGGCTTCGGAGTACGACAGCACTGTGTGCAAGTATTTCAGCAAGCTGGCGTACTACAAGACTTGCAAGGGGATGTCGGCAGCGGTCTACACACAGCTCACCGATGTGGAGATAGAGGTCAACGGGCTTATGACCTATGACCGTCTGGTCAAGAGCGATCAGTCAAGGATATGCAAGGCCAATCGCGACCTGATTGAGCGCGACGGGGTGGAAGAGGAATATGTGTTGCCCGTTGCCAGTCAGAAACCGCAGACGTGGCGCTACACGCTTGCCGATCCGGGCGACGGATGGTACGGCGAATCGTTCAACGACAGCAAGTGGCTTTCCGGCACATCGGGCTTCGGCGCCAACGGTCTTGCCAACATGACCTATGGTACGCATTGGTCTTCTTCCGACATCTGGCTCCGCAAAACCGTTGACCTCAGCCTTGGTGAAGAGGAACTGAAGGCTTTGCGCATGGTGATCTACAATGACGAAGATGTGGAGGTTTATGTCAATGGAGTTCTGGCCTATAGTGCCACGGGCTATCTTTCCGACTACAAGACGGTAGACTTTTCTACAGCAGCCCGCGAGGCGATTAATCCGGAGGGACCGAACCTCTTCGCCATTCACGTGAAACAGACGGCTGGCGGTCAGTATATAGACCTTGGTCTGACCCTTGACAAGGAGACCAAGGAACTGCCTGTCAACCGTGTGGTGCAGATCAATATGGATTACACCAAAAGTTCCGAAATCAGTTTCTCGCTGGGCTACAGTCTTGACCCTGATGCCGCCGTGCCCGACAAGACTCAGCGGTTTACGCGGTTGACTTTTGCTGACGGAGAGCCGAACTATATAGGGCTCAACGACGGGGCGCTCTTGATGCCCAAGACGGTACAGCTCAACATCACTGACCTGACGGCGGACGTGCCCGAGGGTGTTGCGGTGAAATATTTTGTCAGTGTCAACCCGCAGGTTGGCGGCGAGGGGGAAGGAACCGTCCACAGCTGCACGGTGGTTGACTATACGGGACAGTCCGGCGTGGTGCAGACTCCGATGACCATGCAGCCGGTCAGGGTGAGCCATGAAACCGGTCCTGTCGTTTTGTCGGCATCGGCAGGCAGTGAAGCGTTCAACGCTCCGCGCAACGCCTGTTTTGACAGCCGGGGCAACCTCTGTTGGGACGCTCCGTTGCAGACAACGGCGGCACTCAGAAGCTATAGAGTCCTCAAAGACGGCAAGTGCATAGTGACAGTGCCGTCGGGCAGCCGGAGCTGTGCGGTGGATGACATGACTGGCGAATATTCCGTAGAGGCGGTTTATGCCAATGGAGTTTCCGTTCCGTCTAATATAGCCTTGTTGCCGGTAAACACCGGTAAGGAGACCAATATGGCACGTCATTTTGACGGCGGTGGATTCTGTGTGCCGGAGGTTTTTGCGGACCCCCAGCCAAACGCAACGGTAGAATACTGGTTCAAGCCGGATGAACTGGCGGCTAACAGCAATCTCGTTGGACCTGGCTGGGGAAAATTTCTTATTTCATACGACCAGATGCAACGCGTCAGCGCAGGATTTGAAAACAACGCCGCCAGACGTATGCAGTCAAGTGCGGGTACCATTAAGCCGGGCGCATGGCATCATGTGGCGGTAACGGTAGAAGGATCACGCCTTAACCTTTATGTGAACGGGGCGTGGAAACGTACCCTCAATGTTTCGGGCTACAGTGGAATGCCCTCCGTGACGGAATTTGTGTTCGGGTCCAACGGCGGTGCCATAAAAGGATGGATTGATGACGTGAGACTGTGGAAATCAGCACGTACTGCCGATCAGGTTGCTTCTGATATGGTCTCCGAAATAGTCAACCCTCAAGCGGAGCCCGACCTTTTGGCATACTACAAGATGGACGAGATAGTTGTCAACGGAACGGCCAAACTGCGTGATTGTGCCGGAAATAACCATGCTCCTTATCTCAACAGTGCCGCCACGCTACTGTCGGTTGACACCACCATATTGCAAGGAGGACCCGCTGAGGTCGGGACGGTGGATTTTGTGCTTTCCGACTCAGTGCCGCTTGCCGGGTCTGAGGTCTTTGCGGAGGCGCGGCTGAACGGCAACGTTGTGTCGTGGAAATGGCAAGAGCCGGCAACAGGGCTGTCAAAGGAGAACCTTTTGCGCACTTCAATGGTGTTTGCCAAGGCGGGCGAATACAGGATAAAGCTTACGGCTGTTGATGTTGCCGGCAATGTGGTTGACACCACACATACAGTCAAGGTGTTGCCGGTGGAGCTGCCTGTGGCGAACTTCGACATTTATCAGCCCGACCGTAAGGCCGGAGCTGCCGTCACGCTGGTCAACAAGTCTACGGGCACCAACGTTTCATACAAATGGCATCTGCCAGGATCGGAGGGCGAACAGGTGCAGGAATCCCTCAACGCTTCTGCCTTGTATGCAGCTGACGGCACATACAGGGCAACCCTCACAGTGACCAACCCTGCCGGTTCGGTTTCTGTCACAAAGGACATAGAGGTCAATTCGGGAATCCGCAACATGACATTCAGCGTCTCCCCAAACGTGATATTGGCTGGCGAGACCGTCTCCCTGTGTGAAAAGAGCGGGGCAGACTCTGCTGCTCTTGTGTGGACTGTGGCAAACGATAAGAGCCGCACTATCATACAGGGCGGCTCCTCATTGTTCAAACCCTCCGGGGTGGGACGTTACAGCATACAGCTGGTTGACAGCGAGACGGGTTCGGTGTCGGCGGTGTCGGATGCCCTCTATGTATGCAGCGCGAAATCCATGACGGGCTTGTTTTTCCGCAATGAGGGGGAGAGTCTTACGGTGTCTGCTCCTTTTGACACCAACCAGGCTCGGTTCACCGTTGAATGGTGGATGAAACCGTCGGAGGCTCTCAATGCCGGAGCCATGGCTACAGGAAACGGGGTGTTCTCTGTCTCTACGGATGCTGCGGGGGTGATGACCGCCCGTGTCAAGAACAAGGAGGTTGTATCGCCGGCGGGTTTTGTGATTCCCAAAGAGTGGCATCACTATGCGGTGGTGTTGACCGGTTCTCATCTCTGCCTTATGCGTGACGGTGAGGCTGTGGCCGATGCGTATCCCGTGCTCAATACTCCTGCCTGGGACAACCTCGTGATTGGCGGAGTACAGGCTTCCATGGCAGCCGTCATCGATGAATTCCGCATCTGGGGTACAGGCTTGAAAGGCGCATCGCTGGCCGCAGTGTGCAACAATCCTGTAGACGATGTACCGGCAGCGGAGAAAAACGCTCTGAAAGTGTACTACGACTTCAACGAGATAGCCACTGTGGCAACAGACCTTACAAGCAACGGCAACAACGGTGTCATGGCGGGGTTCAGAAGTATTGCAGGACTCAATTTCGTCAAGTCTGACGGGGTGTTCAGTCTCGGCATAAACACGCCGTCATCCATTCCGGCAGACGAGGACATCACCGCATCTTGTCTTACCAACGTCAAGGCGGCGTTCACCCATACCGGCACCGATGTCAACACTGTCCACGCATCACGGTTCTACGCTCTTGAAACGGGCTCCGCCGGTTCTGCATGGCAGGGGTGCGTTGCATCGGCGGACGGCAAAGGTGGTGTCGCCGTTGACACTCAGAACGGCGGACAACTCACGTTCATGACCTCATGGTCGGGATTTTCGCAGGATGGGGTGGACAAGACGCTTTTCCAGGCCGTCACGCTGCCCGCGGGCATCTACAGGTTCAGTGCCTTGAGTTCTACGGCTGACAATACCGAAGACTGTCTGCTTGTGGCAACGGCTGGTGACAGGCTCGCTACCGTCGGGGAAGTTTCTTCCACGCTGGCTTTCGCTCCGCTCAATGCGGGGAGCATAGAGTTCACCCTGCCCGGTGAGACCGAAGTGTCACTCGGAGTGCTCTACAATCTGCCGGCCTACAGTTCGTCTGTCATCTCGGAGTTCACCCTGTCAAGGTTGGGGTGCGAAATCATCCCTGCCGACAGTGGGGAACCGACAGCCGTTGACAAGGTCTCGTCATCAGACAAGAACGTTCGGGTGCAGGTTCGCAAGGGCGGAGTAAACCTCAGTGGACAGGACGAAGAGGTCAGAGTCTATACACTTGACGGGCATCTGGTGCAATCGTTCGTGATAAACGGCAAAGCAACCATTTCTTTGCCGCAGGGCATATATGTGGTAAACGGCAACAAGGTCTGCATAAGATAACAAACGCACTACTGGCCGAAAGCAAGAATCTATGGCTTTTGTCACGCCCTTGTCTCTCGTTCCCAAAGAACGGCGCAGTTGAATGGCTGCGCCGTTCTTTGTTGTACACGGGTTTGCCGCATCGGTCTCCTCTTTGGAACTCAAGACGGCAAACAGTCGGACTGACGGGTCAAGCCTTGTGGTCATTTTCGGGGGTGTTTTTTGTGTTTTGGTGTATTCAATCCGGCACGGACTTAGTAACTTTGCCGTAAGTGTAACCTGAAAAACAACACAGAGATATGAAACAGGATATCGTAGACCGTGTGGAAACACTGCGCCAATGGATGAAGGAAAAGAAGCTGGAGGCCTACGTCTTTACGTCAACCGATCCTCATGCGGGCGAATACACTCCAGGCCATTGGCAGTGCCGTCAGTGGATAAGCGGGTTTGAGGGCAGTGCCGGCACGGCGGTGGTCACACTTGGCGATGCCGCACTATGGACAGATTCGCGCTATTTCATTGCCGCTGCCGAAGTTCTGAAGGATACTCCTTTCCGGCTGATGAAAGAGGGTCTGCAGGGGACTCCGTCCATTGCCCGATGGCTTGCGGAAAAACTGAAGCCGGAAGACAGCGTGGGCATTGACGGCAAGTTGGTGACCTACAGGGCGGCGATTGGCCTGCAGGACGAATTGTCTGAACACGGCATAGGGCTCGTGGCAAACCACAGTGCCGCCGATGACCTGTGGAGAGGAAACCGTCCGCCCCTGCCGTGCGCACCCATCAGGATTCAACCATTTGAGTGGGCCGGCGAAACAGTCGGCAGCAAGATAAGCAGACTCATGGATGCCGTAGAAAACAGGGGATGTGCCGCCATCCTTGTCAGCCAGCTTGACGAGGTGGCGTGGTTGCTCAACCTGCGTGGCGGCGATGTCCAATGCAACCCCGTGTTCGTGGCCTACTGCATTGTCAGCCGCAAGGAGACGGCTCTATATTGCGACTCCGAAAAGATAAGCGGCGAGGTCATGGCGTACCTTGCCGAAAACAAGGTCGGTGTCTATCCCTATGACATGGCGGAAACAGCTTTGGCGAGGGCAGAGGGATCGGTCATGCTCTCGCCGCTCACCAACGTCGCTATGGCTTCTTTGCGTGTCAATGGACTTGCGTCACTGTGTTCCGGTGATCTGCATGACGCTACCGTGATTGCCGATTCGCCTGTTGCTGCGATGAAAGCCATTAAGAATACTGCCGAGACAAAAGGAATGAAGCAGGCTATGTTGCAGGACGGAGTAGCCCTCGTTAGATGGTTGAGGTGGCTGCAGGAGGCTGTGCCGCAAGGCAATGAAACAGAAATGTCCGTTGACAGCAAATTGACAGAGCTGCGCAAGGCCAACGCTGATTTCGAGGGGCTGAGTTTCGGCACCATTGCCGGCTATAATGCTCATGGTGCCATCGTGCACTACGAGGCGACTGCGGACACCGACACCCCGTTAAAACCGGAAGGCATCCTGCTGGTCGATACGGGGGCGCAGTATGTTTGCGGTACTACCGACATTACGCGAACGCTGCTGTTGGGCGGCGATGCTACACCGGAACAGAAAAAGGTGTACACGCTTGTACTCAAGGGACATATCGCTTTGAGCCGCATGAAATTCCCGCGCGGTGCGTGCGGCACACAACTTGACCTCGCCGCACGCTACGCAATGTGGCAGGAGGGCTACAACTTCGGCCACGGCACAGGCCACGGCGTGGGCGCACACCTCAATGTCCACGAGGGACCGCACCAGATACGCATGAACTACATGCCGGCTCCGATAGTGGAGGGCATGACGGTGACCGACGAGCCGGGACTGTATCTGGAGGGACGCTTCGGTGTGCGCATTGAAAACGTGCTGCTCTGCGTGCCGTGTATGGAGACGGAGTTCGGTCGGTTCGTGGGCTTTGAACCGCTTACGCTGTGCCCGATAGACACGAAATTGGTTGACATGCAGATGATGACCACCACCGAAATAGAATGGCTCAACAACTACCACAGGACGGTGCTTGACTCCTTGCGCCCATATCTTGACGACATGGCAGACCGCACATGGCTGGAAAAGGCGTGCGCCCCGTTGCCTGCCTGACAGTAATTCATAAAAAACGAAACATACATATAATAAACGCAACAGAAAAATGGCTCTTATAAAGACAATACAGGGCAAGACCCCGAAATTCGGCAAGAACTGCTACCTCTCCGAAAACGCCACGGTAATAGGCGAAGTGGAGATGGGCGACAACTGCAGCATCTGGTTCAATGCCGTGGTGCGTGGCGACGTGAACTACATAAGGATCGGCAACCGTGTCAATGTGCAGGACGGCTCGTGCCTGCACACGCTCTACAAGAAAGCTGCCATAGAAATAGGCGACGATGTCACCATAGGGCATAACGTTACGGTACACGGAGCCAAGATTGGCCACGGAGCGCTGATAGGTATGGGTGCCACGCTGCTTGACGACTGCTCTATCGGCGAGGGTGCCATCATAGCCGCAGGTGCGTTGGTGCTTAAAAACACCCGTGTGGGCGCAGGAGAACTGTGGGGCGGAGTGCCTGCCAAGTTCATAAAGAAAGTTGATCCCGACCAGGCGCGGGAACTCAACACGGGCATTGCGGCACACTACCTGATGTACACGAAATGGTTTACTGACGAGAACCCGGAAACCTTGGTCAACCCTACTGGAGAATAGCCCCCATGGCTTATGTGTCGGTGATATTGCCTGTTCCCGTAAAGGGTGTGTTTACCTATGCGCTGCCCGAAGAGACCGGCTGCAATGTTGCGCCCGGCTGTAGGGTTGTTGTGCCGTTCGGCACGGACAAGCTCTACACGGGCATTGTCACAACGGTGGAAAACAAGCCGCCGGAGGGAGACTTCAAGATAAGGCAGGTGACCGAAGTCCTCGACTCCGCTCCCGTGGTGGGGCAGCGGGAACTGCGGCTGTGGAGGTGGATGGCTGACTATTATATGTGCTCCTTGGGCGATGTGATGAATGCCGCCTTGCCCGGCGGTATGAAACTTGCCAGCGAGACGATGGTACGGCTGGCGGACAGTTTTATGGATTTCGGCAGTCTCTCCAAATCGGAAACGGTGATAGTGGATTTTCTTCGCGACGGCAAGCGCACGGCCATAGCCCGGCTGCATAAATCGCTGCCGCAGAGCGGTCTGATGCGAAGCATACGCTCTCTTATGGACAAGGGTGCGCTGGAGGTCAGCGAGAAACTGACGGAGACATACAGACCCAAAAAGGAGGTACACGTGAGGCTCTGCTCCGGGTTCATGGACGAAAAGGCTCTTGACGGGCTGTTCAGGTCACTCGCCGGAATGCCGCGCCGCCATGCCGTCATCGCCAAATTGGTGGAGTTGGCCGGAGTGACGGCCGCGCTGAAGCTGAAAAATCCCAAACTGCTCCGTGAGGTGAGTAGGGCGGAACTGCTCAAGGAGGCGGGCGTAGCTCCCTCTGCACTGCTGGGACTCAAGGCCAAGGGTGTTGTTGAAACGTATGACTTCGAGGTGAACCGCCTGCGTGCGTTTACGGGCAGCGTGAACGACAGCATCACGCTTTCGCCGGCGCAGCAGGAGGCTTACGACGGCATTTGCAGGGCGTTTTCGGACAAGGACGTGTGTCTGCTCCACGGGGTGACGTCAAGCGGCAAGACTGAAATCTACATACAGCTCATGAAACAGTGTCTCGCCCGGGGCAAACGGGTACTCTATATGCTGCCCGAGATTGCGCTTACCACCCAGATCACCAAACGCCTGCAACGGGTGTTCGGCGACAGGTTGGGGGTCTGCCATTCCAAAATCCCCGATGCGGAGAGGGTGGAGATATGGCGGAGGCAACATGGCGAAAAACCGTTCGGCATTATTCTGGGGGCGCGTTCGTCGCTCTTCCTGCCACAGAGAGACCTTGGTCTGGTTATCGTGGACGAGGAACACGAGACGAGCTACAAGCAGCAGGAGCCGGCACCGCGCTACAACGGCAGGGATACGGCAATACTTCTGGCAAGTCTGCACGGGGCCAAGGTGCTGCTTGGCTCCGCCACCCCCTCGGTAGAGAGCTTTTTCAATGCAGCACGGGGCAAGTACGGCTATGTGCGCCTCGACAAACGCTTTGGCGACATGATGTTGCCTCAGGTAAAGGTCGCCGACGTGAAGGATCTCATGAAGCGAAAGATGATGAAACCGCCGTTCTCGCCGTTGCTTGAGGAGGAAATGCGCAAGGCTCTGGAGGTGGGCGAACAGGTCATATTGTTTCAGAACAGGCGCGGTTATGCGCCGGTGCTGGAGTGTGCCGGCTGTGGTTGGGTGCCCACATGCCAGTACTGCGACGTGAGTCTTACCTATCATCGCAACGACAACAGGCTGCACTGCCATTACTGCGGCAATACATTCAGTGTGCCGGATAAATGTCCGGCATGCGGGGGGCAGGATCTTCACGCCCACGGATTCGGCACGGAGAAGATAGAGGAGGAGGTGCATCGCCGTTTTCCTGATGCGCGCACCGTGCGTATGGATCTTGACACCACGCGCTCGCGCAATGCCTACGAACGCATTATAGGCGATTTCGCCGCAGGACGTACAGACATTCTGATCGGTACGCAGATGGTAAGCAAGGGACTGGATTTCGACAACGTCCGCGTGGTGGGTATCCTTGATGCCGATGCCATGCTCTCCGTGCCCGACTTCCGTAGCTACGAGAGGGCTTTCCAGATGATGAGCCAGGTGGCGGGGCGTGCCGGGCGCAGGGCCAAGAGGGGAATGGTGGTGCTGCAGACCAGACACGCAGACTATCCGATAGTGCAACAGGTGGTAGACGATGACTACCGGGCTATGTATCGGGAGCAGCTTGCGGAACGCAAGCAGTTCTATTACCCGCCTTTCTTCCGCCTCATATATATATGGTTCAGACACCGTGACGAGGCTGTGGTCAACGGGGCTGCCGCCTTTGCGGCGCAGTTGCTGCTCGAAGCTTTCGGAGGAGGGGTTCTGGGGCCCGATAAACCGCCGGTGGCGAAGATTCATATGCTCCACTTGCGCAAGGCCGCACTGAAAGTGTCTCTGTCAATGCCCGTGGCGGAGGTGAGGGCCAAACTCTGCGCTATGGCAGACCGAATGGCTTCGGAACGCCGCTACCGCTCCGTGACGGTATTCTTTGATGTCGATCCGCTGTAGTGTCCGGCAGGATGACACACTACGGTACTGGGTCATATCCGCTGCCGCCCCACGGGTGGCAGCGCAGCAAACGCCTTGCTGCGAGCCAAAGGCCCTTGGCTGGACCGTGTTTGCGCAGGGCTTCTATGGCATACTGCGAACACGTGGGCGTGAAGCGGCACGATGGCGGTGTGAGGGGCGAGATGAAACGCTGGTAGAAACGTATGGGAGCAATCAGCAGCCATACGGTCAGTTCCGCAACCTTGCGGACGGCGGTCTTTGTTGAGAACACTTTCATGGCCGGGGCTTTGAACGGGCGGCGAAATCCTTCTCCAGAATAGACAGGATTCGGCCAACCGACGTGTGTACCGCAGCTGAGGGCTGGGGCTTGTCGCCGAGCCACACGAAAGCTACAAGAAGTCCCGTGCGTCCTTTGCCGGCAGTCGACACGGTGTCGGTCAGCTTGTTGTGCTGCAGTCGGTATGCTTCGCGGAGTTGTCGTTTGGCCCTGTTGCGGTCCACGGCGTGGTGCAGTCGTTTTTTTGCTACAGACATGAGCACTTTCACAGGCGGCGTATGCCCGTCCTGCGGCAGGGGGTATATGCGGTATACGGCCATGACGGGAAAGGCTGTCGCCGAGCGGCTTTTGCCGCGCTCGAAGATGCTCTCTATCTCTTTCAGCGAGGTGATGCGCTCCTTTTTTCTGAAAGTAAACATTACGGGATTGTCATGCGGACGGCCAGTCCGGCGTGTTGTCAGGCTTTCTGCGCCTTGAGGTACTCCTCTATGGTGCTTGCCATGGATTGCCCTTGCCCTTGCGCTACCTTTATGTCAACGCGGAAACCGAGTTCCTCGAGCTTGCGGGCCGTGCCGTCGCCGAAACAGGCGAACACGGTGTCGCCCTGTTCATAGCCGGGATAGTTGTCGACAAGCGACTTGGCTCCGCTCGGAGTGAAGAATACGATCATGTCGTAGTCAAACGGCTGGCTCTTGTCAAGGGTGGCACTCACGGTGCGGTACATCACGCAGTCGGTGTGGTCAAGCCCCTTGCTGTCGAGCAGGGTGGAGAGATCCTTGCGGTGCACGTCGCTCTGCGGAATGAAGAATTTTTCTTTCTTGTGCTTGAGCATGACTTCGATAAGGTCGGAGAGAAGCCCTGACTTGCCGAAGAAGATCTTGCGCTTGCGGTACTGTATGTACTGCTGCACATACAGCGACACCTGCTGGGAGATGAAGAAATACTTCATGTCTTCGGGCAGCGTGATGCGCATGTCCTTGCACAGGTTGAAAAAATGGTTTATGGCGTGTTTGGAGTTGAATACAACGGCGGTGTGGCTGAGGATGTCGACCTTCTGTGCCCGTATCTCTTTCGGTGAAAGCCTTTCCACTGCGATAAGCGAACGGAAATCCACTTGGACGCCGTACTTCTGTTCAAGATCCTGAAAAGGGGACTTGGTGGACAGTGAGGGCTTGGGCTGCGATACAAGGATTTTCTTGACCATGGTTGTATTGTTACTCTAAACTATACAGAGTCGCTGGGACTCAGATTAGCAAATAATCGTTGAATCTTACTAAGGTTTCCCACAGAAACAGGAGTGGAAGCAATTCCAAAGTGCAAAAGTACAAAATGCTTAAAAGAACGCCAAACGGATATGCGAAAAAGATTTGACTGGTCTTGCATAAGACCAGTAATTCGTTGAGGACAAGGATGGCAATGAAGATGCAGATGCAAACCCCGGATGGCAAACTGAAGAACAGTTCCGTCAGCATGAGCGGTAGCAGCATTACTGCTTTGCTGAGTGCTATGAGATTGTAGCTGTCGAGCCAGCGGCTGCGTTTTTCCTCGTTGAAGAAAGTCCAGTTGAATGTAAGGCAAAGGACATATTTCAGGGCAAAATAGACAAGCAGCACTGCCATGCCGGTCATGAGGACTATATGCGGAGACACGGCTGCGGAACCGTAGTCGAGTATCGTCCCGGTATAGCATAAGTATAGAATGCTCAGCACGGCGCTCTCGAGTATGGTGGCGCAGGCCTGGTGTCTGACCTTGCTCTCCGACTTGAGGACAACGGTTTCGCTCCTGCTGTGGTTGCGGAAGAAATTCCTGACTTGTCTGGCGATGGCGTGACGACTGCGGCTTGCCACAAGGCTTGCCGTAAGGAGACAGGCCAGTAGTGCACAGACAACAAAGGGGTCGTTGCTGGGCTTGTATGGTATGGGGACTCCGCTCACCCCTGCGAAGTGTAGCTGTTCACCTGCGCCGGTCTGTCTGTTGTCCCGAAAAAATCCGTAGCTGCGGAACAGAAGCGTGGAGTCAATCGCACCCGTGCTGACAGAGGCATGGACGGCAACCGTGTCTTCCTGCAGCGGAGAAGGGCTGTTTGTGGACTCCCGTACGGAGTTTTCCGGCACGGCAATCTGCTGTCCGGTCTCCGCGGAGTCCGGGAGATGCGTGACGGCGGCTTTCAGTGTGTCCAGCGGCATGGGTTTGTTTCTTGGGCTATTTGTTGAGGAGGGGAAACAGTTCCTGCGGCGAGAAGATGATGTCAAACAGGTTCAGGTCGGAGTCCCGGCGCAGGAAACGCTGTTCGCGGCACAGGTGCAGCCAGTCCAGAAGACTGTCGTAGAAATGGTCGTGGTTGAGGATGACTACAGGTTTGTCGAACAGTCCGAGCTGCTTGCGGGTGAGAGTCTCGAAAAGTTCCTCCATGGTGCCGTAGCCGCCCGGAAGAGCCAGCACGGCGTCGCAGGAGTCCCGGAAGAGCCGCTTGCGCTCGTTCATGTCGTTGACAATGACGGTTTCGTCAAGTCCTTCCTGCAGCCATCCGCGGTCTACCATCCATTGGGGTATGATGCCGGTCACGCGGCCGCCGGCATCACGGCATCCCCGGAAAGCTGCCCCCATGAGACCTTCGCCCCCTGCGCCTGTGGTCAACTCCCATCCGTTGAGGGCGCAAAGCCGCCCCACGCTGTAGGCGAGCTGCCGGTATTGTTCGTCGGTGTCCTGGCTCGATGCACAGTACATGCAGAGTGATTTGCTCATCGTATGGAGGTTTTGACGACTGGTTTGCCCACAGTGCTGCGGGCAAACCGGTCTTGTTGACAAATGTTGCGTTTTGCGGCTATAGGCCGAAAGCCTCTTTCACCTTGTCCACGTAGTCGAGTTTCTCCCACGTGAAGAGTTCCACCTCCATCTGCTTGTCACCCTGGATGCTGTTGGTGAAACGCTTGGTCGCCATCCGGGGCGTGCGCCCGAGATGCCCGTATGCGGCGGTCTCAGTGTAGATGGGCTGGCGCAGCTTGAGATTCTTTTCTATCGCATAGGGACGCAGATCCCACAGCTCGGCCACCTTGCTGGCTATCTCTCCGTCGCTGATACCCACGTGGCTGCGCCCGTAGGTGTTGACGTAGATGTTGATGGGCTCTGCCACGCCGATGGCATAGCTGAGTTCCACCAGCATTTCGTCGGCCACTCCTGCCGCCACCATATTCTTGGCTATGTGGCGCGCGGCGTAGGCTGCCGAGCGGTCTACCTTGCTGGGATCTTTGCCCGAAAACGCACCGCCGCCGTGTGCTCCCTTGCCACCGTAGGTGTCCACGATGATCTTGCGTCCGGTCAGTCCCGTGTCGCCGTGGGGGCCGCCGATGACGAATTTGCCTGTGGGGTTCACGAAGTATTTTATGCCGTCGTCAAACAGAGCCTTTATCTTGCCGTTGTGGATGCCGGCTACCACGCGCGGCATGAGAATTTCCCTGATGTCGTGGGCGATGGTCTCCACCATTTCGGCATCGGCCTTGTCCTGCGCATCCTTGCCCGGCAGGCCGGGCTGTATGAACTCGTCGTGCTGGGTAGACACCACGATGGTGTCTATGCGCATGGGCACGCCCTCGTCGCTGTACTCCACGGTCACTTGGCTCTTGGCATCGGGGCGGAGGTATGTCATCTGCCTGCCCTCGCGGCGTATGGCGGCAAGTTCTTTCAGAATCTCGTGCGCAAGGTAGAGGGGCAGGGGCATGTAGGTCTCCGTCTCGTTGTTGGCGTAGCCGAACATCATGCCCTGGTCGCCTGCCCCCTGGGCGTAGGGATCGGCCTCGCCGCGCTCCACGCCGCGGTTGATGTCGGCACTCTGGGAGTGGAGGGCGTTGAGTATGCCGCAACTGCCGGCGTCAAACATATACTCGGCCTTGGTATAGCCTATGCGGCGAATGGTGCTCCTCACCACATCGTGCAGGTCAAGGACTGCACGGGTCTTTATCTCGCCGGCCACCATCACCTGGCCGGTCGTAACAAGTGTCTCGCAGGCCACTTTGGACTGCGGGTCGTAGGCCAGAAGCTGGTCAAGCACTGCGTCACTGATCTGGTCGGCCACCTTGTCGGGATGGCCCTCTGAAACTGATTCCGATGTAAATAAATAGCTCATCTTGTATGCTGTTGTGTTTTTGGTTGTTGCCGGACGAAAAACCGAAGCAGTACAGAAGCCGTGGAGGAAACGCTCGCCGCATATGGCGACCCTGATGAAACGCGTGGCTTTAAACAGGTGCGCCCGATACCGGAAGTACGCAATGGCGCAACAATTGTTTAAACTACCGTTTTAGCATTTTTTCAAGTGGTTGCAAGCAGCGCAAATCTCTCCACTCCTGTCGCTTTCGCAATGCAAAGGTACATCCTTTATTCCTGTGCGCCAAGAAACTCCCGATGTTTTTTGTTTTCCCCGTTTTGCCGTTTCCGAATTTTTGCTTGATCTCCCCGAATTTTTGCTTGATCTTACGGTTGCCTTTCGCCCGGAACAGATATGCACTCCGCCCGAAGCGGACATCGGTTTCGCCCGGAGAGCGTTTCCGTTTCCGCCGGAACGCCGCCGTCCCGTCAACAGGAAATTTTGCCCGCTCAACAAAATTTTCTGTCCGCTCAACACGAAATTCCTGCATGGTGTTGCTGCGGACGCACGGCAGTGTGGCAACTGCTACAAGTAAAGTCCGAAACAGTTGGGGCGCAAACAAATTATGGCTAACTTTGCACGCGTGCCGGTCTGGAGGATTCCGGAAACCGGCACAGAGGCGATTTTATGTGACTATGACAGAATGGGAAAAGATGCAAGCCGGGAAAATCTACAATGATTTTGACCGGGATCTGTTCGCCCGCAGGGTCGAGGCGAAGAAACTGTTCCGCTCCTACAACCTGACGGAAGACAGCGAGGTGGAAAAACGCTACGTGATTATGCGGAAGCTGTTCAAGTCCGTGGGTGAAAGGGTGTGGATAGAACCCGATTTCCGCTGTGAGTTCGGAAAGAACATAACTGTAGGCGATGATGTTTACATTAATTTCGGCTGCGTGATCCTTGATTGCGGGCAGGTCAGCATCGGCAACGGAGTCCTGATCGGGCCGAACGTCGGTATCTTTTCCGGCAATCATGTGACCGATGCGGAAGAACGCGCTGAGGGAGGGCTTGTCCCCAGACCAGTGACCATAGGCAACCGGGTGTGGATTTGCGGGAACGTGAGCATTGTCCCCGGAGTCCGTATAGGTGATGACTCCATTGTGGGTGCCGGCAGCGTGGTGACACACGACATTCCGCCGGGGGTTCTGGCGGCCGGCAACCCGTGCCGCGTGTTGCGCATGATTTCGGAAAAAGACAAGACCGGCTACAAAAAGCCGGGACGGGAATGATTTCGTCCTGAAACATCGCGGCGGGTGAAAAGGATTTCCTAATTTTGCGCCCGGCGGCGGCATGGGATGCCGTAACGGCAAGACCTTGGCACGGAGACATATCACACCTTATTATATATGGATAAAATAAATTCGCTATTCCAGTTGTCGGACAGTGTTTCGGCGGTGCTGCTGATTTCGGTTGTATGCGCCGCCGGCATCAGTCTGGGCAAGATAAAGGTGAAAGGCGTGAGTCTGGGTGTGACATTCGTGTTCTTCGCCGGTATCATAGCCGGCTACAGTGGTCTGCGTGTCAACGGCACTATGGTGCAATACGCCATGGATGCCGGGCTGGTGCTTTTTGTCTATTCTCTGGGACTGCAGGTGGGTCCCGGCTTTGTGGGCGCATTCAGGCGCGGCGGCGCGCTGCTGAACTGTATAGGACTGGGTGTGGTGCTGATCGGCACGCTGCTTGCCCTTGCGTTTTGCGGTCTGACCGGCGTGAGTTTGCCCGACATGACCGGCGTGCTGTGCGGTGCCACGACAAACACGCCGGCCCTTGGTGCGGCGCAGCAGGCGATGGCGCAGGCGGGAATGGCCGACGAGGCCGCCTCGCTGTCTCTGGGCTGTGCGGTGACATATCCGCTCGGGGTGGTTGGCGTGATTGTCGCTTTCATGCTGTTGAAAGCCCTTGCGTGCAGGATTGGCAAATCCGGTGAAGACTGTAATGAACCGGAGGAGGATGCCGCTCCATACATTGTTTCGTTTCATGTGCGCAATATGGCTGTATGCGGCAAGTCGCTGCGCGAGGTGATGAACCTGTCGAGGGCGGAATTCGTGGTGTCGCGCCTGTGGCGTGACGGCAAGGTGTCGCTGCCCACGGCAGACACGGTGCTCAGAGCCGGCGACAGGATACTGGTGATAGCGCACCGCAAGGAAGCCGACTACCTTACTGTCTTTTTCGGCGAGCGCGATGCCACCGACTGGAACCGCAAGGACATGGACTGGGACAAGATAGACCGCCAGATTGTGTCGAAGCGCATAGTGGTGACGCGTCCCGGGATAAACGGGAAGCGTCTCGGCGCGATGCAGCTGCGCAACAGGTTTTCCGTCAATGTGAGCCGTGTCAGCAGGGCGGGTATCGACCTTGTGGCCACGCCCGATCTGGTGCTGTGCATGGGTGACCACGTCACTGTGGTGGGAGAGGAAAAGGCCGTGGAGCATGTGGCGACCCACATGGGCAACGTGGTGGCGAATCTGGACGAGCCCAACCTTGCGGCAATATTCATCGGGATAGTGCTCGGCTTGCTGCTCGGAGCAATACCGCTGAGTTTTCCGTCGGTGGGAGTGCCGGTAAGGCTCGGTCTGGCCGGTGGCCCCATAGTTGTCGGTATTCTGGTAGGGGCCTACGGGCCGCGTTTTCACATGGTGACATACACGACCAACAGTGCCAACCGGATGCTCAGGGGGCTTGGACTGTCGGTTTATCTGGCCTGTCTGGGCCTGACCGCAGGACCGCGGTTCTTTGATACCGTTGTCGGGGCTGACGGCGCGCTGTGGATCGGGTTGGGCTTCCTCATTACCGTGTTGCCCGTAGTGCTGGTAGGGTGGCTTGCGCTGAAATTCACGAAACTCGGCCTGCCGGCAGTGGGCGGTCTGCTGTGCGGCAGCATGGCCAATCCCATGGCACTGGATTACGTGAACGGTGCCTCGGATGCCAACAAGGCTTCGGTGGCCTATACGACGGTCTATCCCCTGTGTATGTTCGCCCGTGTGATTGTGGTGCAGATAGTGCTTCTTTGGGGCATGTAGACAGCAAAATGTGCAGTCGGCAAAGACTCCAGGGTGTGGCGGAGTCAGAAAAAACGGATTTTTTTGAAAAAAGCCCCGAAAACTTGCCTGAAAAAGAAAATGTTATTACCTTTGCACTCGTTTCGCAAGTCCTGCGGAGGTTTTGCCGTGCTGTCGCGGGAGGCTGTCGGGTGGGCTTGCGGAGAGAGGAACGGGTGTTTTCCAGAGTGGCCAAATGGGGCAGACTGTAAATCTGCTGTCTTTCGACTTCGGTGGTTCGAATCCATCAGCACCCACGCTTTTGTTCGAAAGCACAGTATGCCGGCACGGCACAATGCGGAAGTAGCTCAGTTGATAGAGCACTAGCCTTCCAAGCTGGGGGTCGCGGGTTTGAGCCCCGTTTTCCGCTCTATTACCTTGCTGTAATAGCTCAGTGGTAGAGCACTTCCTTGGTAAGGAAGAGGTCCTGAGTTCAACTCTCAGTTACAGCTCTATCGTTCTAGATGCTTTAGGATGGTAGAGGAACAGATTATTCATTTATATAAATAAAAAGAAAAGCTATGGCTAAAGAAGAATTCGTGCGTACCAAACCGCATGTTAACATTGGTACAATTGGTCACGTTGACCACGGTAAGAC
>CAVEQO010000007.1:0-67738 GCA_963617965.1 Anaerovoracaceae bacterium
TAGAGCGCTTGCATGGCATGCAAGAGGTCATCGGTTCGAATCCGATATTCTCCACTTTTGCGGATGGCCTGGCAAACATCTGCTGTTGCCAAAAAATACGGGAGAGGTCATTCGGTTTGCCCCCTGCTATACCTTTTCGGAGAAGGTCTTTGACCAGTGGCTGGAACGGTCTGCCAAATAGAGTTAAATGTTTTGGATAGTATGCAAAAACACATTAACTTTGCAGAGGATAGTCGCCCGTTCCGAAACGGTCAAGTCTGGGTTTTTCAAGAAAACAAGAAAGCAATAACACCATGTCTAAACTTATCATTAATTCTTACGACGAGTTTGCGTCTTATCTGGGAAAGAATTTGGGTTGTTCCGACTACATTGACATTCCGCAGGAACGTATCAACCTCTTTGCCGATGCCACACTGGACCACCAGTGGATTCATGTTGACACGGAGCGCGCAAAGACGGAGTCTCCGTTCAAGTGCACAATAGCCCACGGTTATCTCACGCTGTCCATGCTGCCATATCTGTGGGAGCAGATTATAGAGGTAAACAATATCAAGATGCTCATCAACTACGGCATCGACAAAATGAAGTTCGGGCAACCTGTACTCAGCGGCCAACGCATAAGGCTTGTTGCAGACCTGCACAACATACAAAATCTGAGAGGTGTTTGCAAAACCGAGATAAAATTTGCCATAGAAATCGAGGGGGAGAAGAAAAAAGCCCTTGAAGGCATAGCCGTTTTCCTGTACTATTTCAAGTGATAGCCGGGAACGTTTTTCCAAGCCCCCAAGGTAAAACCATGTTCTGACAATGGAAAATTTCAAAGACAAAACAGAAGACCTTGAACCGAGGGAGTCTGTTCAGTACAGACATCCGGAAGTCACGGAAACAAGACCCGTCTCTCTGGAGTGTGATGTCGTGCGCTTTCAGAACAACAAGGAGAAATGGGTGGCTTTCGTCGGTTTGCTCAACGGGCAGCCCTACGAGATATTCACAGGACTGCAAGACGACGATGAGGGCATCGTGTTGCCCAAATCCGTCACGAAAGGCCGCATAATCAAGGCTATCAACGAAGACGGCACAAAACGGTACGATTTCCAATTCGAAAACAAAAGAGGATACAAGACAACCGTAGAAGGACTTTCCGAAAAATTCAACAAAGAATACTGGAATTACGCAAAGCTCATATCAGGAGTGTTGCGCTACAGAATGCCTCTGGACAGGATTGTCAAACTCGTGTCACAACTCCAGTTAGACGACGAGAGCATCAACAACTGGAAAAACGGGGTGGAACGGGCTCTGAAAAAATACATCAAGGACGGAACTCCCGCCACAGGCCAAAGCTGCCCCTCATGCGGAGACAAGACGATGGTATACAAAGGCGGAAACCTTGTATGCACAAGATGCGGAGCGACAATAGTAAGCTAAGACAAAGCCATGTATGATTATACAAAAAGGAAGAGCATTCGCAAGTACTCCCGAAAACCGGTTGACGAATCACTGGTCGTGAACTTGTTGAAAAATGCAAGCCAAACACAGACAATGGGCAACCTCCAGCTGTACAGCGTAATAATAACACAAGACGAGGAGAAGAAAAAAGCCCTTGCGCCTGCACATTTCAACCAGCCCATGGTGGAAGAAGCCCCGGTGGTGCTTACTTTCTGCGCCGACTACAACAGGACTTCCACATGGTGCAGACAACGCAAGGCCGAGCCGGGCTATGACAATTTCCTCTCGTTTCTAAACGCAGCCACGGATGCCCTGCTATATTGCCAGACCTTCTGCAACATGGCAGAAAGGCAAGGGTTGGGGTTGTGCTTTCTCGGCACCACAATCTACAACTCACGACAAATCATAGACGTACTTGGTCTTCCGAAACTTGTCATGCCCGTCGCCACTGTCACCTTGGGCTGGCCTGACGAAGACGGAAACGTTTCAGACCGTTTGCCCATTGAGGCGATAATACACCGGGAAAACTACAGGCAATTCTCCACAGATGACATTGACCGATATTACCGTTACAAGGAGTCTCTTCCCGAGAACAAACATTTTGTTAAAATAAATAGCGTGGAGACACTTGCCCAAATCTTTACTGACATCAGATACCGTGCGGAAGACTGCGAGAAGATGTCCGTCTCCTTGCTTGAAGTCCTGAAAGACCAAAAATTCATATAAGAACGGTTTCCTGAAAGTATTTTGACAATCAGAAATGGTGCAAATAGTTATTGACGAAGTTTTCAGGAAAAGCTGCCCCCGATTCAAGGGTGCAGCTCTTCTTGCCAAATTGACAAACAGTCTTTACTCGGAGGAACTGTGGCAGGAAATCAGCCTCTATACAGAAAAATGCCGGAAATTTTTCACAACAGAAAACATAAAGGAGCTGCCTCCTATAAGATGCACTCGCAATGCATACCGAACCTTGGGCAAAGACCCAAGTCGCTACAGGCCCTCAAGCGAGAGCTTGACACGCAGAATACTTCAAGGCAAACCACTATACCAAATAAACACCACCGTTGACCTCATAAATCTGGCAAGCATTGAATCCGGCTATAGCATCGGCGGCTTCGACTGCAGCAAGATACAAGGAGAGCTGGTTACACTTGGCGTGGGAGAAAAAGACGAACCATACGAGGGAATAGGTCGCGGAGAACTCAACATAGAACACATGCCCGTTTACCGGGATGCCATCGGGGGAATAGGCACCCCCACCAGCGACAACGAGCGCACAAAACTAAGCCTTGACACCACTGAATTGCTGGCTTTGGTCAACGGATATGACGGAGACACGGCAAGTATCGTGCGGTGCGCCGAAAGAATACAGAAGCTTCTGTGCAAATATGCGGATTGCTCAAGCTGCACAATCTTCACGTACTGACGCAACGCCCATGCCACACAAAAACAATTCGCACATTAAACAACGAGTAGTCAACTTATGCCGAAATACATTGCAAACCTGAAGAAAAAGCTGTTTTTCGCTTTTGCATTCATGTGTGTTGTCACACACGGATTTTCCTTTGTCGTTGTGCTGGATGCCGGTCACGGGGGCAAAGACCCGGGGGCGTTGGGAACTTATTCAAAAGAAAAGAACATAAATCTCAACGTCGTGCTAAGACTGGGAAAGCTGATAAAGGAAAACTGCCGTGACGTTACAATCATATACACTCGCCAGACGGACAAATTCGTGGAATTGTATGAGCGTGCCAATATTGCCAACAATGCGAAAGCGGACTTGTTCATCTCTGTCCACACAAATTCCACCGGCAACAACGTAACGACAGGTACTGAAACATACTCCCTGACGCTTGACAAAGCCGCAACAAACACAGAGGTGGTGAAAAGAGAAAACGCAGCCATTCAATACGAGACAAACAAACGGAGATATGCGACAAACTCACTAGAAAACGAGATAATGAGCGAGGTTATCATGGGAAGCAACATGAGAACAAGTGCTATCCTTGCAAAATTGCTGCAAGACGAATATACAAAGACCGGTCGACACAACAGGGGGGTACACCAACAGAATTTTCACGTTCTCAGACAAGTCGCAATGCCAAGCATCCTTACAGAGTTGGGATTTATCTCCACACCAAGCGAGGAAGCATACCTCAATTCAGAACAAGGAATAAACGAACTGGCCACATGTATTTTCAATGCTTTCAGAAAGCACATCTCTCCAATCCTGTGGGACGCAAATACCGAACGGACGGAAAACAGGACAGCAAGCGATCCGGACCGGGCAAATGAAACACGAGAAAATACACGCACTCAAGTAAAAACAGAAGAGACAAAGGAACAAGAACACATTGCCGTAGCGCAGCAGCATACCGCCAATCCTACCGTACAAAAAAACGAGAACAAGAAGGTGAAAGAAACCACGTTCTCCGGCAAAAAATATGATTTCAAAGTGCAAATCTGCACATCTGACCGCAGGCTACGCAAAGACGCAGAGCAGTTCAATGGACTGGCAGACGTAAGTACATATTCTGTCTCGCTGCCAAACGGGAAGACACTGTTTGTCCACACTTACGGAAACTCCACAAGCTACGCGGAAATAACTGCCATAAAAAACAAACTCCGGGCAAAGTTCAAAGATTGCTTTGTCGTGGTATTCAAAGGCGACCAAAAGATAACCGGCGAGGAAGCCGCAACGGCATTCAAAAATCAACCATAAAATCATCCTACAACAATGAAACTGTTTTCAAAAGAAGCAAAAATAGGGTTGGCCGTCATTGCGGCGTTCACTTTGCTAATATACGGCTTGAATTTTCTGAAAGGGATCAATCTTTTTCAAAAGAGCAATCTGTATTATATCGCTTTCCACAATATCAGTGGGCTGGCGGAATCAAATCCCGTATATGCAAACGGTTTCCGCATAGGAATTGTACGTACAATAAATTACGACTACAAAAAACCGGGGAATGTTTATGTCGGTATTGAAATTGACGACAATATGCGCATTTCAGAAGGCAGTTATGCCGAACTTGAAAGCCAGATGCTGGGCGGTGTGACAATGAACATCATACTTGCCCCCTCGCCAAAAATACTGTCACCCGGCGACACCATTGCAGGAGGTCCGAAAGTCGGTGCACTTGACATGGTCGGGGAAATAGTGCCGCAAATACAAAACGTGATACCAAAACTGGATTCCATTCTTGCAAATTTCAACAGGCTGCTTGAAAATCCCGCTCTGAACCAGACTCTCTGCAACACTGCCCAAATTACAGAAGACCTGAAAACGACAACCGCTGCTATCAATAAGCTGCTGGACGGCAATGTCAACAGCATCGCAGAAAACCTTGAACCGACCACGAAAAATCTTCAAGATCTTACTGACAAGCTCAACAGTTTGGACTATCTCGCAACGATGACTAACGTCAACCAGACTCTGTCAGGGGTGCAGCAGACAACACAAAGTCTCAGCGATGCCATAAACAGTACCATGACCAAACTCAATCAGCCAAATTCTTCCATAGGCCTTTTGCTTAACGACAGGAAGCTGTATGACAACCTGAACCGCAGTTTGATGTCGTCTGACTCTTTGCTTAATGACATCCGTCTTCGACCAAAGAGATATGTGCATTTCTCCATTTTTGGAAACAAAGGCAAGTGACTCTATACACTCTTAATGCTACCAGCCTTGGAAAAGTCCGCATCAACTGAGATCTCATTTGACATAAGAGAGGAGCGAGAAATCGCTTTCGTTTCCACAACAGGTGTTGAAAAATGTTAAAAAAGCCTTGCCGAAAACAAGAAAAAATGCCAACTTTGTATCTCCTTATGACCGAAAACCATTAATTGCACATGGAGCAACAAAACCGGGAAAAATGGGCACAACTACTCGCCTGCATACAGCAGCGTTTAAACCAGGAAACATTCAACACATGGTTTAAACCTGTTGAGTTTTTGGGTCTGGAGGATGGCGTAATCAACATAAGGGTTCCCAACAGTTTTTTCAACGAATACCTTATTGAGCACCACGGCAAATTGCTTTTATCGGAGTGCAACAAGCATTTTGGAATAGACAAGATCAAGGTTGACTGGGTCGGGCAAAAAAAGGATGAAAAAACAGAAATCATAAAGCACAGAAGCGTATTCAACACTCATCTTAGCAAAGAATATACTTTTGAGAATTTTGTAAAGGGCGAAGCAAACAAATTCGCAAGATCAATAGCATTGACCATTGCGACAAAACCCATACAGACGGCTTTCAATCCTTTCTTTCTGTATGGAGATTGCGGAGTCGGCAAATCGCATCTGGTTAACGCGATCGGGCTGAAATTGCTGGAGAAAGACCCGGAGAAAAGGATTCTCTACATTTCCGCCCATGACTTCTTGTTACAATACACAGACTCTATTCCAAAAAAGAAATTCAATGATTTCATGTATTTCTACCAATCGATAGAGTGTCTCATCATAGACGACATACACGAAATCTCCGGCAAACCGGGAACACAGGAAGCCCTGTTCAACATTTTCAATCACCTCCAGCGAAACGGCAAGCAGATAATCTTTACCAGCGACAAGTCACCCTCGCAGCTTGAGGGCTTTGAAGAACGCGTGCAGTCCCGATTCATTTGCGGTGCCACGGCAGAACTGCTACGTCCAAACGAACAACTCCGTATTGACATTCTGAGAACAAAAATTCGCAAAAACCAATTAAGCATTCCGGAAGACGTTATAATATATATTGCCCACAATGTCAAAGGAAACGTAAGAGACCTTGAAGGTATTGTCCATACATTGTTGGCCCAGTCCATTGTCCACGACTGTGACATAGACATAAATATGGCTCAACTGATTGTAAACAAATATATTCGCCTGAACACAAAAACCATAACCGTAGACTTGATTTTGCGTGCAGTGTGCAAGTACTACAAAGTCACTCAAAAAGAGTTGAATTCGCCTTCACGCAAAAGTCTGATAGTAACAGCCCGGCAAGTGGCAATGTTTCTGACCCAGAGACACACAAACTTGAGTTCCACGCAGATTGGCATCCATATTGGCAAGCGAGACCACAGTACCGTTCTCCATGCCTGCAACCAGATAGATCTCAGAGTTAAGACCGAGCCTGCGTTCAAAGCTGAAATAGAAGCCATTGAGCAGGAAATGCTGAAATGACCAATGCGTTGTCCGAATGCATTATTCCACACATTCTTTTGGAACTGTCACACACAAACAGAAAAACCGCAAATATCTTTTTAACCGCATAACAAGTAAATGAAAAACATTGTCGTTCTTTTCACTGCTGTTACAGCCATGACTCTGTTGACATCCTGTGGCAACAAGTCTACAAAAAACCAATCTGCCGGCAATTGCTCTGTTGTGGAAAAAGATACTGTTTCCGCCTTGACGGACAGCATGATTTGCGAGTTGAAAATGGCACACAAAAGGAGCATGGAACTATATTCGGACGAACAATTCTACAAGTTTGCCGAATATGTCTATCCCCAGCTGTTCAAATACCTGAAAGACAAGTCACACAGTGCAAGCGTAGAAACAGAGAAAGACAAATTTGTTGACATGCTCATCACGCGCAATGACAATTATTGGGAAAAGACAGTACCTACAATTTCTCCGAATGCGATCTCTTACAGCTTTGCATTTAAGGATATAGAATTCTACCGCAAAAGTGGCAGCAATTTGTTTGTCATTTACAGACAACAAGCATTCTACATCACACAAAGTGACACCATAATCAGTCCGGACTTTAGTTACGGCTATGCCATCTTTTTGGCGAAATACAACAAATGGTACTTCTTGGATTTCAAGACAAAAGATATTGCAACTATACTGAAAGGGGACTTCTGTCAGACAACAATAAAAGAAATAGCAGAAGAAACAAAACGACTATATTGATTCCTGTACACTGCTTTTCTTCGGCAACAGGTGCAAAAGTTTACCTTTCGTTCAAATTGTCAGGGATATTTTGTGCAGATGGTGGTCAAAACAGTTTCTGCAATATCCGTTTCATTACGGAACTTCTGGCAGGATAACCGTCTATGCTTTCAAAAGGGAATCCCATGACAACAAAATTTGACGTTGCTACAGCTGCGCAAGCTCCATTTCCATAATAAGCGAAAGGCTCTGCCAATCCATGCGGTTTTAAGACATCCACAGATTTGACAGCATAACTTTCCGGATTCCATTCCTTTACGATAGAGAAAGTCTCCGTTCCCAATGACAGTGATGGCGGTGTTTCCAAACATGAGTCCAGAGAATAACACAGAGTACTTGCCGTGAACTCCCGTTCAGAACTTTCGTCCATGTCCCGCGCAATATAGGCACCGGAAACAAGGACTTTCCCCCCTTCACCAAGATAGCCACCGATAGATTTTCTTAACTCTGTCGTGAATGTTTTGTAATGTTTCAAACTGCTTATACCGTCTTCCCGTTGCAATCCGAACAACAGATCAACAAGCTGAAAGTCTCCAATGGCAACGAGACTGTCGGAAAGTGCACTTGCCGAACAAGAGGACACACTATAATGATGCTTTCTGTCCTTGATGGCGTTTGCGTGTATGCAGGCGTAGTCAAAACAATTTCCGGCAATTACCCTACCCTCCAGCTCCGAGCCACTATAGCCCAATCCTCCGGGACTGACAATTCCGATCTTGGAACGCAAAAAACAACGTTGCGCACCACTGTATTCCGCAGTTCTCATATAGGGTACCCCAATATCTGAATTAATATCAAAGCCTTCTTCGTTTTCTGTCACGACAACGTCCGGGGCACTCAGACGGTCAAATCCGTTGACCACAAGTATCCGTTGCTTCTCTTCAGATGCGGAAAGCACAGCCAGTGTCTCGCTCGGAAAACTTTCTCCCCCATCATTGCATGCTGTGACTTTAAAGCGATATACCACATCTTTTTCTATGGGCAGCATGACAGTATTCGCTCCGTTCCCAACAACGTGTCCGTTATCAAAGTCTTCACCGTTTTTGCTGACATACACGACATATCTTGACGGTATGGCAGTAGGCTCGAGTCTATCCAACTGCGGACACCATGAAAGAACGGCAAACGAGTCTGCCGACACGGCAGAAAAAGACTGGACTGGCAGGGGATGGATAACGCAGTCTCTTTGGTGCTGAAACGCAATATAACGCACTATCGCCTTGTATATAGACCTTGAAATCAGAAACTTGAAATTGGGATCATGCCCATATAGCATATCACGAAAATTCTGGTGAGACAACATTTCCAAAATCATTGAAGGGACTTCTGGCTTGCGCGTTTCGCTATAATTGCGATTATATAACTCGCGCTGCGTCCATTTCTTCCCTAACAGTCCGGTCAAGTCGCGACACACCTCGTTCTGCACAAAAGCGGCAAGGTCCAACGAAGACAAACGGCTTACTCCGGAAAGCAAGTCATGTGTCCCTCTGTCACCCAAATGCGTGTAAATTCCCAAAGTGCCAACAACGGAATTGTCCGTGGTGTAACCTGCATCACTATGAATCGCCAAACTCAGTTCCATAGGAACACGCAGTCCGACCGTGTCCGGAGCATATACGGAACCGCCTGTCATGTAGTTCAGGGAATTTGACCGGACGTTGATATCATCCGCATAATCGTTTCTCCCGTCTTTCGTATTATACACGCAGTAAGGCATTCCCGACCATTGGGCAGAATACAATGCTCCCTCCATAAAGCGCGGCAGCCCACTGGTTTCACCGTTGCGTGCCATATTCCCCATTCCACCGCCAATGCGCACCGCATCGGCCATGACAACTCCATCGCTATTGCTTAGGTTTGAAAGAGTAATGGTATTTTTAGGACTACACCCCTTGGAAAAGCCGAACGTACCCAGATAGACCCATGTTCCGCCGCCCATCCGTTGATTGACACGTATTTTTGTTTCCACGTTGTTGTGCCGCACAATGTATGTCGCATCGTCAACGTTGTCTTCGCCATATGGATATGTCACATACAGGGCATAATCTCCGTCTGCTGGTATGTCGGGAGTCCAGCAACAGATTGAAACATCAGAACTGTCCGTTGTGGCAGCAACCGCCCGGGCAGAACCCTCCACATGGGGGTTCTGCCCGGGAATGTACTGCTCGCGGACTTGTTTGAATCCGGGTTGACCGTATGTATAAAAGGGACAAACTCCGGTTGTTTCCTTGTATGTGCCGTTCTGATACAGGTTGTCGCTGTCATTGTCCACGATCATCTCGTGTATATTCTCGTCCCTCTCTCGTGGCGTATACACCACGGCTCCAGAATTTTCCAGCATAGGAATCAGAAAGGGCATCGCAATGGAACGGGTAAACAAATCCTCTGTTGTACAATATAAATTAGGGCGTTGCCAAAGCCATTCGTTTTTCGAAAAATCAAAGTATCGCCCGTGGCTAGGCCACACCGTGAGATGTGTCCCTTGCAGACCTCTGCTGATATCAAAGGGTCTTGACATGTTGCGAACCCATTCATTGCCTTCATAAAAACGCTTGTTGAACAACCGCGAAGTATCTACCTTATGAGCGTATAAATTAGGAACAAGCCGTTCAAGTTCGATATTGTGAGCATAAATGTGTATTTCATAGTCGGAATAAGGGTACGGAAGACATTGCGACAGTCTGCTGTAAACGTTTTCTACAGTCTGGCTCGTAAATACTTGACTTGCAAAGCCCTCTTTCACGTATATGTCCATACGCTTTTCTGCCTCATTGACACTACAGTAATCCAATCCTACAGGAATGGATATCTTGCATGAAGACGGGAAACTCTTGAGAAAGCCGTCTATACATGCATTCAGATCCATCGTACTGTCCTGAATTGTTGCTTTGTCTGCGGCACGACAGCTTGTGCCAAGCGGAGAGGCGGTTACCGTGGAGCAGATAAAAAACGCAATGAAAAAAACATTGTAAACACTCCCTCTGAAACTACACCTTGAATCTCTCCGGATATTTGGCTGCGAACTTGAATTTACCATAATAGCTCTTTATATAGTCCATATCCGCTTTGCTGTTTCCTGTCGGAACAAATTGTTCTTTGCAAACAATCATTTTGGAATAGTAGTCCAACACATACAGCCTTATTGGAACTTTCGCTTTTAATGCGATATAATAAAATCCCAGTTTCCACTCTCCATTGGCCGAGCGCGTCCCCTCCGGAGTTATCGCGACACGGAAGCCAGGAGTCTTGACAAAGGCTGCCGCCAATTCATCTGTAAGATGTTTCTTGTGCTTGCGGTCTACCGCAATTCCGCCCCAGCTGCGCAACACAACTCCCAAAGGCCAAAAAAACCAGAACTTTTTCATCAGAAAATGCGCCCTGCCGCCACGGCTGCGATCATAAGCAATGGCATAGAAAAAATCAAGGTTACTTGTGTGGGGTGCAACACACATCACACACTTCTCACAATGCGGCACACTGATATCCGTCCTCCACCCCAGACAATTATACAACAAGAAAGACAGCAACCGTCTCATATATCACGCAAGAACAAAGGATAGTCCACAACTGTCAAAAACCACGCAATCTTATTGTTTGGGCAATCTACAGCAATCATGAAAATCCATAAAAAAGACGCACCCCTACACCGTCTGCCATGCAAGTGTGCGCCTGTTTGGTTATCGGGGAAAACGGGGACTACTTCTTTACAAACAAAATCTGCCCAGGCTTAAGGCGTGTGGCATCAAGCCCACGGTTCATCTTGTAAAGTTCCGAAACTGTCATGTGGTATCTCTTTGCAATGACGCTTGGGTTTTCGCCCTGCTTGACCTTATGCTTTGCGGCACTCTCTCTCTTACGGCTATTGCCCGAAGAAATCCGTTCTTCTACACTGCTCTCTCCTTTATTGTCGCTGTCTTCCACTTTTGCATCCGCATAGCTGTATATCGGAGTTGCAATGGGCATCACCTTGCTTTCTGTTGACCGATAGGTGTATGTATCCGAAGTTATATCTTGCTCTGCGAAATCAAACATCAGTGCAGGATTTATAGACTCTCCCAATATCCTCGTTTCAAAATGGAGGTGGCTACCGAAGGAACGACCCGTGTTTCCGCAAAGCCCTATAGGCTGACCTGACTTGACATCTTGATTTTCTGAAACCAACTGCTTCGAAAGATGCCCGTATACCGTTTCCAATCCATTGGAATGGCGTATCACAATATAGTAGCCAAAACCTCGCGCATCATACTTCCGTACTCTGACCTTTCCGGAAAAGGCTGCATATATTGTGTCGCCCGTATATCCTTTTATATCTATACCGTAATGATTGCGATGAAAACGCTTGCGGTATCCATAGTTTGACGTGATTATACGGCTTTTTATCGGCATGCTGAAATCACGCAGATCCACAACTAGCTTCTCCGGCTTGGCCATTCCTTTGTAGACATTCACTCCTGCATTACTCCAGACATTCCCGTAGATATTGTTGATTTTCGCAATTTCCTCCTTCTTCTGGTACTGTTCAATAATCTTCACCGTCTTGGAGGACTTCAGTTGAAAATCGCTCGTCGCCTCCCTCGCCATCAGATCTTGGGCACTGACATAGGAGGACGAAACAAGCGTCACAGAAAACAATGTAAGTATTTTGACAAAATTCATAGCGGAAAACAGGGCAGGCAGGAAACTTTCCTGCACCACCATTGAAATTAACGTTCGCAAATTTAGCGAAAAAAGGGCATTCGGCAAAGCCATTTAAGGATAATTAATATTCCTGGCACCCCAAAAATCTTTTTTATCTTTTCGGTTTGAAGAAAAAGCGCAGTTTGTCAAAATCTTTACGGAACATTATACCGCCACCCTGCGTTGTCAATGTGGATTTTGTGAAATAACGGTCATTCGTTTCACTGTATGCTTTCAGGCTAATGGAACCTGACCTGTTCAAGAACCATCTCAAGTTGAAATTGCCGACAAAATTATTGCTGTAAGTTGTAATCTGATCCCGGTATCCGATATTTCCGTTAAACAGCAGTCGGTTGTCGAACATTTTCCCGGACAGGGACCCCTGCACCTCCATGTCATCCCATCCCATGCGCCCTGCAGCTATGTTGGTGTCAAAATTCCAGTTGTCAATATGGAATGCGTCTTGCAACAAATTGTTGATCTGTCCGCTCAACGTTCCCGCAAGAAATGAAGTCATGGCTACAGACGACTGGCTCTGCCCCGAAGAGTTGAACGAGTTGTAGTTGTACGTGTAGAAACGCCCTATGCTCAGCAAGTAGACAGCCTGCAGGTTACGGTCTTCTTCTGTCAGAAGGATGTTTTTTATGATTTCGTTTTCATCGGAGTTCGCATTTGGGAAATCCAACCCGAAAGAAACTTTCGGTTCTGACATTTTGCCAGTGAAATTTAGGATGCAGTCTGCTCCTATTGTGCTGTTCGAATATGAAGCCCCTACATTCAGGTCGCTCAATGATACGGAATTTATTTTATGGATTCCCTTGATGTTAATGTCCCCATCAGACAAGCCACCGTTAAAACGCAGATAGCCGCCGGGCTGTATCACAAAATTCTTGCGTATGATATCCTTTATCGTCAGCTTGTAGTCCCCTCCGTCTATCGTATAGAGTCCGTTGACAAGAAACCGCCCCTTGTTGTAATAGTTCAGACTGAGAGCACCGCTGCCGTTGAGAGCCATGAGGTCGTTTGTTGTAGGGTCAGTAACAATATTCAGTGTTGCGTTCGGGTTGACGTTTAACTTGAAATTGATGTGTACATCCGTACTGTTGTCTCTCAACGAATAACCCCGTCTTTCTTCCTTGCCGGCACGTTGGTTGTCTCTGTCTTGCTTGTCAACAAACCGGATGTAGCTGTTTTCTTCTTCAGACGATACCGATTCCGAACTATAATACAGAACTGAAGTTCCCGGACTTCCGGAAGTGGATAGTTCGCCCCCTATGTGAACCCTGTCGAAATCCCCGTAAATGCCGACATCCCCCTCCGTAAATATTTTTCCGCCGAAAGAGCGCGAGGGAGATTTTCCCCAGTCTATCAGCTGTAGCCCGTTCAAGTCAAAGTTCAGCTTGTAGTCAAAGTCAAACAATGAGTGGTGATTCAGCGAACCGCTTACATTTGCGGAGTTTCCGTAGGGGTCGCGCAACACCATGCCACCAAAATCAATGGTATCCGGCCTTATGTGAAGACTGTCGTTTTCAAACGTATAGAGCACGCCCAGCATCTTTGGTCGGAATCTCATGTAGTTCACCCTGTGTCGACCCTCCATGTTCAGGTATTTAAGATCGCCGAACAAACGGAAATCGCCCGACACCGTTCCCTCCAGATCCGAAACAAACCCCCGTACGTATTTGTTCAGAAACTGCAGGTTCGTCTTTTCAGACTTTATGGACAAGTCAAGCTTGTTGTTGCCCACATCTATCACACCATAGATCAGAGTTGAGTCGTCAGGCGAACTGTAAGTCTTGGCTTTCAGTTCAATATTTTCCCTGTCAAGATCAACCCGCCCATTCAGGTCAAGTGTACCCATAAAGCCCGTATTGAAACAGAAATTTCTGACGGTCAGGTTTGCATTCATCAAATTTCCGTCTCCGAAATTCCTTACGACACCAAAAGCCCGTCCACTGAACTCCACGGGGTTGAAATCCAGCAGTTCCAGTATATACGCAACCTCCACATCATTCAGTTCAAGCAGCACGTCTTTGGTGCTGTCAGACACGGCAGTACTGAAATTCAGGTATTGGTTTTGGCGCGAAACGCGGAATTTGTCAACCGTAAGGCTGTTGCCGCAATACAAAATGTCCGCAGGCGAAATATTCCACACTGTATCCCCAACGAAGAACCTGCCGGGCAGAACTTTCATACGACAGCAAAGATGACCGCTCCCGTCTCGGGTCAATGAAGTCCTTGTGATGACAGAACCGCGAGTCCCACTGCCATCGCCCGTCTTCCACTTCAATTCGTTGCGCAGAATGTCATGACTTCCGGCAAATGAAGATTCCACCCTGACAGAATCTTCACCAAGCAACTTTGTGAACATCACCGCTCCGGCGAGCGAGTCCTGGTTGTTGTTGTAATACAGGCTTATGCCGCCATAAGAAGCCCCGTTGTATTTCAGTCTGGGAGCAACAGCCGTCAGCACAGAACGTCTGTCATTGCCAGAGACCCTTGCGTCAATATAAACGGGAGAGTCCATTTCAACCTGCTCCCTGAGAAATTCCGAAACAAAAGACCCGGGCTGAGCCTTTATTTTCAGGTTGGCAAATCCGTTGCTCTCCCCTGTACTTTCCACAACGCGTTTCCCGTTGACCAGCGCAGGGAAATGTGCGGACAACTGCTGGCGACAAAGTGCCGCAATGTCATTGAGACCCAAATCGGTTACAAGCTGCCCCGTACAGCTGTCGGAACGCAAGTCATACTTGCAAACACCGGAACTGGAACTGCAGGCCAAGGACAATTTCCCGAAAGTCTTGGACCGCCCGTCCTTGTACCGACAGGAATAGCCGTCAATGCCAACAAGGAAATTCTGGCTGTCAGTAAACAGGATTTCTACATCTTTCGCCCCAAAAGAAACCAATGCCATCTTCTCAGCAAGAGGTTTCAACAACTCGGCATCAAGATAGTCCACCGAAGCCCTGGCACTCACAACTGGGAGGGGGACCTGTACTTCAGACCCTCTTCTCTCTGTTCTGGTTAAGCTTTCATGAAGTGCTTCGGAAAGCCTTGGAACGTTGCACCTGACAACACTGTGCAATTTCAGCCTGCTGTCTGCCACATCCGCGACAATGTCGGCAATACCCCTGTCAAGACTGACAGACAATGTGGTGTGGCTAATGTTGAACACCGATGATTGCAGACCATCTACAGCTATCTTGGAACATAAAGTCAGGTCTTTCGGCATCCGCACTTTAAACAAATCCGCAAAAGGAAGCCCGGCAACCTGCTTTGACAAGGCAACACCGTTCAGTGTCGCGCTGGTAACTTTCAGGTCGTGAACGCCATTTATGGTTGGAAGCTCAAAGTCTTTCAGACCTAAATCATACGACACCCGTTCGTCTTCTTTCCTTACGTCGTGCGCAAACTCCCCAAGACTTGTTCTCGCAAGACCTTTCCAGACAAAATCCGTACCGTCTATGCGGAAAGAAGCTCTCTGTTCCATTGTTGACAGCTTGTCAATGTAAGCGGAGCTCGGAATGTCCACATTGAACGCATTCAAGATTGGATCCAAGTCTTTCCTGTCCAAATCCACGCTGTATTCACCGTGCATACGCCTGCACGGCCAGAAAGAAGTAAATGCGTGTACTTTCGCCAGCGGTCTGCCACCGTGTCGCAATGCAAGGGAAACTTCAACCGGACATTCTGTGTCTTTATGCGACTTGGCAACACTGGCTGATATACTGTACATGTGCCTATTTCCCGTTTCAACATCCATATTCAGCCCCACCTCTGCCAAAGAAGAAAGGGAAGGCGGTTTTTGCTTCTTCGTGTTTACCAACAAGTGCGACTTGTGCAATGTTGAACGAATATCCCCGTAAACTAATGTACCGCCTTTTAGATTGATACACAAAGTATTACCGCGATTTGTTGCGTTGACACTTGCACAGAAATGCTTTACGGAAAAACCGCTTTTCAGACAGAACTCCAGATTCCTCACACGCATGAAAAAGTCATCTCTATTCAGACTCTTAAACAGTAGGCTGCAGTTCACGTTGTCTGCCGCAATATGGTTTTCGTCTACAAACGATTTCCTTTCGGATTTGTCAAGGACATCGTAATAGAGCCTCATGTTTTTTGCGACCAAAGAACCGATCTGGACTTCCAACCCTCCCTCCGTATCCTTGGATGCCAAGCTGTCTATCACAAACTGGCAATTAATGTCGGAGTCCTCGCTTTTTTTGTAAAGTCTCAGTTCTCCGTCCCTTGCCTTTATGGAAGACAAACGCAACGTTCCGTTGAGCAGGGGCAGGCACTCAAAAGCAATGTCAACCTTGCCGATGTCCAGCATTTTCTCATCATGTCGGTCGTATATCACAAGGCCTTCAACCGAAGCGGAATTGAACAGATTGAGAGCCACTGCAGATACCTCAACCCTGCATCCTATGGCATTGGCCAGAAAATCCCTGAATTTACATGTCATCCAAATCCTGGCATCCGGCAACGAAACAAGCAGCAGCAAAGAAAAATACAGGAAACCTATAATACAGACTGCTGTAGTCAATATGTACCTTATCTTTCTTATGGCCCGGCGGTTTTATTGCATCAACAAAATAAGATTCACCACAAGATGAATCTTAAATCTTTTGCGGAAAGTGAGGGATTCAAACCCCCGATACCCATAAAGAGTATACCGGATTTCGAGTCCAGCGCATTCGATCACTCTGCCAACTTTCCAAAACCGACTGCAAAGTTAAACATTTTCGGCATATGGCAGGCCATGCCTGTCACGTTTTTTTGAGAAAAGCCAAAAACACACGGCTTGGTCACCGCTTCTTGGCTCGCCGGAATTTTGTATGCACTTTTGTGGGAACAAACGCTGCGGAAACGTTTTTTATTATTACGGACAAAACACGCTTGAACTTGAAACACGACAAAGAATACTGGCTGCACAAGGGAAAAAGCGAGGTTGTCCACTCGCTGTAGACAACCCCGCTTTATATTTTGCCAAAAGTAAGCCTGCGCCTACTTGTTGCGGCTGAAAAATTTTTTCACATCGTCATTGGGTACCATCTGCTCGTCAAAAATGTAGGCACCCGTTTTCGGACTCTTTACCATCCTTATTACCTTGGAGTAGGAACGTCCTTCCGTCTTACCCGTCTGAAGGGTTGCAACCGCTTTCTTTGCCATGGTTCAAACTGTTATCTGTTACTTGATTTCTTTATGTACAGTCATTCTCTTGAGAATGGGGTTGTATTTCTTCAATTCCAGTCTTTCAGTAGTGTTCTTGCGGTTCTTTGTGGTGATGTAGCGCGAAACCCCTGGAAGACCACTCTCTTTCATTTCCGTGCATTCCAATATGACCTGCACCCTGTTACCTTTTACTTTCTTTGCCATGATGAATATCCAAAGTTTAAGCAATAACCTTAATGTCCTTCCAGTCGCAGTAGCCCTTTTCCACAGCACTGCGGAGAGCAGCATCAAGACCAAGCTTGTTAATCAACCGTAAACCCGCCGCGCTGAGAGTGAGCTGAATCCAGCAGTCCTGCTCGACGTAATAGAATTTCTTTGTAAGCAAATTAACATCAAAAGTGCGCTTGGTACGACGCTTTGAGTGAGAAACATTGTTTCCTATCATTGCTCTTTTTCCAGTAATTTGACAAATCTTAGCCATCGCTATATTTCTTTTCCTTGATTAATTGCGTTTTAAACCATTTCGGTGTGCAAAGTTAGCCATTTCAAACGAAACGGCAAACTCTTTTGCTGTTTTTTTAGTGTGTTTTTTCATGAAAGTGTCACCCGCGAAAACGCAGGATTGTCAAGAGGGCAGAAATCATTGTTCTTGTACTTGAAATAGCCTGCAATCGCTATCATTGCAGCGTTGTCCGTGGTATAGGAAAACGGTGGTATGAACGATTGCCACAAACCGCTTTGACGGCGTTCTGCAAAAGCCTGCCTTAGTGCCGTGTTTGCCGAAACGCCACCCGCAACGGCAACACGCCGTATGCCTGTATCTCTGACCGCTTTCTCCAGTTTGTCCATGAGAATGTCCACAACAGTACGTTCAAGCGATGCTGCAAGGTCTTCCTTGTTTCTCTCTACGAAGTCTTTTTCTTCTGCAATCTTGTCACGCAGGGTATACAGGAATGATGTCTTCAACCCGCTGAAACTGTAGTCATACCCTCCGACATGGGGTTTGCTGAACACAAAAGCCTTGGGGTTGCCTTGCCGGGCAAGGCGGTCAATCACCGGACCTCCGGGATAGCCCAACCCCATGAATTTGGAACATTTGTCTATCGTTTCGCCGGCAGCGTCGTCTATCGTCTTGCCTATGATTTGCATATCGTCATGACCGTTGACCTTGAGTATCTGGGAATTGCCCCCACTCAC
The DNA here is from genome assembly GCA_963617965.1 of Anaerovoracaceae bacterium. Classification (GTDB taxonomy): domain Bacteria; phylum Bacteroidota; class Bacteroidia; order Bacteroidales; family Bacteroidaceae; genus UBA6382. Next base: position 18,445 of record CAVEQO010000007.1, read on the forward strand.
CAGCAGACAAAGAAAAGGAAACTCCGGAATATCGTGCGGAACGCCCTCTTCCCGTATGAAATGGGCGGAAACGTGCCCCTGCAGGTGGTTAACCGATATCAGCGGCTTTGACAACGAGATACACAACCCTTTTGCAAACGACACGCCGACGAGCAGGGAACCCATCAGGCCCGGCCCCAGAGTACACGCTACGGCGCTGATGTCGCCAAGCTTCACTCCGGCACGGTTTATCGCGGCATGAACCGTTGGCACTATGTTCTGTTGGTGAGCCCTTGATGCCAGCTCCGGCACTACCCCTCCGTATTCTTCATGCACTTTCTGCGATGCCGTAACATTGGACAGCAGGCAACCGTTTCTTATGATTGCAGCAGAAGTGTCGTCACAGCTTGACTCTATTCCCAGAATAACTATATCTTGCATCACACAATGGTTTTACGTCAGAATTTCCAGACCGTTTTTCGTCAGCACATAGGTATGCTCCCACTGGGCAGAGGGCTTTCCGTCTTCCGTACACACGGTCCAGCCGTCATCTTCGTCTATAAAGACATCGCGTTTTCCCATGTTGACCATCGGCTCAATGGTAAACACCATGCCGGGAACAAGCAGCATCCCAGTCTTACCCCGCAGTGCATAGTGGTCCACTTCCGGCTCTTCGTGAAAAGCGTTCCCTACCCCATGCCCGCACAGTTCACGCACGACAGTATAGCCGTTTTCGTGTGCATGGTTTGTTATTGCCTTGGCCATGTCTCCGACAAAAGTATAGGGTTTTGTCACACGGGCGCCGATGTCGCGGCACTCTCTGGCAACATCAACGAGCCGCCTCCATTCGGGACAGACTGCACCTACGGTATACATGCGTGAAGCGTCGGCATAGTAGCCGTTCAGTATCGAGGTCACGTCAACGTTTATTATATCACCGTCAAAAAGCAATTCCTCTTCGCTTGGAATCCCGTGACACACCACATCGTTTATGCTCGTACAGACGCTCTTGGGGAAACCCTCGTAATTGAGCGGAGCGGGAACGGCCCCGTGGTCAAGGGTGTACTCATGGACCAGTTTGTTGATATGTTCTGTCGAAACCCCCTCCTTAATCTCATTGGCAATCATGTCCAAAACTCCTCTTGTCACATTGCCGGCCTGGCGGATTCCCTCTATCTGTTCTTCGGTCTTGACAAGGCTCCTGCTTGGAACCAGATAGCCTCTTGCCTGATAGTCAAGGATTATCTCGTCTTGTTCTGTTGGTGGCTGCCCTTGGGGCACGACCCAGTTGTTTCTTGTTTTTCTTGCCATGGCATTCTTCTATCTTAGTCTCACGCGCTCGCCGACAACAGGAACATGGTCGGTGGAAAACCCGTTGGTCTTGTACAGCGTTTTCAGGCGCATACCGAATTTCTGGGCTACGTCATGCAGAGACTCGCCGGACTGAAGCACATAGTATTTGTTCTTGAAATTCTTGTTGGCCTTGCGCTCTTTCTTGTGCAGATAGACGATTTCGCCGTCTTCAAGGACGTGCCGTTTGTCCACTTCATTGTATCTCCTCAGCCGCCTTTCAGACGTCTCGAATTCCTCTGCGATGGACTCGTAGGTGTCGCCCGCCCTTGCCGTCACGTAATAATTGCGGTTGTTCATTCCTATTTTGTGGGGTTCCTGTCCCGCAGGCTGATTACGGACTCCCACACCGACACCGCCTGCGGTTTTGTCCACCTTGGAGTGGTGGTGTTTTGCCAGCCCTTTTTTGTCCAGCTCTGTCAAATTGTAGCTTTCTATGATTCTGATCAGATTTGTGGCGTAGGTCGGACTTGTTGCATATCCGGCAGCCTTCAGTCCGTACGCCCACCCTCTGTAGTCTGTTATCGGCAATGCGAACAACGAGGAGTAACGGCGTCTGCCGACAAGAAACAGGGAGTGGTCCTCGTAACTTTCCTCTGCTGTCCTGTAAACACGGAACCTTTCGTTGGGAGCGTCGTCTGTTCTCAGCATATAAGGACCGGTCCAGTCATTATGGCACTTTATCCCGAAATGGTTGTTCCCCTTCACGGCCAAGGTGCTTGTGCCGGCACCGCTTTCAAGCAGGCCTTGTGCCATGGTGATACTTGCGGGTATCTTGTGCTTTTTCATCTGGGCTATGGCGATATCACTGTATTTCCCGATGTAACGGAGGAACTTTTCCGACTGCCCGGAAACGGACAGGGAAAAGTTCAGCATCGCAATCATCAGGAAAAAACGCACGATAGACATTGTTTGACGATTTTCTGTTTCCAAAGTAACTGCTGCGCACTGTGGGGGAGAACCGCAGCTGCTTCAATCAAGTTTCAGAACAGCCAGAAAGGCTTTTTGGGGTACCTGCACATTCCCTATCTGCTTCATCCTTTTCTTGCCGCGCTTTTGCTTCTCAAGCAATTTGCGCTTCCTGCTTATGTCACCTCCATAACATTTTGCCGTGACATCCTTGCGCACTTGCTTTACGGTCTCGCGCGCTATTATTTTCGCGCCTATGGCAGCCTGTATGGCTATGTCAAACTGTTGCCGGGGCAACAGTTCCTTCAGCTTCTCGCACATCCTGCGTCCGAACGCAACTGCGTTGTCCGCATGTGTCAGCGTAGACAGTGCGTCCACGGGCTCTCCGTTGAGCAATATGTCCAGCTTTACCAGATTGCTCTTGCGAAAACCGTTCTGATGATAGTCAAACGACGCATAACCGCGCGATATGCTCTTCAGCTTGTCATAGAAATCGATCACTATCTCGCCCAAAGGCATGTCGAAAACGATTTCCACGCGGTTTCCTGCCACGAACTCCTGTTTTGCCAGCTCGCCCCTCTTGCCCAGGCAAAGGGTCATTATCGGCCCTATATACGCCGCTGAGGTTATGATGCTTGAACGGATATACGGTTCTTCCACATGGTCTATGTCTGTTTGGTCCGGCATGTCCGAGGGATTGTGCACTTCAAGCACCTCTCCCTTTTTCGTAAACACCTTGTACGAGACATTGGGCACCGTCGTTATGACATCCATGTCAAATTCGCGGTCAAGACGCTCTTGCACTATCTCCATGTGCAGCAGACCGAGGAAACCGCAGCGGAAGCCGAAACCCAGAGCCACGGAACTCTCGGGGCTGAATGTCAGGGAGGCGTCATTCAGCTGCAGTTTTTCCAGCGAGCTGCGGAGATTCTCGAAATCTTCCGTTGCAATGGGATATATGCCCGCAAAAACCATCGGTTTCACTTCCTCAAAACCGGATATCGCCTTGTCGCAAGGATTGCCGACCGAAGTAATCGTGTCACCGACCTTGACTTCGGTAGCGGTCTTTATTCCGCTTACAATATAGCCGACGTTGCCGCACCCGATCTCTCGCGTCGGCTTCATTTCCAGTTTCAGCACGCCTATTTCGTCGGCGTTATACTCTTTCTTTGTGTTGACGAAGCGGACTCTCTCCCCTGCCCTCAGAGTGCCGTTGACAATCTTATAATAAGCGATGATGCCACGGAACGGGTTGAACACGGAGTCGAAGATCAGTGCCTGTAGGGGCGCATCCGGGTTTCCGCTTGGGGCGGGGACTCTCTCCACCACGGCTTCAAGGATTTTGTCCACGCCCAGACCCGTCTTGCCCGACGCTCTGATGATGTCGTCCCTGCTGCACCCCAGCAGGTCTGTTATCTCGTCCTCCACTTCCTCCGGCATGGCATTGTCCATGTCGCACTTGTTGATGACCGGCACGATCTCAAGGTCGTGGTCTATGGCCATATACAGATTGCTTATTGTCTGCGCCTGCACTCCCTGCGTCGCGTCGACAACCAGCAGCGCACCCTCACACGAAGCGATGCTGCGGCTCACCTCATAGGAGAAATCCACATGTCCCGGAGTGTCTATGAGGTTCAGTATGTACTTTTGTCCACCGTACTCATATTCCATCTGGATGGCATGGCTTTTGATGGTTATGCCCCTTTCCCGCTCCAAGTCCATGTCGTCAAGGATCTGGGTCTCTTTTACATCAACGGTCTTGGTAAACTCCAGCAGACGGTCGGCCAATGTCGACTTTCCGTGGTCTATGTGCGCTATAATGCAAAAATTACGTATGTTCCTCATGCTTGTCTCTTCGTCTGGCTGTCTGTTAATCAAAAAGAACTGCGTTCCCGAAAGGCGTTCCGCAGATATCCTTTTCGGAAAGGATGATGTCCTTCCGCGATATCGGCCACTCTATGCCCACAGCCGGGTCATCATAGAGTATGGACGCTTCTGCCGACGGCATATACCTGTTGTCTACCTTGTACGAGAAAACCGCCGTGGGTGAAAGGACAAGAAAACCGTGTGCGAATCCGCGGGGTACAAACAGCTGCTTCTTGTTTTCCGATGAGAGTTCAACCGCAATGTGTTTGCCGAAAGTGGGCGAGGATTTGCGCAAGTCTACAGCGACATCCAGAACCGCGCCGGCAATGACTCTCACCAGCTTTGCCTGCGACCACTCCCCCCTCTGGTAATGAAGCCCGCGTAGAACGCCGTACGAAGATTTCGATTCGTTGTCCTGCACGAAATGCGTCCTGCCTATCTTGTCGCAGAAGTCTTCTTCGCGGAATGTTTCCATGAAATAACCGCGCGCGTCTTCAAACACCTGCGGCTTCAGAATCCACACTCCCTTTATGTCGGTTTCAATATACTCCATCACAAATTAGTTTAATGCAAAACTACACATTTTTTCGCTGAATAATGCCGCAGCAGACAATTATTCTTCAGAAGCGGCAATGTTATTTTCAAAAAAACAAAACAGTCCGGTCCGGTTTGATTTTGACGCATAGCAGGGCAACTGATATTTTTGCGGCATAAAACAACCCGGTGTTGCGAATAAAAAGGTATCTTTGTGCCACATTTCAAATTCTAACCAATATGAAACTTTCAAGAATAGATCATCTCGGAATTGGCGTTGAAAGCATAGATGCCGTACTCCCTTACTTCGAAAATGTACTGGGATTGAAATGCTATGCAGTGGAAGAGGTCGCAGACCAAAAGGTCAAGACGGCTTTCCTTCGAATAGGGGAAGTGAAAATAGAGTTGCTGGAACCCACTTCACCCGACTCCGCCATTGCCAAATGGCTGGAAAAAGGTGGCAAAGGCGTTCATCATGTCGCTTTTGCGGTCGAAGACGGGGTCGCCGAGGCTCTGGTTGAGGCAGAGGGAAAAGGGCTTAGGCTTATCGACAAACAGCCGCGGCCTGGAGCGGAAAAAATGATGATAGGCTTTATGCACCCCAAAAGCACAGCCGGTATCCTTACGGAACTGTGCGAGCCTGCCAAATAACAGGAGACCAGCACACACCCCCTAACAAGCAACACCGCTTGCCGCCCGTGGCGAAGACTCTTTCGCCACGGGCGGTGTTTCTCTGTTCCCCGACTTTCGGCACAGGTCGTGGTTAATGTAGCACGGTCTACTTCACCATCACTTTTTTGCAGGTCTCGTAACGAGACAGGAACAGGACGGGCCGGTTGCACAAGTATTTGCAACCGGCCCGTCCTTGGTGTTTGCGAAAAGTCTGTGGCAGACTACTCTGCACGCAGAGTGAAGCGTGTGAACGCAACGACTGTGCAGTTCTTGTCCGCTTCCTTGATGAACGAATCCACCGTCTTGCTGCCATCCATGATGTAGTCCTGGTTCAGCAGACAAGATTCCTTGAAGAACTTGTTCATGCGCCCCTGGGCAATTTTTTCAATCATCTGCTGCGGCATATTGGCCTGTTTCTGTTCCGCTGTTTCTTTCTTGATTCTGCGGATGTCTTCGGCCTGTTCTTCGGTGATATTGCCCTTGGCTATGCCCTCGGCAATATGCTCCTCGTTTTCTGCAATATACAGATTGTATCCGGCTTTCTTCAAGGCTGCCTGAACGGCTTTTTCCACCTGCTCCTCAATTGTCTTTTCAACGGCGACTTTCTGCTCGTTTGCCTTTATGTCTTCCGGCACGTCAGCCTCCGAAATCGAAACAGGGTTCATGGCTGCCACCTGCATTGCAATCTGGTGACCCACCTCTTCGCCCACGGGAGTGGAAAGCTGCACCATGGTGCAAAGCATGTTCTTTCCCTGATGGTTGTAGACGGAAACATTGTCGCCCTCGATGACCTTGTAGCCGTCAAGTTCCATCTTCTCGCCGGTGATACCGCTACGGTCTGTCACAGCCTGGGCCACGGTGCCGTTCCCCATCGGAAGGGCCTTGACTTCCTCAAGGCTCTTGCACTTGTTTTCAATAGCCATGTCCAGAATTTCCTGTGTCAGCTTCACGAAGTCGGCGTTGTTGGCCACGAAATCCGTTTCACACTTCAGTGCAATGGTCGCTGCAAAGCCGGGAACGGCCTTGCAGAGGACACATCCCTCCGAAGCCTCCCGGTCTGATCTTTTCGCGGCCACGGCCTTGCCTTTGGCGCGTATCAGTTCCACTGCGGCATCTATATCATTATTTGATTCTTCAAGAGCCTTCTTGCAGTCGCTCATGCCGGCTCCTGTCAATTTGCGAAGTTTCTGAATATCAGCAATTGTTACTGCCATAATACTTTAAAATATGAAATTGGTGAATGTTATGAAATTACTCGGCAGCCTCGGCCTTTTCTGCGGGTGCGGCTTCCTCCTGCGTTTCAGCCGTTTCTACACGGGCATGAGTGCGACGGCGGCGCGGCTTCGCTTCGGCGTTTTCCGCTTCAGCCTGAGCCTCTGCAGCTTCTGCATCGGCTTTCTCCACCTTGCGCTCCTCCAATCCTTCTGCAATGGCGCTGCAGACAGCGTCAAGTATCGTTTCCACACTCTTGGTGGCATCGTCATTGGCAGGAATCACGAAATCCACATTCTTCGGATTTGAATTCGTGTCAACAATGCCAAACACGGGAATGCCCAGACGGTTTGCTTCGTGAACCGCAATTTTCTCTTTCATCACATCGACGATGAACAAAGCCGAAGGCAGACGGGTAAGGTCTGCTATGGAACCGAGATTCTTCTCCAGCTTGGCCCTTTGCCGCGCGATTTGGAGGAGTTCGCGCTTGGACAGGTTGGAATACGTGCCCTCCGCCGTCATCTTGTCAATCGACGCCATTTTCTTTACCGCCTTGCGGATGGTGGCAAAGTTTGTGAGCATGCCGCCCGGCCAACGTTCGTTCACGTAAGGCATATTGACAGCCGATGCCTTCTCGGCCACGATGTCCTTTGCCTGTTTTTTAGTAGCAACAAAAAGTATCTTCTTTCCGGATTTTGCAATCTGCTTGGCAGCCTCTGCAGCTTCGTCTATCTTCGCTACAGTCTTGTGCAAATCTATAATATGGATACCGTTACGCTCCATGAAGATGTAAGGAGCCATTGCAGGATTCCACTTTCTTTTCATGTGGCCGAAGTGGCACCCTGCCTCAAGTAGTTGATCGAAATTTGTTCTTGACATGTTCTTGAAATTTGTTTACGTTCTTTTTTGATGTTGATAAACCCAATCGTTCGGTAGCCTTCTTTTGGAAAATACAAGAAGAGTCCGGACAATTTAGATGCTAAACTTTCTCTATGTGTTTTCAGTCCGGCAGCACGGCTGGCATAATGTCAACGTTTGCTGAACTGGAATCTGCGGCGTGCCTTTGGACGGCCCGGTTTCTTGCGTTCCACCTCGCGACTGTCACGCGTGACGAAGCCCTGCTTGCGGAGAACGGTCTTGTCCTCTGCGTTTATCTTCACCAGAGCGCGGGCTATAGCCAAGCGGGCAGCCTGTGACTGACCGGTGAAACCTCCGCCGAAAATGTTCAGTTTGATGTCGTATTTGCCGACAACCTCAAGAGCCTCCAGAGGCTGCTTTACGACATATTGGAGTATGGCTGACGGAAAATATTCCGTGAGATCCCTTTTGTTTATCGTTATCTTGCCTGTACCCTCGGTAACATACACACGGGCAACAGAACTCTTGCGACGACCTAATGCGTTAATCATTTCCATTTTCGGTAATTATTTGTATTGGTTAATATCGATGGTCTTCGGCTTCTGCGCCTCGTGTTTGTGCTCTCCCCCGGCATAGATGTAAAGGTTGCCGAGCAGCTGGGCACCCAGACGGTTCTTGGGCAGCATACCCTTTACCGTTCTCCTGAGAAGACGGTCTGCACCGTTGGGCTTTGCCATGATGCTGGCGGGAGTGTGCTCTTTCTGACCGCCGGGATAGCCGGTGTAAGAATAGAAAATCTTCTCCGTCCATTTCTTGCCGGTCATCTTCACTTTGTCGGCATTGATGACAATGACATTGTCACCGCAATCCACGTGTGGGGTGAAATTCGGTTTGTACTTGCCGCGCAAAAGTTTTGCAACCTTTGAGCCCAAACGACCTACAATCTGGTCTGTCGCATCTACTACAACCCATTCTTTCTGCGCCGTTTCTTTATTGGCGGAAATGGTTTTGTAACTTAAAGTGTTCACTTTTAATAATTAATTTAGTTGTTACTACTCTCCTGCCGGCATGCCGAACTCGGCCAAAAGGACTGCATGCAAGCATGAACTTCTCTCAACGTGCCCTGCATGACAAAGCACATTTTGATAATAATCGGCGCGCAAAATTACTCATTTTTCATATCACGGCAAAGGAAAGGGCGGACTTTTTGAGACAGCCCGCAAAAAAGTACCCCACGGGGCTTTGCGGTGCTCTTTTCAATAATCATCGTCCGCAAAAATGTCTTTGCCCAAATCCTGATACGCCCGGCCAAGCATCTCGTTTGTAATCTCGAATTCCCGGTTTACCTCGCGGTCCTTGTCAAGTATGGAATGCGAGAACAGCCAGTCGTACGTCTGGAGCATATAGAAGATCCGGGCGGGGCGGCCGTGGTTGACTCCAGGCATCCTTGTATATATGAGGCGGCTGTCGTCTCCGGTAGCGCGTATGGCAGCCACCACCTTGTCCGACGACGACACCGGCACTGCCCTGTCCGCCGTACCGTGTACGATCCAGAGCGGGACTTTGCTGAGCCCGCTCAAGTCCGCAACCGTGCCACCGCCGCAAAGGGCCATGGCGCACGCCACCTTGTCGGGGTATGTCGCGGCGAAATCTATCGTCCCGAACCCTCCGAGACTCATTCCGTATACGTAGATGCGGGTCGTGTCCACATTGTAGTTGCGCTGCGCCCATTCCACAAGGCTCATTATCTTGCGGGGATTCCATGCTCCTCCCGGATTTTGGGGTGCCATGATATAGGAATCTATGTAACGGCCGCGGGCAACGGCGTCAATTGCGCCATAACGCTTTACTTTGTCCAGATTGTTGCCGCACAGGCTCTGTCCGTGCAGGAAGATCAACAGGGGAAAATGGGAATCTTCGCTTATGCTCGGCTCCGGGTTGTAAAACCAGAAATTGTAGGAACCGCTCACCTCATTGCGGTGGGCCGTAAATTTCTGTGCTGCCACCCGGTAAAAAGCGAGGGCAAGCCACAGCAGCATCAAAAGGTGTTTGTTTCTCATGCAAAATCCGTTTCCGTTGCGAATTTAGGAAAAACATGGCAAAAAAAAGGACTCTTCGTGTCTGTAATGACAAAAACAGAAACAAAAAACAAGGACCACAGGTTTATGGCGAAGGACCGTAAGGGCGGACAGAATCGGTTTTCTGCATTCTGTACCGAAAACCGATTTTTTAGTATACGGCAACCCTGTCAATGTTGGAACAAATGTGTATTTTTGTAGCCAAAACAGCAACCGTACACAAAAACAATGGAAACAGGCAACACAGACACGTGCCGGAAAGGGGGAAACCCGTTTCTGACCCCGTTCAACACTCCTCATGATACGATTCCGTTTGATCTGATACAGGAAAGCGACTTCAAACCGGCTCTTCTGGCAGGAATGGAGCTTGAAGACAAAGAGATAGACGAAATAACAGGCAACCCGGACTCACCGACTTTCGCAAACACAATAATTCCCTTTGTTTGTTCGGGTGAAGTCCTGGGCAGGGTTGAGACGGTCATGGGCAATCTACTTACCGCCTGCACAAGCGACAGGCTGGAGGAACTGGCGCAGGAGGTCACACCCATGCTTACTGAACACAGCACCCGCATCCTGTACAACAAAAAACTCTTTGACCGGATAAAGTATGTCAAGGACAGCAAACCGCACCTTGGCCACGAAGACCAGACTCTCCTCGACAAAGTGTACGACAGTTTCGTCGACCGCGGCATCAATCTTCCGGAGAAGAAGAAGGAAAGACTCAAGGAAATCACGAAAGAGCTGTCGTTGGCCACTCTTCGGTTTTCACAAAACGTGCTGAAAGACACCAACAGGTTCCGGCTCCATGTCACGGACAAAAAGGAATTGGACGGACTGCCAGAAATCCAGATGGAGCAGGCCGCCAGCCTCGCAAAGGAAAACGGTCTTGACGGATGGTGCTTCACCCTGGACCAGCCAAGCTATTCTCCGATTCTGACTTACTGCAAAAACAGGGAACTGCGCAGAAAGGTATATCTTGCCCGCAATACCCTGTGCATCAAGAAAAACAGGTTCAACAACATTGAACTGGCACGCAAAATCATAAACCTGCGGCTCGAATCGGCAAACCTGTACGGTTACAGGACTTATGCGCAAAAAGCCCTGAAGCACCGTATGGCACGCAACACGTCAACGGTAGGGAAATTTATAGATCGCCTGCTGAAGGCATACAGGCCAACGGCATTGGAGGACTACGGTAAAATCAAAGCCTACGCCCGGAAGGCGGAGGGGCCGTCGTTCAGGCTCAAGCCCTGGGATACGGGCTACTACAGCCACAAACTGCTGCTCGAGACGTTCAACTACGACGCTGAGATGCTACGTCCCTATTTTGAACTGGACAAGGTGATAGATGGCGTTTTCGGACTTGCCACCAGACTCTACGGCATAACGTTCAGGAAAAACCCGTCCATTCCTGTCTACCACAAGGATGTCATCGCCTATGAGGTCTTCGATGAAGACGGCAGTTATCTGGCAGTACTGTACACCGATTTCCACCCGCGTCCGAACAAGAAGAGCGGAGCGTGGATGACCTCATACCAAGGGCAGTGGATTGACGGTAACGGCAACGATATCAGACCGCACGTTTCACTGTGCATGAACCTCACCAAACCGACCAAGACAAAACCGGCCTTGCTGACACTGGGCGAGGTCGCGACTTTCATGCATGAATTCGGCCACGGGCTCCACGAAATGTTCTCACGATGCCGCTACGAATGTCTCTCCGGCACCAACGTGTATTGGGATTTCGTGGAACTTCCGTCACAGTTCATGGAGAATTTCGCCTACGAGAAGCAGTTCCTGCACACTTTTGCCTTTCACTACCGGACAGGCGAACCTCTCCCCGACGAACTGATAGACAGGGTCATCGGCAGCCGACACTTCAATGCGGGTCTGGCTTGCTTGAGACAGCTTTCTTTCTGTCTGCTGGACATGGCTTATTACACCCTTGCAACTCCTCTGGCAACGGATATCGTGGATTTTGAGAAAACGGCATGGAAACCGGCTCTTGTCGGCAACGGGACTGCGGCGAAGACATGCATGACAACACAGTTCAACCATATCATGACTGGGGGATATGCTGCAGGGTATTATTGCTACAAATGGGCGGAGGTCCTTGATGCCGACGCTTTTGCGGCTTTCAGGGAGACCGGCATTTTCAACAGGGAAACGGCTGCACGCTTCCGGCACGAGATTCTTGAAAAAGGCAACACAGAACACCCTGCAGTGCTTTACAGGAACTTCCGCCACCGCAATCCATCCATTAAAGCCATGCTGCAACGGGATGGCATAAAACCTGCCAAATAAAACACTTACGCTTCGCCATAACCAATCATAATGAACGAAAACAGGAAACAGGAACTTCTGGACAGCCGTTATCTGCGCATGGCGCATATCTGGGCGGAAAACTCCTACTGCGTGCGCAGAAAGGTCGGTGCTCTGCTTGTGAAAAACGGCACTATCATCAGCGACGGGTTCAACGGGACACCGTCCGGTTTTGAAAACATCTGCGAAGACGAGAACAACGTCAGCAAACCCTACGTCCTTCATGCGGAAGCCAATGCCATCACGAAAATAGCCCGTTCTTCGCAAAACAGCGACGGGGCGACACTGTATGTCACGGCATCGCCGTGCATTGACTGCGCAAAACTGATTATACAAAGTGGCATACGACGTGTCGTTTACGGTGAAAAATACAGGTTGGACGACGGAGTGGCTTTGCTGAAGAGGGCTGGCATCGAAACGGTGTATCTGGATCTGGAGCAACGCCACTGACATGCGGACGGCATTCAGAGTTTCACAAGGACAGAAAAAACAAATAACGAATGAAACAGAACAAATACCACAACTTTTTGCCGCTGATCATATCACTGAGTGTTGTGGCTGGCATGGTACTCGGAACTTTCTACGCAAGCTATTTCCGCAGCAACAGGCTTAACATATTCAGTTCGGGCAACAGCAAGATAAACGACCTCCTCTATGCCATAGAGGACAGATACGTCGACACCGTAAACATGAACGATCTGATAGAACACGCCTTGCCGCGCATCTTGTCGGAACTTGACCCTCACTCCACATACACCTCCGCAAAAAAGGTGGAAGAGGAAATGCAGGGGCTCAAAGGGTCTTTTTCCGGAATTGGCGTGATATTCTCCATCATTGAGGATACTGCAAGAATCATACGTGTCGTTCCCGGAGGACCGTCCGAAGACACCGGACTGATGGCAGGCGACCGCATTGTCACTGTTGATGGGAAACCGTTTGTAGGAAAATTTCTGGATGAAGACTACGCGATGAAAACGCTGCGCGGACCTGACAAGTCAAAGATCAGGCTCGGAATAAAACGGAGCGGGAGACCGGACACGAGGGTGTACGAAGTGACCAGGGGTGCCGTTCCGGTAAGAACCGTTGACATCTATGCCATGCTTGACAAGGAAACCGGCTATATAAGGATAAGTTCTTTCGGTGAAAACACCTATGAGGAATTTCTTGTGGCACTCGCCGAACTCAGCAGCCAGGGGTGCAAGAGCCTTATTGTCGACCTGCGCGACAACGGCGGGGGCTACATGGAAGCCGCTGTCAGGATCGCCAACCAGTTCCTGCCCAAGAAACGCATGATAGTCTACACGCAGGGAAGAAAATCCGAACGGATGGAATATCACAGCGACGGACGGGGAGACTACCAGAACATCCCGCTCGTTGTCGTTGTCAACGAGAACACGGCATCGTCAAGCGAGATTTTCGCCGCCGCCATTCAGGACAACGACAGGGGGACAGTCGTCGGACTCAGGACTTTCGGCAAAGGACTCGTGCAGGAACCCATCCAGTTCTCCGACGGCTCCCTGCTGAAACTGACAATAGCCAGATACTATAGCCCGTCAGGAAGATGCTTGCAGAAACCCTACGTGATGGGCGAAAACGAAACTTACCGTAACGACCTGTACTCGCGCTACCTGAAAGGCGAATTTTCCACCCGCGACAGCATACACCTGTACGGCAAGAAATACCACACAATGGCAGGACGGACTGTATACGGGGGAGGTGGTATCATGCCGGATGTCTTCATTCCCACAGACACGACTGACGTGACTTCCTATCTCATGGAGGCTGTCGCTTCACGCCGATTGGCCGAGTTCTCTTACAGGTACGCGGATTCCAACAGACAGAAGCTCAACGAAATGCAGGACTGGGAGGAACTCGGGGAATACCTGCGGCACCAGAACCTCGTGGGCAAATTCGCCACATACGCGGAAAAGAAAGGACTGAAGCGCAGGAATCTTCTGATTAAAAAATCCTACAAGAGACTTGACACAGCCCTGACGGGGTCTGTCATAAACTATATCTTCGGGGACAAAGCGTCTGCCTTGTACCAATGCCAAAGCGACGACTGCATAAAAGAGGCGCTACGGCTGATAGACAACCACCAGACTTTCCCGCAAAAGCCCGACGTGGCAAAGACGGGCAAAAACAAGAAATGAAACCAAGGGTATGACCGTCCGCACCTCCATGTAAACGGGGAAACAAAAAAAACGACAGCTGGAAACGGGTATTACCGAAAAAATGGATTATCTTTGCACGAGCGAAAAACAAACGACACGGAATACAAAAAACAGAATATATGAATTCGGACAAAACAACTCAGGAAACACAAGGCAGCGGGACACAAAACATAATGGCCCGGATTAAGAAAAACCCTATTGTAAGTGCGATTACAGGCGTTGTTGTCTTGGTCGCCATCATAGTGATAGCCTCTTTCTCATACAGGAGCTATATAAGCAGCAGCAACGACGAGGCAGCCACAAAACTGGCGAAAGGACAGGACTATTTCCAGAAAGGACAGTTTGACCAGGCTCTCAACGGTGACAACACCGGCTATCCCGGCTTCGTGAAAATCGCGGCTCAGTACAGCAGTACGGAAACCGGAAATCTCGCCAACCTGTATGCCGGTCTGTCATACTACTACAAGGGAGACTACGACAAGGCCATAAAGCATCTGGAGGACTTTGACGCACAGGACGACCAGTTCATATCCAACAACGGCATCGCCGCTTTGGGGAACTGCTACGCTAAGAAAGGCAACTACGACAAGGCTGTGGATCTGCTGAAAAAGGCTGCAAAGAATGCTGACAACCCTGTTGTCAGCCCCTCTTGTCTGGTTCAGGCGGGAGAATTGCTTGAAAAGCAGAACAAAAAGGAAAAGGCTCTTGAACTTTACAACGAGGTCAAGGAAAAATACCCCAACAGTGCGGAAGCACAGGGCATAGACAAATACATACAGAAAGTATCTGAATAAGAAGACCAACTCTGACGTTGGCTATTTTAATTTTAAGGTGGACAAAGGGAGCAAGGCGCAGGTAAAAGGCGTGACCGCTCCCTTTTATTTTCAAAAAGGCATGTCAGCGACAACAGACAATCTGTCAACACAAAACATACCGCCGGCCTCGGGCATGAGGGTCGGTATCGTTGTGGGTGAATGGAACTCACAAATTACTCAACCGCTGCTTGACGCGGCGACCGACACATTGAAGAGATATGGAGTAAGGCCGGAACACATTGTCGTGAAAACCGTTCCCGGAAGTTTTGAACTCATTTACGGGGCAAATGCCATGGCAAAAAGCGGACTCGTGGATGGAATCATAGCCATAGGCTGTATCGTAAGAGGCGAAACGCCACACTTTGACTTCATCGCACAAGGCTGCACAAACGGACTGGCCTACCTCAACGCAACCAACAACATACCCGTCGTTTTCGGTGTGCTTACCACAGACAATTTTGACCAGGCTTTTGAGCGCACGGGCGGCAAACTCGGCAACAAGGGAGAGGAATACGCCCTCACGGCCATACGCATGATTGATTACGCACGCAGCTATGAACGCTGAAACACACAAATAAAACATCAACAAAATGAAAAAGATCTTTTTATCATTCCTGGCCTTTGCCGTTGCGACTGCAATTCAGGCGGCAGGGGCTGCCGACAAGGTGGAAAGTGTAACTTCGCCCAACGGAAAACTGAAAGTGGAGGTTTCCTTCGGTACCGAACTGAAATATTCGGTATCTGACGGAGGTACGGTGCTGCTGAAGGATTCACGCATTGGGCTGACAGTCAAAGACGGTCCGAAAGTCGGACAAAATCCGAAACTCAAGAAGAAGAGCCTAACATCTGTAAACGAGCAGATTCCTTCTCCTTTCTATCGCGAACCGAAAGTTCAGAACAACTGCAACGAACTGAAGTTGACCATGGCCGACGGTTTCGTTCTCACGTTCCGCGCCTACGACACGGGAGTCGCATACAGACTTAGCTCTACCCTGAAAAAGCCGGCGGAGCTCATCATAGAGAATGAACTCGCGGAATTCAATTTCCCGGAAGATTTCGCTGCGTGGATACCATATACCAACGAACAATATGACCGATGGGGAACATCGTTCGAAAACACCTACAAAAACATCAAGCTGTCTGAAGCCGAATCCGGCCGCTTGGCTTTCACCCCCCTTGCCGTTGACTGCAAGAGCGCAAAGGTAAGCATCATGGAAAGCGACTTGGAGTCGTATCCCGGAATGTTCCTGAAAGCGAGTGCAAAACGCCTTGAGGCTGAATTTGCGCCATACCCTAAAAACCACAAGTTCGTTGACGCACGCAAAAAGCTTGTCGTGACCGACAGGGAAAACTACATCGCCAAGGTCAAACCTACACGCGACTTCCCCTGGCGTATCATGGTCATCACTCACAAGGATGCGGAGATGGCACAGAACAATCTCGTGTATGCATTGGCTTCGCCCAACAGAATCGGTGATACCAAATGGATAAAACCGGGCAAACTCACATGGGACTGGTGGAATGCGCTCACTCTCACGGGGGTTGATTTCAAACCGGGCGTCAACACCGAAACATACAAATACTACATAGACTTTGCGGCAAAACACGAAGTGGAGTACATCGCACTTGACGAAGGCTGGTACTATGGCAGGAAAAACAAGAACGACGACAACGAAAAGGTTGACATCCTCAATACCGTGAAGGAAATAGACCTCCCCGAGATTGTAAAATACGGAAAGGAAAAGAAAGTCGGCATCGTCCTTTGGCTGGGCTTCAATGTTCTTGACGAACAACTGGAGGAGGCTTGCAAGAAGTATAGCCAGATGGGCATAAAGGGCTTCAAGGTTGACTTCCTCGACCGCAATGACCAGACTGCGGTGGAACAGGTATACAGAATCGCGGAGACTTGCGCCAAATACAACATCTTCCTTGACCTGCACGGAATGTATGCCCCAACAGGCTACAACAGGACTTTCCCCAACATTCTTAATGTTGAAGGCGTATGGGGACTGGAGCAGGCAAAATGGAGTTCTAACAAGGAGGATATGCCAACCTACTGCGTGACGTTCCCTTATCTGCGCATGATGCCGGGATATGTTGACTACACGCCCGGCGGCTTGCGCAACTGCACCAAGAACCATTTTGTAGGCGATTACTACTGGCCGCAGACACAGGGCACCCGCTGTCATCAGATAGGCATGTACATCGTCTACGACTCTCCCTTGACAATGATGGCTGACTCCCCTACTGCCTATGAGAAAGAGGAAGAGTGTGCAAGTTTCATCGCCTCAATCCCCAATCAGTACGAAAAGACCATCGTGCTTGACGGGGAAATAGGCAAGTACATTGTCACAGCACGCAAGGTCGCCGGCAAACACTGGTGGATCGGCGGTCTTAACAACTGGGAAGAGCGCGACGTGGAAATAGACATCTCAAAATTGTTTGAACCGGGAGACCGCGACACCTATTTCGTGACGACAATATATCAGGACGGCGATATGGCCAACAGGGTTGCCACGGACTACAAGGTCATCGAGGGCCGCAGGGTCGACAAGAACTCCAAGATAAAGATACACATGGCCAAGGGCGGCGGCTTTGCAATAAAGCTCCACCGCATTGTGACATAGCGGACAAGACGCTGTTTCTGAAGAACCGTGAACGGACATTCCCGCAATCGTGACGGGGATGTCCGTTTGCGGTTCTCGCCTTAAATTAACCCCCGGCAACGGTGCGGAATGAGTGAAATTGCCTAACTTTGTATTGGATATCCCGATGAGCACGCCCTAAGAACACCCGCATGATCCTTAAAAACATATCGCTGATAAATTTCAAGAATGTCGAACAGGCTGATTTGGACTTGTCCCCCAAACTGAATTGCTTTGTCGGGAACAATGGTATGGGGAAAACCAATATTCTTGACGCTGTCTACTATCTCTCGTTCTGCCGCAGCGTGTTTTCACAGACAAACCAACACGTCATAAGGCACGGCCAGAATACCATGGTATTGCAGGGTATCTACGAAACGCCCGACAATAAAACTCTGAACATTTACTGCGGGCTTAAAAACGGCCAACGGAAAATATTCAGGAAAAACGGCAAGGAGTATAAGAAAATATCAGAGCATATCGGACTCGTGCCGCTTGTCATCATATCGCCTGACGACAGCGAATTCATACACGGAACAAGCGAGTGTCGCCGCAAATTCATGGACATTACCATCTCGCAGTGTTCTCCGCTGTATCTCAGGCAGCTGATAAAGTACAACCAGATACTGCAACAGCGCAACGCTCTGCTGAAATCCGATACCATGCCCGACGAGACTATCCTTGCCGCATACGACAGAATGATGTCTGACGCGGCCAAGGATATCCACAGCGAGAGAAAAGCCTTTGCGGGCAAAATCATCTCCCGGTTCAAGGACATCTACCGGTTGCTTGGCGAAGACAACGAAGACGTCGGATTGGCATACCGGTCTCATTTGGAAACAGAAGACCTGTTTTCCGTTCTACAGGCATCCCACTACAAAGAACACATCGTCGGTCACACTCTGTACGGCATACACAGGGACGACCTTGAAATGACACTCAACGGACAGCCCCTGCGCTATGAAGGCTCGCAGGGACAGGCAAAGAGCTATCTCATCGCCTTGAGACTTTCACAATATCTCTTTCTTAAAGACACCATAGAAAACCGCACGCCACTGCTGTTGCTTGACGATATCTTCGACAAGCTGGATGCCAACAGGGTGGAAAAAATAATACGCATCGTGTCAAGCGAGAAATTCGGGCAAATATTCATCACGTCAACAAACCGCGACAATCTCGAACAAGTCGTCAGACAGGCTTCCTGCGACTATCGGTTTTTTGTTGTCGACAACGGAAAATATGAAACGAGTTAAGGCAAAACCCATCACTGAACTTATCCTTCCGTTTTTGAGGGCGGAAGGACTGGAAACCCCTTTGCTGGAATACAGGATTACACACAGGGGATGGAATGAACTCATGGGGCCTGTCATTGCCATGCACACAAGAAACATATATATATACAACCAGGTCTTGTATCTGGAGTGCGACAGCCCTGTCGTAAGACAGGAACTTTCACTGCGAAAAAGCGAGATTGTCTACAAACTCAACAAATATGTTGATGCCTACATCATAAACCGTGTCGTTGTAAAATAATTCATCGCTATGCATCATACGGGCGGCAGAGCTGTTACGGACTGGCAGAAGACTGTCATTTGCATCTCGTTTTTTTTTGCCGTTTCTGAAATATTGATTAATTTTGCACAGCAGAAAAGGAACAGAACAAGGGTGTTTTCCAGAGTGGCCAAATGGGGCAGACTGTAAATCTGCTGTCTTTCGACTTCGGTGGTTCGAATCCATCAGCACCCACAAACGAAAAAAGCGTCCGTGAGAAATCTCGCGGACGCTTTTTTCGTTTGTGGAAATCCGCCATCCGGAATTGCCAATCTCTCTTGGCTCACCGTACGTATGGCACACGGTATCCCCGAAGACTCTGTAGCAAAAGGAAGTGCAGAACGTCTCGCTCTGCACTTCCTTTTGAACTCCGCCCGGTCGGCGGAACTGTATGACAACGCGCTTATTTCGCCGTTGAAATAGCTACTCTGTTCCAGCTCCTCTTGGAGAACACGTTTCCTACGCCACAGCCCTGTGCGGTGATGCGCGACTCCGAAATGCCGTATTTCTTGACAAGCATGTTCTTGACGGCATTGGCACGGGCAACCGAAAGCTTTTGGTTAAGCCCTGCGGGACCCTCGGAAGAAGCGTAGCCCTTTATCATCACCGTTGCATCGGGATTTGCTTTCAGATAGTTGGCAACCCTTTCCACGTTAGGCTTCTGGGCGTTTGAGATGATGGACTTGCCACAAGCGAAGAACACACATGTTTCTTTCTCAGTCTTGGCGGGCGCAGTTTCTGGAGCAACGCCCTTGTTGCGGCTTGCGTTGAGTTCGTTCTGGAGCTTCTGGACCTCGGAGTTTTGCTTTGACAAAGCGAGCTTCAGCCTGTCGTTTTCTTCCTGTGCGGATTTCAGCGAAGCGTTCAGTGCGTCTGTCTGTTCCTTGTGCAATGCGTTTATGGCATCTACATCAGGAACCTTTTTCCATGTGGTGGTCTTGCCGAAATTGTATTTAAGACCAACTTCGGCAGAGAAAACCTTGTCGTAGTTCTGGAAGAAATTCTGTTTGGAATCCCCACCCTCGGCTCCGTCGGACTTGGGCTCGACGAAGATGGCGTTTATGTCGATGAAAGCGTCCAGCTCCTTGCAAATCCTGAACGTGTTCATTATACCGAACTGCACATCCATCGCATAGATGCTGTTATGGCCGTCTGTTTTCGTTGCATTGTGGTACACACCGACTCCGGGATAAGCAATCACGTTCCAGAAACGGTTCTCGTTGTAACCGCAAAGCAGGTTGGACAGATTGAACAGCACCTGACCGTTGGCTACCCAATAGTGTTTCAAGTCCTGCTTGTTAAGGGACGAGTTTTCAGAGACAACACTCTTCCCGTTAATGCCCTGAAACTTTATTCTGGTTCCGATACCGGGGGTAAACCACTTTCCGATACCCACGCCAAAACCAAGCGTAGTCCGGAAACTGCGGAACGGGTTCTGGCTAAAGCCCTGCCATCTCTCTTGGTCTCCGTAGAAAGAAGACCCGTCAATTCCGGCCGTCACAAACCAATTCGACCAAAAGTCATTTGTGACGACTGAGTACTTCAAAGTGGGCGTCTCCGTTTGGGCAAAGCCAAACATACACGCGCAAGAAACTACAACAGAAATACACAACTTCTTCATAGTAATATGAGTTTTATAAGTTTTTAATTACACAGTCACACCGAAACGTCAAAAGACACGATCGGTTTTGCGAGCAAAGTTACAAATAATTTTCACACCAAAACATTTTTTGAAAAAAAATAAAACATTTTTTGGCGTTTTTGTTGCAGCAAGACTCCATACAGAGACCATATTGCAGTCAAAACTGCTTTGTTATCAGTTCGTCAGGCACGATTGAAACTATCGTCTTTCCGTCCGGACCGAAATTGGGAGTGCTGCACGAAAACAACCGGTCCACAATCCACGACATCTCTTTCACGTCCAGTTTGCGCCCCTCTTTCATGGAATTCTCGCGGCTTATGGCCATTGCCAGATTGTGGTAAAGGGCTTCTTTGTTCAGTCCCTCTTTATCATAATCGTCTATAAGTTTAAGGATGAGAGAATTGAAGTCCGTATCAGCCACGCATGCCGGTACTGCACTCACGGAATAGGCCCCGCCGCCTACAGGCGTAATGTCAAAACCGACGGAATTGAACTGATCTGTCAGCGAGTCCATAATGACGCTGCCGCTCAGGCTGAGCTGAATCAGATTGGGGAACAGCAAAGTCTGGGAAACGTTTTTTCTGGAGTTGGCGTTGTCCATGAAGCTGTCGTAAAGTATCCGCCTGTGGGCCCTGACAAAATCAATGACCATGAGTCCGGATTTGGCCGGAGTGACAATATACCTTCCGCCATACTGCACATAAACCCCCTCCTCCGTTCTGTTGTTTCCTGGCAAACCGGACTCCCGTCCGGCGGCATTCTCTTCCCCGAAGCAGTCGGCGGGCGCAACGCTGTCTTGCGTTTCCGCATTCGGGGAGCTGTCCGTGTCCAGTCCCTTGTACAGCATTTCCCACCCTTTTGCGCCCGAACGGTAAGCGGGCGTTTTCCTCCCGCTTTCAAAAGGATTGTACTCCACGTCACGCGACGGATGCGGTTCCGGCAAGTCCGTGTTCATTCGGAAAGACGGTATCGCCATATCCTCTATACTGTCAAAGTCCATGCAAGGCACTGCATTGTATTTTGCCAGTGAATCCTTTACCGCCATCAGCAGCATCTGCCATATCGCATGGTCTTCCTCAAATTTTATCTCCGTCTTGGTGGGATGTATGTTTACGTCTATCTGCGACGGGTCCACGCTTAGCCTGATGAAAAAGGACACTTGCTTGTCAGGCGGTATGAGCCTGTCGAATGCGGCGGCAACGGCCTTGTTGAAATAAGGATGCCTCATATAGCGCCCGTTCACGAACAGGAACTGCCTGAAGCCTTTCGCCTTGGCACTCTGCGGTGTCCCCACAAAGCCGTCTATCTTCACGACGCTCGTGTCCACTGACACCGGGAGCAGCTGTTTGTCATAGGCTTTGCCGAACAATGCCGTGATGCGCTGCTTGAAGCTGCCGCTCTTCACATCGGCACTGATATTGTCGTCTTTGTAGAACTTGAAGCCTACCTGCGGGTTGATCATGGCTATGCGTTCGAACTCCTGCATGATGTTGTTGAGTTCCGTGGTGTTCGATTTCAGAAATCTCCGTCTGGCGGGAACATTGTAAAAGAGGTTGCGCACGATGAAGTTTGAGCCCTTCGCGCACTGCACCGGATACTGTTCCACACATCTCGCCCCCTCCATGACAATGTGCGTACCCATCTCGTCACCCTCCACACGGGTCTGCAGTTCTACCTGTGACACGGCCGTTATCGAGGCCAATGCCTCGCCCCTGAATCCCATGGTATGCAGGCAGAACAGGTCTTCCGCACGCAGGATTTTTGACGTGGCGTGTCTCTCAAACGCCAGACGCGCATCTGTTTCCGTCATCCCTTTGCCGTTGTCAACGACCTGTATGCAGGTCTTGCCGGCATCCGTGACCCACAGCTCAATGCTTGAGGCTCCTGCGTCGATGGCGTTCTCAAGCAGTTCCTTGACCACCGACGACGGGCGTTGCACAACCTCCCCGGCGGCAATCTGGTTTGCCACACTGTCCGGCAAGAGATGGATGATGTCTGACATTTTGAACCTTGTTGTGTTGTGTATTGGGCCGTGGTGCAGCCACGTATGCCTTATCTCCCGTTAAGGTACTGGTACGGCACCTTGCGCCTTTTCGTCGTTTTGAGGACTTTGTCGGCAGGCTTGTCACGCCACACGAAGACATCGTCCTTGTCCTTGGGCCTCATATAGTCAAACCACGCGAAGTTCTCCAGATACATCAGGTCGTTCGTCACGAATGTTATCGGATAGAACACCCCCTCCGACTCCGCCGTCCAGACACTGCGGAGTTTCCTGTCCTTCATATACATCTTCATCACGCTGGTCTCCGTGTGGTTCATCGCCACAACCACGGTGTCCTTTGCCTTGTCGTCCAGCTGGAAATAGTTGGCTTTGACGTTCTGGTGGGCTTCGCAATGCTCAAGCTGCCCGGTGTTGAAATACATGTGCATCTCCTTGCTGGCTATCTGGTTGAAATGCACCGAATCCAGCTGCTCGCAGAGCAGGGCCTGGTTGATGACCCTGATGCTGTCTATCGTGGAATCGTTGAAAAAGGAGTGTATCTCTTCGCCTATGATCTGCTGGCGGGCGTTCCACACCACAGGGTTGCCGTACAGCGACAGCACCCTCGTCCGGGAATTGAACGACAACGAGTCCGCCACGCTTTGGACATCCGTTCTGAAAGAACGCGAGTGATAGTAGCCGCTCACTATCCTGTACACGCTGTCGGTGTCCAGACAGTAGCTTTCCATCTTGAGTGTGTCGGCATGGAGAAACAGCGTGTCGGCCTCCGTGTAGTTTTTCACCAAAGCCTTGCCGTAGGAAAGGCAATACCCGGTACTGTCGTTGTAGTGGCAATATTCGCCCGTCAGGATTGTCTTGTTTGGTTCGTCGTTGTACACAAAGTCGCCGAAGCCCTCGGCCACACGGCTGTCTTTGTCAAACACGATGGAATCCGCCACCATTCTGCCACCGCCGTTCACCACCACAGAGCGTTCCAGCAGCACCGCCTTGTTCGTCTCCGTATTGAAGAAACCGTTTTCGGTATATATGCGGGTCTGCCCGTTCACGACGTTCGAGCGGCCTTTTGTCTGGGCGTCTTTCGTCACTACATTATAATATAGCGTGTCGGTACGCATGTTGTAGTTGTCGCTCTTCAGTTCCACGTTATAGTTGAACACGGCCTGCCTGCTGTGGGCGTCATATTGCCCCCAGTCGGATATCAGGGTGTCGCCCCCGTCAATCAGTTCGCCGCCCTCGAAGAAATACCCCATGCTGTACAGGCGGTCATAGTCCAGCGAGTCCGTGTACAGCGTGGAGTTGCCGTGTCTCAGCACGACTCCCCGGTGTGTCTGGCTGCGCGCCTGTGCCACCTGCGAATTGCCGTCATAGAACAAATACTCGCACTTCAGGGAAAGGGTGTCCCCTTGGAACATCCTGACATTGTCGAAAGCCTTGAATGAATTGCTGTCCTTGAAGAAATTGGCACTGTCGCATTTCAGTACCGTGCCGTCATGGAAGAACTCCACATGACCTATGAATATCTGCACTCCGGGCAGCTCGCTCTCGTTGTAGACAACCGAGTCTGCATGACGCACCACGATATCCCCGCCTTTGGGGCGCGCTTTCCTGTCGGCGTCGGCAACATTCCCGTTCTGCGGCAGGGGCAGGTATGCGGCACCGTCCAGCGAGCACATGGCAAACAAGAGAAAAACAAGCATTGCCAAGGCTCTTGTTTTTCTCCCGCATCGTGTCAACAATCCATACACCATCTTCTTTCCCATGGAAACAGTGTGCCGAATCAGGTCTTCAGCCAGTCGTATTTATAGCCGGTCTTCTTCCAACCGTCCTTGATGCTTATGTATGTGGTCTTTATCTTCTTTCTGATCCAGTTTTCAATAATCTCCTCGTCTTTCTTTTCCTTGACGATTTCCGTAAGCAGCTTGAAATCATCCGTCGCGTCGGCCTTGTGCTCCGGTATCTTGTTCTTCAGCTTCACAATCGCACATACTTTCATGCCACTGGCATCCATCACGAAAGCTTTCGAGATCTCGCCTACGCCAAGGCCCTCCACGACTTTTGCCACATCCTGGTGCTTATAGTGGAGGTCTTCTATCTTGTACCTTGAGGACTGGGCCCCCGTAACAGGATCCGTAGCCGCCATTATCCCGCGGTTGTTCCTTGTGTCCTTGTCCTCCGAAAACAGCAGGACGGCTTTCTCAAAGTCAATTTTGCCTGCCCTTATCTCCGATGCCACGCTGTCCAGCCTTGACAGGGTCTTCCCCAGTTCTTCGTCAGACACTTCGGGTCTTCTCAGAATATGGCGGCAGTTTATCTTGTCACCCTTTCTTTCTATCAGCTGTATTATATGGTAGCCATACTCTGTCTTGACCACCTTGGATACGGTTTTGGGGTCAGTCAGCGAAAAGGCCACCTTTGAAAATTCCGGCACCAGATCCGCGCGGCCCATGAAGCCCAGTTCCCCGCCTCTGGAACTGGATGCGTCGGCGGAATAAAGACGCGCAAGGGTCGAAAAGGACTCGCCTTTCTTCACCCTGTCGGCATATTCCACCAGTTCCGCCTTGACACGCTCTATCTCGTCCTGTGACACATAGGGGTTCTCCATTATTATCTGCACCTCGACCTGTGTCGGGACTGTGGGAAGGCTGTCCGTGGGGATGTCCTTGAAGTAACGCCTCACCTCCGCAGGGGTAACGTTGTCGTCACCCACTATCTTGGAACGCACCTGATATATCTTGGAC
The DNA here is from genome assembly GCA_963617965.1 of Anaerovoracaceae bacterium. Taxonomy (GTDB): domain Bacteria; phylum Bacteroidota; class Bacteroidia; order Bacteroidales; family Bacteroidaceae; genus UBA6382. The sequence goes on from CAVEQO010000007.1 coordinate 43,792, forward strand.
TGCTCTATATACGACTTGGTCAGCTGTGCCTTCAGCTCCTTTATGGACTGGTTCCTGTATTCCGCAAGAGCCTCTTCCGACCCCACCTGATCCACCAGTCTCTGCAGCTCCTCTTCGACCCTGCCGGCCACGTCCGAAGCCGACACTTCTATGCTGTCAAGCTCCGCCTGGTGCAGAAACAGTTTCTGGATCGCCAGCTGTTCCGGTATCGTCACATACGGATCTCCTTTGATGGGGGTACGGTCAAACTCTGACTGCAGGCGTATCCACTCCACGTCGGATTTCAGGATGGGCTCGCCGCCGACAACCCATGCCACCTCGTCCAGCACATTGGACTGTGCCATGAGCTGCGGAAACGACAGCAAAGCCGCACAAAACAAAAAAATGTATCTCCGTTTCTTCATAATGGTCTATGTCTATCAATCATGGTCATTAACCGTGGACAGCACGCTCTCGTCAACAGTATACCCGTATTTCTTGCGCAACAGGCCTACCCAGTTCTGTTCCCGGTAATTCTGGTAGTCCGACAAGACGGAGTTCCTCACGTCCACAACGTTTTTGGGCTGTTTTATTTTCTTGCCTGCCACCCCGTAGTACGGGAACAGGCGGTTTTCCTTCACCTTGTCAACCGTCTTGAACACCTCCTTGTCCACTATCCTGTTGTCGCCGGCCTTGTATACGCCGAAATGTACATTCACGGCTTTCAGCGAGTCTTCCGGCAACCGCTTCTTCAGCAGCTCCAGACCCTCGTCCGCCTTGCATTTCTTCAGTATCTTTGTCATCACCGACAGCATCTTCTTGCTGCGTGCCTTGATCACATAACCTCTGAAGCGGGGACTCTCCCACCTGTATCGGTGCCTGTTCCTGTCAAAGAATTTCTCAAGTCCGCTTTCGTCATCCACGGCTTTTTGCCACACCATCCTGTTTGTCGCCTCATAGAGCAGCAGACCGTCATGATACTCCGCCAGAAGATATTTCAGCGAGGGGTCTTGCTTTTCCGCCTTGGCCTGGATTCTCAGCAGCACGTCTTCGCGTGAAAGTGTCCCGCCGCTCTCTTTCACCATACGGTTGATCTCGTGTTCGGCGGCATCTTCCCTCAGACCGCGGGCATTGAGGTTGTCCAGAATGTCCGTGCGCATTTCCGCAAAGCTCCCGAACGGTTTCCTGCCGTGCATATATATAAGGTGGTATCCTACGGGGGAAGCAAACGGGCGGCAGTAGTGTCCGGGGCTGAGAGCATATACCGTATCCCTGAACTCCGGCATCATCTGCGACGGCCCGATCCAGTCAAGCTTGCCGCCGGCTTCTGCCGTGTGCTTGTCTTGCGAGAAACGCCGTGCCAGATCGGCAAAATCCGCTCCCGCGTCAAGTGCGCGGCACAACGAGTCAGCCCTCGCCTTCTGCGATTCGGCAAAATCCTCGCTGGAGTTCTGCGGAACACGCAGCAGTATGTGCGACAGCAGAACCACGTCCGAGTCACCCACGCTTTCCTTCACCGCATCATACACCACCAGGGCAACCGAGTCCGCATATACCGAGTCGTACACATACGAGCGCAGCTGGGCGTCACGGTAGAAACGGTATTCCTTGCGGAACGAAGAGAGGGTGTCGAGTTTGGCGTCAAGAGCCGCACGCACTTTCAAGCGGTAGTCCACAAACAAGTCCACATATTTCCGTATCTCGTCCTTTGCGGCGACCTTGCCGCCCGCACTGTTTTTGTTCAGCGAATACTCGAATTCCGAACGGGGTACGTCACGCCCCGCCACAGTCATGAGCACCGGGTCGTTCTGGGCATACAGACACACCGCCGCAAAGACGGACAGCAACAGGGCAACAACCTTCTTCCTTACCATATCCGGGGGTTTGTTCCGACAGTCCTGCCCCGTATCAGTCCGGGCGGCTGTAGTTGGGAGCCTCGCTCGTTATCGTGATGTCATGCGGATGGCTCTCAAGCACGCCCGCATTGGTTATGCGGGTAAACTTGGCGTTGTGGAGAAGTTCTATCGTGGATGCCCCACAGTATCCCATGCCCGAACGCAGACCGCCCACCAACTGGTAGACAACCTCCTGCACGGTGCCTTTGTACGGCACGCGGCCGGCGATGCCCTCCGGCACGAGTTTCTTGGTCTCCACCACACCGCTCTGGAAATAGCGGTCCTTGCTGCCGTTTTCCATTGCCTCAAGCGAACCCATGCCGCGGTAGGTCTTGAATTTCCTGCCATTGAGAATAATTGTCTCGCCCGGTGACTCTTCCGTTCCGGCCACGAGCGAACCGATCATGACACAGTCGCCTCCGGCGGCGAGGGCCTTCACGACATCTCCGCTGTAGCGCAGACCGCCGTCAGCAATCATCGGCACACCCGTACCGTTGAGGGCCTGGGCCACATCGTATATGGCCGACAGCTGGGGCACGCCCACACCGGCAACCACCCTCGTGGTGCATATACTGCCCGGACCGATTCCGACCTTTACGGAATCCGCACCGGCTTCAACAAGCATTCTGGCGGCCTCTCCCGTGGCGACGTTGCCTACCACGATGTCCACGCCCGTGAAACTCTTCTTGGCTTCCTTCACCTTGTCTATCACGCCCTTCGAATGGCCGTGGGCGGTGTCTATGACAATGGCGTCGGCACCTGCCTTTATCAGTGCCTCCATGCGCAGCAGGGTATCGTCAGTCACGCCTACGCCTGCGGCTACCCTCAGTCGTCCCTTTTCATCCTTGCAGGCCATCGGCTTGTCCTTGGCCTTGGTGATGTCCTTGTAGGTTATGAGACCTATCAGCTTGTCGTCCTTGCCGACTACCGGCAATTTCTCTATCTTGTTTTCCTGCAGGATCTTGGCGGCTGCGGAAAGGTCTGTCTGCTGGTCTGTCGTGACAAGGTTTTCCGACGACATGACATCGTCTATCAGCTTGCTCGTGTCAAGTTCGAAACGCAAGTCCCTGTTGGTTACGATTCCCACGAGATGCCTGTCGTTGTCCACCACGGGTATTCCGCCTATGTGGTATTCGCTCATCAGTGCCAGCGCATCGCCGACAGTCTTGCCGCGCTGTATCGTCACAGGATCGTAGATCATGCCGTTTTCCGCACGCTTCACGATTGCCACCTGCCGGGACTGTTCCTCTATCGACATGTTCTTGTGGATCACCCCAATGCCTCCCTCGCGGGCTATGGCTATGGCCATCGTGGCTTCCGTGACGGTATCCATCGCCGCCGTGACGAACGGGATGTTGAGGTTTATGTTGCGTGAAAAGCGCGTGTTGAGCTTCACCATGCGCGGCAGCACTTCCGAGTAGGCGGGAATAAGCAACACGTCATCATACGTCAGACCGTCTGACACAATTTTGTCTTCTATAAACGATTTCATTTGTCTGTCCTCAAAATATTATATTTCGGCAAAATTACCTCTTTCTTTCCAAAGAGAACTTCTTTTATACTTTTTTTAATAGTTCACAGCCAGATGGCAACGCACGCTCAGTTGGCATTGTCCGACATGTACTTTATCCGCACCAGCCTGATTTCCTCCTCCGTAAAATCGCCTCCCAACTCGTTTACGGCAGTCTCTATGTCGTCCGTCTCCGTTTCATCGAAGTAGTCGCAGATCTCGTCCACCTTGTCCTCGTCCATTATCTCGTTGAGGAAATAGTCGATGTTGATCTTCGTGCCGGAATACACGATGGCCTCTATCTCGCTGAGCAGGTCGGAAAACGCCAGTCTGTTGGTCTCCGCGAAGTCGTCCAGATCCACTTTCCTGTCTATGTTCTGTATGATGGAGATGCGGAATTTTGACTTGACGTTGGGCAGCGTGTAGCAGCGGAAGTCCTCCGGGCGTTCTATCTCGTTCTCCTCGCAGTACTTCCTGATCACCTCGCAGAATTCCTTCCCGTATTTTTTCACCTTGCCCTGCCCCACTCCGGGAATGTTGAGCAGTTCCTCGCTCGTGACGGGATAGGTGGTGGCCATGGCCGACAGCGAGGAGTCCTGGAAGATCACGTATGGCGGTTTCTTTATCTCCTCCGCCTTTTCCTTGCGCAGCTCCACCAGCATCTGGTAGAGCGTGTCGTCCACTGCCCCGCAGCCGCTCTCCATGCCGGCAATCTCGTCATCACCGTCGTCGTCAGCATCATTGCTGATCACGAACGAGGTGGGGGCTTCCATAAACTTGCGTCCCTTGGGGGTTATCCTCAGGACACCCTTGTTTTTCTTGTCCTTCTCCAGATACTCCGCAAGGATCGCGTTCCTCACCACCGACTGCCACATCGACTGGCTGTCATCCTCACCGGCGCCGAAAAGGTCCAGATCGGCATGGCCACACTCTGAAACCTTGTCGGTCTCCCTTCCGAGAAGGATGTCGATTATATGGTCTTCCGCAAAGCCTTCCTTCACGGCACGCACAACTTTAAGAAGATTGCACAGTTTTTCTTTTGCTTCCACTTTTGCGTTTTTGTTGTTACAGTTATCACAATTACAGCAGTTGTCTCTATCGTATTCTTCCCCGAAATAATGGAGAAGGAATTTTCTTCTGCAGCCGGCCGACTCCGCATACATGGCCGTCTCCTTCAGCAGCAGGCGTCCTATCTCCTGCTCCTGGCTCGACTTGTCTTCAATGAACTTCCCCAGCTTCTGCAGGTCCTTGCTTGAATAGAACATCAGGCAGTGACCCTCGCCGCCGTCACGGCCGGCCCTGCCGGTTTCCTGGTAATAGCCCTCTATGCTCTTGGGTATGTCGTAATGTATCACGAACCTCACGTCGGGCTTGTCTATGCCCATGCCGAAAGCCACCGTGGCCACAATCACGCTGACGTTTTCCATGAGGAAATCGTCCTGCGTCCTTGAACGCTCGTGCGACTCCAGACCCGCATGATACGGCGCGGCCTTTATGTTGTTGGCCTGGAGCACCTGGGCAAGACGCTCCACCTCCTTGCGGCTCAGGCAGTACACTATGCCGCTCTTGTGGGGGTGCGAGGCGATGAACTTCACCACCGCCCTGTCCACGTCCTTGGTCTTGGGCCGCACCTCGTAGTACAGGTTGGGACGGTTGAACGAACTTCTGAAGACCACCACGTCGCTCATGCCGAGATTCCTCTTGATGTCAGCCCCCACCTTTTCCGTGGCAGTCGAGGTAAGCGCAACGATGGGCGGACGCTCCGACAGTGCGGCCTGCATCACGGCCAGCCTCTCCAACAGTGCCGCCGCCCTGCGCCCGGCCTCCGCATGACAAGGAGGGATGACGGCCTTGCCAAGACGCACGGTTGCCTCCTCCAGAGACAGCGCGGTCTCACCGCTTCCGAAAATTCCGCTTTGGCAAAGCGAAGAGAAATACTCCGCCCACTGGTCCTCTGACAGTTCTGTGTCCAGTGCCGCAAACATCGGCCGCAGGCTGCCGACCGCAAGCCCGTCATGAAGCAACGCGTCCCTCACGTCAGCCGACAGTGCCAGAAACCGGACTGCCTCGTCATTCGGCACGCCTTTTTTCCTGAGGGCTATGAAATTGACCGACGGGCGGATGTTCCTGTAGTCGGCCCTGAAATCGTGTCCCCACTCCGAAATGCAGTGAGCCTCGTCCACAGCATAGAACGAAATGGGTACCTGCGAGAAAAAATCCAGATTCGACGGCTTGGCGAGGGTTTCGGGAGCCACATACAGCAGCTTCGTCCGGCCTTCCAGCACGTCTTGCTGGACTCCGGCAAGCTCCGTACGCGACAGGGTGGAATTCATGAAATGCGCCACGCAGTCCTCTTCCACGGTACTGCGCAAGGCATCCACCTGGTTCTTCATCAGCGAGATGAGCGGCGAAATCACTATGGCCGTCCCGTCTTCCATAAGCGCGGGCAGCTGGTAGCACAGGGACTTGCCGCCGCCGGTGGGCATCAGCACAAAGGTGTCGCGGCCCTGCAAGACGCTCTTGACGACACTTTCCTGGTCGCCCTTGAACTTTTCAAAGCCGAAATACCGCTTCAGGCAGTCATAAATACCCTTGTCTGAAATCATGTTCCTTTTTTAAGACAACTCATCCCCCGGCATACACTGTCGGCATACGGCCGAGCCGATACAATAACAAAGTTATAACAAGATTTTCAAATACTAAAAGAAACAACGCCAAAAATATCACGCCACCGCAAAAAACGGGAAAAACCGTACCGCAGCCGGCCCGGCTCTCACGGAGACTCTGCGGCAGACGGGTCACGGGGCTGGCAGAACACGTTCGTGCGCCCCATGCGCATTCTGCGCAGCGAGCCGCGCTCCACAAGCGTTTCCAGCACACGGGCGGCGTAGGATTCCGAACAGCCAGCCTCGTCGGCAAAGTTGCGCACGGAAAACACGCCATCCCGCCCCGTCAATACGGCGGCCGCATCGGCGGCTTCCTCCGGCGACAGCGACGTGTTGCCGCGCACCCAACCCGACAGCGGCTTGTATACCACGCCGTCAAACTGTGCCAAGAAGCTGCGCTTGGGTCTGAACGACACCACGCACCGCGCATTGCTCACCATAGGATTGCCGCTCCTGCTCGACGTGACCCTGCCTTTCACTTCCGGCACCAGATAGCCCAGCCCGGGCAACTCCACCGAATGGCCGAGCACCATCATGCCGCCCGCCACCTCTGCCAGGGCATTCAACACCGCCAGTACCTGGCTGCGCGACACGCTGCGGTTTTCTACCATCATGTCCGCCAGGCTTTCTGCGCCAATGCGCCCCGCGTCGACAGTCTTGGCATAGACCACGCCCGCTCCGCGCAGGACTCCGCCCGCTTCCTTCAACCTGCACCTGATAACTTTCATAATTCCACACAATTAAAAGGTTTGACTAAAAATAATCCCGTGCCAGCAAAAAATATTGTTGAGCTGACAAAAAATATTGTTGAGCAAAATTACTCCCACCGCCCGAAACGGATTTCCGCACCGGGCGGAACGGATGTACGTTTCCGCCGGAACGCGACTGGGTTTCGGGCGAAACGCATCGGGGAGAACAACAAAAAATTTTGTCGCGTCAACATTTTTCAACGTCCGGAAGGCTTAGCGATTTCGCCATGTGCGACACCGTTGCGCACGGAGGGGAAAGAGTTCCTTTTCCGCGTTGCTTACACGTCCTCTTGCCCCATCCGGTTTTCCGCTGCAGCCGGACTTTCCGGCAGACCGGAAGCAGACAGGCCGGAAGAGGGTTGCGGGGTGAGCCGGAAAGGCGGTTTGCGCGAGTGCGCGCACGCTTGAAAAACAGGCATTAAAACAAATGGCGGATGCCGGAAAAACGCATACAAGAAAAGGGGCAGCGAGAAATTCGCTGCCCCTTGTGACACCGTAGGGATTCAAACCCTAAACCTTCTGATCCGTAGTCAGATGCTCTATTCAGTTGAGCTACGGTGCCTCGTCTTGCTTTTCAAATGCGAGTGCAAAGGTAGCCCTTTATTTTGTTTCCGCCAAGGCATTCCCGTGTTTTTTTGCGGAAACACACGGGAATTTTCCGTCTCACCCCAAAAGCGGCAGGTCATTTTCCCGCCGTCTGTTCTGCGATGAACGCCTCCATCTGCGGGAACGCCGCTTCCACGCACTTGGTCAGTTTCAGCTGGTTGCGGCTTCTCACGAGGTTGTGCTCCGGGTATTTGCAGTGGAAATAGACATCTCCGTTTATGTAGTCGGCAATGAAGCGCACCAGAGTCATGTACGGGAACAGTGCCGTGGCGAACGGCAGGTTTTCTATTTCTATCGGTGTGATGAAGCTCGCCGCACCCTTGAGGTAGCCTTTGGTGAACGACTTGAAGATCTCGAAGTTGAAGCCCACTTTCGACAGGTCGGGGTCATCCTCCACCGTGGTGTTTGCCGCCGAACGCAGGAAGTCGCCGAAGTCGGAGAATATGAACGAGGGCATCACCGTGTCGAGGTCTATGACGCACAGCACGTTGTCGTCCTTGTCGAAGAGAATGTTGTCCACCTTGGTGTCGCAGTGGCATATACGCTTGGGGAGTTTGCCCTCGCGGTACAGGCGTTCCGCCTTGCAGTATTCGTCAGCACGCTCAAAAATCTCCGAGAGTATCTGTTTCACCTCCGGGTCATCGGCCCTGCCGCTCCTGTTTTCGGCCACGGCATCCCTGAGCTGCTGCAGGCGGAACTCCATGTTGTGGAAATCCTTTATCGTCTCGCCAAGCTTCACGGGAATGTCAGCGAGCGAAGCCTGGAAGCCGGCGAACGTCTCGCCCACCACATAGGCACTCTCCAGACTGACGCCGGTCTTCGTGACGCAGTCCGCTATGCAGACCATCATGCGCCAGTACTTCTCCCCGTCGAAATAATACATTTTGCCGTTCTTTGCCGGTATGAACTGCAGCACCTTGCGGTCTATTTCCTTTTCTCCGGCGGCAACCAGTTTCTTGCGTATATGGCCGGTCACCTCCACAATGTTGTTCATCAGCAAGTCTATGTCGGGGAACACCGACACGTTGACATTCTGGAGGATATAGTCGGTTGTGCCGCCTTCTGTCGTCACCTTGTAGGTGGAGTTGATGAGACCGCCGCCAAAGGGTGCGATGTCCTTGATGACGCCGCTGACAGCAAATTGGGATACAATGTTTTTCAAATCCATGATTATGTCCTTTTTGTATAATATTCTATTGTGCGTGTGTCAGACTATTGTCGGCAAATATAACAAAAAGTTTGTTCCTGTCAAGTTTTTATGCAGGTATTTCGCTTTTGCAGGGTCGCAAACATAAAACCTTGCCGCCACATTCCCTTTTCCGCCCGTTTTTCAGCCGGCGGGCTGCCTCAGGGTGTTGCGGTACCATTCGAACAGGCGCGCCACGCCTTCCCCTATGTCCACCTTGTGTTTCCACCCGAGCCGGTGGAGCTTGGTGACATCGGTCAGTTTCCGCATCGTGCCGTCGGGCTTCGAGGTATCGAAGACCGTCCTGCCGCCGAAGCCCACCGTCTCCGCCACAAGCCGTGTCAGTTCCCTGATGGATATCTCCTTTCCGGTGCCCACGTTTATATGGCAGTTCCTTATCTCCCCCAGCGAAGGCAGTGCGCCGCCCCTCCCTTCCGACCGGTTGCGGCTTACGGCAGTGTCCGCCCCAGCCCCGTAGTGTACCGACGAATACTTTTCCCTGCCTATTATGTCGGCGAAATCCACGTTGAGCAGCAGATACACGGAAGCGTCGGCCATGTCCTCCGACCACAGGAACTCGCGCAGCGGCGTTCCTGTGCCCCACAGCGTGACCTCGTTGTCGCGGATGCCGTATTTAGACAGCACCTCCAGTATTTTCTCCCTGCCGGCACTTCCGTCCACGCCCTCCACCCTGCGGCAGTCCAGGTCTCTCCTTATCGTGTCCCAGTCACCATCATGGATCAGCTTTGACAGATAGGTCTTGCGCATTATCGCAGGCATGACGTGGGAGTTCTCCAGATGGAAGTTGTCGTTGGGCCCGTACAGATTGGTGGGCATCACGGCTATGTAGTTGGTGCCGTACTGCAGGTTGTAGGATTCGCACATCTTCAGCCCGGCTATCTTGGCTATGGCATACTCCTCGTTGGTGTATTCCAGTCCCGACGTGAGCAGGCAGTCTTCCCTCATGGGCTGCGGAGCGTCTTTGGGGTAGATGCACGTGGAGCCGAGGAACAGCAGTTTGGCGACCCCGTGGCTGTAGGCTTCGGAAATCACGTTGCACTGTATTTTCATGTTTTCCATGATGAAGTCGGCCCTGTACAGGGAATTTGCCATAATGCCGCCCACGAAAGCCGCCGCCAGCACCACGGCCTCCGGCCGCTCCTCGTCGAAGAACTTCCTTACGGCGCACTGGTCGGTCAGGTCAAGTTCCGCATGACTGCGCCCCACGAGGTTGGCATATCCCCTGCCAAGCAGGTTGTTCCATATCGCGGAGCCCACAAGCCCCCTGTGGCCCGCAACAAAAATCTTGGTATCCTTTTTCAGCATTTTGTTCAGATTTTGTTTTGTTTGTCCCTCAGGCAATAGCACGCATAGGCCAGCACCACAGCGAAACAGCCGCACGGCACGAAATATCCCGCATAGATGCCGAAGCGGTCGGAGACCATACCCATGGCGGGTGTTATCAGGGCACCGCCCAATATAGACATGATCAGGACGCTCGCACCGATTTTGGAGTCTTCGGGATTTCCCGTTTTCAGCACGCTCTCCAGAGCCACGGCATAGATTGTCGGGAACATCATGCTCATGAACACGCTCACGCATATCAGTGCGGCAACGAGAAGCCATCCCGTGCCCTCTCCCACCGCAACACCGGCGGCACACAGCAGGGAAGCCGCCCCGCTGAAAACCAGCAGCCTGACGGGGCTGAAATACTTCATCAGCCACGTATACACGAAGCGCGACAGGCAGAAGCCCACCATGCTGTAGAGGAAACAGGTGGAAGCCTCCGCCTCCCTTACACCCAGTTCCTGCATCACTATGCGTATGGTGAACGACCACACGCATATCTGCGCCCCGATGTAAAAGAACTGCGCCACCACCCCGTAGGCAAATTTCCTGTTGCCGAACAGACGCCGGAACACGACCGTCAGACCGCTGCCGGCAGCGGCCGTGTCGCGTCCCTGCGGCATGCTGGAGAAGACCATGGCCACCATGATGACCAGCAACACGACACCCAGAAACGCATAAGTCCCCGAAACGGAATACAGCGACAGGTCATCCAGAATGAAGTGCTTGCTCATCAGGATGCCGGCGATGCTGCCCATGGGGTTGAACGACTGGGCTATGTTGAGCCTGCGGGTGGCCGTTTCGGGCGACCCCATCGACATTATATAAGGGTTGGCCGTCGTCTCCAGCACGGAGCAGCCGGAGGCCATGATGTATATGGCCACAAGATAGAACGCATAGCTTGCCGCCTTTGCCGCGGGCAGGAACAGCAACGCACCCAAGGCATACAGCCCCAGTCCCGTAAGCACGCCGCACTTGAAACTGTAACGCTTTATCAGCATCGCGGCGGGCAAGGCCACACAGAAATAGGCCCCGTAGAACGCCATCTGTATGAAGCTCGTCTGGGTGTCGGTCATGTCCATGATGTTGCGGAACGCCGCCAGCAGCGTGTCGGTCATGTTGTTGGCGAGCCCCCACCAGAAAAACAGGCTCGTGACGAGAACAAACGGCAGCATGAGTTTCTTCTCTATGATACGTTTCCGGCCGCCACGGGCGGTGCGCCGCTCCACAGAATATGTTTTTTCGTCTGTCATGATTTGTACACTTGCATTTCGGTATTTGAACAGTTTGTGCCTCACAGGTTACGGGCAAGACGCACGCGCACCGGCAAACGCAATGTCGGTTTTGCGCCAAGCCGGCAACGGGGTGTCCGCCACACCTTTTCGCTTATTTCACCACTCCCTTTTCAAGATATTCCGCCAGATTGGTACGCACCTTGGCCGCCGCACCCTCTGCGGCCACCTTCGCCATGTCGGCATCCACCATGATGCCCACGAGTTCCTCGAAACTCGTTTTGCCGGGATTCCATCCCAGCTTGGCTTTCGCCTTGGTGGGGTCGCCCCACAGGTTCACCACATCGGTAGGCCTGTAGAAATCCTTGCTTACGGCGACGAGCGTCTTACCGACCAGATTGTCGGGGCCGCTGACGCACACGCCCCTCTCGTCAAGCCCTTCGCCGTGGAATTCCAGTTCCACGCCGGCATGCCTGAACGCATAATAGCAGAACTCCCTCACGCTGTGCTGCACGCCGGTGGCTATCACGAAGTCCTCGGGTGTCTTGTGCTGAAGAATCAGCCACATGCACTCCACATAGTCCTTTGCGTAACCCCAGTCCCTCAGCGACGACAGGTTGCCCAGATACAGGATGTCCTGCAGCCCCTGCACTATGCGGGCCGCCGCCAGAGTTATCTTGCGTGTCACGAAAGTCTCTCCCCTACGCTCCGACTCATGGTTGAACAGGATGCCCGAGCAGCAGAACATGCCGTAGGCCTCGCGGTATTCCTTCACTATCCAGAAGCCGTACAATTTCGCCACCGCATAAGGCGAGTAAGGGTGGAACAGCGTGTTTTCGTTCTGCGGCACCTGTTCCACTTTTCCGTAGAGTTCGGAGGTGCTCGCCTGATACACCTTGCACGTGTTCTCCAGATGGCAGGCCCTGACAGCCTCCAGAATACGCAGCACCCCGACAGCGTCGACATTGGCCGTATATTCCGGCGAGTCAAAGCTGACCTGCACATGACTCTGTGCCGCAAGGTTGTATATCTCGTCGGGGCGCACCGTGTCCACCACTTTCACGATAGACATGGAGTCGCCCATATCGGCATAGTGCAGATGGAAATTCTTCGCCCCCTCAAGATGGGCTATGCGCTCGCGGTAGTCCACGCTGGAACGCCTGATTATGCCATGCACGTCATAGCCCTTGCCGAGCAGGAATTCCGCAAGGTAGGAACCGTCCTGGCCCGTCACGCCAGTGATGAGCGCAGTCTTCAGTTCCTTGACATTGACCAGAGTCTTGCCGTCCGGACGGAGTCGCGGAGTCCTGCGGGCACCGAGCGAGGTCAGACTCCGGGTTATGTCGACATCCAGAGCTTTGTTGAGCAAGGCGATGGACTCCTTGCTGAAGCCGTTGTGTCCCGTGAGCCAGCGGCTGATTGACGTCTCGCTCTTGTTCACCATTCTGGCCAAGTCCCTCTGGGAAAGCCTGCGGCTGTTCAGAATTCTGTTAAGATTTGACGCAACAAACGTGTTAAGCCTGTTTTTTTCTTCACGTTTCATAGATAATTCATTTGCTGTTTGACCACAAAATTACACAATCGCTTGTTGTGCATCAACATTCTATAGTAAATATTTTACAACAACTTTATCTTTTTTACAAACTATACACATATCACGCCAAAATCAAGTAAAGTTTAACCCGAAACAACTGCGCCGGCCACAAAAGCCCGTTTTCGTGTTGTGCGACCGCCCCTCCGGGTCTGTATGCGGCCGACAAAGCCACAAGCCGGCCGTCACTGCGCCGGAAACTGTTAATATAACTAAAATAAGCAAACCACATAACTAAAATAACTAAACCGCTTGGGAACACACGCCGGACAATGCCTAACTTTGCGCCGCAAAACAAAAGACACACCCAACACACATGACAAGAAACACAGCAGGGGCTTTATGCCTTCTCCTATGCACATTACCGTTGCACGGGCAGCAGCGCAAATGGACTTTGGACGACTGCATGAACTATGCGACTGAGCACAGCGTGGAGATACTCAAGTCAAGAGCGCAGACCGACATCGCCGCAGAGAACGTCAAGCAGCAGAAAGCGAACTGGTTTCCGACCCTCTCGGCCAACACCAGCCAGTCGGTGACTTACCGCCCCTTCCAGGAGGGGGCCACAGGCTTTGTCAACGGCAACGCCATGAGCAGCAGTTCGAAGAAGACATCCTACAACGGGAGCTACGGCATAAACGCGTCATGGACCGTATACAACGGCAACCAGACAGCCAACAACATCAGGACAGCCCGGCTGCAGCACGAGGAAGCGGAACTGAAGACCGCCACGGACATCAATTCCATAAAAGAGCAGATCGTGCAGCTGTACGTGAATATAATGTACACGAAAGAGGCCCTTGCCGTGAACAGGGAGCTGCTTGCGCAGGACAGCGTCCTCTACAGGAGAGGCGAGGAACTGCTCGCGCAGGGGCAGATTGCCAGATACGAGCTGCTGGAACTCCAGGCCACGGTGGCAAACGGCAAATATGACATCGTGAATACCACCACGCAGATAGACCAGTACCTCCTGCAGCTGAAAAAGCTGCTGTCGCTGCCCTCGGAAGAAGACTTCGACATTGCCGACATCACCGTAGGCGACACCCAGACCCTGACGGCCATACCGGAAACACAGTCCGTCTACAGGGACGCCCTCGCCCAACGCCCGGAAATCAGGACGGCAGACCTGAGCATACAGGAAGCCGACCTGAACTACAAGATAGCGAGAGCCGGATTCCTGCCCACTGTGTCGCTGTCGGCGGGATTCGGCGACAACCATTCGAGCGGCAGCGAAAAAGACTGGTTCGAACAGATGAAGCGCAACCTTGACGGTTCGGTAGGGCTGACCGTCAGCGTGCCGATCTTCGACGGGAGGAAGAACAAGACCAACACTCGCAAGGCGAAGATAGAACAGACCATAGCAAGGCTCGACAAGGAAGACGCGTCGAGGGATTTGTACTACACCATCGCGAACTACAGGCTCAACGCCTACAACAACCAGCAAAAATACATTGCCGGAACTGAGAAGCTCAACTACAACCAGGAGAACTACAACGCCATCTACACAAAAGCCCAGATAGGAACCATGAACATAGTGGAGACGCTCAACGCGCGCACCTCGCTGCTCAACGCAAAGCAGGACGTGCTGCAGAGCAAGTATCTCACGGCATACAACAGAAGCATGCTCGACTTCTACGCCCACAACCAACTTGACTTATAAAAACACCATACCGTATATGAAACTGAACAAGAAACAGAAAGCCGTCTGCACCGTCGTTGCCGTTGTGGCAATCGCCCTGATATGCAAGTTTGCATTTGGCGGAAAGGAAGAACTGAAAGTATCCTACAATTTCGCCAAGGCCGAGATAACGGACATCAGCACCTCCGTCACTGCCACAGGCACCATAGAGCCGGTGACCAAGGTCGAGGTGGGTACGCAGGTAAGCGGCATTGTCAGCAAACTCTACGTGGACTACAACAGCGTGGTAAAAGCCGGGCAGGTAATCGCCGAACTCGACAAGTCGAACCTGACCAGCGAGCTGAACAGCGCGAAAGCCAACCTGGCCGCATCGAAAGCCAATCTCGGCAGTCTGGAGTCGGAACTGAGTTACCAGAAGGAAAACTACGCCCGCCAGAAGAGCCTCCACGACAAGGGGCTAATAAGCGACGACGCCTACGACCAGGCCTTCAAGAGCTACACGCAGGCCGTGCAGAGCGTCAGCCAGCAGAAGCAGCAGATAGTGACCCAGAGCGAGAATGTCAAGAAAGCGACGACCAATCTCGGCTACGCCACCATCACGAGCCCCATCGACGGCGTTGTGCTGAGCAAGGAAGTGGAAGAGGGCCAGACCGTGGCATCCTCGTTCAATACCCCCACCCTCTTCACCATAGCCAAGGATCTCACCGACATGCGCGTGATAGCCGACGTTGACGAGGCCGACATAGGCAATGTAAAGGTGGGGCAGCGCGTGAAGTTCACCGTTGACGCCTTTCCCGACGACACATTCGAGGGCAGCGTGACCCAAGTGCGCCAGGAAGCGACCACCGAAAGCAACGTGGTCACCTACGAAGTAGTGATCTCCGCCCCCAACGACGACCTCAAACTGAAGCCCGGGCTCACGGCCAACGTGACAATCTACACATCGGAGAAGCAGCACGTGTGCGCCGTGCCGTCAAAAGCCATCAAGTTCACCCCCAACGAGGCGATGCTTGCCCCCGACGAGACCGTCAGCGACGTAAAGGCCGCCAACAAGGTGTGGACAAAGCAAGGCAACGTGTTCAAGGCCATAGCCGTGACACCGGGACTGACCAACGGCACGATGACCGAAATAGTATCGGGACTGAAGCCGGGACAGGAAGTGATAACGGAGTTCGTCATGGACGACAGTGCCGCGCAGGGCAACCAGAGCAACAACCCGTTCATGCCGTCGCCGCCAAACAAGAAGAAAAAATAAGGGTTAAGTGTTAAGTATTAAGTGTTAGTGATTAGTGATCAAGTATTAGGGGTTAGGTGCAGACACGAGAAGATGAACGATAGAAAAGTTGTTATAGAGCTGGACAACGTCAGGCGCAATTTCAAGGTCGGTGACGAGGTGGTACACGCCCTGCGCGGGATTTCCTTCAAGATCCACGAGGGAGAGTTCGTGACCATCATGGGCACTTCGGGCTCCGGCAAGTCAACGCTCCTCAACCAGCTGGGGTGTCTCGACACCCCAACAGAGGGCGAGTATTACCTTGACGGGATAGCCGTCAGGACGATGAAACGCAACGAGCGCGCCATTTTGCGCAACCGCAAGATAGGCTTCGTGTTCCAGAACTACAACCTCCTGCCGAAGACCACCGCCGTGGAGAACGTGGAGCTGCCGCTGATGTACAACACGGCCTACAGCGCGCGCCAGCGGCGCGAGGCCGCTGTGGAGGCCCTCAAGGCCGTAGGGCTGGCCGAGCGGCTCAACCACAAGAGCAACCAGATGAGCGGCGGACAGATGCAGCGCGTGGCCATCGCGCGCGCCCTTGTCAACAACCCCGCCGTGATACTTGCCGACGAGGCGACGGGCAACCTTGACACCCGCACCTCGTTCGAGATGCTGGTGCTCTTCCAGAAGCTCCATGCGGAGGGCAGGACAATCATCTTCGTGACCCACAATCCCGAGATAGCCCTCTACTCCAGCCGCAACATCATGCTCCGCGACGGCAAGATAAGGGAAGATACCGTAAACGCCAACATCAAATCGGCAGCCGAGGCCCTCGCCGCCCTTCCGGTAAACCAAGACGACTAAATGAACTACACCAATCTTTTCAAGGTTGCCCTCAAGGCAATATCCAACAACAAGTTCCGCTCCTTTCTGTCGATGCTCGGCATCATCATCGGAGTGGCAGCCGTCATCATCATGATGGCCATCGGACAGGGGTCGAAGCAGAGCATCCGCGAAAACATATCGCAGATGGGCACCAACCTGATAATGATACGCCCCGGCGCAGACATGCGCGGCGGCGTGCGCCAGGACCCCTCCGCCATGCAGACCCTCAAGCAGGAAGACTACGACGCCATTCTCCAGGACAAGAAATACATCACCTACGTAAGCCCGGAGGTCACGGCTTCGGGGCAGGTCATCTACGGTGCCAACAACACCTCGACGTCACTGTACGGCGAGAACGCCGACTACCTCGACATCAAACAGTGGGTGGTCGAAAGCGGTGACTGCTTCACCGAAGAGGACATACGCAAGAGTGCGAAAGTATGCCTGGTGGGCAAGACCATCGTGGACGAGCTGTTTCCAAACGGGGGCGACCCGGTGGGCAAGACCATACGGTTCAAGTCCATTCCCTTCAGGATTGTCGGCGTGCTGAAGTCAAAGGGCTACAATTCGTGGGGCATGGATCAGGACAATGTCATGATTGCCCCCTACACCACGGTGATGAAACGGATACTGGCCCAGACATTTTTCTCGTCCATCAACTGTTCGGCACTGACAGAGGAAATGACCGACCAGGCCATTGACGAGCTGACAAGCATCCTGCGCACGCGCCACAAGCTGAAGGCGGCCGACGACGATGACTTCACCATACGCTCCCAGCAGGAGATGATGGACACCATGTCAAGCACCATGGACTCCATAACGATTATCCTTGTGGTGGCTGCGGCGTTCTCGCTGATTGTGGCCGGCATAGGCATCATGAACATCATGCTCGTGAGCGTGACGGAGCGCACCAAGGAAATCGGCCTGCGCATGTCAGTCGGGGCCAGAGGCATCGACATAAGCAGCCAGTTCCTGATAGAGAGCATCATGATAAGCATCACGGGAGGAGTGCTTGGCATCATAGTGGGATGGGCAGGCACGCTGGTCTGCGCCAGTTTCAACCTGCCCGTGAGCATTCCGGTGTGGAGCATAGTACTGAGCTTTGCCGTATGTACGCTCATAGGAATACTGTTCGGGTTTTTCCCCGCGCGCAAGGCCGCGTCCATGGACCCCATCGAGGCACTGCGCTACGAATAGCGGCAACAGGCAACAAGGCAAATGGCTGACACCTCGTGAGAAGTGTCAGCCATTTGGGGCAAGTCAACTCAACTGTGTCAAGATCCTCACCAAGTTCATCTATGGTCATGGCTTATGGTAATTGAGTTGCCTTATCTTGTCATTGAGTGTTTTCATCTTCCCTATCAGTTCCTTGAAAGAGGGCACCAGACCATAAATCATGTGTTCGCCCATAAATTTGTAATCCTCTTGCCACATCTCAACAATCTTCCCGTCAGGAACGATGCTGAGGGTGGCGGGATATAACTCGTCGTAGTTGAAGCCTTTCAAACCGATGAACCTGCGGCGATGTTCAAGGACTGCCCGATAAAGTCCTTCATCGTTGATGGCCCGGTCGGCAATCTTGCGTTCGGAGTCCATCATCATCGCCAGATCATAGATGTGGCGCGACATACGTTCGACTCTTACCACATCCTTGTGGAACTCTTCATGCAACAGGAATACTTTTTCAAGGAATGTACGTTCGGGAATGACTGCATTCACCTCAAAGGCGGCTTCCGCAAACGGTGCATTAGGGAAATGGGAATCAATGGCAGCATTGATGGCTTTCTTCTCTTCTGCGGACTCCATCATCGACCTGCCACTGATTTCTATCTTCACCGTATTCCTAATGTAGGGAGAAACATCAAACAGACTTTGGTATGTCACCGTAATCACTTCGGGATCGGTAGTCGTTATGGGAGTGATGACCACTTCTACAGAAAAGGCATCTTGGCGAATGTCCAAAGCAAGCAACGCGTCTTTGACATCATGCTGCATCTTCTCCCTTACGAAGGAGCAAGCGGCACGACGAAGTTTGTCGCTGATTTGTGTTTTCGACAGTTCGCCGCCAAAGCCAAGGAACTCCCTGCTGAGAGCAATGTCTATATCTTCAGAGAATCGGGCAATCAAGTTCCAGCACTTGCTGAGACTTGTACCGCCCTTGAAGGCTATATGTGCTGCATAAGGCAACGCGTGCAGTGCTTTCAGCACCTGCGTCACCCACCAGTCTTTTTCGATGCCCGAAGGAGGAAGCCCTGTCTTCAACGCCACGTTGTTGATGGCTTGCCGCTGACGGTCTGCCGGAATATCTATGAATTTCATCGTGTAATCAGGATTTTGCGCACCCATGCCGGGGCAAGTTTGATGTCGTGGTTGAACTCGCTGCCGCCCACTCTCCTTGCGTGTTCCAAGAGCATGTTTACTTCTTCCCCTGTCAACTTCTCTTCGCCTATAGTGCGCATGGCAGTGACCACCAACATCATCAGCTCTGATTTATATGCGAAGTTCTTGCCCGA
Source organism: Anaerovoracaceae bacterium (assembly GCA_963617965.1). Taxonomy (GTDB): domain Bacteria; phylum Bacteroidota; class Bacteroidia; order Bacteroidales; family Bacteroidaceae; genus UBA6382. Next base: position 62,806 of record CAVEQO010000007.1, read on the forward strand.
AGAGGAATGTTTGAAGAGTATGCCATGTCCGTCGCCTATCTTTATCCGTCGTGGCGCACCGTTGGTCAGAAACACCACATTCATCGGAATCTGGGCGGACAGTCCCAACCGATTCAGAGCGTAGGCCCCTGTAGGCACAATCTTAGCTTTGTCGCGCCTGGCAATAGCCTGGGCGATGTCTTCTATCGAAGGATAGATAATACCAAGCCCATATTCCTTATCCTCTTTAGGGTAATAATAGATGCCATTGGCCAGACGTACCAACACTCCGCCGGTGTATAACCTGAAGAATGCAGTCTTTATAGCAGCAGGAGTGCCGCACTCCGCATAGTCCTGCTGGAAAACTATCGAACCTCGCCCTTTTCCCCTAAGCCTCATTTCTATCTTGTTTTCAATGCTTTGACCTGATGTTTGCGACATGTTATTGAAACCTTTTTGTTATATTTTTGGTTCTAAAACCTGTGCAAAGGTATTGTATTTTCCTCAAAACGCCAAAGGCTTTGGCAAACATCGCCTTTTGAGACTGCATTTCAGCTAAAACAGTCTATCAATTATACAGATGCTGAAAGTTTTAGCGGACAGCAATAGATTTATTATTTTCTCTTGACTGTTGACTAATAAATGCCAATAAAGTTGTCAGAGATTTGCCTGTTTAAGTACCCCCCTAACTTTGTACTGCAAAAACAGTCGAATGGCACGACTGATATTGCAGTAACGAGGGTAATATATGATAATCCAGAGAAATAAATACATTGAAGCTTTGACAAGTAAACGTTGGAATGGAAAGGTGAAGATAATAACCGGCATTAGGCGTTGTTGCGGCAACAAGAACTCTTTGTGCAGTCCGATTTCTTTACATTATCGGTTTTCTTGCTGTAAGTAGCATAGTGCCTGCCCGTCCGAAAAATGTAGCGCAAGCAATAAACCCGGCATAAAAGAAAGGAAAAACAAGAATAAATGCATATATTTGCATTTCAAAACGAAAAAGGCCGACAAAATGAAAAAATATTCCTGTGTCGTTGCAGACAAATACATCAAACACTTAAACAAAATGACAAGAAGCACTATTTTCACGCCGATTCTCCTTGCGGGACTTGCGTGGGCAACTGGACTCCAGGCGCAGAGCTACCAGACCAAGGTGGACACGGCGTGGGGCAACTGGTGCTACAAATTCAAGGACGGGGAATTCTATTCAAAGCAGGAGACGAAAGGAGTGATGACATCGCTCACCAGTCCCTCTTCCGGGCTGAGCCTTGTGTACTACCTGCGCATTCCCAAGACAGGAGCAAGGGCAGATCTGGCATATACGCCCAAATATGCCCGCATGCCAAAGATTTCGCTCACCGTCACAAGAGTGTCGACAGGCGACACCCTCTGCACAAGCGAGACCCAGAACACCAGCATAGCCCTCACGGGCAAGGAGATCAAGGCCGAAATACTCCCCTACACGGCATTCCCCGCCGACGAATACTACCGTTTCGAACTTACGTGCGACAGCTGGTCATACCTCAACAACGTGAAGTATTTCCTCTTCCAGCGCACAGACGAACTCCCCATTCTGCAGCATCCGCAGGGAGGCTACGGGCAGCATCTCTTCACCTGGGCATCGACAATACCCGACGCCCCTGCCGGGCAGGCCTATGACTGGGCATACCAGGAGGTGCTCGTGCCGCGCGAATACCAGCACCCCGCCGACTACTACTGCACCATTGCGACCCTGCAATGCTATATGGGCATACAGAGCGTAGGGCGAACGGGGAACGATTTCAACCGCACGGTGCTGTTCTCGTGCTGGGACTCCGGCAACACCGACGAGAACCCCGACCTGCCGCAGTATCTGCGCGCCAAGGTATACGACTACAACCATCTCGGGGTGAGCGGCCACGGCGGCGGCGAAGGCTCGTCGGGCACCATTCAGCTCAACAACGAGACCACGTGGTGGCGTTCCGACGAATGGGTGCAGTTTCTGGTCAACGCCCGTCCCGAGAGCGTCACTGCAATAGAACAGGACTACAGCACGGGAAGCTATGAAGAACACGATGTGGAGAACACCTTGCTGACCGTATGGTACAAGATGGCCTCGGACACGGCATGGACATATCTCGCCACCATACGCGAGGCCTGCAAGAACGAGATGTTCGGGTCGTGGTATTCCTTCCTCGAGAATTTCGGCGGCGGCGAGGGGCACCAGCCCCACAAGGTATACTACCGCCACGGATACATGCGCTCCGCCGCATCCGGGAAATGGTACAACCGCAACAAGGTGGGGTTCAACCACTACGATGACCGCACCACACGCACAGACCGCTACAGCGGCACGACCAACCTCTACGAAAACGCATTCCAGATGACCTACGGCGGCTGGGGCCTCGCCACCGACAGCGGCAACGTGGCGGGCCTGCCCAAGACAGACATAGCCGTCGACACCATCGACCTCGACCCGCTGAACAAACGCATAGACCGGGCCACGCAGCTGTGGCGCCATTTCTCGCTCAACGAGAAATTCAACAAAAACAGCGAGGAGTACCCCGGCAGCAACTGGACCATAGTGAGTGCAACAGGCACGTCGGCATCGAACCTGCTGAACGAAAACACCAAAGACTACTGGGAGTCAACCAGTGCCACGGGTCACAGCATCGTGTTCAGGTCAAAGACCGGCGAGGTGCCCGTGAGCTCTTTCCGCCTCCATTTCCCCGACGGTTACAACTCGCGTGTGCGCTATGCCGACGCATACACCTCCGCCGACGGCGAGAACTGGACTCTGGCCGCAAAGGACGTGTTCGTCAACAACGAGGACGACAACGAGGTGACGCTGCCCACCACGCTCCGCAGCGAATACGTCAAGCTGTTGTTCCACGAACAGATCAACTCCCACGCATCGGCAAGGCTGAGGATTTCCACCCTCGCATTCCGCGGGGCCTACGACCTGGAGAAGACCAAAGCCGTCGCCAAGGAAATCATCGACAACGAAAACGCACTCCAGTTCTACAAGTCAAGCGACATAGCACGTCTCAAATACATCTACGCCAACGGCTCCTGCACCGACGCCGACCTGCTGTCGGCCGAGATACGCCGCATCTACCGCGAATGCCATCCGCTCATGTACGGACGCGCGGCGGCGACATCAAACATAACAGGCACGAAAGCCTACATGATGCAGAACGTGAACAACCAGGGATTCCTATGCGCCGACACCCAGAAAGGGCTCACGGCGAAAGGAGCGACCGCCACGGCATCGATGGACTACGCCAAGACACCGGCTGCGGCCACCGAACCGAAGAACGCATGGCAGATAATCAGGAGCGACAAGTTCGACAACGTCTATGTCTACAACCTCGGCATGAAGAAATACCTGAACCCCGCCGGAGAGAACTGGCTGGACGACGAGCCGTATCCCTTTGCCGCAGGCATCTCCGGCAAGGGCTGCACCCTGCGTTCCGTAAAGGAAGGCTCAGGCGAGTACAACAAATACCTCAACATCAACACGTCGCTCGCCGACCCGTTCTCGTGGGGGACTCTCAGCGACAACTCGCGGTTCATGCTTCTCGAAAACTATTTCCTGCGCCCCGACAATGCGGAGGCACTCGCAAGGATAGAGACGAGTTTCACCAACGAACGCCTTGAGGCGGCCAAGGAGCGTTTCTCCGCCCTGTCAGGCGTGCCCGTGGGGCGCATAGGCAGCATCAAATCGCCAGAGGCCAAAACCCGGCTGGAAACGCTGTACAACGGAGGGAACGTAAAGGCCGAAAACGCAATGGAATTCATAGAGAGCGTAGAGAACGCGGAACTGCAGGAACTTGACATACGGCACGTCTACAAGCTCTCGTCGGCCTCAGGCTCATCAGACAAGCTTCTCGGAATATCGGCCACCGGACTCACCCTCACAACCCCGTCCAATGTTTCCACGCCCGAAGCCCTGTGGAGAGCCGTATCGACAGGCGACGGCGCAACGATCACCTCGCAGGGCACCGGCATTGGCATGCTTCCCAAGGACACGAAAGGCAACCCCAAGGAGGGAAACATACCCGTGACCACCCCCGAGAACGCGGCAAAATGCTACCTCACGGAAAAGTCGGCGGGGACATTCAACCTGTCGGACCACTCCTACCCCTCGTATGCCGTGGGCATAAACAACACGTCGGCAGCAGCGGTTGACGCAAGCAGCGCCAACGCCCTGTGGAACATCGACATCGCCGACGAATACACACTGCGTACCAACAGCGCAGGCGTAGCCTCGCTCTACGTGGACTTTGACCTCACCGTTCCCGAAGGGCAGGAGGTGTATACCGCCAACACGGTCACGGAAGACGGCATCATAAAACTCACGCCCGTCAGCGGAGTGATTCCGGCACGCACGGCAGTGTTGGTCAAGGGAACGCCGTCAACCTACATCACGTTCGGCATAGCCGCCAACAGCACGCCGGCATACAGCAAGACCAACGTGTTCAGCGGCTCGCTATTCAAGAACACGTCCCTCAAGAAAAACGAATACTATATCATGACTGCCGTCAAGGGTGTACCCAAGATGAAGCGCGCCATTGTCGCCAATCTCGGCGGCGACAACGAGCTCTACATCGCCAAAACCGCCGAAATGCCCAACCTGCAGTACTATGAATTTGACTTTGACGACATCATAGACGGGATAAGCGACACAAGCGCACCGGCCGTTACCGCCACGGGACAAGCATACGACCTGCAGGGGCGTCCCACTGCCGCAGAACGGCACGACCTGTACATCATCAACAACAAGGTGGTGAAGAAATAAGGGAGGAACACATACCAAGGAAACCCCCGGCTGCCATTGGGCAACCGGGGGCTTTCTTCGTATGCGGCAAAACAGCCGCTTATTCCTCATCGAAGAGTCCGCCCCCGAACGCGCTGGAATTGAACCAGAAATTGTCCTTGGTCGTCTCGTCTATGATGTTCTCGCTTT
>CAVEQO010000008.1:0-66483 GCA_963617965.1 Anaerovoracaceae bacterium
TCTCTCCAGAAGGGCCGGATCTACATTGTCAACGGCAAGAAGATCAAGTTCTGATTTCTCTCCCCTTTTGCGGGGCGGTAGCCCCTGCAGGAAAGGACAACGTTCCGCATACCACACACCGCTGTGGCGTGCGGAACTCTTTTTGCCACACAGTGCAAAAAGACAGACGAGGTCTTTGCCTGTTTCCATCTATCCGCTAATTTTGCACTCAAATTTGGGAAAAAGACATAAGAGGATGAAAAACGTTTGCTGGAAAGGGCACTCTTCAATGTTGGGAGCCAATGTGCTGTGGGGGCTCATGTCGCCCGTGTCAAAGCTGGTCATGGCCGGCGGAGTCGTCTCTCCTTTCGTGGTGACAGACATGCGCATTGGCGGTGCCATGGTTCTGTTTTGGGTCGGATCTTTGTTTCAAAAACCGGAACACGTCAACCACAAGGATCTTCTTACCCTGTTCTTCGCCTCATTGTTTGCCATTGTGCTTAACCAGGGGAGTTTCATCTTCGGTGTGAGCCTCAGTTCTCCGGGCGACGCTTCGATAATCACCACCAGCATGCCTTTGTGGGCCATGCTGCTGGCGGCCTATATTCTCAAGGAACCGATTACCGGAAGAAAGATTATGGGCATTGCAGCCGGGGCAAGCGGGGCCTTGCTGCTCATTATGGGCAGCCGTCACATAGCAGCGGGCTCCCCGTCAGGCAACGCCTATATATGGGGTGACCTGCTGGTATTGTTTGCCCAACTGTGCTACGCCTTCTATATCGTGAGGTACAAGAATTTCGTGAACAAGTACTCCCTGTTTACCATCATGAAGTGGATGTTTACTTATGCCTTCATTTTCACCTTGCCGTTTTCCGCTGGCGATCTGGTCCACACCGGGTGGGCGAACATGGACTTCACACACGTTGCCGGTCTTGCGTTTATCGTGGTAGGGGGTACTTTTATAAGTTATATGCTCATTGTCGTAGGACAGAAAAACCTCCGTCCTACCGTGGCGGGAATGTACAACTATGTGCAACCCATCGTGGCCTGTATGGTGGCTGTATGTTGGGGAATGGACTCGTTCAACACAACCAAAATAGTGGCCGTTGTCCTTATCTTCGGCGGGGTGTATCTGGTTACAACAAGCAAGAGCCGCAAAGATCTTCAGGAAGAACTTTGCGCAAAAAAAGAGTAACGCGCATATGCGGTCTGCAGACCCGCAAGGACACGGGCGTTACAAGCAACCGGAATTATCCGTTTTGCTGTAACGCCATTGCTTTGGTATACCTGTGCAGAATCGTCAGAGCCTCAGGGCCCATGTTGAACAACAGGTCTACAATGCTCAGGTCGGGCACAAAACCGTGGCGAACGGCAAAAACCTGCCAATAGACAGTGTCCGAAGTTTCTCCTTGTCCTGCAAATATGCCATTCAGGAAGCTCTGTTTCTTGGGCGTGACCGCGTTGCGCATATCAACGAAATCGCCCTCTTTCTCATAGGATGCAGTCAGAGAAATTTGCGGATGCATATTTATGAGACCGCAAACGAGTTCTTGTAGCCGAAGATTGTAGTCAAACAGAAATGTTGTGGGCTTGTCCTCATAGAACGGTCTGAAATCATCTGCATAGTACTCAAAGAAAGGACTCTTGTCATAGGCTGACTGCAGGGCCTGCCAGTGCAGATGCCGCCAGTTGCCATGGTCGCTGATTTTGAGGTCGCATATAGGGATCTTCTCCCCTCTGCTGTGTTCCACAGGAATCGTGAGCGGCATTGTGCCGTTTGCCGTCATTATATTGGCCCGGTTGCGGTAGGTCTGCTTAATGTAGTTTTCGTGCTGCTCGACAAGTACCGTGTCGTGAGACATCATCAGGCAGTAGTAGCTGACGGGGGCAAGATAGGCGGTTGAAAGACATACGGAGTTCATTTCCGGAGAAATATGGAAAACACGCAAAAAAGACCGGTCACGGAGAAGGCCTTTTTTGCGTGCGTGTCAGTTTGCGGATTCTCAGATTGCGTTCAGTTCAATGCAGTCAATGTCTGGTGCCCAGGTGTCCTGTTGTCCCAACCGAATTGAGTTCATTCCCTTGTTGAGCTTTATGCGGAAAGTCTTGCTGCTGACACTCTCCCAATTCTTGCCGGCAAGCTTTTCAGTATGCGGCGTTTCGCCATTGACGGATATCGCCAGAGGGCGTTCCTCGCCGCATATATACTTGACGGTAAGTTCGTACTCTCCGCCGTTTTTGGAGTATACCTGTTTCCACTCCATATAGTTGTCCTTGTTGTTGCCAAGGTCGTTGACCACAACACCGTTTGACGCGCCTTCTCTCGGCACGTAGTTGGCGGTACGGGCACCAGTAAGCTCCTGATAGCATTTCATCCAAGCCTGCTCGGCCTCATATTTCCTTGGTTCGCAGCGGCTGTCACCGGTAGCGACAAACACTTGTGACCCGTGTGCCGGAACAGTAACCTTGAAACTTCCGCTTACGGAAGCGGCGAACGGCTTGTGGTTGACGATGTCGCGCAAAGCTATGTTGCCGTCATATCCGATATTCGCCACGCTCACCTCAATGGTTTGTTCCCGGTCTGATAGATTGGTGACACACACGGCCCTCTCCTTGCCACGCACTTTCTTGAGGTCTTTGGCAAACACATACACGTCATCCTGACGCTGCACCACGGGAGCCCCGATGCCGAGAACATCCTGGTTGATTGCGATAAGCTCCTTGTTCTTCAAGAGATTGAGCGAAAATTCGGGAATTTGGCTCATATCGCAGCCTATGAGCAGCGGGCTGCTGAGTATGCACCATACTGCCATGTGGGTAATCTCCTCGTCGGGGGTCAGCGTGCGCCCTATCTCAAGCATATCCATATCGTTGTAATGCCCGTCGTGGACATACTCCGAAAGATACAGGTTCTCCTTGATAATGGAGCGAACGGATGCCCAAGCACAGTAGATATCGCCAGTCGTGCGCCAGGAATCCGCCCAGTCGCTTACCCAAGTGCCGGGATAAGCCCAACGGCAGATATTGAACACCACGTCTTTTTTCTTCACGTGGTCGCGGATAGCCTGAATGATTTTGGTGTACTGCTCCTTCTCGTCAAGGTTGAGCTGACGCCCGCCGCAATAGTCTACCTTCACGAAATCATAGTCCCATGTGTCAAAAAACAGGATGTTGTCCTCCACTTCATAGCCATAGTAGCCAATGTCCTTAGAACCGCCGCAGGCGTTGGCTCCGGCATCGGAATATATGCCGGCCTTCAGCCCCAGCTTGTGAATTTCGTCTGCCACATAGCGCATTCCATGCGGGAAACGGTCCTCGCGCACTCCGAGAGCCTTGGTTTCCTTATTGTGCGGAAGAAAATAGCCGTCATCAATGTTGATGTATTTGTAGCCCGCCTTTGCCAGACCGGTCTTGACCATTGCCTCGGCCTGACCAAGGATGACGTCTTCGTTGATGTTGAGGGCAAAAGTGTTCCACGAGCTCCACCCCATTGTGGGCGGACGGAACGCAAGCGTTGGCAATGACACACATGCGCCGAGCGCAAACGCTATAACTGATGATGTTTTCATATCGCTATTGTTTGAATATTGTTTCCTGCACAAAGATAACAAAAAAAGATAATTTCTCTTGAACCATTAGCCAAAATAAAATTTTTTGCGTACTTTTGCACCGTGTGATTGACCACTGCATACCATCGGTGTGTTTTTTCATACAACGGACTTGTAGCTCAGTTGGTTAGAGCAACAGACTCATAATCTGGAGGTCATAGGTTCAAGCCCTATCTGGTCCACACTGAAAATGAAGCGGTTACGAAATTCGTAACCGCTTTTTTCGTATGGTTGCGTAAACAATGCGTAAACAAACGGCTTGAGGCTCACCCGGGTTCAGTAGAAATTTAGTGGGGATAGGCGTATATGTTTGCTGTGCGGAAAAGACACACTCTGCATAGCCTCATGGACGTTTAAAATGCTGATGCGGCAAATTTTCTGCTTGTTCCGGCAAAAAATCCGCTTGATCTTACGGATGCGTTTCGCCCGAAACCCTGTCGCGTTTCGGCGGAAACGGACAACCGTTCCGCCCGGAGTGGAGCTCCGTTTCGGGCGGAACGCATCCGTAAGATCAACACTTTTCTCCGTTGTCTCAAGCTTTTTTTCTTTCCGCACGGGCTTTTCACGGACGACAACAAATCACCAGTGTTTTCAAAATCCATCTGTCTTCATCGTATATACTCCATTCAACCTGCCGTGCTCTTCCGTCCATTTGATCCGGAAGAATAGTGTTTTCTGCTATGTCCAAGATTTTTTGTTGGAACATAGGGAATTGTCACATAAAAACTTTACCTTTGTGATGTCTATACTCATACCGAAAGCCCCGACGGGCAGAGGTTGGGCAGACGTATACATAACAAGGCGTAACTGTACGCTTTGGATTTGACTTGTTAGAACTTCGCAAACACTACGGATTGTCAAAAACAAAGCAACGGGAACGTCCTGTGGGGTGTATTGTAATGAAATAAACCACAAAAAATCAGAGTATGAGAACTTTTTTGTTATCAGGCCTCCTGTCCTTGTTCGCTATTAGTGTTTTTGCGCAGAGTGGCGACAGCGATTGGAGTTGGCTGGACACTCAGGAATGGGAAAGAGTCTGCAGGTATTATCCTGATGAGGTTGAATTCAAGCAATACACCGCACACCCCGAGTATCGGGTCGTTGGCGATCATGTCTACGACACGGAAGGGAAATTGGTGTATACAACTTCTCATGTCCTGTCTGACAGACCTTTATCCGTGGAAACAGGTTTTATGAGGGCTTTATGCCTCCGCGATTTCGAAAACAACAAATATCATTTCAGGAACCAAAGTAACGTGGCTGTTGTCAAAGATATAATAAACAGACTTAGACCAGGTATTCTTGTCCGTCCTGACAACAAAGAAGAAGAGAAACCGTGCCAATACGTTAACCAACTGGCACAAGATAACCGTGCAGCGGTAGAAGCCCTGACCATACTGGATACGACCCGGCTCGACAACAACATCATCAGGTATTCCCTTGGCTATAATGATACCATCCGCTATCAGGAGACTTTCAGTTTTGTCGGGAACGGACGATACAAGGCAAAGGAGACAATGCAATCAAGACTGGTGAGCATCCCTATAAAAAAACGAGAAAAAACCGGGAAGCCGGAAACGACACAAGATAACGAGACCGCCAAGGTCTTCACCTTTGTGGAGCAGATGCCCGTATTCCCCGGCGGCGAACAGACTCTGCAGAAGTATATTCTGGATCACTTCAAATATCCTCAGGTTTCGCTTGAAGACGGAGTGCAGGGTACGATTATGGTGCGTTTCGTGGTAAAGGAAAACGGTTCTGTCGGCGAAGTGCAAATCCTCAAGGGTCTTGACGAATATTGCAACAAGGAAGCCAAACGGGTTGTTTCAAATTTGCCCCGCTTCACTCCCGGTCGCCATAATGGCAAGCCAGTAAAGGTTTGGTACCAGATTCCGGTAAGGGTTGCTTTTGAATAAGTATACCCGTTGGCGGAATTAATTTAGTGCATACTTTGTTCTGCCGAGGGGCTTGTTGTCGATGAAGTCTACATCTTGCAGAATGGCAAGTGTACTGATTTTGCCTGTGATTCCGGCAAACAAACCATTCGTTATTTTCGGGCTTATATGACTTTTTGTATTTTAGCGGACAGAATGTTTAAGAAAGAAGCATTAACTTCGCCATAGATACAGAAAATCACCAACGGACTGAACGGATATCACCGGAACACGCAGCTGGCAGATGAAAATGTAAATGCAAAAAAACAAATAAAATGACACAGATTATTACCCCCCCCTAAAGCAAGGCTCCGGCCGCATTGAGTACATAGACGCAATGAGAGGTTTTACTATGCTTCTCGTAGTGTTTGGTCACGTTTCTTGGTTCACTAAGAGTTCAGACTTGATGTGGGCAGGTATTTTTGGAGAATTCCGCATGCCTCTGTTTTTCTTCGTAAGCGGTTTCGTCTTTTACAAGGCAACGAGGATTTGGCATCTCCGCGAGATTGCAGGTTTCTTTAGGAAAAAGCTGCCGATACAGCTGATATTCCCTTTCATTTGCCTGTGCCTGTATTTGGCAATATACCGATACCAAGGCTTGGAAGAGGCTTTATTTGGTGTATACAAGGGAGGATACTGGTTTACCTTCGTACTGCTGGAGTTTTATGTGTTCTATATACTGTTGAGTGCGCTGCTTCCTCTAAAAGGAAAGTTTGAAGATATGGCTTTTGTGCTGTACGGGCTGTTGTTTTACGTTGGAATGAACCACTTGGAACCCTTGATGCCGGGCTGGCACGAATGCTCAATATGCCGTCTGTTGTCCATGTCTCATTGGGATCTTTTCCTGTTCTTTGTGTTGGGCACGCTGGCGAGGAAACATTTCTCCAAGTTTGTGCTGCTGATAGAGAATGACCTTGTTGTAATCTCGTGTATCGCGGTATTTGTTGGAGCCAATATGCCGGGTATGGGTAGGGCTCATGTCGTATGCTCTTTGCCGGGAGTGTTGCTTGTATTCGCTTTCTTCCGGCGCTACCAAGAGAGCTTTACACAACAGAAAAGATTGGGAAGGACACTTCAATATGTAGGTCGCAGGACGCTGGACATTTACCTTCTTCATTATTTCTTTTTGATGATGAATGACTGTTCGGTGTTAAGTCCTTACCTCACAAAAATGCCTGTGCTCGCTCTTTTCGTCGAGTTGGCGTTCTCTGCGTTGATAATAGCATTGTGTCTTCTCTTGTCAAACATTCTCAGATTGAGTCCTTTCATCGCCCGCTATTTCTTGGGGGCGAAGGTTAAGCGTTAGGAAGCTGTAAAGCCCGTCGCCAGCCAATGAAACATGTAAACCTGTGGCATTTCAGAAGCTTCTTCCCCTTTGCTTCAGCCTTACGCACCTCGTCCAGTCTTTTGTTGGCTTCCTGAACCACATGGAATTTGTCATACACGATATGTGCATTTGGCAGATACTGTGTGCAGCCGGAAGTAAACGCTTTGGACATTTCCATTGCCACAACTCCGATGAGTGACGGGGCACCTCAATGCTCTACAAGCCATTCGGAAAACATGGAGAAGACAAATTCAGACATATTGAAAAAACAGCATATTGGTATCCATGACTTCAAAGGCAACAAACTTTCAATGAATTGACACAGGCGTTACCCATACGATTCAATACAGCCCCATTATTTTTTTGTTTAGCGCGTTCCCAAATAGTCGAGGGCTGCTTGAAGGGCGGGGTCGGTGTTGTCCACGAAGAAGGACTGGTAGGTGTCGGCGGTCTCGATGTCGGGCTTGATACCGACGCCCACGAATTCCGTTCCGTCGTGGCCGTAGTCGTGTTTGGAACAGATGTTCACGCTGTAGCCGCCGAATATTGTCAGCCGCACGCCGTTGCCGGTGCTGCCACCAGTAGTTCTGCCTATGACGGGGCCACGGCGCAGGGAGCGCACCGCATTGCAGAAATCCTCGGCGGCGGAGAACGTGCCGTTGTCAACGAGCAGCACTACAGGTTTGAGGTAATGTTCCCTCCCCATTATGGGGCGCATATATCCGCCCTCGTTTTTGCAAGGAGGCATCTGCATTCCCCACGACCTGTAGGCCGGGCAATAGACGGGGGAGTCCCAGTTTTGCCGGGGAATGCTGTCGTCGGAGAGGTGGCGCACGATATAGTCTGCGTTGCCGGAATTGCCGCCCCCGTTGCCACGGATGTCAATGATGAGGGCTCGGGTCTTGAGGAGGTCGGGATAGATGGCATCGAACCGTGTTCTCACACCGAAATCGTTGAAGCTGGTGATTTTCAGCAGTCCTAATAGCCGAGGAAGACGGTTTTCATCCTCTTCAGTTCCGCCGCGTCACTGCAAGCCACGGTAATGCGCTGCCCCCTTGTCCAGCCGTGGGCATCGCCACGGGACCACGTGTAGCCAAAGGGATGCCCGTCGCCCGTGTATGCCACGGAGTCAGCCTTTGCCCCCGGCATGTGCAGACAAAGGTTGAACAAACTGTCAAGGCGATAGACTCCTGCGCGGGAGTCCGTTCCCCGACCGTCTGCCGAAATTTTCGTCGGCAACAAGTTTCCGGCCAGCACAGAGGCCAGAAAACAAACTAAAAATTTTTTCGTTAAAAAAGTCATAGTTTTTTCGTAAAAGCCAAGGCCGTCTTACAAGCTTTTCAAATGTCTGGCCGCAGGAAAGACGCCCATCCCTACGAAGTGGAGTCCGCTTTCTTCAAAACACAATAAAGAACCCTCGCCGTCGACACCAGTTTTTCTTCGTTCACCGAGAAAATGTCAACGTTCCACACGTGGCTGGTGCGTCCACGGTGCATAAGGGTGGCGACTCCCCTGACTGTGTCGCCCTTTGCCGCCGGCGAGACATGATGGCCGCTGACCTGCTGCCCCACCGCTCTCTCGTCAGGCGAAATCTGCGCCAGTGTGCCAAGCCCCGCAAGTGTTTCGGCAAAAGCCAGCGAGGCCCCGCCGTGCAGAATTCCGAAAGGCTGGCAAGTGCGTTCGTCAACAGGCATCACCCCCTCCACGCGGGCGGTTCCCGCATAGGTGTACACAATGCCAAGGTTGGCAACCATACTGCCCTCGCCGGACCGGTTGATTTCGGACAAATCAATATCCAGCTGTTCGTCAGTGATTTGTTTGGACATAAAAGTGCGGTTTTACTGTGTTTTCAAGGTGCAAGTTACGACTTTTTCCGTAATTTTGCACTAATGTTTGAGTACATTTGCCCTGTTGCGAACAACAAATGAAAAAACTATACATAGAAACCTACGGATGCCAGATGAACGTGGCCGACAGCGAGACGGTCGCCTCAATAATGAAAATGGCGGGCTATGACACCTGCGACAATGAGGAAGATGCCGATGCCGTGTTCATCAACACGTGTTCCGTGCGCGACAATGCCGAACAGAAAATAATCCGTCGGCTCAGCACTCTCAATGCGCGCCGACGCAACGGACGCAAGTTCATAATAGGCGTGTTGGGGTGCATGGCGGAGCGGACGAAAGACCAGCTCATCAAGCACAACGGGGTGGACCTCGTGGCAGGTCCTGACTCCTACATGAATCTGCCGCACCTGACGGCAACCGCCGAAGCCGGCGAGAAAGCGGAGGATACCGAACTGTCACTCACGGAGACCTATGCCGGAGTCATTCCGCAGCGCATATGGGGCAACCGCATCTCCGGCTTCGTGAGTATCACCCGCGGCTGCAACAATTTCTGCCACTACTGCATAGTGCCCTACACCCGCGGCAGGGAACGCAGCCGCGATGTTGACAGCATACTCAGCGAGGTCAAGGATTTACAACAGAAGCATTTCCGTGAAGTGACCCTGCTGGGACAAAACGTGAACTCCTACCTCTGGGACAAGGACGGCAAGACGGTGGGGTTTCCGCAACTGCTGGCCGCCGTGGCCGAGGCTGTGCCGGAAATGCGCATAAGGTTTACAACCTCGCACCCCAAGGACATGAGCGACGACACCCTGCGCACCATTGCCCAAACGCCCAACATCTGCCACCACATTCATCTGCCGGTGCAAAGCGGCAGCAACCGCATTCTGGGACTGATGAACCGCAAATACACGCGCGAGTGGTATCTTGACAGGGTAGCGGCCATACGTAGTATCATCCCCGACTGTGCGCTGACCACCGACATGTTCTGCGGATACTGCTCGGAAACAGAAGAAGACCACCAGATGTCGCTTGACCTGATGAGGCAATGCCACTATGACTCTGCGTTTCTCTTCAAATACAGCCAACGTCCCGGCACTTTCGCAGCACGCCACTTTAAGGACGATGTCGCCGAAGACACCAAGACACGCCGCCTCAACGAACTGATAGCACTACAGAACGAGCTGAGCAGGGAGCAAAACGCCAAAGACGTGGGCAAGACCTTCGAAATACTGATTGAGGGGCGCAGCAAACGCTCTGCCGACCAGCTCTTCGGGCGCACACCACAGAACAAGGTGGTGGTGTTTGACCGCAGCGACCACACGGCAGGCCAAACCATACGGGTAACCATCACAGGCTCTACGAGTGCCACGCTGACAGGCAAGGCGGCAAACTAAAAACCCTACAAGAACCGCTGCCGCAAAGTCCTGCCATAACGGCAGCCAGAAAAACCACACAACAATGGCTAAGCAAAAGAAAACAGAACGCACAAGCATGAACACCATCACCGCCTGCATCAGCACCACGCTGATGCTGATTCTGCTGGGACTGGTGGTGTTTTTCGTAAGTTTTGCGCACGAATTTTCGAACAGCCTCAGGGAAAACTTTACCGTTACACTGATGCTTGACGAAGATGTCACACAAAGCCAAACGTACAGCATACAGAAACGTCTCAAGAACCTGCCATGTACGCGTTCGCTCAACTACGTGTCAAAAGAAAAAGCCCTCAGGGAACAATCGCAGGCTCTGGGTACCGACCCGTCGGAATTCCTCGGTTACAATCCCATGCCCGCATCCTTTGAACTGAGACTGAAAGCCGAATACGCCAACAGCGACTCGCTGAAAAAAATTCTTCCGCCACTGCGCAGCGACTCGCTGATAGTGGATGTCACCGCCCCACAGAACCTCATGGACAGCCTTAACCGGAACATACGCCACATAAGCACCGTGCTGCTTGTGGTGGCAATGCTGCTCACCGTGGTGTCGTTTGTGCTTATCAACAATACCATACGACTGAGCGTCTATGCACGGCGCCACACCATACGCACAATGAGGCTCGTAGGGGCAAGCTATGCTTTCATACGCCGTCCATTCGTCAGCAAAGCACTGCTGATAGGGCTGGTGTCGGCATTGGCCGCCATGGCTGTGATTGCCGCGGGAGCATGCTATCTGGTCAGGTACGAACCCGGTCTACGGGATTTGGTCACCACACAAGTAGCGGCCAGCACCGCCGGGACAATAATCGTATGCGGACTGTTGCTGACATGGTTTTCGGCATACGTGTCGGTAACACGGTATCTGAAAATGACACGCCACCGTATTTTCCGCTCATAACACCATAAACACACCACATTACCCAACAGAATATGGCACAGACAAACAACACAAAAAAGAACCAGACGACAAAGCGAACTGACAACACGGAAGCCCGGAACGACAAAGGTACGGCTCTGTTG
The DNA here is from genome assembly GCA_963617965.1 of Anaerovoracaceae bacterium. Classification (GTDB taxonomy): domain Bacteria; phylum Bacteroidota; class Bacteroidia; order Bacteroidales; family Bacteroidaceae; genus UBA6382. The sequence goes on from CAVEQO010000008.1 coordinate 11,152, forward strand.
GCTTTCAACAAGACCAACTACATCCTGCTTGCCATAGGCATGGCAATAATAATTTTGGGCTTCATCCTGATGTCAGGCAATTCCTCAACGCCACAGGCCTACGACCCCGAAATCTTCAACACGATGCACATTAAGGTGGCACCTATGGTCTGCCTGTTCGGATTCCTGTTTATCATAGTCGCCATCCTTTACCACAAAAAAGACAACGCACAAAAGCACTGACACTCAGCTGCCTGTCGTAAAAACCCTCTTAGCAAATGGATTCTTTACACGCACTCATTCTTGGACTTATACAGGGACTTACGGAATATCTCCCCGTGAGCAGCAGCGGACACCTGCAGATAGGCAGAGCCCTGCTTGGCGGTTCGTCAGCCGACGGCGGACTGACTTTCGATGTCATGGTACACATAGCCACCGTGCTTTCCACAATAGTGGTCTTGTGGAAAGAGATTGCATGGATTTTCACCGGCCTGTTCAAAGCCAGACTTAACGACGAGACACGCTATGTCATCAACATTCTCATTTCAATGATACCTGTGGGCATCGTAGGGCTGTTCTTCAAAGACAGGGTAGAGGCTCTATATGAGAACCACGGTCTTGTGGTGACGGGATTTTGTCTGCTGGTCACAGCCATACTGTTGACCCTCACACACTTCTACAGACCAAAGGAGAAAGAGAGCATCACCCCTCAGGATGCCTTTACGATAGGTCTGGCGCAAGCTGCGGCCGCAGTGCTACCGGGGTTGTCCCGCAGCGGCTCAACAATAGCCACCGGCCTGTTGCTGGGCAACAGCCGCAAGAACCTTGCACAATTCTCCTTTCTCATGGTCATACCGCCAATACTCGGCGAGGCCGTTCTGGACAGCAAGGAGCTTCTGGGTGCCAGCACAGGAAGCGAGGCCGAAATTCCGGCGATATCGCTGATTGTAGGCTTTCTGGCCGCATTCATATCCGGATGCTTTGCCTGCAAATGCATGATTGCACTGGTCAAGAAATGCAAACTCATATATTTTGCTGTCTATTGTGCCGTTGTGGGAGCGGCCGTACTTGGTTTCCATTTCTTCTCATAAGCAACGGCAATGAACTTCTACGCCGGAGAAATCCTTGCTTTTGACAAACCCAAAGAGTGGACTTCGTTCGGGCTGGTTGCCCGGGTAAGATGGATTCTGACACAGAAACTCGGCACCAAGATAAAGATAGGCCACGCTGGCACTCTTGACCCCCTTGCGACAGGAGTGCTGTTGCTCTGCACCGGCAAGGCGACCAAAAGGATAGAAGAGCTGCAAAGCCACACCAAGGAATACGTCGCAACGCTCAAGCTGGGAGCCACGACACCCAGCTTTGACATGGAACACCCGGAAGATGCCACCTACCCTATCGGGCACATAACGAGACAAGGGATTGACTCTGTGCTGAAAAGCTTTACCGGCACAATAGAACAGATCCCACCTGCGTTTTCCGCCTGCAAGATAAGCGGCGTGCGGGCATTCAGTCTGGCACGTAACGGGCAGGAGGTCAAACTGAAGCCCAAAACGCTGACCATTGACGAGATCGAAGTGGTACATTACGAGAAACCCGTACTGACCATACGGGTGGTATGCAGCAAAGGGACTTACATCCGCGCCTTGGCACGCGACATCGGAAAGGCTCTTGACAGCGGCGCTTATCTTACTGACCTGCGGCGCACACGCATCGGAGATTACCACGTGAGCCAGTGCTTGACCCTTGACCGTTTCCCACAATGGCTTGACTCCGTTGAAATAGCCCCTTTGGCATAATTCACGCAGCCGCCGGATTCCAAGAAAAACAAAACACCATAATAACACACATGAAACTTTCCAATTTTAAGTTCAAACTTCCTGAAGAACTCATCGCACAAGAGGCAGATCCTTTCCGCGACGGTTGCCGTATGCTCGTGCTGCACCGCAAAACAGGAAAGACAGAACACAAGATGTTCAACGACCTCCTTTCGTATTTCAACGAAAACGACGTGTTTGTTTTCAACGACACCAAAGTGATGCCCGCACGGCTATGCGGCAACAAGGAACGCACCGGAGCGCGCATTGAGGTCTTCCTGCGCAGGGAGCTGAACCAAGAAGACAGGCTGTGGGATGTAACCGTAGACCCCGCACGCAAAATACGCATAGGCAACAAGCTATATTTCGGCGAAGACGACTCTCTTGTGGCAGAAGTAATAGACAACACCACGAGCCGCGGACGTACACTGCGGTTTCTCTACGACGGCACACACGAAGAATTCAAGAAAGACCTTTATGCGCTGGGGGCAGCACCACTGCCATCGTATATCAAGCGAGATCCGACCGAGCAAGACCTTGAGGACTTCCAGTGCGTGTTTGCAAAGAACGAGGGGGCCACGACCGCACCGGCAACAGGTATGCATTTTTCGCGCATCACGCTCAAGAAGATGGAAGTTCTCGGCATCTGTCCAGCATTTTTGACTCTCCACTGCGGACAAAGCAATTTCAGCAAGACCGATGTGGAAGACCTCACCAAACACAAGATGGACTCCGAGGAAATGCACATCAACGAAGAGTGTTGCGAACTTGTCAACAAGGCTAAAGACAACAACAGACAAGTGCTTGCCGTTGGCACGACAACACAGCGCGCCATGGAAAGCGCATGCGACACACAGCACCATATCAAGCCCTTTGACGGGTGGTCCAACAAGTTCATCTTTCCACCATACAATTTCAACATAGCCACGTCGATGCTTGCCAACCTCTACACGCCCGAAAGCACTCTGCTCATGCTTACGGCTGCGTTCGGGGGATATACGCAGACGATGGACGCATATGCAGTTGCCGTGAAGAAAAAATACAAATTCGGGATTTTCGGCGATGTCATGCTGATTATAGACTAGGACACACCTGCCGAGAGACAATATGCCACACTCCGTGTACATAGGATTGGGCACCAACCTGTGCAGCGATTCCGGCACTGACAGACAACGACAACTGTGCAACAATCTGGACTGTGCCGTTCGCGCACTCAAAGAACAGGTCGGCACACTCGCGAGGCTCTCATCTTTCATCAGATCTCTACCATGGGGGTTCCGCTCGGAAAACACGTTCCTCAATGCCGTGGCCCTGTTCAACACGGAACAGACACCATGGCAGCTGCTCGCCGCCACCCAGAACATTGAGAGAGGAATGGGGCGATCGAGCAAGAGCCACAACCGCCAATACCAAGACCGGATTATAGATGTAGACATCCTGCTATACGACGATGTAGTGCTTTCCTGCCATGACCTGATTATTCCGCATCCACAAATGGAGAAAAGGCTTTTCGTGCTACAGCCTTTGGCAGAAATAGCCCCATCGCTCCAGCATCCTGTCCTGCACAAGACTATCGCCCAGCTGCTGCAAGAACTACAAGCCAGACATTCCTGAACTTCCGTTTTCCGCCAAAACACAACCAACAAAATGGTACTAAACTATATCTGGATTTCGTTTTTCTGCGCAGCATTCCTTATCGGGACTGTCAAGCTGTGCTTTTTCGGCGACACCGAAGTGTTCCCCAACATCATGGGGTCGACATTTGACACGGCCAAGACAGCTTTTGAAATCAGCATAGGGCTGACGGGAGTCCTCTCTTTGTGGCTAGGCATCATGAAAATAGGCGAACGGGGCGGAATTGTCAACGCCCTGGCACGAATCCTCAGTCCCTTGATGACCAAACTGTTTCCGGACATTCCAAAAAATCATCCGGTGTTCGGCAATATGTTCATGAATATCTCCGCCAATATGCTCGGACTGGACAACGCCGCAACACCCCTCGGACTTAAGACCATGGAAGGGTTGCAGTCCCTCAACACGAAAAAAGACACAGCCACCAACCCGATGATAATGTTTCTGGTGCTGAACACCAGCGGACTGACTATTGTTCCGATATCCATCTTGGTCTACAGAGCGCAGTTGGGAGCATCGCAACCCACAGACGTGTTCCTGCCCATATTGCTCGCCACATTTGCCTCTACCGTTGGCGGCATTATCGTGACATCCATATATCAGAAAATCAACCTGTTCAATCGGACTATAGTTCTGGCTCTCGGAGGAGCGTGTCTGGCCATAGCCGCAATTGTGTGGGGATTCTCTCATCTCAGCCAGACAACAATGGGATCTGTCACCAACAATTTTGCCAACATACTTCTGATGCTGATAGTGATGACTTTTCTGGTTTCTGGCATAAGGAAACGCCTGAATGTCTACGATGCCTTCATCGAGGGGGCAAAAGAGGGCTTCCAGACCGCCGTAAGGATTATACCGTATCTTGTGGCTATGCTGGTAGGCATTGGCGTATTCAGAGCCTCCGGCGGAATGGACTGGCTCGTTGCAGGACTTCAGTGGCTGTTTGAACGGGCGGGCTTTGCCACCGACTGGATAGGGGCACTGCCCACAGCGATAATGAAGCCCCTCTCGGGCAGCGGAGCCCGTGGCATGATGATAGATGCCATGACAACGTGGGGAGCGGATTCCTTTGTGGGACGGCTAAGTTGCATATTCCAAGGGTGTACCGACACAACGTTCTATATCATCGCCGTTTACTTTGGCGCAGTGGGCGTAAGCAAAACACGCCATGCCGTGGTATGCGGACTGATGGCAGATTTCATCGGAGTAATTGCCGCCATTTTTGTCTGCTATCTGTTCTTCAGACCTTAGGGGGTCCGCGCGACAGGAACGAGCAAGAACAACTCGCACAATCCGGGCAACAGAGAAACCGATTGTTTTTGCAACCTTGACACTCAAATATTTTACAAAATAAAACCGGAGCGGCAAAACAGGAAACCGCAACCATGCGCAAAGCAGCACTTCAACAGTGCCAGCCTTGGGAACATCAAGAGTTTTCCGTATTTTTGCGCTAAAACAGAAAATCACAAGAAAATGAGCTTACAATGCGGTATCGTAGGACTGCCCAACGTCGGCAAATCCACTCTCTTCAACTGCCTCAGCAACGCCAAAGCGCAGGCCGCCAATTTCCCTTTCTGCACGATTGAACCTAACATAGGCGTTATTACCGTACCTGACGAGCGATTGACAAAACTTGCAGAACTGGTACATCCCGGCCGCATTGTCCCCACCACGGTTGAAATCGTAGACATCGCAGGACTTGTCAAGGGAGCAAGCAAGGGAGAAGGGCTAGGCAACCAATTTCTGGCAAACATCCGGGAAACAGACGCCATCCTCCATGTGCTGAGATGTTTTGACAACGACAATGTAGTGCATGTGGACGGCAGCGTAGACCCCGTCAGAGACAAAGAAATCATCGACACGGAATTGCAGATAAAAGACCTCGAGACTGTAGAGAATCGCATCAAGCGTGTAGAGAAAACGGCACAAGTAGGGGGAGACAAGAACGCAAAGACAGAATATGAAGTCCTGCTGGCGTATAAAGACGCTCTCAGCCAAGGCAAATCGGCACGCAGCGTGACTTTTGAAAGCAAAGAACAGCAGCTGGCCTCAAAAAACCTCTTCCTGCTGACAGCAAAGCCCGTACTCTATGTTTGCAATGTAGACGAAGAGAGTGCTGCGACCGGCAACAAATACGTAGAGAGGGTAAAACAAGCCGTGGCGAACGAGAATGCGGAAGTCCTCGTTGTGGCGGCCAAAACAGAAGCCGACATAGCAGAACTTGAAACTTACGAAGAACGCCAGATGTTTCTTGAAGACGCAGGTCTGACGGAGTCCGGTTGCAACAGGCTTGTAAAGGCGGCCTATGCCCTGCTTAACCTGCAGACTTTCATCACCGCCGGTGAAATGGAGGTAAAGGCATGGACTTTCCGCAAAGGCTGGAAGGCACCGCAATGCGCAGGAGTGATACACACGGACTTTGAAAAAGGCTTCATACGGGCCGAAGTCATAAAATATGACGACTACATAAAATACGGCAGCGAGACCGCTGTGAAAGAGGCTGGAAAACTCGGTATAGAGGGAAAGGACTACACCGTGCAGGACGGCGACATCATGCATTTCAGATTCAACGTGTAGTTTAACCACATACACAAAAATCTCCTTTTCTCATGCTTGCAACCATTCTTTGGCAACCGGATCCCGTGGCTTTCAGTCTGTTTGGGTTTGACATCAGATGGTATTCGCTCTGTTGGTGTTGCGCACTCGTGACAGGCTACCTAATCATGGCGCAACTATATAAAAACCAAGGGATTGACAAGGATAAATTTGACCCTTTGTTTCTGTATGTCTTCGTTGGAGTTATCATCGGCGCACGTTTGGGACATTGCCTGTTCTATGAACCGGGGTATTACTTCAATCACATCATGGAAATGTTGCTCCCGATAAAGCGGGATGGTTATGGGGGTTGGCATATCGTGGGATATGAGGGACTCGCAAGCCATGGAGGGGTTATAGGCATGATTGTTGCCATCGTCATCTACTGCCGCAAGTTTAAGGTCAATCTCATGAGAGTCCTTGACAACATGGGAATAGTGTCTCCGATTTCTGCCGCATTCATACGCATAGGCAACCTGTTTAATTCCGAAATTGTCGGAAAGCCTACAGACGTGCCCTGGGCTTTTGTTTTCGCCCACAACGGAGAAACCTTCTCCCGACACCCGGCACAACTATACGAAGCAATCTGCTATATCATTCTCTTTCTGGCAACCGCCGTCATTTACAAGAGATTGCGCAATCGCATCGGGACGGGCTTTTTCTTCGGTCTATGCCTGACCGCAATCTTCATCCTGCGTATTGTAATCGAGTTCTTCAAGGACAATCAGGTAGGCTTTGAAGACGGCATGATACTAAATATGGGGCAACTCCTGAGTATCCCTCTTGTTGCGGTTGGCATATATTGTATGGCCAACGGGAAGTGGTGCGCCAAACTGGGCGAACAGAAATAGTCCTATGCGTTTAGACTTTGACATTATAGTGATTGGCGCAGGGCACGCAGGATGCGAGGCGGCACACGCAGCAGCCGCCAGAGGTGCACAGGTGTGTCTCATCACCATGGACATGGAGAAAATCGCCCAAATGAGCTGCAATCCGGCAATAGGAGGAATAGCCAAGGGGCAGATTGTCCGCGAAATAGACGCTCTGGGGGGCATGACCGCACAGATTACAGACCGCTCCTCGATACAGTTTCGAATGCTCAATCTCTCAAAAGGTCCGGCAATGTGGAGCCCTCGCGCCCAATGTGACCGGTTTAGATTCAGTTCCCTTTGGAGAAAAACCCTTGAAAACACGCCCAATCTCACTTTGTGGCAAGATCAGGTCGATACGCTCCTGACAGAAAACAACAGCGTTGCCGGAGTCCATACAATATGGGGACACACTTTCAAGGCCAAATGCGTTGTCCTGACGGCAGGCACCTTTCTCAACGGGCTGATGCATGTCGGGCATACAAGAGTGCCGGGAGGACGCATCTCGGAGCCTTCCTGCCTAAAACTAACCGAATCCATCGTACAACATGGCGTGACTGTCGGAAGAATGAAAACCGGCACACCGTTAAGAATTAACGCAAGATCCGTAGATTTCAGCCAATTGACACGGCAAAACGGAGACACAGGCTTTCACCGTTTTTCTTTTGTCACAGAGCAGAGGGAGTTGCCGCAAATTCCCTGTTGGATTTGCAACACAAATGAAAAAGCCCATCAGATAATGCGAGATGCTCTTGCCGATTCCCCCCTGTACAACGGGCAAATCAAGAGCATCGGGCCAAGATACTGCCCAAGCATTGAAACGAAACTGCATACATTTCCAGACAAAGACCATCACCCTCTTTTCCTTGAACCAGAGGGGCTTGACACAAACCAAATGTACCTTAATGGCTTCTCGTCAAGCCTTCCAACAGAGGTTCAGATTGAAGCTCTTCGAGCGATACCGGGATTTGAAAAAGCAGAAATCTACCGTTCCGGCTATGCTATAGAATACGATTTCTTTGACCCTACGGAGCTTCATCACTCGTTGGAATCAAAGAAAATCGCCAACCTTTATTTTGCAGGACAAGTCAATGGCACTACAGGCTACGAAGAAGCTGCGGGGCAAGGTCTTGTTGCAGGGATAAACGCCTCGTTGAAATGTGAGAGAAAAGAACCTTTTGTAATGAAGCGAGACGAAAGTTATATCGGGGTTCTCATTGACGATCTTGTTACAAAAGGAGTAGACGAGCCTTACAGAATGTTCACTTCCCGTGCAGAGTTTCGCATCCTGCTCCGCCAGGACAATGCCGACGCAAGGCTTACACCAACGGGGCGCAAACTCGGCTTAATCGGGGAAAACAGATACAGAGACTTCCAAAACAAGCAAAAACTCATTTCCGATATCACAGGTCTCTGCAAAAGCCACAACACAAAACCCGGCGAAATAGACGAGGAACTTCTCTTGGCGGGCAGCACCCCCCTGTCAACAACAACGAAACTAAGCACCGTCATAAGCAGACCCGGTGTTACACTAAATGGTATCGCCTCGTCCTTGCCGCCTTTGTGCGAGCTGTTCATTCTGGCCGGGGACAAAAAAGAGGAGATCGCTGAAGCTGCGGAAATCGCCATCAAATACGAAGGGTATATAAAGCGAGAACAACAAGAGGCACAAAAGATGCGGCGGCTTGAATCCATCCGCATACGTGGGGTCTTTGACTACTCGCAGATAAAACAGCTTTCAACAGAAGCCCGACAGAAGCTCACAAAGACCAACCCGGAAACCCTTGGGCAAGCCTCAAGGATCCCCGGGGTCAGCCCGAGCGACATGAACGTCCTCCTGGTGCTGATGCACAGGTAGCCTGTGTTTCACGTGAAACACTTGCGTAGCAAAACTTCGCCAACAACCTGAAAATGACAGCAAAGGAAACAACATCTCTAAAGGCACGCCTTCGGAACATTGTGTCAAGTCTGCCGGAAAGCCCCGGCAGCTACCAATATTACGACGAGCAGGGAAAGGTGATATACGTTGGCAAGGCCAAAAACTTGAAGAAACGGGTTGCAAGCTATTTTCTTGGGGAACAGAATGCCAAGACCGCAATGTTGGTTTCAAAGATTCGCGACATAAAATACATAAGCGTAGCGACAGAGCAAGATGCCCTTTTGCTGGAAAACTCGCTGATAAAGAAATTCCAACCGCATTATAACATCTTGCTCAAGGACGACAAAAGCTACCCTTATATTTGCGTGACGAAAGAAGACTTCCCCCGTATTTTGATTACGCGCAACAAGCATATTGGCAAAGGCGAATATTACGGGCCTTACAGCTACGCTCCCGCCATGCACAATCTCCTTGAGTTGATGCGCACCCTCTACAAAATCCGAGATTGCAAGACCGTCCTACAATATGGAAAAGTAAAGAAGCACAAATACAAACTGTGCCTAAGCTACCACGTCAAAAAATGTCCGGGGTGTTGTGTTGGCAGGCAAAGCAAAGAAGCATACCAGGCAAACATAAACGAATGCCGACAGATTCTCAGAGGGAAGACAAGAGAGGTCAAAGATCGCCTCAAGCAGCAAATGAAGACTCTCTCGTCAGAACTGCGCTTTGAAGAGGCGGAAGAAGTCAAGAAGAAATACCTTCTTCTCAACCAATACCAAGCAAAAAGCGAAGTGGTAAGCAACACCATAAGCGACGTGGATGTCTTTTCCATAATCTCTGATGAAAAAAAGGGCATCGTGAACTACCTGCATGTCGTCGACGGAGCCACTGTCATTGCATACAACTTTGAGCTTGAAAAAAAACTGGACGAACAAGATGATGCGCTTCTCACCTATGCCATAATGGAGATGAGAGATAAATTCAACGTTCGCTACAAGGAACTCATCCTCCCATTCTTCGTCAATCTGCCGCTGGAGGATGTCTGCATCACCATTCCGCAAAGGGGAGACAAGAAAGCCCTACTTGACTTGTCTTCAAGAAACGTGCGGCAGTACAAGGTTGACAAACTGAAACGGGCAGAGTATCTGAACCCGGAGCAAAAACAGACTCGCCTGATGAGAGAGTTGCAAGACAAGCTGCATCTGCGGAAATTGCCCATGACAATAGACTTGTTTGACAACTCCAATCTTCAGGGAACCGATGCCGTGGCTGGCTGTGTGGTATACAAGCAGATGAGACCGTCAAGAAAAGATTACAGGAAATATACCATCAAGACCGTAAGCGGTCCTGACGACTACGCTTCCATGCAAGAGGTGGTCAGAAGAAGATACGGGAGAATGGTGGCAGAGGGTTGCGCCCTACCCGACCTCATTGTCACAGACGGCGGCAAAGGGCAAATGGACTGCGTGAGACAGGTCATTGAAGATGAGCTAGATCTGAACATACCGATAGCCGGTCTTGCCAAGAATGACCGTCACAGGACGAACGAGCTACTCTTTGGCTTCCCACCGGTAACAGTCGGAATCAAGCAAAGCTCCGAACTATTCAGAATCCTGACACAAATGCAGGATGAAGTACACCGTTACGCCATCAGCTTCCACAAGCAGAAAAGGGCGAAAAGGCAGACTTTGTCAGAGCTGGACTCCATAAAGGGCATCGGCATCAAAACAAGGGAATTGCTGCTAAAGAACTTCAAGTCTGTCAAAAGGATAAAGGAGGCAGATATCTATGAACTCCAAAGCATTTTGGGAGAAAAAAGAGGAAAGCACCTATGGCTTGCTTTTCATTCAAAGAATAACATTATCAGCACGCAACTTGCTGACAATCAGGTAATAACATAACACTACGGCAATGAGGGCGGTACTACAGAGAGTTTCAGAGGCATCCGTTACAATAAACGGGGTCGTCAAATCACAAATACGCAAGGGGCTGCTCATCTTGCTTGGCATAGAGCAAGCCGACAGCCAGAAAGACGTTGACTGGCTTGTAAAGAAAGTGCTTTCCCTGCGCATATTTGATGACGAGAAAGGCGTAATGAACAGGTCCATAACCGATATCGGCGGCGATATCATCGTAGTAAGCCAGTTCACACTGATGGCTTCGTACAAAAAAGGGAACAGGCCTTCGTATATAAAAGCGGCGGGACACGACGTGTCCGTCCCTCTCTACGAAATGTTCTGCGCGACCTTGCAGCAGAACTTCGGGAAAGAAATCGGCACCGGAGAGTTCGGTGCCGACATGAAAGTGAGACTGCTCAACGACGGGCCTGTGACAATCTGTATGGACACACACAACAAGGAATAACAAAAATGACAATCAAAGAAGCACAACAGGCCGTAGATGCATGGATAAAGACCTATGGCATACGCTATTTCAACGAGTTGACCAACATGGCGTGTCTTACAGAGGAAATTGGAGAACTGGCACGAATAGTCGCCAGAAAATACGGGGAACAGTCTTTTAAGGAGGGAGAAAAACAAGATATGGCCGAAGAAATGGCAGACGTGCTGTGGGTTCTGATTTGCCTGGCCAACCAAACAGACATAGACCTTGAAGCGGCACTTAAGGAATCCATCAGAAAGAAAACGCTCAGAGACAACCTCAGGCACAAAAACAATCCAAAACTAATATAGCAATGAAGCCACACACACACGAATGCAACTGCAGCCACGAATGCAGCCACCAGAACGACAGCGAATCTCAGAATCCTGAAATGCAATCAAAATACGCTCAGGCGTTTTCCAGATTCAACCTCCACCTGCACGATGAAACAGAACAGGGGGAAGCAAAACGCCTCATATCTGCGCACTACGGAGAAAACAACACGACCGAGGTGATGAAATTCCTCTTCAGTACGATAGAACTCACCTCTCTCAAAGTAACCGACAATGAAGAAAGCATCCTTGGTCTCGTTGAGAGAACGAACTCTTTCTGCAACGACAACCCATCTTTCCCCCACCCTGCCGGGATTTGCGTCTACCCGAGATTCGTAAACCTTGTAAGCAACAGCCTGGAGGTTGAGGACATGGAGATAAGCACCGTTTGCGGTGGATTTCCGTCAAGCCAAACGTTTCCTGAAATAAAAACCGTGGAAACCGCCCTTGCCATAAAAGACGGAGCTACCGAAATAGACACCGTATTGCCCGTAGGTTTCTTCCTTGCCGAAGACTATGACACCGTCTTCAACGAGATAGACGAAATAAAACTCTCCTGCGGCAAAGAGACTCCCCTGAAAGTGATATTGGAAACCGGAGCTCTCCAAACGGCTGTAGCGACAAAAAAAGCGGCAATTCTGGCAATCTACAGCGGAGCCGACTACATCAAGACGTCTACAGGCAAAATAGAGCCCGGTGCAACACCTGCGTCTGTATACACAATGTGTCAGACGATAAAAGAATACTACAACATTACAGGCACTAAAATAGGCATAAAAATAGCAGGCGGCGTACGTACCGCAGAAGATGCAGTAAAATACTACACTCTTGTAAAGGAAATTTTGGGACAAGAATGGCTGAACAACACGTTGTTCCGCATTGGTGCAAGCAGCCTTGCCAACAATCTCCTGTCATATATCACAGGGAAACAGACCAAAGTGTTCTGACCGCAGCCCGACAACATTTCCCGCTCTTTGCAACACGGCTTGAAGCCTTCCTGGACATAACCCTAGTGGGCTTCAAGCCAATTGTCGCCCCAGCCGCAATCAGCCTTCAACGGAACTTTCAGCTTGTAGGCGTGCTCCATTTCATTCTTCACTATCCGTTCAACATCATCCCTTTCTTCAGGTAAAACACTGAAATTCAATTCGTCATGTACTTGAAGTATCATCTTTGACCTGATACCTTCCGCATTGAATTTGTTGAAGATACGCACCATTGCGACTTTGATAATGTCGGAAGCTGAGCCTTGAATTGGGGCGTTGACTGCATTCCGCTCGGCATATCCGCGCACTACCGCATTATGGGAATTGATGTCGGGCACATACCTGCGGCGTTTGAAGACCGTTTCCACATAGCCATCCGTCTTTGCCTTGCTCTTGACGGCTTCAATATAGTCCCTTATATGGGGATACGTTGCAAAATACCCGTCTATCAATTCCTTGGCTTCCGTGCGGCTAATCCCCAGCCGTTGAGCCAACCCAAAAGCCGAAATGCCGTAGATGATACCGAAGTTGGCCGTTTTGGCCTTGCTACGCTCGGCTGCGGTTACCTCGGAAATATCCTTATGGTATATTTTCGCCGCAGTGGAAGCATGAATATCGTATCCGCCTACAAAAGCCTCAATCATGTTGCTGTCACCGGAAATATGGGCCATAAGGCGGAGTTCTATCTGTGAATAGTCCGCAGAAAAGAACAGTTGTCCCTCGTCGGGCACAAAAGCCTTGCGTATCTCTCTGCCGTCATCGCCCCTTACAGGAATGTTCTGCAGGTTGGGATTGCTTGACGAAAGTCTCCCGGTGGCGGTAACCGCCTGATTGAAAGAAGAGTGTATATGCCCTGTCAACGGGTTGACCAGCTCCGGCAAAGCGTTGATATACGTGCCGAGAAGTTTTTTCATCCCTCTGTATTTCAGGATGCAGTCAACCACGGGGCTGCTTGCCCTTAAAGATTCAAGCACCTCCTCGCTTGTAATATACTGACCGGTCTTTGTCTTCTTGGCATTGTCATCAAGCTTGAGTTTCTCAAACAGCACCTCCCCTACCTGTCTGGGCGAAGAAAGATTAAAATCCTCACCGCTCAACTCGCGTGCCGCCGCTTCGTATTCATTCAGCCTGGACGTGAAGATTCTTGAAGTTTCGGATAGCGAGGCGGTATTGATTTTCACACCGGTACTCTCCATTTCCGCCAACACTTTTGACAGTGGTAACTCCACCGTTTCATAATATCGCAAGACCCCGTCACTTTCCAGCCTGTCGTGCAAGAGCGGGAACAGACGGAAGGCCGCCTCCGACATCTGCGCAAAATGTTTCGCCGAAGTCTTGGTATCAGTTTTGATTGCATCTTGCTCTGTTTTCCGCCTTGCTCCAAAAATATACCCGCTACCAGCAATGCCGCTGCCAAGGAACGTTTCCGCCAAATGAAACAGGTCGTGTTTCAACTCCGGCTGCAAGACATAATGCGCCAACATCGTGTCAAAGACCTTTCCTCTCAACCCGAATCCAGAATTCCTCAATATGTGATATTGAAATTTCAGATCATGACATATTTTCAGGCTGTTCTGGTTTTCAAACAAATCCTTGACGGCAATGTACAGTTTGGAGTTCTTGGCAGGTTCTCTCCCGAAATTGAAGAACACGTTCTTTCCGTTGCCCGTGCAAACCGACAGCCCGACTATTTTTGAAGAAATTGCATCAAGAGACGTGCCGACTATCTGAAACGCCATTTCGTTGACGGTCAAAAGATTTCGCAATTCCTCAATGCTTTTTTGTTCATCTTCAATAAGTTCACATTCTGTTTTTGACAAATCTACCGCACTTAGGTTCGGCTCGTTTTGTTCTTCCGGCAACTCTTCGGGAACTGTCGCAAAGAGATCAAGTTGGATTGGCCCGTTTTTCTGTTCCTTTTGCTGACGGATGCCTACAGAACCTCCGTTGCGTTTCATTCTTTTAAGAAGTGAATAAAACTCCAGTTCCTCAAAAGCTTTGGTCAACTTGTCCTCGTCGACCTCTTTGTGTTCAAGAGACCTCTCGTCAAACTCTATGGGAACACACGTATCTATTTTTACAAGGAACTTGGAAAAAAGCACCTGTTCCTTGTTATCTTCTATTTTTTCGCGGAGTTTGCCTTTCACCTTCGAAAGGTCGCTGTACATATCTTCTATGGAACTGTATTTCTGCATTAGACCGCAAGCTGTCTTTTCCCCCACTCCCGGACAGCCCGGCACGTTGTCCACGGCATCGCCCATCAGCCCGAGGATGTCCACCACCTGACACGGTGAAGAAATGCCGTATTTGTTACAGACAGCATCGGCATCCAATATTTCGGCAGGTTTCTTGCCCATGCCCGGCTTATAGATATACACATTGTCTCTGACGAGCTGTCCATAGTCTTTGTCGGGTGTCATCATATAGACGGAAAACCCTTTGTCGGCAGCTTTCCATGCAATGGTTCCTATCACGTCGTCGGCCTCAAACCCCGGCTCCTCAAGGATGGCAATATTCATTGCCCTGACAATATCCTTTATCACAGGCACACTCCACCTTATGTCTTCGGGCGTTTCTTCGCGCTGAGCCTTGTATTGGGGGAACACCTCATGCCTGAACGTTTTGCCCTTAGGATCAAAAACCACGGCAAGGTGTGTAGGCTTCTCTTTGTCAAGAATCTCCTGCAAGGTCTTTACAAAACCGAAGACAGCCGACGTGTTCTGCTTCTTGGAATTGATGATGGGCGTGCGTATCAAGCCATAGTAAGCCCGGTATATGAGTGCGTAGGCATCAAGCAAAAAAAGTTTTTTCATCACAACCATTCATTTTGATGTAAAATTAGGCATTTCGAGCGAGTTGAAAATATAATTATAACTAAATTTGCCGCAAAACTATACCCGTGAGCGGCATTGAAGATATACGCAAACCCATTGAGACAGAATTGGAGAACTTTAACCGCCTGTTTGATGCCACGCTCAGTCAGGCCGATGGTCTGCTTGGACAAATATGCCAAGGCATATCCAAACGCAAGGGAAAACTGATGCGTCCAATTCTTGTTCTTCTCATAGCCAAGGGGTATGGCGAAATCACTCCCTCGGCATATTATTCCGCACTGACCCTTGAATTGCTTCACAACGCATCTCTCGTCCACGATGACATTGTGGATGAAAGTGACGAGCGACGGGGCGCGCCGTCAGCAAGAGCCCTCTTCGGCAACAAAGCTGCGGTGCTGGCCGGCGACTACCTTTTGTCGGCCTCTCTGGAAAGCGCATCCCTGTCCGGCAATATCAATATTGTGAAAGACGTGTCACAACTTGGCAAACGGCTCTCCGAAGGCGAGATAATACAACTTTCCAACACGCAGCACAACGACTTCAGCGAAGAGACCTACTATCAGGTCATCCAGTTGAAGACTGCCTCTCTTTTTGCCACAGCGGCCCGCCTGGGTGCCATCTCTGCCATGCAGAGCGACAGCATTGTCCGCCAAATGGACCGCCTTGGCGAGATAATAGGACTGTGTTTCCAAATACGCGATGACATCTTTGACTATTATGACGACAACGTCGGCAAACCCACTGGCAACGACATGCTGGAGGGCAAACTTACCCTGCCCGTCCTCTATGCCCTCAATTCCACCCGCAACGCAGAGATGCTAGCCGTTGCCGAGAGCGTCAAGAAGGGCACTGCCACGCCAGAGGACATCGAACGTCTCGTCAATTTCTCCAAAGAAAACGGAGGCATAGACTATGCCTGCTCAAGCATGGAGAGACTCTCTGTAGAAGCGAAAACCCTCATTGCAAACTTCACAAACCCCGAAGTTCGCCAGGCTCTCATGGTCTACACCAACTTCGTTAGCCAGCGAACTATCTAGCAGGCACTCAGTTTGCCTTACGGAAAGCACAAGACTGAGTAACAGTCACTTATGCGCCTGTCTTTTCTAGTGATTTTATCTTGAAAAGTCAACCTCGTCTGTATGCTTGATGCCTTCGACCTTCTGGGCAACCTCAGCAACGTACGCCGCTCCATCGACGCGCAGGGTAGGGTAGAGACGTGGAACAACGTCACGCCGCAATTCGCGTTGCTGCACATAATCTACAGACTCAACAGGCAACCCAAGAAATAACGGTGTGACAACTATGCCTATACGCCTGCTATCCACAAACGGAAAAGACCCGCTTTGTGCAAAACCGATTTTCTAACTGTATCAATTCCAGAAACTTTCTGGCAGTCCTAACAAAAAAACGAGTGCTTTAATGCTTTTTGTACGATAATCAATAATATTTCGTGCAAAAAAATACTATTTTTGTCGGCAAATGCGGTCGTGCTTCCGCTTCACCCTGTATTGATATCTTCTTAGCAACACATAACATCATCTTAAATTCCGTTCTATGAGAAAAGAATCGTTGTTCATCGGTATTGCCGTCATCCTCTTCCCGTTGGCGATGTCGGCCCAGTACACAATTTACCCCATTCCGCACAATCAGACAGTTGGAACGGAAAAAGTAAGCTTTACCCAGACCGTAAATGTGGTTTGCGATAACGGTATCGATGATGCCACACAGAAGCGCATTGCCAACATCTTCACAAAAAAAGGTGTCGCTACCCACTTTTCCCGCACCGCATCAACTACCGAATCAAACGTCTATCTCGGCGTGAAAGGAACAAATGATGTTACAGAGACAATGGTCCAGACTATGGGACTCAACACAGATGTCCTTTCCATGGACAAAGTTTTCGACAGACACATACTTGCCCTCACCAACGGCGGCAACGGAGTGGCCCAGCTCCTCGTGCTTGGCGAGAACACCGATGCCACCTTTATAGGCCTTGCCTCATTTGAACAGATACTCGACAACGGCATCACCGATCTCAGCACCGTCACCATCTCCGACTATGCCGATCTAAAGGAGCGTGGCATCATTGAAGGCTTCTACGGCAAACCCTATGCCAAGGATGTCCGCCTTGACCTTCTCCGCTTCATGATGCGCTATAAGATGAACACTTACGTCTATGGTGCCAAGAGCGACCCTTACCACTCCGGCAGCTGGAGTACGCCATATCCTGCCTCCAGCCAACTCACCGACAAACAGAAATCGTCCGGTTTTGTCAGCAGCGAAGATATGCAGGAGTTTGCAAGCGTCGCACAAGACACAAAAGTCAACGTGGCGTGGGCTATCCATCCGGGCAACAGCCTGATGAACAGCTCCACTGTGATTGACGACATCATGACCAAGTTCAGCAGTATGTACGACCTCGGCTTCCGCCAGTTCGCTGTCTTCTGCGATGATGTTAGCATCCCCAATACAGAGAGCGGGATGAATCTCACCGCCCAGCGCATTACCGACCTTCAGAAAGCAATAGAGGCAAAGTGGAATATCGATGGTGCCACCCCCACTGACACAGTCAAGCCTCTTCGCTTCACTCCGCAGATTTATTGCCGCTCGTTCGCCGGAAGTGAGCAGCAATTCAACAGCTTCTTCAAAGCCCTCAGTTCCATGCCCTCCAACGTCACCGTATACTATACAGGAGGTGCAGTATGGTCTGTGCCTAACAACGAAGACCTCAACACCGTGCAGAACCAGTTCGGGCGCGAAGTAATCTGGTGGTGGAACTATCCATGCAACGACAACGGCACAGGCCCGAACGAAATCTATCCAATGGACATGTACAGCAATTTCTACGACATGCCCAACGTCAACAGTAGCAGCACACTCCCTTCCAGCATCACCGCCAGCCGACAGGGAATCATCTGCAACCCGATGGAACAGGGCGAAGCCTCAAAGACCCCCTTGTTCTCCGCGGGCGATTTCGGATGGAACAACAAAGCATTCAACAATCTCCAATCATGGGAAGCCTCGTTCAAAGGAGTTCTTCCCGACAACGAAGCAGCACAGAAAGCCTACCGCTTCCTCGCCCCCTATCTCAGCAAGAATGATCCCTCCTCGCTCAATGCTCTCATTTCAAAATACAAAAACGGTGGGCAAACCGCTGACCTCGTCAATCTCATGAACGAAATCATCGCCAACTGTGACGTGATTTCCGCTCTTGAAAACTCTGAAACCGACGGAGAACGTCTGCTCTACACCGACATCAAGCCCTGGGTACTTCGCCTTCGCGCACTGGCACTGACAACTGTCAATCTGCTCAACGTTACCACTGCAGAAAATAGCGATGATGCCTGGAGCACGTACTTCAAACTCATCAACACAGACATCCCCTCGCTCAGCACCAACAGCGACTATATGGCGCATCACATGTCGGGGTTCGGCAGTGACTATATCAATACCGAAGAACGCCTCACCCACGCATCCTACCGTTATCTTACCCCGTTTGTAACGGAATACATGAAAAAAAACGCCAGCAATGGCATCTTTGGCGAGAAAGTCACCACGGCTAACATTGTGACCAACGCAGAAAACCTCGGGGGCATCCCTACCGTAAGCTACTCCTCTACGAGTGCCTCAATGATGCCGGGTCGTGAAAATGTCACACTCTCACCCGGTGACTATGTTGGCTACGAGCTCCCACAAGCTCGTCTCATCAAAGCCGTTAAATTCGACAATAGCTACACTGACGGCAATCCCTTTGTCACCCTCGTAAGTACCAACGGCAGCAAATGGGAACAGATAACGGACAATACGTGTCCCATAGACTACGTGCGCTACGTGGTAATCAAGAATGTGTCAGCCGAGAATCAGACTCTTAAACTGTCAACAACAAAGAATACCGTCAACTTTGCCACCGCCGCCGCTGTTTCCGCCACCTCCGTTCCAGCCCAGAACTTCTGGCAGAACCACACGGCCGATCTCATGTGCGATGGCAATTACAGCACTTATGTATGCCTCAAACAGATTCAGGTCGGCGGTGACATCTACCAGCTGACACTCGCCGACACTACAGAGGTAAAGAACGTGCGCATATGCATGGGAACCACAAACGATGACTATGCCACCGCCGCCAGTGTGCAGATATCCGCTGACAACAAAAAATGGACTACACTCCGCGTGCTCGGCACAAAGAACCAGAAGTATACCATTGACCTTCCGCAGAATATCGTGGTGGGGCAAGCAGATGGCAATGATGTCATCGCCACTGACTTTGCCCCTTTCTCTCCCAACAAGGGCGAAATAACTCCTACCAAGGCAAAATACGTACGATTCAAACTCAACAGCGCGCCATCAAACAAATGGCTTCGTCTGTGTGAGATAGAAGTGAATGGCACCAACGTTACAGCCCTTCCTACTCTCGCCACGACCGGAGGCATTGCTGTGCCGGGTGGAGCCGACCGCAATGGAACCACCTCAACCGCCTCCTATCAACTCAACAGCGCCGACGCTAACAATCTTGTCTACAACCTGTCTGGACTGAACAAAACCAAAAGTGTGAAACTCTATTGCGATCCTGCCAACCTTCCAGTTGATGCCACCTACGCAATCACAATGGATGGCACAACGTGGCAGGAAGTAAAACCCTCCTCCAGCAACGGCGTACTTACTATCGCGCTCTCCGATGAGCAGAGTGCGGCCATACAGCTGAAAATCACATGGCCCAAGAATATCGAGACTCCCATTATCTACGAAATTGTTGAGAATACCAGTTCAGAAACACTTCCCATCATATCCGCTATTCAGACAGTAACTACCGAAAACGGCTCTTCACAGAGTGTGACACTTCGGAACAATGGTGACAAACTCACCGCACAATCCACCATAGCAATGTCCCGCATTGATGCTTACACCCTTGACGGACGGGAAATATACAGCCAAGACCTCGGCGAAGCACACGAAACAGCCATTCCCACTGTCGGCGGACAGCCTCTCATTATCCGCGTCTCGCTTAAGGACGGGCAGAGCCAGTCGTTCAAAGTGATGAAATAAAACACACCAAGACCATGGAAACCTTGGTCTTGATAACAAAGTAAAGTTAACGGTATACAGGACTCCGGGGTAGTTGCATATCTCGGAGTCTTTTGTTGCAGAAAGACTTTATCCGATCTTACGCCATTTTGCGCCCGGCAACTGGCGCACCACGCCACGGAACTCCAGTTCGGAAAGCACAGACATGACCACATTGACAGGTTGACCGCTGTGGACTATCACATAACTGATATCCCTGCCTTCGGTATCAAGAGTGTCATATACGATTCGCTCTTCGCCCGTCATATCCGCATCAAAGAGAGAGGCATTCTGTTCCTTGGCTTGTTTGTCCACTTCCCAGCCCAAAGTCTCCACCACATCGGCGGCGCAGGTAAGCATGGCTGCCGAATTGCTCCATATAAGCCTGTTGCAACCCTTTGACATTTCATCTGAAGCACGCCCCGGGCATGCCATTACCGTCAGGGAGTACTCGTTGGCAATACGGGCCGTCGTCAGAGCCCCTCCTTTTTCCCGGCTCTCCATCACAAGAGTAGCCTCGGCCATGCCGGCTATAATGCGATTGCGGCGCAGGAAATTATAGTTTTCTATCTTTGTGCCTGTGGGGAACTCCGTGAGCAAACCGCCACCTGCGGAAACCATACGCTCCGCCACAGTGCGGTGCGAGGCAGGATATACCTTGTCCAAACCGTGCGCCAAAACGGCAACAGTGGACAATCGATTGTCAAGAGCCGTACGGTGTGCATTGATATCTGTGCCATATGCCAGACCGCTGACAACAAGCAGATCGGGAAACCATTGCGCCAGTTCACCACAGATGTTCTCTGTCATGTCACGCCCGTAGCTTGTACTGTCGCGCGTACCTACAACGCTCAGTATATGGCAGGCATTGAGATCTGCAGTGCCGTTGAGATAGAGTACAAGCGGAGCGTCTGGACACACTTCGCGCAATCGGGCAGGGTAGGAGGGCATTCCTATGGAAATACATCTTATGCCTCTCTCTTCTGCACGCTCAGCTTCCTTCTCCGCCAGTGACAGACACTCATGCAGCCGGACAGAATCTATGGTGAAGCTGCCGACATTGAAGTCCGCCGCCACAGACTGTAGGTTAGAAGCGTTGTCAACAATGCCTTCTGCCGAACCAATGCGATCGTACAACTGTCTGAGTGCACCAAAGCGGTAAGGAAACATCAGGCTTAGAGCCATTGAACAGAGAGTTTCGCGACTTACCATGATCTATATCAAACGTATGTCATTCAAGCATTGCGGCAAGTTCCGGAGAATCTCCCAGTTTCCCGTTCACCACGGCTACGGTATCCACCTGCGCCCTTACCGACAGCTTGCGGTCAGGCAAACGGTAGATATCTTGTCTGAACACATATCTGAGCCCCGATTTTTCGACGTTGAGACAACTTTCAAATTCCGTGTCTGGAGTAAGCGGACTCTTGTACTGCACATTGATGCGTGCCACCACGGCATCAATGCCCCTCTTGTGGAGTTCAATGAAGCTTATTCCCTTGCTCAGCAGAAACTGGTGTCGCGTGTGCTCCATGTAGTGCAGGTAATTGGCATTGTTGACGATTCCCTCCACGTCACACTCATAGTCCCTGACAGTCATGCGCAGCCTAAACATATAGTCCATCATGGTTACAGTCTGTTTTATCATAAATGCAATATGGGGGCAAAGTTACGCAAAACCGCAGACAACCGGACGCAAAAGACACGCCCTTTTCACCTGCGCTTGATATACTGGTAGCCCAACTGGCAACGCAGACAGTCCTTGCGGAGACAATACTGGGTCATTAGTTGAACTACCGCCTGTGATTCACTGGCATTGCCTACAGGCATTCCCATCTGCCTCCATATCCTGGTATATTTGTTGTCTTCACCCTTTATAGCGCACAGAAATCCGAGAGCCTTTTCCTCCAGTTTTTTTGAAGAGCGGTAGTGTCCGTAGGCATACAATACCGGCACGACGGCATTTATAACCATTGATTCAAGCGATGCTCTTCGCAACTCACGGCGCGATGGCGCAACCTTGTCGCCGCATAGTGTGTAGTGGCATTGCCAATATGACGACACTTCCGTATCAAACAGTTCAAAAAGCCGGTTGATGTCATCGATCTCAACCAGTGCCGACAGACTGAGTTTCTGCTTGTGGTATAGACTGGCTAACTGTGCCAGCCGCAGGGTAGGGAAGTTCTGCGGACGCAATCTCATGAATTTCCACTCATACCCGTTCATCGGAACAAGTGAGAACTTGTTTGCCAGAAACGAATATTCGCGTTTTAGTCCGGCATAGTAAGTATCCGACGGCATATTTCCCGACTGCACCGCGTTCATCATTGTTTCGTCAAGCAGACCTGCCTGACCCATAAACATGGCCTCTACCTGAAAGAGGTTGTCGCGGTGTTTGGCTATACCCAAAAAAGGGACATTGCACGCCAGCCGCTCAAAAGCATCGTTGTTTACACCGAATCCAAACGCCCTTGCCACTGTAATGAACAATACACGCTCCCAGTTGAATTCACAGAATTCCAGACGTTTGCCTATCTCCATGACCTTGCGCTCTAACCGTTCTTCAGCCAAGCGTCTCATCCACTGCCGGGATACAATGTCAGGCAAGCTGTTCGCCAGACTATAGCACGGAGGATAGTCTTCATACACCTGCAGGTGTTCGTAGTTCTTTACAACATAATCAGGTATTTTCAGCTCTATTTGCGGTATCATGCGACCGCTCTCGGCAAAAACCTCCCTGTCGGCGTGTTCCACCACATGGAGCACCACGTTGTTGTATGCCTTGTCGCAATCGTGCCCGTGCCGATACCAGTCAGAACTGAGAGTGTGTATCTCCACGTTGCCCATCCAGTCCTCGCCATTGACCATTATGTCAGCACAGAAAAAGTCAGGACCTGCATCCTTGTTGTGAAACCCTGGCGACAGCACTTCTACCGATTGTCCTCCAGTGGTCACAAGACCGCAGTGTGGCATTAGCCTGTTTTTCCAGACATAGTGAAGCAATCGTTCCATTTGGGCGTTTTGCAGTGATTCATAAACAAAGTTAAGACTTTATTCAGCAAACTTTGCTATTTTTGTACAAATAAATCTTACAGACTACAGTGAAAAAACTATGTCTCTCCATGGTGTTGCTTGTCGTTTCTCCGTTTACAGCCATAATGGCGCAAACGGTCACGTGGGACGAATTTGCCGACATTTATTTCCCGGAAACAGAAGAAAGCGACGATGGTGTCAGCCTGTATGACGAATTGCTTGAAATGCACCGCAACCCCGTAAACATCAATACTGCACAGCGCACGGATCTCCTGCGTATGCCGTTTCTGGACGAGGCGCAGGCAGATTCAATCATTAGTCTCGTAAGGCGTTCACATGGCCTGTACAGTCTCGGAGAACTGCATTTTGTCAGAAATCTATACCATAAAGAGATTGCCTATATGCCACTCTTTTTCTTCTGCAGCAGAACAGAAAGCCATATGACCACCAACGGCAAAAACGGCAATGGCGGCAGCAACAATATGCCGCCCGAAAAAATATTGACCGAGATATCAACCGCCATGGACTTTCCTCTCTACCAACGCGAGGGATTCAAGGAGCATTCAAAGGACGTTCTCGACAAAAATCCCAACAAACAATATCTGGGAAACAACGTTTCCACTACCTTGCGCTACCGCTCGTCATACGGTAACAAGATTTTTTGGGGGCTGACCGCACAAAAGGATGAAGGAGAACCATTCTGTTCAAAAGACAACATTCTCTACGACTCATATTCATTCTACATTTCCGGCAAGACAAACGGAATTGTCAGACAGTGGATTGCCGGTGACTACAGAACCAACTTCGGACTTGGTCTCACCGTGGGCGCATCACGACCGGATGCCATGAACATTCTGTCGTCATTCAACCCGCGCCAGCAAGGATTCACTAAACACACCTCTACCGATGAGGCTTTCTTCATGCGTGGTGGAGCCGTTACTGTCAAGACCGCCAAGCTAACGCTGCATGCGTTCGCATCATGGCGCAAACTTGATGCCACACTGTCAAAAGACAGTATTTCAACCATCGTTACCAACGGCTATCACCGTACACCTCTCGAGATGTCCAAGCGTGGCAACATACAATCCTTGCAGGGAGGTCTGTCCGCAATCGTGGACTTTGCACCGCTTACCGTTGGTCTGCAGTTCACCCACACACACTACGACACACCGTTCCGGACACCATCAGCACTCTACAGAAAGTACTATTTCAAGGGAAAAGACTTCGGCAACTACAGCATTTACTATGCCTTTACTGAAAAAGGGCTGCGATTTTGGGGCGAAACAGCTACTTCGCTTCAAGGAGGTGTGGCCTCACAACACCGATTGCAATATGCGCCATCCTACAATCTCAAATTGATACTCCTGCACCGCTACTACGCAACACGCTATCTGTCAACATCTGCCCAAAGCTACCGTGCAGGATCACGCATCCAAAACGAACACGGGATACTGGCAGGAGCCAATGTACGACTCAACCAGTTCTGGCAGTTGCTCGTCTACGGCGACTACGCCCACTATCCGTTTGCCATATACCAGACCGATTATCCGTCAGATGCTGTTGCCGCCACAACACAACTGGAATACTCGCCATCAAAGAATACGGCTTTACTTGTACGCTACAAATTCCGCCATCGCCCACAAGACAACAAACAGAATAGACTTGACCACAAACAGCAACATTCTTTCAAAATGCAGACACGCTATGCCATAGGGCGGTTCATCAAGATGACGACTGCCGCCGACATGACATTCCTGTCACAGCCAGACAAAGCCAATTCGTGCGGTTGGATGCTGTCGCACAAAGCCACCGCCACACCATCATCTGACACACGTATCAACATTGCCGGAGCTTTCTTCCATACCGACTCATATTCCGAGGCTCTGTATTTCAACGAACCAAATCTGCTGTACTACTCGTATTCGCCCTCGTGTTACTACCACGGGCAGCGTGCGTCATTGTCACTGATACACAAAATAGGCATTGTCAGCCTCGCCGTAAAATACGGCATAACCCACTATACAAACCGTAGCACTGTAGGCAGCGGACTGCGCGCTTACAACGGTTCGACACTACAAAATGTAACCATACAGGGAACTGTGAAATTTTAAGAACCGAACCATTACACAAACCGAAAAACTCTTTACCTTTGCACGAGAGTTCATTCTAATCATATTGCCCATGCCGACAATAATATACCCGTCGCCAATTTTCGGACCTGTCCATTCACGCCGTCTGGGCATTTCTCTCGGCATAAATCTCATGCCGGCAGACGGTAAGATATGCACCTTTGACTGCATCTACTGCGAATGCGGATATAACGCTGACCGCAGACCAAAACAAAAAAGACCGTCACGTCATGAGGTTAGTGCTGCCCTTGAAGCACGACTCATTAAAATGACCAACAACGGACAATTGCCCGATGTGTTGACTTATGCCGGCAACGGTGAGCCGACAACTCATCCTGACTTTTTGGAGATTGTGAAAGACACAATTGAACTGCGCAACAAATATTGTCCCGAAGCTAAAGTGTCAGTGTTGAGTAACGCCACACTCATAGAGCGCACGGATGTGTTTGAAGCTCTCCAGCTCGTTGACAACAACATTCTTAAACTTGATACCGTAGATCCCGAATATATCAAAACAGTCAACCGTCCTACCGGAGCTTACAGCGTTGACAAGGTTCTTGACAGAATGAAACAATTCAACGGGCATTGCATCATCCAGACTATGTTCATGCACGGCACAATAGAAGACCGCAACGCCGGTAACGTCAACGAGAAATTCATTACCCCGTGGCTTCGGGCCATTGTTGCCGTCAAACCGCAACAGGTGATGATATATACCATTGACCGCGAAACGCCTGACCACTCCCTGCGCAAAGCCGTCCCTGAAGAACTTGACAGAATTGTAAGGCGTATTGAAGCTCTCGGCATCCATGCTACAGCATCATACTGAGTACTAATTCTTTATAAATATTACACACATTACCGCTATGATAAAAGACCGTTGGAAACAGAAAGGATATATTGACGAACCTGTACCGCAAAACACGGATATAAAAGCGGAGATAAAAAGAATAAGCAAGGAAAAAAACGCTGTCATACTGGCTCATTACTATACCGACAAATCCATTCAGGAACTTGCCGATTTTACAGGTGACAGTCTTGCTCTCGCTCGCAAGGCCGCTGATACCGATGCCGACATCATTGTCATGTGCGGTGTTCACTTCATGGGCGAGACATGCAAGATACTCAGTCCGGACAGAAAAGTACTTGTCACAGACCTCAACGCCTCATGTTCGCTTGCGGAAAGCTGTCCTGCTGATGAATTCAGAAAGTTTGTCAAAGCACGACCGGACCATAAAGTTATTTCGTATGTCAACACTACGGCAGCCACCAAGACAGTGACCGATGTTGTTGTCACTTCGTCAAACGCCCGGCAAATTGTAGAGTCTTTTCCAAAAAATCAGAAACTTATCTTCGGACCAGACCGCAACTTGGGGGAATACATCAACTCCGTTACCGGGCGGGAGATGGTGTTATGGAACGGAGCATGCCACGTACATGAACGTTTTTCCACCGGAAAGATTTTGGAACTAAAAACAAAATACCCCCATGCCAAAGTATTGGCTCATCCCGAATGCAAGGGACCGGTAGTAAAGCTTGCAGACGTGGTAGGGTCTACAGCCAAATTGCTTAAGTATGCCGTTGACAGCAATGACCGACAATTCATTGTCGCCACTGAAAGCGGTATCCTCTTTGAAATGCAGCGACAGGCACCAGACAAGGAATTTATTCCCGTGCCACCAGATGACGGAGAAACCAAGGGCATTACATGCGGATGCAACGAATGTGCCTATATGCGCCTCAATACAATACAGAAACTTTATAATACTCTCAAATATGAATGGCCTGAAATAGAGATGGCTGCTGATATAATGGAGATGGCGCGTAAACCAATAGATGAAATGCTGTCAATAAGCGAAAAACTGAAACTATGACCATCTAAATAATGCCGACACTGGTGGGCAGCTATATCCAGAATTTTTCTGTTTCTTTCTGGTATGGAACTTCAGTGACGTTGTCATCTTTAAGCATTTCGTATATTTTGGAAGCATATAGCACGTCATGCAGACCTAGACCATAATTGTAGTCAATGATGCGCTGTCCATCTGACTTCCTGCCGGGGTCACGCCCTGCAAGCACCTCGCCTATTTCGTTGTAGTCTCTGTATTGTGAAAAATACTTGAAATTTTTCACGTGTTCGGTATCATCGCCAAACACACGATCAAACACAGTGTCACAATTCTGGAGTCCACGCATATGGACAGGAATGACAGTCACCCCTGGCATGAAATTATTGGAATCTCTGACCAAAAGCCCATCAGCACTCGTAATGCAGCTCACAAAAACATCGGACATACGTGCCAGTTCGTCAATATCATCAACAATGCCAAACCTTACATTTTCATAGGCACTGAAACGCCGGACAAATTGCTCAGCCTGATCTTTGTACCGTAGTAATTTCACGTCAAACATTTTTTCAGGTTCGTCTTCAAGCATACAAAGCAGCGTGGCACGCGCAGTGTTTCCCAAACCAACAAATCCGTAAACGGAGGCATTTTTTTTGCGCAGAGCCTTGGACGAAACAGCTGCCACTGCACCGGTACGCATAGTAGTAATCCAATCGCAATCTACAATTGCAAGCAATTTACCACTGTGGGCATCATATAGCATCATGTCGCTGCCTAGACTCGGCACAGCACCTTCAATACGATGAACCTCCTTAACGCCGAAGTAAAAACCTCTTGAATATGTTTCAGGCTTTGGCAACAGACATGGCATTGTAGTGAAAAAATCATAGTTTTCCGGGTGGACGCTGATTTTTGCAGGCAACTGTGATTTTGCCTTTAGACTGAAACTCTCGTAAATCCATTCCACACACAGGCGTGGTGATATATTCAGGTTGCGTATGGACTGTTCAGTAATTATCTTCATTATTGACGGTTTATTTTGAAATTGCCCGCAAACCGGCTATAAGACGAGAATTTTCTTCGCGGTTTCTCACTGCGATGCGCATATACTGCTTGTTACTGTCAAGCCCCATCTTGAGACTACAGTCACGGGTCAGTATATTGAAACGTTTAAGCATGGTTAGCACTATTTCTCTGGCAGTGAACGGCTTCAGTATCTCACACAGGAAATAGTTTGCTTCTGACGGCATCACACGCAGAAAACTTATGGTCTGAAGTTCTGAATAGAATATTTCACGTTCTTCCACAAACCTCGCACAGGCTATCTTGTAGTCGGACTCGTGTTTGGAGTATATCTGCATGAAATATTCCGCAAACGAGTTGATGTTCCAGATGGACACCTCGGCTTTTATTTTGTTTATAAGATCCGTATCTGCCGATGCCAATATTCCAAGACGCAGTCCTGGCACTCCATAACTCTTGCTGATACTCTTCATCACTATGATGTTTGGGTATTCCTCAAGCAGACTGTTGTCAAGCAAACTGCTGGTTTCCCACTGTCGGCTGAAATCCACGAAACTTTCGTCAACCATAAGTCTCATGCCTTGACTGCGAGTCCATGCGGCAAGACGCAGCAAATCATCCCGCATGATGAAATTTCCGGAAGGGTTGTCTGGATTTATGATAGCCAGAGTGTCAGTACGGTTGGCACTGAAATATTCTATCAAATCGTCTGCACTATAGCGGTATGTGTCGTTGTTTGGACAAAAAGTGACAAGACTGTCACCGTTGCGGCGATTGGGATATTCCTCAAACGTGGGGCGCACTATGCCAAGTTTGCCCGGCAGTATTTGCATGAGTATCTTTATAAGTTCTGCGGCACCGTTGCCAGGCACTATATATTCCTGCTTCACCCCAAAACTCTTGCCGGCTATAAGACTGTTTATTTTCATGCCTGAAGGATATTCCGTCAGCAAGGTGTCAAAACTAGCTTTAAGCTCGTCTTTTATTCTTTTGGTGGGAAAATATGGATTGACCAAGTAACAAAAATCAAGCATATCCGCAAATCGCCAGAACCCGCCATATCGTCCGTAGTATTTGCGTAGTATATCTTTTTCTTCTGCAAATATAGCTTCAGCTATGTCAAGATCTTGTACATCATCTATTTCATACCATTTTTCGTCACTTATGGGCAGGGCTTTGATGTTGCTTTTATCCAACGACACTATGACTTGAAGTACTTGCTCATAATATTCATTAGGTCCAAGTGCCTTGCAGTAAGCATTTATGAAAGGAATATACTTGTAACGTGAGAACTCTTTTGAAAACTTGTAAATGTTTACAGTCTTATAATATTGGTCTGACTCAGCATAGTTGAAGGCTTTTTTCGGAACAAAATTCACGATATTGCAGTCTTCATCAATCTTGACCATAGTGCCATCCATCCATCTCTGATATTTTGCCACTAAGGCAATATTTGGGTTGGGGTCTCTCATCACAAGACTGAAAAGGTTGTCGTCAAATATAAGATCGCTTTCCACAAGTATGGTATCGTCTTCCTGCAACAAGTCTGCTGTAAGGGCAAGTGAATATATGTTGTTTGTCTTGTTGTATAGGGGATTCTCCACATACTTTATGTTGAGACTGTCGTAGCGGTTGCCTATATATTCTTTGAGTTTGTCGCCCTCGTAGCCTATCACTATTATAACGCGTTGCAGATTCAACGTTGACAGTTGCTTGAGCATACGGTCAATAAGTGTTTGTCCATTGACTGAAACCATACATTTGGTGTTGTGGCTAGTCAGTTCACCCAATCTACGACCCATGCCCGCCGCAAGAATTATAGCCTGCATATTGTTTATTCAGTTATTTTTCAACAGTTGTTTGTAATGAAAAGTTGACTTGTGGACAATTATTTCATATTGTCCACAAGTCTGAACATTCTGTGCCATCTTATCTTGCCATCAAACCAACTTCTGTCCTTGTCAAGCGAAAGCCATATGAATATTGGTTTGCCCACTATGTGATCCTCAGGTACGAAACCCCAAAAGCGGCTATCGGCGGAGTTATCGCGATTGTCACCCATCATCCAATAATAGTCCATCTTGAAAGTATATCTGTCAACAGGTTTTCCATTTATCCATATTCGTCCGTCTTTTGTTTCAACCTTGTTGTTTTCATACACTCTTATACATCTGTCATATATAGCCATATTCTCCGGGGTCAACTTTATGCTCGCACCGCGTTTGGGTATCCACACCGGACCGTATTCGTTGGCTGTCCAACCAGTATCATAGGTGTGAGGATACAGAGTGTAGCTGTCTACATCATCGCTGCTCTGTATTTTTTCCACAAGGTCAGAACGTGCTTCAAGGACTTTTCTGGCTTTGTCAGTAAGAGGCATACGCAATACAGTACCGTCCTCAGAGATAATTTCGCTTCTATCTTCCACACTGATGCCCAACTCTCTGCAAAGCTCGTCCGGCAGTGCAGATTTGAGTTTCACATAGTAGCTGTACTGCACATTTTTCGGTTGAAACATTTTTTTTCCATTAGTGTACACAACTCCTTTTCTTATCTGCAAGGTCTGACCGGGCATACCCACGCACCGCTTCACATAATGTTCGCGCATATCAACAGGACGATATTTAAGTTTCCCTACTTCTACCTCGTTTGCAGCAAACAATTGGCGGGCTATATCATATTCTTCCTTGCTGCGCTTGATTTGTTCAGCAAATGAAAGTTTCTTTTCTTCTTTAACATATTCTTCAAACGACTGACCTTTGTTTTGCGCCATAATCATCTTGCCAGTCTGGTAACATTCGGTATAATAGTCTTGATTTTCGTACTTTGCAAGCACAGTGTCACCCGAAGGATAATTGAACACCACTATATCGCCTTGCTTTATTTTTCCTAATCCTGCTACACGATCATAACCCCAAGTGATGATTTCCGAAAAACTGTTGCAATTGAGTATAGGCATCGTATGACTCGTGAGGGGCATATGAATGGGAGTAAACGGTTTTCTTGGACCATAACTCATCTTGCTTACAAAGAGGTAGTCGCCCGTCAGAAGACTTTTTTCAAGTGAAGAAGTAGGTATTACGTAGTTTTGAAAAAAATATAGATTTACAAAATACACAGCTACCAATGCAAATACAATGGCATCCACCCAACTCATCAAAGTGCGCAGAAACGGATTTTTGGTCTTACGCCACCAATTCCATGGTATTTTTTTAGTAATATAGGCATCTAATATAAAAGGTACAACTATCAAACCAAGCCAACTCTGTACCCACAGGCAAAACAACAGCCACAAAGATATGACCAAGCAACATACTATAATTCTAAAACGTATACTTCGCCCGGCAGACTTGTTTTTTCTCTTTTTTCTTCCTAACATAACATTAATATAGAATTATGTTTTTATTTGAACAAATCATCCATAGTTAGCAGACCGCTATGATCTAAGGTATACTCAGCCGCCATCACAGCTCCAAGTACAAAACCACCTCTTGACTTGGCTTTGTGCATTATCTGGATTTCATCAAATTCGCTAGAATACGTTATTATATGCGTGCCAGGCACTTCGCCCTCCCTTATGGCACTTACTACCAGTTCTTCTGGTTTTGCATTTTCTGTGCCCTCGGTTGTCCCGTCAGGTTTACGTAGCGTACCCTTTACCCATGAGGTCTTTTTGGGATAATTCTCAATCAGTGTTTCAGCCAATGTTATGGCAGTACCTGACGGAGCGTCAAGCTTATGTACATGATGAATCTCCACAATTTTTGGATCATAGTCTCCGTAAGGTGACATCATTTTGGCCAGTTTGGCATTAAGGTTATTAAATAGATATACTCCCAAACTGAAATTGCTGCTCCAGAAAAGAGTATTGTTTCCACCACGGCAAAATCTGCATATCTCATCCATGTGGTCTTTTTGCCAACCGGTACTTCCAGTAACTACCTTTATACCTCGCTCAAAACATTTTCTTATATTTTCATAGGCTGCCCATGGAGTGGTAAATTCAATCGCAACATCAGCCGACTTAAACTCTTTACTGTCAAAGTCATTTTGGTTGTCAACATCTATTATACACACTATCTTGTGACCGCGTCCTAATGCCACTTTTTCTATCATACGACCCATCTTGCCGTAACCTATCAATGCTATATTCATGGTTGTATCTTTGTTTGTATTGACAATGCACAATATTTCATCCTACAAAAATATAACAAAAATAAGACTTCGCTAAATTTTTTCCCTTTTTATTGAAGTCAATGCGTTTGTATATCATTTCCGTTTGGCGATATCTTTAACGCAAATGAAAAAAGTCATCTGTGTGTGTTCATATTATCCACCGCTAATAGTAACTATTGATTTTAAAACGATAGTTACTGTTTTTTACTATGTTCAGAAATGTTAATATTAATATAGTTGTTGAAATTGTGGATTAGTGCAGCGTTTATTATATACCAGAACAATGTTCCACTTTTGAAAGTAGTTTTTCCACTTTTTATAAACAGCAAGTAAACATATATAAACATTTGGTGATCAGATGCATTAAAAGGTATTTTACAGAACTTTTCAACAATACTTTTATAATTATGTCATATTTTGATTGCTGTGTGTTTTGCTTATGGAAAATTGTGGATAGCTAAATTAAAAAGTAATAAAAGCCTGTTATTTATTGTGGATAATCCACATGATGGCATTTTAGATGAGAGAAACAGGTTTTCGTCAGTTTTTTAACATGGTTTTCCACAATGTTTTTCGCACTAACATTATCGTAAACTATTTGTAGTCGTAGGCGTGTTTGGGATAGTCTAGCGTGTAGTGGAGTCCGCGGCTTTCTTTGCGTTCTATGGCTTGTCGTGTTATGAGGTAGCCCACATTGATGGCATTGCGCAATTCGCATATGTCGCGAGTGGCCTTGACGCGTTTGAAAAGTTCTTCAGTTTCTTCATACAAGAGATCAAGACGCACCCATGCACGGTGCAGCCGTAGGTTGCTGCGCACTATGCCAACGTAGCTTGACATGGTTTGGCAAACTTCGCGCATATCCTGTGCCACAAGCACTTTTTCCTCATTTGTCATTGTACCTTCGTCGTTCCATTCCGGCACTCTGTCGTTGAATGAATAATTGTCTGCCACTGATATTGCATGTCTGGCGGCGGCATCGGCATATACAACCGCCTCAATAAGTGAGTTGCTTGCCAAACGGTTACCGCCGTGCAATCCGGTGCATGAACATTCGCCTACGGCATAAAGTCTGTTAATGCTGCTCTGCGCATTAAGGTCAACTTTTATTCCGCCGCACAGGTAGTGTGCACACGGCGTGACTGGTATGTATTCTTTGGTTATGTCAATCCCTATGGAAAGACACTTGGCATAGATGTTTGGAAAATGCGCCTTTGTCTGGTCCGGATCTTTGTGGGTGACATCAAGACATACATGATCAATACCATGTATTTTCATCTCCTTGTCAATGGCTCGTGCTACAATGTCTCGCGGCGCCAATGACAGTCGCTTGTCATATTTTTGCATAAACTCCTCGCCGTTGGGTAGTCTCAGAATTCCCCCGTATCCACGCATGGCTTCAGTAATAAGAAATGCTGGATGTGTTTCGCCGGGGTTGTACAATGCAGTGGGGTGAAACTGTATGAACTCCATGTCCTTGACTGTTGCCTTTGCTCTGTAGGCCATGGCTATTCCATCACCTGTGGCTATGTTGGGGTTGGTGGTGGCAGCATATACAGCACCAACACCACCGGTGGCCAAAAGCGTAATTTTGGAGAGAAAAGTGTCCACCTTGCCGGTGTCCGGGTCAAGAATATAAGCACCGTAACATTCAATGTCTGGCGTATGGCGGTTTACCTCTACGCCAAGGTGATGTTGCGTGATTATTTCCACCGCAAAATGATTTTCAAGTATTGTTATGCGTGGATTTCTGCGGACAGCTTCTATAAGTCCGCGCTGTATCTCAAATCCAGAGTCATCGGCATGATGAAGAATCCGAAATTCAGAATGTCCTCCTTCACGGTGGAGGTCAAAGGAGCCGTCTTCCGTGCGGTCAAAGTTCACTCCCCACTGCACAAGCCGCTCAATGCCTGCGGGCGCATTTCTTACTACTTGCTCCACGGCTGCTGGGTCACTTATATAATCGCCGGCAATCATGGTATCATTTATATGCTTTTCAAAAGTATCGATTTCAAAATTGGTAACCGAGGCGATGCCACCTTGGGCTTTTGCAGTATTGGCCTCGTCTATGGTAGTCTTGCACACTATCGCCACTTTTCCTTTTTTTGCCTTAGCCACTTGGAGGGCAAATGACATTCCTGCCACCCCAGAGCCTATTACGAGAAAATCAAATTTGCGTATCATTTACGATTATTTTGACAATACATTAATAATGTTTCAGATAACAAGTGCGTGCAAAGATAGGCTTATTTTCAAACAAAGAGCTGTAGTTTATTGTAATAATTAGTATTTTTGCCAGCATTATGAAAGCAATCATTTTAAAATCAAGGATAGTCTTGCTGTTAGCTGTTTTTTTGTCGTCTTGCACATTGAAATCTTTGGGTGTAAACGGTAAAAATTTTAAGAGCGGTAATGTATCTGACAGCGTGTTTGTGCTGGGTGCGGATTCCACCACAATTTCAGCTATTGACACTGCGGTAGTAAAGCCACTTGAATGGCCGATGTCAATGACAGTGGGTATAGACAAACTCCTGAAAAATCCTATGTTTGAACGTTCACAGGTGGCAGTGGTGATTTATAATCTTGATGCTGATACAGTGATGTACAATTACATGGGTCGCCAGCTTATGCGCCCGGCATCAGTGATGAAACTCTTCACGGCCTGCACTGCCCTTGATAATCTTGGCGGTGGATACCTGTTCAAGACCAGCCTGTACTATAAGGGCAGCATAGTTGACTCCGTGCTCTGCGGAGACATATACATCAAAGGCGGTTTTGACCCCATGTTCGGTTATGATGATATGTATTCGTTTGTAGAGAGCATCAAGTCAAATGGCATAGCCGAGATAAGGGGTAGAATATATGCTGACGTGTCGTTCAAAGATACCCTTAAGTGGGGCGAGGGCTGGTGTTGGGATGATAAGGAGACAACTTTGACCCCACTGCTTTATGACGGCAGGGACGTGTTTATGGCAAAATTCATGCAGCGTCTCACGCTTGAAGGTATAAGACATCCAGATGCATTTGTATCCGGGCGTGCAGAGGGTGACAGTCTTATGTTGCTTGACGTAAGGTCGCACTCCATTGAACAGATGCTTACGCACACAATGAAAGCTTCCGACAATCTCTATGCAGAGTCATTGTTCTATCAACTCGGGGCCAAGAGCAGTGCACCGTATGCCAGCACGAGGCTGTCGGTAAGTAAGGTCAATGAACTGATAAGTAGGTTGGGGTTTGACCCGTCGGAATATACGGTAGCTGACGGCAGCGGTCTTTCGCTATACAATTATGTGACACCAAATTTGGTGATAGGACTGTTGAAGTATGCATGGAAAAACAAGAATATCTACAATAACCTGTATCCCACACTGCCTGTGTCTGGTGTTGATGGGACTCTAAGCAACCGCATGGCAAACACTCCTGCCGAATATGTTATACATGCCAAAACCGGCACTTTGCGCAAGGTGAGTACTCTGGCGGGCTATGCCACGACCGTCAACGGTATCAATCTGGCATTCTGTATATTCAATCAGGGTATTCTGAATGCCGCAGAGGGAAGAAGTTTTCAGGACAAAGTGTGTGTATTGATGACGGAATAGAAAACCTGTGTGTGGCTTGAAAACATCCATAAATAGACCAAGGTGAAAAAGACAGCGTTGATTCTATTGGCGGTTCTTTGTTCCTTTACGACCACAAGGGCGGTGTTGAAGGAAAAAGACCTTAACCAGACTATATCCGTGCTGAGGGCGGAATTGGAAAACTCATTCAAGGAACAGAAAGCGTTTGTGTCACGCTACAATGATATGGTAAGCCGCCAGCACATGAAAATGGTGGATATCATGGAGCGCAGTTACCAGATTTCACTGATGCTCTATTCCCAAAAGGAAGACTATACATTTGATCTTAGCTATGCTTGTCATGAAGCCACGGAGCAATATCGCGAGTTCAAACTCAACCGGATGCCTTTTGACAAGATTGTCGTGAGGCTCAACGCGGAGATAAAACGTTATGACTCACTCTTGGAGACTTTGGTCAACTTGCCTCCCTCAAAGAATGGACTACAACCTGTTGAAAACAGCCTGAAGACTGGGAAAAACGACGGGAAAATGCCTTTTGTCCTTAACGGACAGAGCCAGTGTCACCGTGACGTGTGCATAGAACTTGCCACTAAAATGCGCAACAACCTTGTGACGATGAAATCTGGCATAGAGAAAGACAAACGCTATTATTCGCACATAGAAAAACGGCTCAAGCGTATCAATGACTATGCTGAAAAACGCTATGCCGATATTCAACAGAGCATTTTTGTCAACGGGGGCAACAGTTATTTTTCGGTGCTCGGCAACATTGGCAGATACTTTGACGTTGCCAAAACTGATGCAGAGGAAAAATACCGGTCGGAGAGTATCAATACCAAAGAAGGAGTGCAGATCAATGTCAAGTCGCAGTGGCGTGGACCTATCGTGCTGTTTTTGGCGGTATTTGTGTTGTTCTACCTTTGCGTGGCTTCCGTATTGAGCGGAGTGATAGTGAAGTGGGTTGTGCCCAAACGGTTTCGAACCGAGGAATTCATGAAGAAAAAGGTGTGTATCATGCTGGTGGCCGCAGTGGTGATATTCGCATTGGTGCTGTCGGCGGTCAGGATGCTTATGGGGCATCACAATTTCATACTGATGGCGAGTAGTCTTCTTATAGAGTTGGCATGGCTCATAGGGGTGATTCTCGTGTCGTTGCTCATACGGCTCAACGGCAACCAGATCAAAAGCGGTTTCAAGATTTACGCACCTGTGATGATAATGGGGTTCCTCATAATCACGTTCCGCATAATTTTCATACCCAACAATCTTGTCAACCTTGTTCTGCCGCCGGTCCTGCTTGCCGTGAGCGTATGGAATTGGTTTGTGGTCATGCGTAACAACCGCAACATACCGCGCAGCGATGTATTCTATACTTGGATTTCCATTGTAATAATGGCTGTTTCTACTGTGGCATCGTGGGCGGGTTATACGCTGCTGGCGGTGCAGATACTGATTTGGTGGCTTTTCCAGCTTTCCGGCATCCAGACCATCACATGCCTGTTCTATCTGCTCGGCATCTATGAACTGCGCTACCTGTCCAGCAAAACAAAGGGGCTTGTGCCTGCCTTTGCCGTCAATGGTGTAAAACAGGCGGAACTAAACGGCGATACCAAGGCTAAAGCTCTCAAAAAACTGAATGAAAACCGTGCCGACTACATAGACAGGACGTGGTTCTTTGATTTCATATACATGGCGGTGGTGCCCGTATTGGGCGTGGTATCCATCATCTTGTCCATCTGGTGCTCAGCAGACGTATTTGATCTTACGGGATCCATCTTCAAGGTGTTCTTCATCAATTTTCTCAATATTCCGGGAGTCATATCGCTGTCGCTGCAGAAGCTGGTGATGGTCATGTCAATGTGGTTCTTGTTCAGATATATCAACTACCTGCTCAAGGCTTTGTACAGAAAATACAAGAAGCCTGGCAAGGCTTCGGGCAACAAGCCTAATTTCACGCTGGCTAACAATGTAATAGGCATTCTTGTATGGGGCGGATATGTTGTAATATGTATGATAATGCTCCACATTCCCGCCGGTGCCATTGAGACGGTTTGTACCGGTCTGGCCGCCGGTCTCGGATTTGCCATGAAAGACCTTCTTGAGAACTTCTTCTACGGTATCTCGCTGATGAGTGGTCGCGTCAGGGTAGGCGACTTCATAGAATGTGACGGAATCAGGGGCAAAGTGGAAAGCATTACCTACCAGAGTACGCAAATTGTAACGTCAGACGGTTCTGTCATGGCGTTTCTCAATTCGGCACTGTTCAACAAGAATTTCAAAAACCTTACGCGCAACAACAGCTATGAATTTGTCAAATTGCCCGTGGGAGTGGCATACGGCACCGATATTGGTGAGGTGCGCCAGATACTTGTTGCTGCGGTTTCGGGTCTGCACGCCAAGACCATAGACGGGCGCGACATGATAAGT
This sequence comes from Anaerovoracaceae bacterium, assembly GCA_963617965.1. Classification (GTDB taxonomy): domain Bacteria; phylum Bacteroidota; class Bacteroidia; order Bacteroidales; family Bacteroidaceae; genus UBA6382. Next base: position 49,728 of record CAVEQO010000008.1, read on the forward strand.
TCCAAGAGACCTTTGGACGTGGTGGTGGACGAATTTGGCGACAACAGCGTAAATCTCCACTTTACCTGTTGGGTAATGGTAGAGGAAAAAACCACTGCCGTCAGCCGCATCAAGGAGACCATCTACAACGTGCTGAACGAACACAATATAGAGATACCATTCCCTCAGCGTGACATATATATCAAGAACTGCAATAAGGAACAAACAACCGAAACACACATATGACGACTATGCAACCACTACAGATTTACAACACACTTAGCCGCAACAAAGAACTTTTCCGTCCTGTCAATGAGGGACACGTGGGAATGTACGTATGCGGTCCCACAGTATATGGCGATGCCCATCTGGGTCATGCCCGTCCTGCCATAACCTTTGACGTACTCTTCCGCTACCTGCGCCATATTGGTTACAAAGTACGCTATGTCCGCAACATCACAGACGTGGGCCATTTGGAACACGATGCCGACGAAGGCGAGGACAAAATAGCCAAGAAAGCGAGGCTTGAACAGCTTGAGCCAATGGAAGTAGCCCAGTATTTTACCAACCGTTTCCATGAGGCTATGGCTGCGCTCAACGTGCTTCCACCTAGCATAGAACCACACGCTTCGGGGCATATAATTGAACAGGAGCAACTGGTGCAGGAAATACTTGACAACGGCTATGCCTACACGAGCAACGGCAGCGTTTACTTTGATGTGGAGAAATACAACAAAGATCATCGCTACGGTGTGCTGTCCAATCGCAACCTTACCGATGTCATCAACCACAGCCGTACACTCGACGGTCAGGAAGAGAAGCACAATCAGGTTGATTTTGCTTTGTGGAAAAAAGCGCAGCCGCTCCATATCATGCGCTGGCCCTCGCCGTGGAGTGAGGGCTTTCCCGGGTGGCACTGCGAGTGTACAGCCATGGGGCGCAAATACCTTGGACAGCATTTTGACATACACGGCGGTGGGATGGATCTTGTGTTCCCCCACCATGAGTGTGAAATCGCCCAGGCTGTGGCATCGCAAGGCAGTCAGATGGTGAAATACTGGATGCACAACAACATGATAACGATTGAGGGCAAGAAGATGGGCAAGTCCTACAACAACTTCATCACCCTTCAGCAGTTCTTTGAGGGTTCGCACGAAAAGTTGCAGGAGGCCTACAGCCCCATGACTATTCGTTTTTTCATTCTTCAGGCTCACTACCGTTCAACCGTGGATTTCTCCAACGAAGCTCTTCAGGCCGCACGAAAGGGTATGCAGCGCCTGTTTGATGCGGCAAAACAGCTCGCTCGGCTTGTCCCAACTGTCAACGGAACAGTCTCTGCGGCCTATGCGGACGAACTGCGCCAAAAATGCTATGACGCAATGAATGACGATCTCAATACTCCTGTTGTCATCAGCCATCTTTTTGATGCTTGCCGTGTGGTCAACCAGATTGCAGACCACCAACAGACTGTAACTGCGGAAGCACTTGAGGGTCTTAAAGACATATTCAATGTGTTCATTTGTGATATTCTTGGACTGAAACCGGAAACAGATGGCAGCAATTCGCGCGAAGAGGCATTTTCGGCGGTAGTGGATCTCCTGCTGGAGACACGCGCCAAGGCAAAGGCCAACAAAGACTGGGCTACCAGCGACATGATACGCGACCGCCTTGCCGCCCTTGGTTTTGAAGTTAAGGACACCAAGGACGGTGCCACGTGGAAGCTAAACAGATAGATCCTGATCTTGCAGGACAGCCCCGTCCTTCTCCAATTGGAAAGGGCGGGGCTGTCTATTGAACGACAGGAAACAGTTTGGACGAGACAAAGGATGGACTAATGGACAGGATGACAAGAGAGCAGCGCCACAAGTGTATGGCAGCCATCCGAAGAAAGGGGACGAAGCCTGAAATAATGGTGCGCAAGTACCTGTTTGCTTGTGGTTTCCGATATAGGCTCAACCATCCGCGATTGCCGGGACACCCCGACATAGTGATGCGCAAGTACCGGACTGTCATCTTTGTCAACGGTTGCTTCTGGCACGGTCATGAGGGCTGCCGCTGTTTCGTGATACCCAAGAGCCACACAGATTTCTGGAAAGCGAAAATAGAGCGCAACAAGGTGCGGGACAAGGAACAACGATACAAGCTGGCAAAAATGGGGTGGCATTGCATTACCGTGTGGGAATGCCAGTTGAAGCCGTCTGTACGCGAACAGACGCTCCTCTCATTGGAACATACCCTTTGCCGCATATTTCTGGAGGATCACAAAGCAAGGAAATATAGCTTGCCGGAGGAGAAGCCTGCCATGGCGGCAGAGTCGGATGAAGATTTTCGGCATACCATGATAGACAGGCAGTAGCGGTTGTTATCAATGAGTTTCCGGTATTTGCGGATAGCCAAACCACCCACAAACACCGGAATTTGTTTGTGTTAAGTTGTTCTCCTAATGCCGTTGACGTCTGGCTGAGAAGCGCGGAGTCGAGGCCGAACTTGATTTTTCGCGCTTTAGCTGCGAGCGGCTTGAAGTGGATTTGTCATCGGTCTTGCTGACTTTTTTAGTATTTCGTGTGGAACGGGCGGCAGGTTTGGAAGCCTCTATGGAGTCTTTGGCGGCCTGTAGCTCTCTGGCTTTTTGCTGTGCAGCCTTTATCTTAACGGAATCCTTGCCCCACACGTGGTCTTGAAGTGTTGTTATCTCCTTTTCAATGCGGTTTTGTTCTTTTTTGAGAGCGGAATCGGTCTCACAGTAATTTGCCAGCACTTTGCCCTGCAGGTTGACAGTCTTGTAGATTTTTCCCTCATACTGGTTGAGCGTGAAATAGTCATTGGCTGAAATCTGCGCGGCGTTATTGTAGTTAGAGTTCATGAGTGCTATCTTGGCAAGGTAGGGGCTCACTTCAGCAAAGTTAAGCCAGAAGAGGGGTGTGGGTGCTTCTTCCTCCAGGAACTCCCCAATGGATTTGCGTACGGGGCATATGGCTGTAACCTGAGTGTGGAACTGGGCTGTATGCTGATCATAGTAAGTCGATTCCTTGATATAATAGCTTTTGACTTGCGATGATGGAATATCGGCATCCTCCACGCGTACTTTGTCGCCGTTTGTCTCGTGGGGAATTTCGAAACGCGTGAGGATGTCAATGGGCTTCATTGCGTTCTTGTCGCTGAAATTTTCATTTCCGTCCATAGTGTATTCGTAGGCTTTGACCTGTTTGCGCAGCACGAGTTTGAAGAGGTAGGTAAAGAGGTTCATCTTGTCACCTTGCGGTTCTTCGGGATAATATAGTACGGCGTTGTGATCATTGGTGAGGTCGAGTACTTTGTATACGTCTCTGCGCCATGCAGCATCCTTGGGCATTTCGCCTTGCGTGGGAAACTCAAGGGCGGCACGCTCGCTTGTTTTGGCGGCTGCCGATGCACTTTTGCTATCTTTGGTCTGCGATGCCTGCTGGCGGAGGCGTGCCGGCGGTTGTGCTACAGAGGCTATGGCCATGAGGGTTATTGAAAGCAGAATGGCTGTGCGTTTCATATCGTGTAGTTGTGTTTGGTTGTTTGTTTGGCGAGTGCTTATCTTACTATCACTTCAAGAGCCTGCGGAAGGTTGCGCTGTATCCCGTCGGGACCAATGGCTTTCACCCTGTTTATGTAGAAGCGTTTGCCCGGCGATAGTCTGCGGAACATGCTGCGCTGCCGCTCGGAAAATTTGCTGCCATCGGATTTTTCTGGAATGGCGTTGCCCATATTGTCAAAGAAAGTCGTCTCAAAGCTGAGGACTTGAAACGGAATGTCAAGCAGTCCGTCATCAATGGCGGCACCGATTCTTTCGGTGTTGAGCAGGGTTGCCTTGGGGAATGTGCGTCCGCCCATGAAATGGATTTCCGTACCCTTGTCATCCTTGTAGGGAATGAAAGCTGTAGGATCGGGCAGTTTGCGTACCTTGAAAGTGAATGCTCCCATTTTCTGTACCGTTCCGTTTACGACACCGGTCACATTGAATGTCACGTCCTGCCCTACGGCTGACGGGCGTGCCGTGTAGTGTCCGCTGTTTCCGCTGCGTGTCAGCGTACCCCCTGACATACTGAGGGTTATCTTGTCGGGCGAGATGCCACTGGCGGAAACCGACACGGGGTTGTTGTAGCCGGCGTATAGCACATTCATCATATCGGCGGCAACGGTGGCTCCCGATGGCGGTGCTATGACATTGTATTTCTGTATGAACTCGCGTTTTATTGTCTCGCCTGCCGCATTGGGCACACTGATATATCCTTTGAATGAGTATTCGCCCGGACCGCCAACGCGGAAATTGTATGTCCCGTTGGGATTGATCTTGTTGCCGTTGATGTATATTTCCGGTCGCTGGGTCGTGTCAATGGCCGCCATGAATATGCGGCTGCGGAATTCATCACCCGGAAACAGTGTGGTAGCTTCGGGCAGACAGTAGGCCGACAGTTCGTTGACGCGGATATCTTTGATGTCTATGTTGGCGAGGAGTTCGTGCAACACTTCTTTCTCTGCCTGCCTCACATCGGTCTGCAGCTTCGTCAGCATTGTTGTGGCGGCTATTGCGGGCATCGCTTCAAACATATATTGCTGCCAGTTCTTGCCGAGGTTGCCGGAGGCTGCCGGAACTTCGGTAGAGAGATTTGACGATATGATGGCCATTTGCCGCTTGTCCGGTGTCATCTTGATGATGAAGTCGCGGTAGCTGTTGATCATGTCATAGAGCTTGCGTCCTTTGCCGTTGGCGGGAGCAAGCATGACTTGCTGTGCCGCCTCAAGGTCTTCCTTGTGAACAAGGTTGTCGGGGTTTGCACCGGAGCCGTCTGCCTCGCGTGCTATGGCCAGTTTCAGCTGTTGGGCAAAGTTGAACAACTCGTTGGTTTTCTTGCGTATCTCCTGCGCTTTGTCGTACCACGGCTTTACCTTGGAGGGATTTTTGCCCATCTGCTCTTCAAAGCTCTTGTAGATGGCTTTTATCTCGGTTTGAGAGTTGTCGGCCGACCGCAGCAGACTGTCGCTGACCAGCTGTAATCCCTTGAGCACGTCGTTGGACACATTGAGCGCCAGCATAGCCATCAACACCACATACATGAGGTTGATCATCTTCTGGCGGGGTGATATCTGTTTTTTCTTTATTGCCATGCTGTGAATAGGTGGTTATTGTGTCAGTCGCCCGTGGTAGCGGCGGCGTTTTTCATATTGACGGTCAAGGCCTTGACCATTCGCGAGTACACTCCGTTGAGTTCCTCTATCTGCGCAGCCATGCGACGTGTCTGTTCGTTGATGGAGTCTATGGTGCCTATTTGCTGGCTCACGCTCTTCAGTTGTAGCTCATAGACGGTGTTTATGCCTGTCAGTGTGCGGTTGAGGTTCGTCATTTCCTCGCTGTCGGTGGTAAGGCGTGCGGATTGCTTCTCCACTCTGTCAAGTGTTTCGGTAAGCAGTTGCAGTTTCTCAACGTATTGCTTTGATGCTTCTTCCATCTCGGGAGTAAGCGATGCCTGTGCCCGCTGGAGCAGTTCTTCGTTGGCAAGACGGATGATATCAAGCAGACTGCCGCCGGAAAGTCCTTGAGCGGTTGCCGCCGATTGTAGCTTTTCTGCAGTCACGGCGGCATCATCCGGGCCGTTCCCACTTTGTCCTGCCGGGGCGGCCGCATTGCTGTTGCTGCCGGCTATCACAATAGTGCCGCCGCCGACAACGGCATTCCCGGTTGCCGCATTTCCGTCTGCCACGGGGGCTGACGGAATATCGCTTTCCGTTTCCGTAGTGATGTCGCAAACGAAAGGTGCGGTATCCGCTCCGGAGCCTGTTTCTGTATCGCTGCTGCCTTTTTCAAAGGGTCGGTCAAAGGCCGACAGGAAAAACACCACGACCTCGGTGCCCATGCCTATGAAAAGCATCAGGTTTGCTCCCGGCAGGTGAGTCAGCTTGAACAGGGTGCCCAAAATGACGATTGACGCACCCCAGCTGTATGCGTAGTTCAAAAAAGTTTGTCCGATTTTGCTGTCCATCCAGCGTTGCAGCATTGCTACTATATTCATAATTGTATGTTTTTGTAGTGAAGGTTAGTAAGGGAAATCCCGTTGGCAATCCGGCTAACGTCTGGTTTTGCGCACGGAGAGTCGACTGGCGGAACCGCCACCTCCACCGCTGTTTTTGCTCCCGCCCATTTTTGTGGCGCGTGAGTTGCCGGTGGAGGCCAGTGAGCGTACGCATCTGAAGCCGATGAACGATCGCGGCTGGTTCTGGTATTCTTTCTGGCGCCATGCCGAGCGTATCATTGATTCGGGGTCTTTCCATGAGCCGCCTCTCACCACTTTCTGTTTCAGGAAATACGGGTCTTCCACGGCTGCCTTGTAGGTCAGTTCGGGGTTGAGGTCGCTCATCATCTGCACGCCCGATTGCGTGTAGACAGTTGAAGTCCATTCCGCCACATTGCCCGCCATATCGTAGAGTCCGTTGGAGTTTGCACCGTAGATGCCGCATCTTGACGTTATGAGGTTGCCGTCTTGCGTGTAGTTGCCGCGGTCGGGCTTGAAGTTGGCGTAGTAGCAGCCTTTGTCGTTCACAATAGTGGAGTCTGTCCATGGAAAAGTATTGCCGTCTTTGCCGCGGGCGGCAAACTCCCATTCCACCTCGGTTGGCAGACGGTAGCGCTGTAGCTGGCGCGCTTCTTTGCCCAATCCTTTGAGCAGGTATTCTGTGCGCCACGCACAGAAAGCTGTGGCTTGTTCCCATGTCACTCCAACAACGGGGTAGTCGTTGTAGTCGCTTGACGAAAAGTACAGCTTGGCGTATTTCTCGTTGTTGGCGTTTGTAAAGTCATTTATCCAGCAGGTGGTGTCCGGGTATATGTTGACAATGTAGGTGTTGAGAAAATCATAATACGATGAAAGCGGTCGGGTAATGGTTTCCCTGACGATTTGTCCGTCATCGTTGATGTATGCCGTATCCTTGGAGATCATGACTACTTCCGACGGGTCAGCCTTGACATCGGTGTCAAGGTTGCGCTCGGTAGGGTTGAGGCGGTATTTCCTCATTGCGGCTTTTTGATAGTCGTAAATCTCGTAGCGATAGTTCATCTGTGACGCATCGAGCATCTTTTCACCGGTTACGGGATTTGTGGTGTAGATGGAATTGAGGGCCAACTCTTCGCTCTCCGTGGGGTTCTTGTATGGAAGTCGCCGTGTCCAGTCAAGGTACGGCTTTTCAAGAGGGTTGCCTTCTTCGTCTTCGGTAATCTTATAGGCCTCGATGCCGCCGTAGTTGGGATCGGCAAGCCGCTCGCGGATAATCGAGTCGCGCACCCATGCCACAAACTGGCGGTACTGTGAATTGGTTATTTCCTTTTGGTCCATCCAGAAACCGTCAACGGAAATTTCCTTGCTGGGCACATCAGCACCCCACAGGGTGTCGTTTTCCGACAGACCGACTTTAAGAAAGCCCTTTTCCACTTTGACCATTCCGTATGGGGTGGGTTCAACGAAAGGCCTGCCTGACACGCCTGTTACCTCACCGCCTTGTTGCAGACCGCCGCCGCCAAAACACGAGCTTGTGAGAATAATGCTGACGAATGTGGCTGCCAAATTGCTGAGCTTTTTCATATGATAGATATGTGTGTATTTCTTGTAGAGTTGTATTTGTGTGTTGTGCAATGTGCAGCGCAGGGAGCCTGCACTGGTCTGCACCGCCATGTTCAGAGCAGGCGTACGCTTTTGTGACGGTTGCGTCCTTTCTTGTAAATGTTGAGCGGAGTCTGGTACGACAGTACAATCTCGTGATTGCCGTTTCCCATGCCCACTCCGGATGTAAACGCCTCGTAGGAATAGCTGAGCACCACTCCATGGAACTTTCCGCCCACGGCCAGAGCCACCGAAGTGGAAGGGCTGTAGCTCAGCCCCCCAAACAGCATTTTCCCGTCGTTGTCGTATTGCAGGCGGGCGTGTATGTAGCCTTTGTGATCAACACCGTCGTATGTCCAGAAGACATCGGGGTGTATGCTGAATAACGGGTTTTTGAGCTTAATATTGTATCCTGCCGTGAAATAGTACGATCGCTTGACACTTATCTCGTTTTTGTCACCGAGCAAAATTGTCGGTGCGGTAATGTGTTTTACCGATATGCCCGCCTTGAGGTTTTTCCACCGGTAGGTCAGACCGGCAGAGCCGTCTATCTTGGATCCGTTGATGCTTGACGTGGCAAAAGCGGGATCGTTGCCGTCTTCCGTGTCTATCTTGGATCCGTCAAAAGTCTCGTTGAGCATGTCTATCTGCAGACCTATGCTGATCGTGCCGCCGAATAGCTTGCGGTGGTGCGCATACTGTAGTGCAACGTTCTTCATCGAGAACGCACCGGCTTCGTCGTTCATAAAATAGGCACCCACACCGTGTTGCGGTCCTACGAAAAACAGGGGCAGGTCTACGGCGGCCACCATGGTGTTTGGTGCATTTTCGTAGCCTGAGAGTTGCGCGCTGTATACACCAGTAGCTCTCAGCTCTCCGGTGTTTCCGGCTGCTGAGGGGTTGAACTGTGGCTCAATCATCCAGAAATGGGTGAAAGCAGGGTCGTATTGCGCCTTGCTGCCGTTGACAAGAAGCAGCAAGACCAGAGCGACAGCCAGTCTGGGGATGTTCAGTGTCGTGTTTCTCATAAAAAGTCTACAACAGATAACTCTATGCGTTATTTTTTATTGTGTCAACGGAGCGTTTTTTTGTCGCAATGGAGAACAGCCAGGCCAGGAGAATGCTGACGGCGAGGTATATGAGTACAGATAGGTAGACATGGAGGTCGCTGCCGGTTCTGGTCATTTTTATGGCGTAAGCCCTGACAACAGGGTGGAGAGCGAACAGCCATGCCGATATTTCTCCCAGAAACGTGAGGATGCTGAGAGGCGTGATGCATCGTCGCCCTTGGATGCGTAGTCTGGTGTCGGCATTGTCGGCAAAAGTCACGGCAATCATTATCATTCCCGCCGGACTGATGCACCAGATGCCGGCATTGAAGGCTCCGAGGATGATGAGTGAAAGTCCTGCAAGGGGCGACCACCATTGCCTGAGCCAGTCAAGACCATAACGGGCGTGAGCCACCCCCAATCCGAAGGCAAGCATGGAGCATGGGAAGTTGTAGTGGAGGTAGCAGGTCAGCGTGTCGTCGGATGCCAGACAACCGCGCTCAATCCATGCTGCGGCTATCTGTGTTGCCAGACATAAGCCCATTATGGCATAGAGTACGGATTTCCCGTTGCGGTAGATGAACAGTCGCCAAATCAGGTAGAGTTGCATCATCAGCCCGAACCACCACCAGGGACCCAATATCAGGTCACGCACGGGCTGTAGATTGCTGTAGAAGCCCAACAGCGGAAGAAGTCGTGCCCATGGCCTGTTCCATGTGCCGAGGTACAGTTCGGCAGCGACAAACAGTGCTATGGCCGGAATCATCAGCTTCCATAGTTTAAGGGCATGCTTGAAGGCAAATGCCGCAAATCCTGCGGAGGCTGTCGTGCTATGCCGGAACTCTGGCAAAGCCGCGGACTCGTATTTTTTCGTAAGGCCGTAGCCGCTGAGAAACAGGAAGACGGCTACGCCGTAGTGTCCGAAATGGCTGAGCAGGTTAAGTGCAGCGTGAGGACCGCCTTGTCCGAGGTATTCCACAAGCTTGTTGATGCGCCCGACACAGAACGTATACTCGTTTTCGTCCACACATCCGGGTAGCCAGTGCATATAGTTGTGCGTCACGATGAGCAGTATGCCCAAGCCTTTGAGCATTGTTACGGTTTGTCTGGACATGGGTCGTGGGTGGCTATTTCTTGCATTTCACTATCTCGTCGTAGGAGACAGGCAGGTTCTTTATGTGGCGTCTCTTCTCTTTGAATTGCGGTGACAGGATGTCACGTTGCGGGTTGTAGTAAGGACACCTTATCCCTGCCAGACTGATGAATGTGTGGGACAGGTCGTCAATGGAGCATGGCTTGTTTTGTGCGGCTATGGCGGCATCCACGAGTTGCGGTCGCCTTTTGGCGAGCGTGGGAGTGAAGAATATCTCCAAGGGCACCTCAAATTCCGCCCATACTATCTGCGGCGTGGGACTGGCACTGTGATTTCGCCCGAACATTCCGATGTTGCCGTCATAGACTTCCTCTCCGTGGTCGGACGCATAGATGATAATCGCTTCCTTGTCGGCGAAACGGCTGTATATCTTTTGCATCACCCCGTCGTTGGCGAGTGTGGCGTTGTCATAGTCGGCCACTGTCTGCCTTTCATCGGCATTCAGGTCCGGCCGCTTGATGTCATCGGACTTGAATTTTGCCTGCCCTTTTGGTATGCGGTCTGAATAGGGCTGGTGTTGTCCCAGCAGGTGCAGTATGATAAACTGGTTCTCCGGCAGAGGGTCTTTCGGGAGTGCACCGGCAAGTCCGGCGTCATAGAGGTAATGCTTGGCATTGCGTACGTCAAAGCAAAGGCTGTCGAACGGCTGGCTGTTCAGGAAGAACGACCCGTTGAAATTTGCCGTGTTCTGCCGGTTGGACTTATAGAACTGGTTGCTCAGAAACGTCACCCGGTAGCCGCCTTCGCGCAGTATGGCAGGAAACAGGACTCCGTCTGTCCATTTGACGCCTTTGTCGCTTGGTCGGATGGACATCATCTGCTTGAACACCATTGATGTCACATTCCACGGGGTTACGGCATCCTGTAAGGCAACCATAATGCCATCTTTCTGCGCCCGGCACTGGAATGGAGTCGTCGGCAGACTGTAGCCGTACACGGCGGAGTGGTGCTTGTTGTAGCTCTCGCCTATGACGAATACGATGTATGGCACGCCGCTGCCGCAACTCTCAACACTGATGTGGCGCATATTGCCGGCCAGAGTCCGAAGCTCCCGCTGCGTGAGCTGGGCGAATTTCAGTGAATAGACAATCCTCCACGGGGTGGAGTGGAATGCGGAAAAATCGGTACGTTCAGCCAGTCCTGTATCGTCCAGTTTCAGAAAGCGGACGGTCTCCGCATATGAGGGAATCCGCCATGCCAGACACAGCAGTGTTGCTGCGGCGAGAATATTCCTTGGCCACCCTGCGGAAACAGGGCGGCGCACGGACACGGCGAGGGCTATGTGCGCTGCCGCCACACTGCTCCACCATGCCAGAACGGTCAGCAGTTTGGGCGACTTCAGGCATACCCGGAGAAACCCGCGTGTTTCTCCGGAAGTGGTTTCACACACCATGGAGAGAGTCTGGGGCGTGAAATGCGTGAAATAACGTTGGTAGACAAAGCTCTCGGCAAAAAACATCAGGTACATGACCGCGCTGGCGATGCCCAAAATCCATTTTCGGCAGCCTTTGGGAAAGAGGTAGACAAGAAAAGCCACGACATAGAGATCCGCAACCTGTGCCGGTAGCCAGACCCACCAGGGGTCGCTCGTCCATTGTGTGAGATGAAACAGCACCAGCCATGCCACTGCGCCCATTAGCAAAAACTGCCAGCATTCAGCCACTGGGCGCACAAAACAGTTTGCGAGCCGTTTCCTCCGCATGTCAACCATAGTCCTTGTTTTCGTGCCGGCCAACGGTCTGCACATCTGAAACGATACAAAGGAACAAAAAAAACGGGAAACCCCAAAAAAAATGCGGACAAACCGTTTGCCTTGCCCGCCTTGCTTGTCTGTTTGCCGCTTTTTGTCCAGTGGAACAAGCATGTTGGCGGATGCCCGACACCGCAAGTGTTAATCATCTCAAAAAGGTGCGAAAACACGGAAGATAATTGCTGTCTATAGGCGGAAAAAGTGTTTCGTTCTTGCTAACTTTGCATAGGAGGAATTGATCTTCGCAAATTTACAAACCACCAAAATATTTATTTTCTTACCGATGACTTTAGTGATAATAATTGCATTTCTTTTGGGATACCTTTTCATCACTCTGGAGGGGAGTCTCAAGGTCAACAAAACCGCTGTCGCGCTGCTCTTGAGCGTGGTTTTGTGGACGCTCTACACATTCAGTTCCGCCAGCTATCTTCCGGCAGGCGAATCGTTTGACAATATGTTCTTGAGGCATGTGGGCGACACGAGCGAGATTATTTTCTTCCTGCTCGGTGCCATGACGATTGTGGAAGTCGTTGACATCAACGGGGGATTCAATTTTGTGCGCAACAAACTGGCCTCCAAGAGCAAACGCTCGCTGCTGTGGAAGATTGTCTTTATCACGTTTTTCCTCTCGGCCGTGCTTGACAATCTGACCACCTCCATTGTGATGGTGATGGTGTTGCGCAAACTGGTGAAGAGCAAGCAGGTGCGCATTTTGTACAGTGCAATGATAATTATTGCGGCAAATGCCGGGGGGGCGTTCTCGCCCATAGGTGATGTCACTACCATAATGCTGTGGATAAAGGGCAACATCTCTTCGCTCGGACTCATAGAGCAGCTGTTGCTTCCCTCGTTGGCCACGGTGGTAGTGCCGGGGCTGGTTCTCCATTTCAGGATGAAAGGCCGTCTTGAGCCGCTGACGGAAAACGGCGAGGAACCCGCCGCCGAATCCTACGACTTCTCACTCACGCAGCGCAATGTGGTGTTCTACGTGGGAGTGTTGGGGCTTATCTTCGTGCCGGTGTTCCGCAGCATCACGGGTCTGCCCCCGTTCATGGGTGTGATACTGATTCTCAGTGTGCTGTGGGTGATTACGGAATGTTTCTACAACTCGCGCAAGATTGAAAGCAACCGCGCCCAGCGCGTGAGCCGCATACTCAAGAACATAGACATGTCGACCATATTGTTTTTCCTCGGCATTCTGATGGCTGTGGCCGCTCTGGAAGAAACGGGGGCTCTTCACCGCTTCGGTGAGATGCTCGATACCCTCACCGGCGGCAACCACTATCTTGTCACCGGTCTCATTGGCGTGGCTTCGTCTGTGGTTGACAACGTGCCGCTTGTGGCCAGCTGTATGGGAATGTATGAATGCCTGCCGTCCAATCCGGATTTCTGTCAGGATGGCATATTCTGGCAGTTGCTTGCCTACTGCGCTGGTACGGGTGGCAGTATCCTTATCATTGGCTCGGCCGCCGGCGTGGTTGTCATGGGATTGGAGAAGATAAGCTTCGGGTGGTATCTTAAGCATTTCAGTATATGGGCATTGTTGGGTATGCTCAGCGGAATGCTGATCTACTATTTCCAGCGGCTGTTGTTCTTGTAGGATATGCGCCGTCAAGGTGCGCACCCAAAGAGCAGAAAGTCAAAAAATCCCTTCCGGGCTTTGTTTTGCCGTCCCGGAGGGGATTTTTCCGCAACGGAGCGTAACTTTTTCCACCGCCAATCGTTTATACCCAGAGAGATCGGACAATGATAGATTTCAACAAAGACGTGATGCCGCTGAAGAACAGGCTCTACAGGCTTGCCCTGCGGGTGTTGCAGGACAGTGCGGAGGCGCAGGACATCACTCAGGAAACGCTTGTCAGGCTTTGGAAACGCACAGGCTCCTTTCAGACAGCCGCAGAGGCGGAGGCTCTGGGAGTTACAATATGCCGCAACCTCGCGTTTGACTCCCTCAAGAGGGCAGGACGCAACTACGAGCGGATTGACAGCCAGACTGAGTATCCCGCATTGGAAGATGCCGTTGAGTCGCCCTATGAGAGTCTTATGCGCCGGGAGCGTGGCCAGATGCTGCTCAACAGGATCAATGCTCTGCCGCCGCGCCAGAAAGAGGTTTTGCAGCTTCGCGACATAGAGGGCTACAGCTACAAGGAGATCGTTTCTGCGCTTCACCTGAGTGAGGAACAGGTCAAGGTCACTCTCTTCCGGGCCCGTCAGGCTCTCAGACTATCGTTTAAGAAACAAAAGGACTATGGACTATAAATACATTGAAAATCTGGTGGAACGCTATTTCAGCTGCCAGACCAACCTTGAGGAAGAAAAGATTCTTAAGAGTTTCTTCATGCAGCGGAACGTGCCTGCATCGCTTGAACAATACAGGCCGCTCTTCAATGTCCTTGCGGAAGAAGAAAAAGTGGAGCTGCCGGCGGACTTCGATGACAGGCTTATGAAACAGCTGCGTCTGGTCAACATGACTGCGCCTGTCCAGAGCTCATGGCTCGGTCGTACGAACCGTATGCTGACCCCGTTCTACAAGGCCGTGGCTTCCGTGGCACTCGTGATTACGGTAGGTGTGGCGGCCTCAAGCTACTGGAACTCGCAGGATCCAGAACCGGTCAACTACAATTATGCCGGATATCATGACACATATTCAGATCCGCAGGTGGCATATCGTCAGGTCAGCGGTGCGCTAAAAGACCTCAGCAATGTGTTCAAGACCGATTCGGTCGCGGAAGCGGATACAGTGCTAAAATAGGCGGGGTGTCCGTGATATTGGGCGATATGGGGAAGAACGGAAAAAGGTGGAAATGAAACGGATTTTTCTGATACTTGCAGCTTTTGTCACTGCACTGGTGTCGGCATCGGCGGCGCAGGCTTCCGGTGACAAGGATTTTGTGGCACGCATGATGGAGCGTATGGAAGCTTGTTCCGACAACTATCCCTCCTCCGAATACAAGCATATAACCGTCAGCCCGGCTATGATGCGCGACGTCGTTGAAATGCTTGCCTCTGCAGAAGAGGCAGATACTTCCGGGAAAACGGAAGACAAACAAATTGTGGGCGAGTTGTTGCACAGCGTTAGGAGCCTCCGTATCCTTGTGGCTTTGGACAACGTTAGTGCTTATCGGTCACTGGCGGACAAGGTCTTTCGGGCCAACAGGAAAACATACAGGAAATACGAGTCGCCCGGACAGGATGGCGACAGGCACGCAGCCTGCGTATGGACACGGCAGGCAGGGGATAAGGTGGTTGAAATCATCGCACTGCTTGGTGGTGAAAACGGAGCCCTGCGCATCCTTGATTTCACTGGCGATTTCAGCAATGGGTTTATAGCCTTGCTGTCCAAATTGGCAGACTGAGAAGAAAACCGCCCGACCTTAGGCTTGATGCTCCATGTCGGTTCTGGCACATTTTGCGCCTTGCACGCCTCCATGATACGGGATGCCTCCGAACCCCAACTTTCGAGGAACGTGGTGCGGTAAAGCACCTCTGCCATGATAGGTATAAGGGGCTGTTCCATTACACAATTTGACCCATAGACCAGATTTTTATCCTATGGGGGCCTATCAACTTTTCGATCGCTAAATTACCAAATATGGGAATTTTGTAGTACCTTTGCAGAAAAATAAAGCATTTCGCTTGAATGAAAATAACTTTCAAAGATGAAGCGTTATCCGAACTGTATGAAACAGGCAAGACCAAAGACCGCAAATACAAGCAATTGTGCAAGAACAAGAAACTTGTAGATGGCTACATTCGGGCAGTAAGCATCATGTACAGAACAGAAACGACGAGGGAATTGTATGAGTATAGCTTTTTGCATTATGAGAAGCTGGTACATGACCCACGTAGCTCGGTAAGAATTGTGAACGGTAAGGTCGAACGTCTGTTATTCACAGAAACGGAAGACGGAGTAGAAGTAGAATTAATAGAAATTGATAGTACCCATTATGGCAACAGAAAGTAAAAGGTTAGTTCCAGCAAGGGCAATCCATCCCGGAGAGGTTCTGCGCGAGGAGTTGCTGGAACGTGGTATCAAACAAAAGGATTTCGCCCAAATGATAGGTATGCAGCCTACGCACCTAAGTGAGTTCATTAAGGGCAAACGCAATCTAAATGAGGATTTCGCCATAAAATTAGAGAAAGCTCTTGGCATATCGTACAAGAACTGGATGAGTCTTCATCATGGTTATATCTATGACAGCAAAACCATAGGAGAAAAGAATAGTAACGAGCAAAAAGCGGCTGACTTTGAAGCGGCATGTAGTGATATGTTCAATCTGAAATTATTATACAAGAAGTTGAAAATGTCACTTATGCCATGTGCAGAACGTGTCGCGCAACTAAAAAGCATTGTTTCTTTTGATTTGCTTTCCGCAGAAGAGTTAAAAATGCAAGTTGCAGGCTTATATAAGCATAGTGAGAAAGTGCAGATAGATGAAAAGAATATGCTTACTTGGCTTATTCTAAATAATATAGGCATATCAGAAGCACCAACATTGCCTATCCAATACAATAAAGGCAATGCCTTAAAAGCCGCATCGGAAATTGCGACTATGGCCAATGCGAGAACTCTTACGATTGAAACAATCAAAGAAAGCCTTAATAGATATGGTATTCTATATATAGAGGTTCCCAAATTGGACAAGGCTCCTATTGATGCTTTCTCAACGATGGTAGATGCACATCCTGTTATTACTGTGACATATCGCTACAATGATATGGACAAATTGGTTTTTGATGTCTTACACGAACTTTGTCACATAGACAGGCATCTAACAAAAGAACAAATAGCATTCATTTCCATCGATGATGGTTCATACGCCACAGATCCAAGAGAGAAGGAGGCGAATGAATTTGCACGACAAACACTAATTCCAGATACCGTTTGGAGTGATATAATGAAAGTTGGATGCAAAAGTCTCTCACCATTTAAGATTGTGAAAACAATCGCTATCACCGCAGCGTCAAAGGGTATAAGCCCATCTATCGCAGTTGCTCGATACAAGCATGATACAAATTGGTACAACACCTCGGCTTATAGATCACCCAAGATTTCATAATATGCCATGCTATTAAGTGTTTGGACTTATATGTCATGATACATCAAAGAGAACTCGACATAAGTGTCCCGGATCCGGATCCTCCTTCTTCGAGTCTATCATCTCAACTGTGTCAAGTACGAGTCAAATAAAAGTTCAACATCTGC